>DASVWN010000164.1:0-41153 GCA_036393195.1 Gemmatimonadaceae bacterium | reverse complement strand
CAGCGCCGACAGAACTGTCCGACCTTCTGTCACCGTTCGTGCCACGAGAGGTCATGAAGCAAGGCGGAGGAACTTGGGGAATCCACGTAAGCGGCATTGACTGAACCGGTTATGCTTTGTGTGCGATCGCTAATATTTCGTAGCGCAGACGGCAGGCTAGCTCCCTCTGGTTCAATCCGCAGTGATAAATGTCACCGATCGCGCCGTAGGGTTGCCGTGACCTTGCCACAGCTTGCTGCGTGGCTGCTGCTGCACACTGACAGACCGCACTGGATGACACCCGCGTGAGGGCTGGATGCATCGAGGGCGCGGTCTCATTCGTTAAACGAGTCCCGCGCCCCCCTTTTCTCAGCTCCGATGTTCGACCGCGACCGCGCCTATTTTCGCTTGAACACGCTTCCAATCAGGAACCCCAGGCCAAGCGCCACCAACAACGATCGGCCGGGACGGGTCTTCACCTGATATTCGATGCCCTCCCTCGCCTTTTCCGCATCTGCCGTGCGAACCCAGTCCGCCGTATTTTCCATTCCGGCCGCGACCTTCTGGCTGGCCTGCTCCAACCTGGCCCGTGTCTTCGAAGGCACGCCCGGCATCTCCGCGCTCGAAACCCGGTCACGGAGTTTCACCGCGCCGGCTTCGAGCTTGTCGGCCACGGTTGCCTTGAGCTCCACTGCGCGGTCTCGTGCCTGGCCAATTCTCGGCTCCTTGTCATCGGGCGCGGGTAGCTGCACGTGCTCGGTGCTGGCGTCCATTGGTTCGGCTGGGCCGTTGAGTTTGTCTGGCATGCTGATACCTCCCTGGGAAAGACGGCTGGCAATCAACTACCGATCAGTCATCCGCTGCAGACCTCCCGGTTCGCCTCGACTGCCGACGGCTGACGACTGACAATGCTCCTCGAATGCGCCCACGAGATCGCGCGCGATGGCCTCCGCTGAGCGGCCCTCGATCTGATGCCGTTCCAGCATGAACACGAGCTGTCCATCCTTGATCAGGGCAATCTGCGGTGACGACGGCCGGTATCCGGTGAAGTACGCGCGGGCGCGGGAGGTGGCCTCGAGATCCTGACCAGCGAAGACAGTCGTGAGATGCTCCGGACGCGTGGAATTCCGCAGGGCGATCGCGACGGCAGGCCGGGCATTTCGCGCCGCGCACCCGCAAATCGAGTTTACGACGACCAGCGTAGTACCCGCCGCATCCTTGAGTCTGTCGTCCACCGCCTGCGGCGTGCGCATCTCCTCGACGCCGAGCCGCGTGAGCTCGGCTCGCATGGGAGCGACAAAGCGTTCATCGTAGGGCATGGGGGTGGTTAGGGGTTAGGGGCAAGGGGCTAGGGATCGACATCGAGATCCGTGCCGGAGTCGCGCACGAGCGCAAGGATCGCGGTTTGCGGAACGACGAGGTAGCGCTCGGTCTCGAAGGTGATCTCGACCGCCGCACGGCGAAAAAAGAGCGCGTAGTCACCAACGCGAGCCTGCATGGGAAGAAAGCGCGTCTCGCGCGGGCCCGTGCGCCAAGGCTCATCGGTGGGATCGCCCGGATCCGGCATGCGGAGCCCCGGCCCGGTGGCCATGATCCGGCCGCCCTGCACTTGCTGATTATCCACCGCGGTGGGCGGCAGATAGAGGCCGACCTTCGTGCGCTCCGCGCCTTCTTCTGGCGCGATGAGCACGCGATCGCCGACGACAATGAGCTTCTTGGCCATGACTGTATGATAACTGCGGGGAAGCGGCGTGGCGGGCCTTGAGGCCCAGTAGCCGCTTCCCTCAGGCGCTATCGCTGCTTCCCCCAGGGGGCCGAAGGCCCCCGCTTCCCTGCGTCGGCCGAAGACCGGAGGCCCCTTCTACGAGTTCCCGGTGCCTGCGCCGCAACATCTCCACGCGCACCCAATGCACCGTCACGCCAAGCAGCACGGCAAAGAGCAGAATCGCCACCGTCCGCCGCCAGGCGATGTTGCCGATCAGCGACGGCCAGTCACTCCACGTCGCGCGCTGCGTGCCGAGGCGTTCCACACCGGCGAGAATGAGTGCGGCACTCACAATGGCTTCGGTGACATTCTCCACCAGTGCGAACAGCGGCGCGCGCCAGAGCCACTGTCGCACCGTGTAGTTCGCCAGATACATGGTGGCGAGACCCAGAAGCAGGACGGTGCTCACGATGAACAGGAGCAGGAACAGCCAGATCGTCGTACTGCGCCGCGAGAGCGCGAACCAACGAAAGAGATGCACGAGAATGCCCGTCGTCACTGCCATGGCGGGCAGCGAGTACGTGAGCCGGCGCAGCAGCGGCGGTTCCTCGAGCTTCCATTCAATGGTGTGGCGAGGGAAGAGCGCGGGCATGCCTCAAGATAGGTCGTACCGCGCAGGCTGCCAGTGTCTCGTGCGCTCGTCACACAGCGAGAGTGTGATCACGAGCACCATCCGGCTTTCTTCCTCACGTGCGAACTGCGCACTCGCCGCTCGCGTGCGGCTCTCGACCTTCGCCACGGGGTAGAACGGTGAGGTGCATTTGGCCAGCAGCGCGCCGCCCCCGTCTTGTTGCCTGGCACGCTGTAGAAACGTCGCTCAGGAAATCCCGCGTGCCGGGTCCGTCATGATGCGGTCTCACGCGGCGGGCGACTTGCCAGGAGACGATCCATGAAGCAGAACGACTGGCGCGATCACGATGATTCCGGAAGCGACCCGCCTGACAAAGCAGGTTGGTCGCCGGAGATGTCCCTCGGCGATCCGGATGCATGGCGCGGTGACGCGCATGCGTCGCTCGACGACAGTGCCTGGCGCGGCGCGGTGGAGCACGCGGCGGGCGACGACTTCTGGCGTGGCGACGAGCATGCGGAAGAGTGGCCCGAGTGGAACGCCGGCCCCGAGTACCGCATGTGGAAGCGGATTCAGCGAAACGAAAAACCGGATTGACGGCGCATCCGCCCAGGCGGCTCAGCGAATGACGTGGCCGATTCGTCCCCAGCGGATCCGCCAGTCTTCAAAGTCAATCGAGATGTAGATGAACATGGGCTTGCCGCGAATGTTCGCGCGAGGAATGAACCCGTAGTAGCGCGCATCCACGGAGTCGTACCGATTGTCGCCCAGCGAGAAGTAATGGCGCGGTGGGACGACCATGGGGCCCCAGTCATCATGCGTTGGCACGGCCGGCGGCGGACCGAAGCGCGATCCCCTCAGTTCGTATTGCTTCTGCCAGTCGAACGTGGGATCAGCCTCGTCCACATAGCCAAACGGCTTCTGGCCCACGCCAAGCGGCAGCCGCTGCGCGATCCCGTTCACGTAGAGCATCCCATCGCGCATGTAGATCGTGTCGCCGGGAGTCCCCACGAGGCGCTTCACGACGATCGGCGTGAGGTCATTGCGGATCTGCATGTTGGCCGGCAGCCGGGCCTGATTCGGAGATTGATACACGGCGACGCTGCCACGCCGGGGATCACCGAACGCGGGGAGATTCGTGGAATCGGTGAAGGGAACGTGCGCACCGTAGATGGCCTTGTTCACGAACAGAAAATCGCCCACCAGCAGCGTAGGCTCCATGCTGCCCGATGGAATGTGATACGCCTCGATGAGAATGGCGCGGAGTACCAGCACCACGATGACCGCGCCGATGAGCGACTTGATCCATTCCCAGCTTCGCGTACGGCCGGAGCGCGGCTCTTTCGCGCTCCGCCGAGCCGCGGCGACGACATTGCGGGAGCTGGCAGGTTGGGGTTTGCGTTTCTTCGAAGCCACAGCACCAGGGCAGATTGAGACGCGGAACGGCGTGAAGTCGCCGAATGCCGGCGAGCACCGCCCGCAATATAAAACCGGGTGATGAGCGAAGGGGGCGTCCCCGTGTCCGGTGGCCCGCCCCCCTCGAAGCCCGAAGGTTCGCCTGCGTGAACCGCCCTACTTCATGTGCTTGCTCGCGAGCTTCGTCATCTCGAACATCGAGACCTGCTTCTTGCCGCCGAACAGCTTCTGCATCTTCTCGTCCGCATTGATCATGCGGCGATTCTTGCTGTCCTGCAGTCCGTTCCTCTTGATGTACGCCCAGAGCCGCTTGGTGATTTCCGTACGGGGCATACCGCCATTGCCCACCACGGCGCCCAGCGTCTCGTCCGGCATCATCGGCTTCATGAACGCTGGATTCGGGGCGCGCTTCTTCTTCGGACCGGCCTTTTTCGCCGGCTTTCTGGCCGCCTTCTTTGCGGCGGTCTTCTTCGCGCCCTTCCTGGCGCTCGCCTTCTTCGCGCTGACCTTCTTCCCTGCCTTCTTCTTCGCGCCGCCTTTCTTCTTGGTGGCCATCGATCGTCTCTCCGAATTGGTGAAGGGATCGCGTTCGACAGAGGGAAACTCGGGTCCGTCGGGGCACAAACTACAAGTGTCTGGCGTGGATGCAATAGGGAGCGAGAGGTTTTTTTGCTCTGAACTGGTGGCTGATGGCTGCTGACGGGTCACTGGTCACAGCGCGAGCGAAGGCTAGGACGAGGAGCCCAGCAGGCGCATCATGCGCACATCGTACTCGTCGGGCGACGTATCTTCGCCGTCAATGTCATAGTTCGCCTGTGGCGTCTCCAGAATGAGCGGCACGCCATCACTGCGCGGATCGTCGAGCAGCCAGTGAAACGGCGCGAGTCCGATCTGTCCCTCGCCCAGCAGCATGTGACGGTCCCGGTTCGAGCCCAGCGCGCCCTCGCTGTCGTTCAGGTGAAAAAAGGCGGGCGACTCGCCGCACTGCTGCTCGAACGCATCGAGCACGCCCTCGAATCCGTCGCGCGAGGCGCTGATGTTGTATCCCGCGGCGAACAGATGACAGGTGTCGAGACCGTAGCCCGCGCGGGCGCGCAGCGGCGTGGGCAGCGCACGCAGGATGGTACCCACCTCCTCCGCAGTGCGACCGATCGTCGTGCCGGCGCCCGCGGTATTCTCCACGAGCAAACGCGTCGCTCCCTGCACCGTCTCGAGTGCGTGTGTCATGGCGCGCGCGACGCGCTGGACCGCGGCATCGCGATCGGCATCGTTCGCCGCGCCAGGGTGAAAGCAGACGCCCGCGACGCCGAGCATGGTGGAACGCTCCAGCTCCCTGGCAAGCCCCGCGCTGGCGCGTGACCACTTGCCCTCGTCCGCGGATGCGGTGTTGAGCACGTACGCTGCATGGGCGAGCACATGCCGTGGTGCAATGCCGGCCTCGGCGAGTGCGGCGCGAAACCGCTGCACGCGTTCCGGGCGAATGGACGACTTGTCGCCGTAGTACTTGGGGATGGCGGTGAAGATCTGCAACGCCGTCATGCCGCCATTACCCGCACGGAGCGCGGCCTTGTCTATGCCGCCCGTGTCGATCGTATGCGCACCGATGAAATGCGGCATGAAACCCCTTTTCCGCGAAAGGGTGCAGTCGGCGGACGCCGACGTCGTCATTGAATCTCGCCAAGCCGGATCATCGTGATCACCGCAGTCTCGCGGTCACCCGAATCGGGCGCACGCAACTGCCAGGCGACAGCAATCGTGCGGCCGCTCAGTGCGACGCGCGGGCGACTCGTCGCTTGATCCGCGCCGGACACGGGAACATTGAAGTCGAAAATGTGTCCGTCCGTGAAGGAAACGGCCAGCCCGATCCGGGCATCGCTGGCCAGCGGATATTCGTACGCCACAGCGACCGTGTCGCCGCTTGCGGCAACGCTCGTCCTCGCGAAGTCGCCACCATACAGAATTCCGACCGGAGCATGCCAGAGGTCGCCGTGCTCCATGCTGTGCGTGACCCAGACACCGGCTCCTTCCGCCGGGTCGAGAAAGCAGGCGAGGTGCACGTAGCCGGTTGCCGAATCGCTCGCAATGGAGGGCGCGGGGCGCGCTCCCGAGCTCGTTCGCCGTTTCCCACCGTAGGGGCGCCTTCTCGCACGCGGCAGGGAGGATGGCGCAGAAGAGCAGCACAGCCGCGAACCGCACCGGCACATCACTCGCAGAAGGTGACACCCGCGCGATCCGCGCGAGAGGGCGTGAGCCCCGTGCACATACGCGGTAGTGCGCGCAGCGGTTGGCCGTGCCTCTCCGCCGGGGTATCTTTACAGGTGAAGCGCGCGCCGCCAGCGGGCGCTGTTCAACCAGAGGAAGCGCCATGTCTGCCCCAGCCACACAGCCTCGCCGCGCCGCCACGCCTGCCAGCAGCGAAGCGCTCGACGAATCGATACCGGCCGCACCGATCGCCGGCCTGTCCGACGGGATCAGCGGATTCAACGGAAATCGCCGGGTGCCGCCGCCCGTGAATGAGCCAGTGCGATCGTATGCACCGGCCTCGCCGGAGAAGCGGGAGCTGAAGGCCCGGCTCAAGAGCATGGCGGCAGAGAGGGTTGAGATTCCGCTGATCATCGGTGGACAGGAGATCCGCTCGGGGCACACGATGCAGACGGTCATGCCCCACGATCATCAACACGTGCTGGCGGACTGGCACATGGCCCGGAACGAGGATGTCACGCACGCCGTGGACGCGGCGCGCGCCGCGCATCGCGAATGGTCCAACTGGCCATGGGAGGATCGCGTGGCGGTGTTTCTGCGCGCGGCGGAGTTGCTGGCCACCTCGTGGCGCGCGACGCTCAATGCCGCCACCATGCTCGGCCAGTCCAAGACCGCGTTCCAGGCCGAAATTGATTCGGCGTGCGAGCTGATCGACTTCTGGCGGTTCAACGCGCGCTTCGCGCAGGAGCTCTACGACGAGCAGCCCCTGAGCGACCGCAGCATGTGGAACCAGCTGGACTATCGGCCACTGGAAGGCTTCGTGTACGCGGTGACGCCGTTCAACTTCACGTCCATCGCCGGCAATCTTCCCACGGCCCCGGCGCTCATGGGAAACACGGTGGTGTGGAAGCCCGCGAGCACGGCGATGCTCAGCGCGTATTACATCATGAAGCTGCTCGAGGAGGCTGGGCTGCCCCCGGGCGTGATCAACTTCGTGCCGGGCGATGCCGCCGCGATATCGGGCCAGCTCATTGATCACCGCGACTTCGCCGGCGTGCACTTCACCGGCAGTACGTTCGTCTTCAATGCCATCTGGCGGCAGATCGGGAACAACGTTGCGGGATACCGGGCGTATCCGCGCATTGTCGGCGAAACCGGTGGCAAGGATTTCATCGTGGCGCATGCATCGGCCGACCCCGCCGCGCTGGCGGTGGCCATCGCGCGCGGTGGGTACGAGTACCAGGGACAGAAGTGTTCCGCGGTGAGCCGCGTGTACGTGCCCGAATCACTCTGGCCGGAGGTGCGTGATCGAACAGTGGCACTGCTCCAGGAGCTGCGCGTCGGAGACGTCACGGACTTCCGCAACTTCATGGGCGCCGTGATCGACCGGAAGGCGTTTGGCAAGATCAGCGAATACCTGAGCGATGCACGGCAGAACGCGCGCGTGCTCGCGGGTGGCGGAGCCAGGAGCGAGCGGGGGTATTTCATTGAGCCCACGCTGGTGGAGACGCGTGACCCTGGATACCGGCTGCTGTGCGAGGAGATTTTCGGCCCGGTGGTGACCGCGTACGTGTATCCCGACTCGGGCTGGGCGGATACGCTCGTGCAGGTGGACCGGACGTCTCCCTACGCGCTCACCGGCTCGGTGTTCGCGCGTGATCGGCGGGCGGTGAAGCAGGCATCCATCGCGCTGCGCAACGCGGCCGGCAACTTCTACATCAACGACAAGCCCACGGGCGCGGTCGTGGGCCAGCAGCCATTCGGCGGCGCCCGGGCATCCGGTACGAATGACAAGGCCGGCTCGAAGCTCAACCTCACACGCTGGATCAGCGCCCGGTCGGTGAAGGAGACGTTCAATCCCGCACGGGACGTGGGATACCCCTTCATGCTCGAAGAGTGATCGTCGCAGTTGCCCCTCTCCTTCCCCTCCATGTCGTCGCACAAATTCTTTACCGCTGACGTCTTCACGGATCGCCGCTTTGGTGGCAATCCGCTGGCGGTCTTCCCCGATGCGGCCAGCATCCCCGAACAGGCCCTGGCGGGGATCGCGCGGGAATTCAATCTCTCGGAAACCGTGTTCGTCTATCCGCCGGCTGACGGGAAGAACACGCGGCGGCTGCGCATCTTCACACCCGCCGAGGAGATTCCCTTCGCGGGGCACCCTACGGTCGGGGCGGCGTACGTGCTCGCCGCCACGGGCGCCATTCCGCTGCAGGACGGCGAGACGTCCATCGTGTTCGAAGAGGGCGTTGGCGCCGTGCCGGTGCTGGTGCGCGCCGAGAACGGAAAGCCGGTGTTCGCGCAACTCACCGCAGCCATGCTCCCGCAGATCGGTCCACCTGCTCCGGGGCGCTCCGTGCTCGCCGACATGCTCTCGCTCGAAGCGACGGACATCCTGGGCGGGATGACGGCGCCGCAAGCGGTGTCCTGCGGTCTTCCGTTCCTGATCGTGCCGTTGCGCGAGCGTGCGGCCGTGGCACGGGCGCGCGTCCGCACGGAGCACTGGGAATCGGGGCTCAAGTCATACTGGGCGCCGCAGATCATGGTCTTTTCGCGTGACGCCGAATTGCCCGGCTCGGACCTGCATGCGCGAGTGTTCGTGCCTGGTCTGTCCGTTCCGGAGGATCCTGCCACCGGCTCCGCCGCGGCCGCGCTCGGCGGCTACCTCGGCGCGCGCGACACGAGAGCGGAGGGCACGCTCCGCTACGTGCTGGAGCAGGGTTTCGAGATGGGCCGTCCCAGCAGGCTCGAAATTGAAGTCGAAAAGCACGCCGGCGCCGTGACGGCGATCCGAGTCGGCGGCGCGTGCGTGATGGTGATGGAGGGGAGCCTGCAGCTCGCCGCGAGCTGACTGCGTCAGCCGATGGCCCGGATCGGCCTGCCGGGTGTGAACACAGGCCGCCGGAGCTGCTGACCGGCACGGCGAACGGCGATGACACGCAGATTGTCGGTCCAGATGCTCACCCGGTTGCGTCCCCCATCCTTGGCGGCGTACAGTGCTTCATCCGCGCGCGAGTGGAGATCCTGCGCGATGTTCTCGTCGGCGACCCGATCGGTGACGAGACCGATGCTGACAGTGACCGGGATCTTGCCGGCGATGCCCTGGAACTCGCGCCGTGCAACTTCCTCCTTGATGCGCGTGGCGACGCGGAAGGCTCCAGCGGCGCTGGTGTCGGGGAGCAGCATGGTGAACTCATCGCCACCGGTTCGCGACACCACGTCCGCCGCGCGCGCCACGCCCCGCAGCAGCTCGCCCATTTCCTGGACCACCGCATCGCCCGCGAGATGGCCGAACGTGTCGTTGATGGTCTTGAAGCGATCCACGTCGAGCGCGATGAGCGCGATCTCACTGCCATTGCGTGCGGCGCGCGACAGCTCGCGCGCCAATTGCTGCTCAAGTCCGCGGCGATTGTGACATCCGCTGAGCGGGTCGGTGAGCACGAGGTTCGCGAGCTGCATCCGCACCCGATTGTAGGCGCGTCCCACCTGGGTGATGCAGTCCGGCCGCGCGTCTGCCTCCAGGTCGTACATCTCGCTGAAGTCACCGCCTTCAGCACGCTGGAAGAGCGCGGCAATGCGCGCGAGGCGGCGCTTGAAGGTGCCGTCGTGAGCGACGAATGCGGCGGCCGTCACCACGAACAAACCAAGGGACCAGCACTCCTGCGGCCAGGTCAGCGTGGAGTCGAGGGAGTGCTTCATGGCTTCAGCCACGATGGCGAGGTACCCGGCCGTCATGAGACAGAGCGCGCTCCAGGAGAGCGCGGGCTTCCGCAAGGAGAATGACAGGTGCAGGATCGCGTAGCCGAGCAGCAGGGCGCGGCCATAGTGGGCCGGCGGCACCACGAGATAGGTAATGCCGAATAGGGCCACGATGTCCGAGAACACGGTCGCGCCCACGAGCCAGTTGCTCGCTTCGCCGTTGGGTCGCACGCGCTGCCGCACCCATCCGGTAAAGGCCAGGTAGAGCACAACGATGACGATGGCGGCTATCGGAAGCGGCGCCGTGTGCTCCAGCATCGACAGCGCGATCTCGACGCCGGATGCCAGAAGCGCCGCACCAAGCCGAATGGTGCTCTGCCAGCGCAGCACATCGGCATTGGACTGCTCGAACGTCGGTGGGGTGAGGTCTCGGCGATTGATGGTCGTTCGCATCCGATTGGTAAAGGCGACGTTCGTGCCACTTCGTGACCGGTCCTGCAAGCTGTCCCGCATCAACGGCTTCGTGCTCCGTGGCTGGCGTCGTCTGGCGGACGCTCACCCCGCGACTTGCAAGGGCGGTCGTGAAATGCAAGGGTGCGTCCGTCCCGTGAGGCCGGCGCACCTGTTGCATTTTTTTACACCTGTGCGATTACTTCGCTCGGCGTACGTTCGGCGTCGCGATCCGATTCTGCTCATCCACGAACACGAGTCGCGGCTCGAATTCCTCGAGCTCGCTCTCCTCGTACTCCGCGTAACTGATGACGATCACATGGTCGCCAACGGCACCCAGGCGCGCGGCGGCACCATTGAGCTGCATCGTGCCGCTCCGCCGCCGGCCTTCGATCACATACGTCTCCAGGCGCGATCCGTTGTTCACGTTCACGATCTGCACCTTTTCGAAGGGACGGATGTCGGCCGCGTCCATCAGGTCGCGATCGAGTGTCAGGCTGCCCTCGTAGTTGAGATCCGCGCCCGTCAGTACGGCGCGGTGAATTTTCGATTTGCACATCGTCCGACGCATTGTTGCCTTCTCCTGGCAGGGGGCACAGGTCACCAGAAACCGGAACTGCCGCCGCGCGCCGGAACCCGGCGCGCAGCGGCAGTTCAAGATATCCCCGTGTCAGCGGCTGGCGCCGGGCAGGGCGCTGTGGCCGCGGTGATCAGGCAGCGGCCATGGCGCCAATCTCGCTCGTGCAGGCGGGGCACCGGGTCGCTTCCTTGTCCACGTCCGTCTTGCAGTACGGGCACTTCTTCGTGGTCGCAGCCGGCGCCGGTTCCTTGACGAAGATCTTGCTGATGCGCCAGCAGACGAAGCCAATGATGAAGAAGTTCACCAGCGCGCTCACGAAATCGCCAACACCAAACTTGAATGGCCCGAGATTCCATATGGCGGTCTTCCAGTTGCCCGCCGGCTGCGCCACCGTGATGATCGGCATGATGAAATCATTCACGATTGCCTGTACGAGCGTGTTCAGGGCGACACCGAGCACCACGGCGATGGCCAGCGCTATCGCATTCTGCTTGATGAGAAAACCCTTGAAGTCCTGCCACATACGTTGGCCTCTCGAGGCGGAAGATGCTCACATTCTGGCCGATGACGATGTGGCCGGCAAGAGTGCGGCAATGGAGGGTGCACCAAGGGGTGGGCGCACGGCGCCCGGAGCGAATCCGAAGAGCAGTTGGCAGGCTGGGCCGCACACGGCACCCTGGCACGGGCCCATGCCGATGCGCGTGTAGAGTCTGGCCTGACGCCCGGTCCAGCGCGGATCGATGCTGGCGCAGCGCACGTCCTCGCAGCGGCAGAGTATCGTGCCGGCATCCGGGTGTTCCAACAGCTCGCTGCGCGGATAGAACGCCGCCGCGAGGCCGGTCGCGAACCGCCGCCATCGGTCGCGTGTGACATAGAGCGGCGAACTCTTCCGCAGCGTGACGTCGTCCGCGGCGCATCGACCGGCGATCTCACCCTCGACCAGCGCCGCGGCGTCACCCGCCACGCCAGTGGGCTCGCCGGCGCAGTAGACGCACGGGTCACTCGTCCGCTGGTGCTGGTCCACGCTCACACTGCCATGGTCAACGGCGCAGCCCAGGAGTCGCGCGAGATCAGTGTTCGGTACGAGACCGTAGCTGCAGCAGAGCGCGTCACACGACTCGGTCCACGTGCGCCTCCCATTGGTGAGCACAACGCGCTCGAGCGCTGCATTTCCCTCGGCGCGACTGATCCACGTGCCCAGGCGGTAGCGCGTTCGCGCGAACGAGCCGCGGTAGCGCGCACCCTGCAGGACCTTGCCGGGGTGATGCACGAGGCTGATCGCGAATCGGGCGATCTGCGAGCGTGGTGCCTGCTCGGCGACGGTCGCGACGTGCGCGCCCGAACGCGCCATGGCGGCGGCAACAGGGAGCACCAGGGGCCCGGTGCCCGCAACGACCACGCGCTTGCCGCGTACGGCCATGCCGGCATCCAGCAGCGCCTTCGCACCACCCAGGCCCAGGACGTTCGGCAGCGTCCAGCCCCGAAAGGGAAGAAACAGCTCGCGCGCGCCCGTGGCGATCACGATGCGCCGGGCACGCACGACGAACGACTCCCCGCGCCGCACGATAACCAGGCCATCGCGTACCGATCCATCCACGACCGCGGCTTCCGCAACCCAGCGCGCCCCGGAGCGCTCGCACCGTGCGATCCAGTTGCGCGCGAGCGCCGGCAGATGCTCCCTGTGCACGTGGCGCCAGACCTGGCCGCCGGGGCGCGCACCCTGATCAACGGCAACCACACGTGCGCCGTGCTCCGCGGCGCACGTTGCCGCCGCCAGACCGGCAGGGCCGCCGCCCACGACGAGTACGTCGCACTCGACCGTCATCGCGGCTCAGTCCGCGCGGATGACGTGCCAGTCTCAACGATCATTCCCTCCTCACAGAAGAGGAGGCAGGCGCGCTGGTGCGCGATGCCATTCACGCGAACACGGCATTCGAAACAGCTTCCCATACCGCAGAGCGGCGCGCGCGCCTCACCCGTGACGGACGTACGGAAATGCACCACTCCGGCGTTGAGCAGCGCGGCGGCGAGCGTTTCGTCTCCGGTGACCGCGATGGAGCGACCGTCCACCACGATCGCGAACTGGCGCGACGTCATGGCGAGAGCCGGGACGAGGATGCGGCAAGCACGCGCGTGGGGGAGAACGGGAGCGGATCCACGGGCGGAGTGCGGTCCATCATGAGGGCGACGATCATTTCCGCCGTGCCGGGCGCCATGGTGATGCCAAGCCCCTCGTGTCCCGTCGCGACCCAGACGCCGTCCATGGCATCCCACTTTCCGATCAGTGGCAGCTTGTCGGGCGTGGCCGGGCGGAAGCCTGTCCATGCACGCACGGCCCCACAGGCGGCCAGGGCGGGCACGAACTCGATCGCGCGATGGAGCATGTCGCGCAGCAGCGCATGGTTGATTCCCGCCTCGCGTCCAGTGAGCTCGCGCGACGAACCAATGAGAAGCTGCCCCGTGGCACGAGGCTGCACGTTGAACGCGACCGAGGCGCCGCTCATCGTGTGGGCGCTGTGCAGATAGCCGAGCTCCACGAGCTGGCAGTGACAGAGCGATGGGTAGCGTTCGGTGATGAGCAGGTGTCCCTTGCGCGGAACGACAGGAAGTTCAGGGATGAGTTGGGGTGCATCGATTCCCGAGGCAATGAGCACCGCGCCGGCTGCGATCGTGGTGACACTGCCACCGGAGTCGCGCACAATGACACCGCGGGCATGGACCTCCTGCGCGACGCATCCTTCCCGCAGCGTGGCGCCCAGCGCCCGGGCGCGCTCGAGCCAGTGGCGCGCGGCCGCGGGCGGATAGACCACGCGGTCACCGGGCACGTGAAGCGCGCCGGCGAGGTTCGGGCGGAGGTTCGGCTCGAGGCGTGACAGCTCCCGCGCATTGATGACCGATGCCGCGACGCCGCGCCGGGCATAGATGGCCTGTCTGGTGGCGGCGGCCTGCATGTCGGCCTCGGACGTGGCGAGCCAGAGCGTGCCGCGGCCTTCGTCCTCGCAGTCGGGCGGCAGCTCAGGCGCCATTGCGCTCCAGAGCTGGCGCGAGCGCGCGGTGAGTGCGAGCTGCGCCTCGCTGTCATCCATGACGACGATGTGTCCCATCGCCGCCGCCGTGCTGCCGCCACCAGCGAAGTGGGAGTCCAGCACGAGCACGCGCAACCGCTCACGAGCAAGGGCGAGCGCGCACGCTGCTCCCACGATGCCAGCGCCGACGATCACGACATCGGGGTGCGGCTCAACCATCAACTCTCGGGGAATCCGTATCGGAACGGATCGTCGTCGTCGAAGAAGAGCGTCGCGCGGGCGGTGATGAAGGCGCGCCCCTGAATGAACGGCACGACGGCGCCATCCGGGCCTTCCTCGATCCACCCCGTGAACCGGCCGCCGGTAATGCTCTCCTGACGCCACCGCTGGCCAATGGCCAGCTCGCCGCGCGCGTGCAGCACCGCCAGCTTCGCGCTCGTCCCCGTGCCGCAGGGAGAGCGATCGTAGGCGGCGCCGGGACAGAGCACGAAGTTGCGGCTGTCCGCATCCGGCTGCACAGGAGGACCGGAGAGCTCGATGTGATCGATGTCCGCCGCATTGGCGCCGGTCGTGCCCTGCGCGCGCAGTGCGCCGCGAATGGCCGCGGCCGTCGCCATGAGCTCGGGCAGGTTGGCGAGCGTGAGGGCCGGCCGCGCCATCTCGGTGAGAAAGAACCAGTTGCCGCCGTACGCGACGTCACCCTGCACCGCGCCCACACCGGGCACGCTCACGTTCACTCCGGCGCGATACCGATAGCTCGCCACGTTGCGAATGCTGACCGCGCCGTGCGTGCCGAGCTCCGCCTGCACGGTTCCCGCCGGCGTATCGATTCGCATGATCCCGGGGTGCGCGCGACCGAGGTGTTCGAGCGTGCGCGCGACGCCGATCAACCCGTGGCCGCACATGCCGAGGTAACCCACGTCGTTGAAGAACACGACACCGGCCAGCGACCCCTCGTGCACGGGCGGCGTGAGCAGCGCACCGACGATGGCGTCGTGGCCGCGCGGCTCGCACACCACGGCGCGACGCAGCGCATCCTGCTCACGGCGCAATGATTCCCGGATCTCGAGCATCGTATGGCCGGCCGGCAGCGGCCAGCCGCTTACGACAACCCGGGTCGGCTCGCCCTCGGTGTGGGAGTCGACGATCTCAATTGACGTGGACACAGCGAGCCGCAACGAGGAATGAAGCGCTGCCCGGGGAAACCAGAGGCCGGAGGTCCTCAGCGTACCGGCTGGTTCCCATGGCCTGCCGTCGAAAGGTGATGCCGGATGAGCGCCAGTGCATCCTCGCGCTCCGCGCCGGCGAGTACGAGGCGCGGCGGCCGGACGCGTTCCGTTCCCCGGCCAACTTCCTGCTGCACGAGCTTGATGAGTTGCACGAACTTCGGCACGGTGTCCAGTCGCAGCAGCGGGAGGAACCAATCATACAGCGCTCGCGTCTCCAGCGCATTCCTGTCCGTGGCCAGGGCAAACAGCCTGATGGATTCAGCGGGGAGCGCGTTCACCAACCCCGCGACCCAGCCAACAGCCCCCGCGTGCACGCCTTCCACGATCAGATCATCCAGTCCGACGAAGATCGCCAGCCGGTCGCCCAGGCGCTCGCGGATGGCGGTAATGCGCCGCACGTCACCGCTCGACTCCTTCACCGCGTGCAGATTGGCGTGTCGCGAGAGCTCTTCGATGTGCGCCGCCAGGAAGTCGGTGCCGTAGGCGATCGGGTTGTTGTAGAGCATGCAGGAGAGCGGGGTCGCATCAATGATCGCATCGACGTGGGCGCGGGTTTCGCGCCAGTCGCCATGGTGCACGTAGGGGGGCAGCACCATGAGCCCATCGCATCCCGCGGCTTTTGCGCTGGTTGCCAGCGCTACGGCGTCCGCGGTGCTGAGCGCCGAGATGCCCGCGATGACCGGCACGCGGGTGCCAGCGGCGGCGCGGCAGGTCTCGAGCAGCTCGATCTTTTCGCCGGCGGCCAGTGTGGCGGCTTCACCCAGGGAGCCCAGCGCGATGATGCCGCGCACGCCCTGATCTACGAGCCAGGACACATGCGCGCGCAGCGCGGCGTGATCCACGGACAGATCCTCCCTGAAGGGAGTCGTGATGGCGGGGAACACGCCGCGCCAGTCGTGCGATTCCATGTCGGCTCTGTCTAGGGGTTGATCTGGATGGTTTTCGTCTCGGTATAGAACTCGCGCGCGGCGGGTCCCTGCTCGCGACTGCCGGAGCTGGAACCCTTCACACCGCCGAAGGGCGCGTGCGGATCCACACCAGTGGTGTCGCCGTTCACGCGCACGAGACCGGCCTGAATGCGGTGCACGTATTGCAGCGCACGGCCAATGTCGCGTGTGAAGAGCGACGCACTGAGTCCGTACGGCGTCCTGTTGGCCAGGTCAATGGCGTGGTCCAGATCGTCAGCCACGAGTTCGCCCAGCACCGGAGCGAACAGTTCGCGCTGGGCCAGCGGCTCGTCGGCATCGCGAAAGCGGATGACGACAGGCGCCATGAAGTGCCCGTGAGCGAACCGTTCATCTGCGGCCAGATGGCCGCCGAACAGCCGCTCAGGATCCGCCTCGGTCAGCGCCTGCTGCACGCGATCCCGCGCGGCGCCGGTGATGAGCGGTCCGACCGCCGCGCCAGGGTCATCGACGGGGCCAAGCGGCAGCGCTTCCACTCGCGCGCGCAAACGCGCGAGAAAGCCGGCCTCGATTTCCCTGGCGACAATCACGCGACTGGTGGCGGTACACTTCTGCCCTGCGTAGCGCATGGCGCCGTTCGCGGTGAGCGTGGCGGCTGCGTCAAGGTCCGCATCCGGCGCGACGATGACCACGTTCTTTCCGCCCATCTCCGTCTGGTAGCGCACGTTGCGTTCGGCGGCGATGGCCGCGACGCGCGCACCGACAGCGGACGATCCGGTAAAACTGATCCCGCGCACCGCGTCGTCGCGGAGCAGCGGCTCGCCCACGGCCGTGCCCGTCCCCAGCAGGACGTTGAAGGCCCCGGCGGGCAAGCCGGCCTCGTTCGCCGTCCCCGCGAGCAGCGTGGCAAGGTGCGACGACATTTCGGACGGCTTGAGAACGACGGTGTTCCCGAACGCGAGCGCGGGCGCCGCTTTCCACAGCGGAATGGCCAGCGGAAAGTTCCACGGCGTGATCAGCGCCACTACACCCAGCGGGTCGCGCAACGTGAACTGGAGCGCTGCCGCAGTCTGTGCGGGGATGACATCGCCCACCTGGCGCACCGCCTCGCCCGCGTAGTACCGCAGAATCACCACGCAGCGCGCGACCTCGCCACGCGCTTCGCCAATCGGCTTTCCCACTTCGCGGCTCATCGCGCGCGCGAGGGGATCAGCCCGTGCGGCAATGACGTCTGCCCACGCGTGGAGCAGCTCCGCGCGCCCGGGGCCCGACCGTGACCGCCAGCCCGGGAAGGCCGCGGCAGCGGCGGCCACCGCGGCACGAGCGTCGTCGCTGGTACCTTCTGGCACCAGCGCCACGACATCCCGCGTGTCCGATGGGTTCACATGAGTGATCGTCCGACCGGCGGCCGAGGTCGTGAGGGAACCATTGATGAAATTCTGGAGGCGGGCGGGAGCGGGCATGGCGCGGGCGGGGAGGGTTCGTCCATGAACTATACCGCATCCCAGTCAGAAACGGCGAGCCGGAGAGAGAACCGGGGTCGGACCCCATTTCGTACTCCGGCCTCCGTGTCGCTAGGTTTGTGATCCCCTATTGCCCGTGCCCCGAATGCCTTCCGCTCTGACCCTGCGCTCGCTCCGCAAGTCGTATGCGAACGTCATCGCGGTGGATACCATTGACCTTGAGGTGCGGACGGGCGAGTGCTTCGGCCTGCTCGGCCCGAACGGCGCCGGCAAGACCACCACGATCGAGATCTGTGAAGGACTCACCGCGGCGGACAGCGGCGACGTGGAGATTCTTGGCCTTCACTGGAACACCGACGCGCAGCGGCTGCGCGAGCGGCTGGGCATTCAACTGCAGGAAACGCAGCTTGCCGAGAAGCTCACCGTCCGGGAGACGGTCCGCCTTTTTCGATCCTTCTTTCGGGCGGGTCCGCAGCCGGACGACGTCATCGCGCTGGTCCAGCTTCAGGAAAAGGCGAACGCGCGCGTCGGCAGCCTGTCCGGCGGGCAGAAGCAGCGACTGGCGCTGGCGTGTGCGCTTGTGGGCGACCCCGACCTGCTCTTCCTGGACGAGCCCACGACGGGACTCGATCCACAGGCGCGCCGACAGCTCTGGGCGCTCATCGAGCAGTTTCGCGCAACGGGACGCACCACACTGCTCACCACGCACTACATGGACGAAGCCGAATACCTGTGCGATCGCGTCGCGATCATGGATCACGGCAAGGTCATTGCGCTCGGTACGCCACGCGAGTTGATCGCCCGGCTGGGGGCCGAGCACGTGGTGGAGTTCTCGGCGAGCGGCGAGCGCGATGGCATGAACGAAGCAGCACTGCGCGCCATCGAAGGGGTGCGCACCGTTCGCTCCAGCGGCGATGGCTACCGCATGGAGGTGACGGAACTGCACCGCACCGTACCCGCGCTGCTCGCCATACTGGCGCGAGCCGGCGTCGAGATGAGCGAGCTGCGTACGCGGTCCGCAACGCTTGAGGATGTCTTCATGGCCCTCACGGGACGGCACCTGCGCGATGACTGAGACGACGCTCTCCCCGGCGAATTCCGCCAGCGGCCGGGCGCCGCGCCGCGCTGCTCGCGCCTGGCGCGAGCATTCGCTCGTGCAGCTCACGCTCGTGCGCTACCGCGAATTCATCCGCGAGCCGGAAGCGGTGTTCTGGGTGTTCGTATTTCCCATTCTGCTGGCGGCGGGACTGGGCCTGGCGTTCCGCGATCGCCCCGCCCAACGCGAGCACGTGGCCGTACTGGCGAGCGTACCCGATGCGGCGCAGCTCGCGCGGTCGCTTGGCGCGGACTCCTCGCTCGGCGTGCAACTCCTGAGCGACAGTGCTGCCCAGCGCGCACTCGCCACCGGTGCGATCGCACTGCTCGTGGTGCCGCATGGCAAGAACGGTGTGACGTATCGCTACGACGACACGCGGCCGGAGGCGCGGAACGCCCGGCTCATCACGGACGCCGCAGTGCAACGCGCCGCGGGACGCACAGACCCGGTTGCCGTGGTGGACAACCAGGTGCGCGAGCGCGGCTCCCGCTACATCGACTTCGTGATCCCCGGGCTGCTGGGCATGAATCTCATGGGCAGTGGTATCTGGGGGCTCGGCTTCGCCATTGTGGACTCGCGCAAGCGCAAGCTGCTCAAGCGACTCGTCGCTACGCCCATGTCGCGCGCGGAGTATCTGCTGTCGTTTCTGCTGTCGCGCTTGACGATGCTGCTCTTCGAGGTCGTCACACTGCTCGGATTCGGCGCGCTCGTGTTCGGCGTGCCCTTGCGCGGTTCGCTCTGGCAGCTCGGGCTGATCTGCGTGGCCGCCGCATTGTGCTTTGGCGCCCTCGGGCTGCTCATCGCATCGCGGGCGCGAACCACGGAAGGCGTGTCGGGACTGATGAACCTGATCATGCTGCCCATGTGGGTCTTTTCCGGCGTGTTCTTCTCGTCGGCGAATTTCCCCGCCAGCATGCAGCCATTCATTCAGGCGCTGCCGCTCACCGCGGTGAACAACGCACTGCGCGCCAACATGCTGCAGGGCGCGAGTCTCCTTTCGATGCCCGGCGAACTGGCCATCGTGCTCGGCTGGCTCGTGGTGAGCTTTCTGCTCGCACTGCGGCTGTTCCGGTGGAAGTGACCGAGGCGGCAGCCGCGCCGGCGCTCGGCCGGGCGGCACGCCCGCCGCGCGCACTGGTGATTGCCGCCTTCGCTGCGGTCTATCTCATTTGGGGCTCGACGTACCTCGCCATTCGCTTTGCGATCGAGACGATCCCGCCCTTCTTCATGGCGAGCGCGCGGTTCCTGACGGCGGGCGCGCTGCTCTATGCGTGGGCAGTCACACATGGCGCCGAGCGTCCGAGCCGTGCGCACTGGCGTGCCGCCACGATCGTCGGTGCGCTGCTACTCGTGGGTGGCAACGGATCCGTGGTGTGGGCGGAGCAGCGCGTGCCCAGCGGCGTCGCCGCGCTGCTGGCGGCAACGGTGCCGCTCTGGATGGTGCTGCTGGACTGGCGGCGCCCGGGCGGCACGCGCCCGCGCGGGACGGTATTCGTGGGCATTGCTTTCGGGCTGGGCGGGCTGGCGCTACTCGTTGAACCGTCGTCGTTCGTGTCAGGGCATGCGACCGATCCGCTGGGTGCGGCGGTGCTGCTCCTGGGTTCACTGCTCTGGGCCATCGGCTCCATCTACTCCCGGCATGCGACGCTGCCGTCGTCACCAATTCTCATGACGGGCATCGAGATGCTCGCGGGCGGCGTGCTGCTGGCAGTGACGGGCTTGCTCTTTGGCGAGAGGCACCAATTCGTGCTGCACGCCGTTTCGCTCCGTTCCGGAATGGCGCTGCTGTACCTGATCGTCTTTGGCGCCCTGATCGGCTTCACCGCGTACCTCTGGCTGCTGCGTGTCGCCAGCCCGGCGCACGTGTCCACCTATGCATACGTGAATCCCGTCGTGGCCGTGATTCTGGGCTGGGCGCTGGCCGGCGAACCGCTCTCCGCGCGCACGCTGCTGGCCGCGGGCGTGATTGTGGGCTCGGTGATGGTGATCGGAATGAAACGGTAACTGTAGCACCGATGCAGCAAAGGGGCAGCCCAAGGGGCAGCCCCATGGGCTGCCCCTTGGGCTTCAATCGTCCCCTTCCACCGGCACCGGATACTCCCCTGTGCCTCGCCGCCTGAAGAAGCGCTCGACCAGGCGCGCCTTCCAGCCTTCGAGAATCTCGTACACGGTGGGAATCACGAGCAGCGTGAGCAGCGTGGACGTGAGGACACCGCCAATGACGGCGCGACCGAGCGGCGCGCGGAAGTCGGCGCCCTCGCCCCGTCCGAGCGCCACGGGCAGCATGCCGGCAATGAGCGCGAGCGTCGTCATGATGATCGGGCGCAGCCGGATGCGCCCCGCCTCCACGAGCGCTTCACGGATCGGCATGCCGCGTTCGCGCGCCCATTTCGCGAAATCAATGAGCAGGATGGCGTTCTTGGCGACAATGCCCATCAGGAGGATCACTCCAATGAGGCTCATGATGTTGAGCGTGCTTCCGGTGATCCAGAGCGCGAGCACCACACCGATCAGCGACAGCGGCAGCGAGACGAGAATGGACACCGGGTCGAGGAACGAGCCGAACTGCACGACCAGAATGAGGTACATCAGCAGGACGGCGACGCCGAGCGCGATGAAGATCCGCGAGAACACCTCCTGCTGATCCCGCGCCTGCGAGCCCTGCGTGATCTCCACGCCGGCGGGTGCGTGCAGGGTAGCAATGCGCGCATTGATGTCGTTCAACACTTCGGTGACCGCGCGTCCCTGCACGTTCGCCTCCACGCTCACGACCTTTTCGCGGTTGAGATGATCGATCTGCGCGGGGCCGACTCCCTCCTTGACGGTCGCGATCTGTCCGAGCGGCAGGGTGACCGGTGTTCCACCAGTCGCACCCGGAATGACGAGCGGCAGGCGCTCCAGATCGGTCACGTTGTTCCGCGCTTCGGGAGCCAGCCGCACGGTGACGTCGCGTGTCTCGCCGGACGGATCCACCCAGTCCGCCGCCTTGAGCCCGGCAAATGCCGGTCGCAGCGACTGCGCGACCTGTCCCACGGTAATGCCGAGGGATCCCGCCAGCGGCCGGTTGAGCTGCACCTCGAGCTCCGGCATCTGGCCCCGCGTGGAGAGACCCACATCCACCGCGCCGGGCACCTTCTCCGCCTCTCGGGCCACCTGCTCGGCGAACGTCGTGAGCGCGCTCGCGTCTGGTCCGCGGAACTGGACCTGGATCTGCTTCATGGCGCCGCCAAAGCCGCTCGTGAAGACCGACACCCTGGCGCCGCCAATGCGCAGCAGCTCGCCGCGGAGGATGTTGCCGATCTGATCCTGGCTCAGCGCCCGGTCAGCCTTGGGAACGAGCCTGACGTAGATCAGCGCGTGATCCACGCCGGGCGCCTTTCCCACTAGCGGCGTGCCGACCGTGGTGTAGGTGTAGCTCACTTCCTTGTGCGATCGCGCGATCCGTGCTGCCTCCTCCGCCTTGAGGCGCGTGTATTCCAGGTTCGATCCGGGTGGCGTCTCGACGATGAAATCCACTTCGCTCCGGTCGCTCACGGGAACGAACTCGCTCCCCACGCGCCCCGTTTTCGGCAGCGCCAGCGCCGCCACGAAGGTGAGCACCGCGATTCCCAGCACGGCCACGCGGTGATCGAGTGCCCAGCCGATCACGCGGGTGTACCGCTCCGTCACGCGCTCGAACCAGCGATTGAACCGGTCGAGCACGCGCGCGATGACGTTGCGGCGCTCGTGCGCTTCCGTTTGCGGATCGGCCCAGTAGGCCGAGAGCATGGGGTCGAGCGAGAAGGACACGAAGAGCGACACCAGAACCGCGCACGCGATCGTGAGCGCGAACGGTTTGAACCACTGTCCTGCGACGCCGTACATGAATGCCACCGGCACGAACACTGCCACGATCGAGAACGTGGTAGCGGCGACGGCGAAGCCGATCTCGTCGGTGCCTTCGTGCGATGCCTCCACGTGGTTCTTTCCCATTTCGATGTGGCGCACGATGTTCTCGCGCACCACGATGGCGTCGTCAATGAGAATGCCGATCGCGAGGGAGAGGCCCAGCAGCGACATGGTGTTCAGCGTGAAGCCGAACACCCACACCGCAATGAAGGACGCGAGCACGCTGACGGGCAGCGCGAGCCCCGTGATCACGGTGGAGCGCCACGAGTTGAGGAACATGAAGACGACGAGCACCGTGAGCAGCGCGCCCTCGATGAGCGCCTCCTCGACGTTCGTCACGGCGTGCGACACGCGCTCGCCCGCATCCTGCACCACTTCCAGCTTCACGCCGGCGGGCAGCGTCTTCTCGATTGTCGCGACGCGCTCGAGGATGTCCGCGCTCACGCGCGTGGTGCTGTAACCCTTGGACTTCTTGATGTCGATGCCGACGGCGTCCTTGCCGTTGAAGATCGCGCCGGTACGCGCCTCCTCCGTGCCGTCGAAGACATCCGCCACCTGCCCCAGCCGGATCACCTGGCCGTTGCGCTGCGCCACGACGAGATTCGCGAAGTCCTGCGCATCGTCCAGTCGTCCCTTGAGGCGAATGGCCTGCTCTTCCAGCGGGCCATTGAGCCGGCCTACCGGCGCGGCGAGGTTCTGCTGCCCCACCGCCTGCACGACGTCCGCCACGCTCACGCCATTCGCCTGCAGATCGGCCGGCCGCACCTGCACCGTCATCTCGCGCCTGATCCCGCCCACCACGCTCACATCGCCCACACCGGGCACGGAGCGCAGGTCGCGAACGATGCCGGGATCGGCGATGCGCGTCAGCGTGGCGGGCGACACGGTGGTGGACGTCAGCGTGAGCGACAGCACCGGCAGCTCCCCGGGATCGAGCCGGCTCAGTACCGGCTCCTTCATCTCTTCCGGCAGGTCCTCGCGTTTGGTGGAGATCGCATCACGAATGTCCTGGGATGCCTGCTGGATGTCCTTCTCGAAGTCGAACGTCACGATGAACTGCGCCAGACCATCCGTGGAGGTCGACGTGGTCTTTCCCCAATCGATGCCGCTGATGGTGGAGAAGGAATCCTCGATGGGATCCACGATCTCGCGCTCGACCACGTCCGGCGACGCACCCGGATACGCGATCGTGACGGCGACCACCGGCTGCTGGACGTCGGGGAATTCATCCGTCTGCAGACGGAGGAGCGCCGCGATGCCGAATGCCACGAGCGCCACCATGACGGTGATGGTGACGACGGGGCGCTTGATGGCGAAATCGGATATGAACATGCAGGGGCCTGGGGAGGGCTAGGGCGCTGGCGAGCTGGGGACTCGGGACAGGGAGCCGTTCCCCGGCCCCCTGTCCCCCAGCCCCCTGGCCCCCTGGTCATCCCCGACCTTCACCGGCGTGCCCGGAGTGATGGCCTGGGCCGCGCCGAGGAGGACCGTGTCGCCGGCGGCGAGACCCGCGAGAATCTCGATGTTTCCGGACGCCGCATCGCGGAGACCGAGCTGGACGACGGCGCTCTCGGTTCTTCCGAGGTGAAGGCGCAGGACCATTGGACTCGTGCCGCGTTGATCCACAGCCGACATGGGCACCTGCAGGGTCTGGCGCGTGTCGCTCGCGATGCTTCCCTGCGCGAACAGACCGGCGACGAGCGCGCTCCGGTCATTCGGAATGGACACGGACACGCGCACCTGCCGGGTTGCCGGATCGGCCGCGGGATTGACGCGATCCACGTGCCCGTCGAAGACGCGATCGGGATAGCCATTCACCGAGAAGCGTACGGGCGCGCCCACGCGCACGGACGCGATCTGCTCGGCGGGCACTGACGCGTCAAGTCGCATGCTCGTCGGGTCCACCACCGTGACGAGTGCGGCACCCGGCTGCACGACATCACCCGCATTCACCGGCCGCTCGCTGACCACGCCTGTGAACGGCGCGCGGATCCGCGTCTTGTCCACCTGTTCGCGGGCGGCGGTGAGGCGGGCCTGCGCATCCGCGCTCTGCGCCTGCGCGGCCGCGAGCGCGCGCTGGGCCGCTTCCAGATCGCGCTGCGCGATCGCGCCGGCCTTCTCCAGTGTGGTGGAGCGCTCGAGATCGCGGCGCGCGTTATCCAGCGCGAGTTGCGCGGAGCGGCTCGCCGACTGGGCCGAGAAGAGATTCTCGCGCAGCGACGTGTCGTCGATCCGGGCCAGCAACTGGCCACGCTTCACCGGTTGACCGCGCTCGACCGGCGTCTCCACGACGGGCCCGGATACTTCGGCGCGCAACGTCGCGGCGCGCTTCGCCTCGAGCGTGCCGGAGATCGCGGGTCCCACGCGCATCGTCGTCACGGATGCCACGGCGATGTTCTCGCGACCAACCTCCACCGTGACCGGCGTGCGGAGATCGGCGCTGGCCGATTGCTTCGCGCATCCGGCGGTCGCCGCCGCCAGGGCCGAGACAAGCACCAGGAGCGCGCCGTGCCACCGGGGCGCGCGGGCCGGTGTGAGCGCTGGTCTGTGACTCATGGAGTGACTCCTGCCTGACTGGCGTTCACGACGCCGCCGCTCTGTCGTTGCGGCTGCGTCTGTGGCTGTGGCGCCGGCGTCGTCAGTGCCGGCTGCGCAAGGGACGGCGCCGTGCCGACCGCTGTCGTCACGGTGGAACTCGCCAGCGGCAAGTCGCGAAGCAGCGCCACGCGCACACGCGCCACCTGCAGATCGCGCGATGCCTGGGCCCGATTCGCCTGCGCCTGCTGCAGCAAGATGCGCGAGTCGCTCAACTCGGTCTGCGTGGAGATGCCCTCGTGATAGCGGACCTCGGCAATCGAGTACGCCTTCACCGCCTGTTCCACGGTCCCCGTGCTGGCCGCATACTGGGCTCGCGCGGCGTTCAGACGTGCATAGGCGTCCCGCGATTCAATACCGGCCAAGTCGCGTGTCTGTTTCAATCGCGCTTCCGCTTCGCGCACATTGCCCTCGGCAATCAGCTCATCGCCACGAATGGAGCCACCGGTGAACAGGGGGACCTGGATGGCGCCGGTAATGGTCCAGTTGGTGCGGAACTGTCCCCAGTCCGGCAGTCCGCCCGGCGGGAAGGCCACGCGTCCGTAGGCGGAGGAGAGCGTCAGCGTCGGGATGCGCTGCGCGTGGGCGACGGTCACGGCGTTCTGCTGCGCGATGAGATTCTGCGTGGCCTGTCGGACGGGCGCGCGATCAGCGGTCACGGTGTCTGGGGCGGACGTGAAGAGCGACGCCAGCCGCGCCGACGGCGCGCTCGTGGTGTCATCCAGACTCGTCGTCAGATCCAGCCGCGCGTCGAGCGGCAGGTTGAGCCGCTGCCGGAGTCGCAGATACGCCAGGTCGCGATCCGCGCGGCGCTGAATCACGACCGGCACCTGGTTGTCGCGTGTCACCTGCGCTCGCAGCAGATCGAACTCCGGCTGATTGCCGACCTGGCTTGCGAGCCGGGTCTGCGCCAGTGTCGTGTCCGCCTGGGAAAGCGTGGCCTCGGCGATCGTGACGAGGCGGTCGCTGAGGATGGCGTCGTAGTACGCCTGCGTCACGTCGAGCAGGAGCTCGGCGTGCGCCGCGGTGAGACCGATGTCGGCGCTCTGGCGGCCGGCCGCCGCCTGGCGCGTCTGTGCCCGGATGCGGCCGCCCGCGAACAGATTCTGCGTGAGCGAGAGTCCGAGATTGTACTGGTTCGCGGCACCGAATCCTACCTGGCTGAAATCACCGAAGATATTCTGGCCGCCCGAGCAGCCGAGCGCGTGCTCGAGCAGCCGGACCCGATCCGCTACGGGCAGCGTGGTATCGGGTACGAAGCTGCTGCACTTCGCCGGTCCCGATGTGGAATCCGATTCGCCAAATCCCTGGAACTGCGACTTGACGGTGCGCGTATAGGACGCGCTGGCATAGAGCTGCGGGAAGTACTGGCTGCGTGCCTTCTTCTGCTGGCCCTCGGCCCGGGTGATGCCGGCGCTGGCGATGGCGATGTCCGGGCTGGATGCCTCGGCCAGGCGAAACGCGTCATCGAGCGTGATGGTGCGAACGGAATCGGCGGTGGATGCGACCTGGGCACGGATCATGGCGGGCACCACAGCCAGCGTGACAAGCAGTGCGAGCGCCGCAGCGCCGCTGATGTGCTGCGGAGTATCGAGGACGTCGTGATCAGGCATCGTGGCGCTCCGGGGGACGGCGCCGCGGCCGGCGCGATTTCGCGGCGACCGGCGCAGCGGCGGTTCGTGTCGCTGGCGTGGCGGGCAACGAGGCACCAATGGCGTGCAGCAGCAGCTTCACGTAGTCGCCGATCGTGGCGTCGGCGTCCTTGCGATGGAGATCGGGCATCAGGTCACGCACCATGGCTTCGGCGAAAAGCGCGCCCAGGAGCATCGCGGCCGCCGACGCGGCGTTGAACGGTGCACGCGTCATGCCGTGCTGGCGCAGGCGCAGGAGATAGGCATGGAGCTCCTGCAGACTGGCGCTGGGGCAACTGCGCGCGACGAAGGCGGCGCCCTCGGGGTGCTCGGCGATATCGCCGAGGACCGTGCGGATGATGGCGCGGTGCTGGTAGAGGTGATCGAACTGGAGGCGGCACCAGGCGTGGAGCTCGCGATCGGGGTGGCGGGGCTCGCCGGGGAGGTCGCCGGGACTGGGCAGGCCACCGCAATCGAGGACTGCCTGGATGAGCGCCTGCTTGGACCCGAAGTGGCGGAAGAGCGTGATTTCGTTGACGCCGGCCTGCTGCGCGATGCGGCGGGTGGTAGCGCCGCGGTAGCCGGTTCTGGCGTAGACCTGCGCGGCGGCGTCGAGGAGTTTGTCGCGGATGTCCATGGGGCGGGGAAGCTAGCGGGCGCACACCGGGAAGCAAGTACCCACTTACTATCATTGTGCCGCGTCAGGGGCGACCGCACGCAGAACGGGGTCGGACACCGCCAGTGTCCGACCCCGTTGTTCGCATCCTGGCCGCGCTCCGGGGCTAATGCCCCTTCCCCGTCGACGGGCCCGGCCGCCGCTCGATCTCGCCTTCCTGGCTGTCCTTCAGATCATTGAAGTAGCCCCACGTCCAGCCGATCACCGGAATCGTGAGATAGAACCACCACGTCATCGCGCCATACAGCGGCATGCCGGGGAAGTTCATCTGATATGACAACTTCGTGTTGTCGTACGTGACAAACAGGAACACGAAGAGCAGGGCGGAAAGCACCCAGCAGATCGCGAGCAGTATGCCGTGCCTGCGGCGTTTCGTCATGAACATGCCTCGACCGTGAAGTATCCCGGGCCCTGTGCCCAACCTGCGCAGTATAACGCCGACTCCCATCCGCCAGCCAGAGGTGCCCCGTCGTGTGCCTGGGCGCCGCGCGCGTGGCGCCGCCGCCCGCGATACATCCGATTGCATTGTAGCCGACGCGCGCCGGATGCATATTCGTATCGTCGCCGCGTCCGCATCCAGGTCTCTCGCGCACAATATGCTTATGGCTACCAATTCGACTCGTCCGATGGACTCCGTTCGCCGGGCCGCCCCACCGCCGGACGATGTCACGACCGCGCTGGATGCGATTCGCCGCATCGTGCAGGCGCTGCGTGTCTCGGCGCGATCCGCCGAACGCCGCCTCGGCGTCAGCGGTGCACAGCTCTTCGTGCTGCACGCGCTCGCCGATGAGCCGGCCAGGTCGCTCAACGATCTCGCCGCGCGCACCTACACGCACCAGAGTTCCGTCTCCGTCGTGGTGGACCGGCTGGCCAAGCGACGCCTCGTCTCGCGCAGCCGCTCCCCCCAGGACGGCCGTCGCATCGTGCTCGAGCTCACGCCGTCGGGACGGTCGCTGCTCCGGGCCTCGCCGGAAGTTGCGCAGATCCGGCTCATTCACGCGCTGCGCGATCTGTCGCGGAAGGATGCGCGTGCACTCGCGCGCGTGATGTCGCACGTCGTGGAGCGCATGGGCATTGGTGAAGCGCCCGAGCTGTTCTTCGAAGATGGATCGGCCGCAGCACGGCGCCGCAATCTGTCGAAACGCGCCCGGCGCGTGTCACGCGCGCGCTGATCACGCCCGTCGCGCCGCAGCCGCGTCAGGTACCGAAGGCAGCGCACGCAGGAGGATCCATGCACCGACCCGGTATCGCGCTCCTCATACTCGGCATTCTCGGTGCAGCACCGGTGGCGCACGCGCAGATCGTCCGCTATGGCGTGCTCGATGAACCGGCGCGCAGCCAGTTGCGCGCCGCATGGAGCGAGGACTCCACGCAGTCGGAGCGGGGCTACTGCGTGCGTCGCGCCCGCATTATCGCGCATCCCATCTCGCCCACCGCCGTGGACAGCGTATTCCGCGTGCTCGCAATCACGCCGGCAAAGCCCACCGAGGCCGACCCCAATCACGTGGAATTCGCCTGCGCCGCCGGAACGCCCGAGCTGCACACGCACACGCCCGCGACCTGCATCGGCAGCAGTACGACGTACTGCAGCGCGGATGGCCCCGGCGCATATAGCTGCCAGCCGAGCCGACAGGATTACGAGAAGCTCATCAGGCGCGGCGATGCGTTCGGCGTCATCCAGTGCGACCGGCGCGCATTTCGCTTCTATTATCCCAGCGATTTCCTCGCGCTTGGTGACCGGGCTCACATTCCCATCCGTCCCGACTCGAGTTCATAGCGGACTTCGGAGACAGCTCACGACATTTCCATCATTGGGTGCGAACCTTGCGAACGATGCGAGCACATCTCGTTGTCTCTCACGGCGAGCACATTGACTCACCGAATGAGATTTGTCTCACATCGCAGGAGGTTGCACATGATCCGGACTCTGGCCATCCTGGGCGCGATCGCGATTGTTCCATCGCTCGCCCTGGCGCAGCAACCACCCAGCAATCCGACCCCCCCGGACACAGGTACGCAGACTACCACAAGCGAAGGCCAGTTGGCTGCCCCATCGGCGCTGAACATGGGACTCACGTCCGATCAGGTGAAGCAGTTGCAGTCGGCCATCAGCAGCGCCGGATGCACCGCCGTGCAAGTGACCGGCAGCATCGATCAGCAGACCAAGGATGGAGTGGCTTGCGTGCGCGAGAAGAAGCATCTGCAGGGCAAGAGCTTCAATGATGTACTGGCAGCGCTGAACCTTCCCTTTACCTCGCCTGACAGCTCGGCGAGCAAGCCCGACTCCTCATCGATGCATATGCAACCGCCACATGACACCAGCATGGCGAAGCCTGACACATCGAAGACCGGGCATTTCCGCAACTAGGGAGCTGACCCTTCAGGTCCGGATAGCGCCTTCACCGGCTTCGTGCCGGTGGAGGCGTTGTTGCATCCCGCGGACCGGCGCGCCATGATGCGAGTCGCCGGTGTGTGATGGATGCGTACCGGCGCTCGTGCAACCCGCACGCGACACCATGACTCGAGCCGCCGCACCACCAGACGCGTACACACCCAGGCCGGAGGATCACTTCACCTTCGGACTCTGGACCGTCGGCAATATTGGCCGCGATCCGTTCGGCGAACCGGTGCGACTGCCGATTCCGCCGGTGCGCATCGTCAGAACGCTGGCCGCACTTGGCGCCTACGGCGTGAACCTGCACGACAATGACCTCGTGCCCACCGGCGCCTCCGCGAGCGAGCGCGATCGCATCGTGCGCGAGTTCAAGGCGGCGCTCCACGAGGCTGGGATGCGCGTGCCCATGGCGACCACGAATCTCTTCTCCGATCCGGTGTTCCGCGACGGCGCATTCACGAGCAGCGATGCGCAGGTGCGCGCATATGCGCTGCAGAAGACCATGGCGGCAATGGATCTGGGCGTGGAGCTGGGCGCCGGGACGTACGTGTTCTGGGGCGGGCGCGAGGGTGTAGAGACCAACGCGGGCAAGGACCCCCGTGTCGCCCTGGCTCGCTTCCGCGATGCGATCAACTTTCTCTGCGACTACAGCCGGTCGCAACAGTACGAATTGCGCTTCGCCCTCGAAGCGAAACCCAACGAGCCGCGCGGCGACATCTATCTGCCCACCACCGGCCACATGCTGGCGTTCATTGCGACGCTCGAGTACCCGGAGATGGTGGGCGTGAATCCCGAGGTGGCGCACGAGCGCATGGCCGGGCTCGATTTCTCACACGGCGTGGCGCAGGCGCTGGATGCGGGCAAACTGTTCCACATCGACCTCAACGACCAGAAGCCGGGCCGTTTCGATCAGGATCTCCGCTTCGGCAGCGACGATCCCAAAGGCGCGTTCTTCCTCGTCAAGTTGCTGGAGGATGCGGCCTGGACCGGCATGCGGCACTTCGACAGTCATGCGTACCGCACCGAGGATGAAGACGGCGTATGGGCATTCGCCGCCGGCAGCATGCGAAACTATCTGATCTTCAGGGAGAAAGTGCACCGCTTCGCGGCGGACGCGGAAATCCAGCAGCTCGTGAACGAGCTCGCATCGCGCGGCGAAGCCGAGGGGGCTGGCGCGGCTGGCGGGACCGGCCGTCTGCGGTTCGATGCCGATCTGGCGCGTGCGCTTCGCAGCCGCGCCTTCGATCTTCCCTCCATGCGCAGCGCCGGCTTCGGCTATGAGCGCCTGGATCAACTCACCATGGAGCTGCTGCTCGGAGTGCGCTAGCATGGCACAGGCGGTCTTCCTTGGCATCGACGTCGGCACGAGCGGCGTCAAGGCAATTCTGGTGGACGAGTCGGGCGACGTCGTCGCGTTGGCGACGCACGCGCTCTCGCTCGCCACGCCGGAGCCCGGGTGGGCCGAACAGCATCCCGAAGACTGGTGGCGCGCGACGATCGCGGCGACGCGTGCGGTGCTGGAGCAGCGCCCCGGCCACTCCGTGCGAGCCGTGGGAATTTCGGGACAGATGCACTCCTCGGTCTTTCTCGACACACACGGCGCGGTCATTCGACCCGCGCTCCTCTGGTGTGACGGGCGTACGACGGCGGAGACCAGCGAGATCACACAGCGCGTTGGTGGCGAGCGGCAGCTCGGTGTGCTCGCCTGCAATCCCGCGCTCGAGGGATTCACGCTTCCCAAGGTGCTCTGGCTCCGGAATCACGAACCTGAAGCGTTTGCCCGGCTCGCGACGGTACTCCTGGCCAAGGACTACATTCGCTATCGTCTCACGGGAACGCTGGCCACGGAACCGTCGGACGCGTCGGGAACTCTCATGTACGACACGGCGCGGCGGCGCTGGAGCCAGGAGATTCTCGCCGCCGTGAATCTGCCCGCCTCACTCGTGCCCGACGTTGGCGAATCCGCTGCGGTCCTCGGCTGCGTCACGCGCGCCGCGGCGACATTGACTGGACTCGCGGACGGCACGCCCGTCGTCGGTGGCGGAGCGGACAATGCGTGCGGTGCCGCAGGCGTTGGAGCCATCCGGCCGGGAGAGGCGGTGGCCAGTTGGGGCACGTCCGGCACCCTGCTCGCGCCCATGCTGGAGCCGCGCGTGGATCCCGGACTCCGCGCACACACCTTCTGTCATGTCCTGCCCGGCGTGTGGTATCTCATGGGCGTCGTGCTGTCAGCCGGCGGATCGTTCGCGTGGTATCGCGACCAGTTCGCGCGCGAGTTCGCGGACGCCGGCGTGGCCAACCAGGAGCTGACACGAGAGGCGGAGACGATTCCGCCCGGAGCCGGGGGCGTGATCTTTCTGCCGTATCTCCAGGGCGAACGCACACCGCACCGGGATGCCGCCATGCGCGGCGCGATTCTCGGCTTGAGCCTGGCGCACACGCGCGCCCACGTTACGCGTGCGGTGCTCGAAGGGATCTGCTTCGCGCTGAACGACTCGCTGCAGATTCTCGAACAGCTCGGCCTCGCACCCGATCACGTCCTGCTCACCGGCGGAGGCGCAAAGGAACCCCTGCTGCGTCGGTTGCAGTCGGATATCCTCGGCGTTCCGGTGGCGACGGTGAATCGGGAGGAGGGACCCGCATACGGTGCGGCGCTGCTCGCGGCCGTCGGAGCGGGCGCTTTTCCGGATCTTGGCGCCGCCGTGTCCGCGACGCTCTCCAGATCCCCGTTGCAGCGCCCGGACCCTGCGGCTCATCTCGCCTATCGTCCTCTCGTTCAGCGATTCCGGGCTTCAGCGCCCAGCGCACACGCTCCAGTCTGATCGTCGCGCTATCGATCCCGGCGGTCCGGTTCGGGCGCGTCCAGGGAGAAGCGATACTCCGAGCGCGAGTGAAACTCGACGCCCGGGCGGAGAATCGTGGAAGGAAAGCGCGTGTGATTGGGTGAGTCGGGGAAGTGCTGCGTCTCGAGCGCCATCCCGCTGTGCGGCGCGTAGCGGTGGCCGCCCTTGCCCGGCGGCCCGCTGCCCAGATGGTTTCCCGAGTACACGTGAAGACCCGGCTCGGTGGAATGCACGGTGAGGGTGCGCCCACTGACCGGGTCGTGCAGCGCAGCGGCAAACGAGGGCGACGCGCCAGCATCGCTATCGAGCACGAGGTTGTGGTCGTATCCACGGGCGAAGCGCAGTTGCGGGTCGTCCGCGTTGATCCTGGCGCCCACCGTCCGCGCACGCGTAAAGTCGAACGGCGTCCCGTGCACGGCCCTGATCTCGCCGGTCGGAATCAGATGCTCGTCCACCGGCGTGAAGCGCGATGCCCGCACCATGAGCTCGTGTCCGAGAATGTCGCCGGCATCATGGCCGGTGAGATTGAAGTAGCTGTGCTGGGTGAAATTCACCGGTGTCGCCTGATCCGCGGTGGCGGCATAGTCCACGATGAGCGTGTTGTGCGCGGCGAGCGTGTACGTGACCTGCACGGCCAGCGTACCCGGATACCCGCTGTCACCCGCGGGACTCACGTGGCGCAGCAGGGCGCGAGCATGATCGCGCGCCGCGATGAGTTCGAGGTCCCACAACATCGTGTTGAACCCGTGCGGACCGCCATGGAGCTGGTTCGGTCCATCGTTTCGCGGGAGCGTATAGGTCACGCCATCGAGCGGGAAGCGCCCGTTCGCGATGCGATTGGCGTAGCGGCCGATCAGCGCGCCCATGTAGGCGTGATCCGCGAGATAGCACTCGAGCGTGTCATACCCCAGTACGACATCGCCCGGCACCGCATTGCGATCGGGCACGGTGAGGGAGACGATGATGCCGCCGTGGGTGAGGAAGCGCACCGTCATGCCGTTCGCGTTGCAGAGCGTGACGATATCCACGATCCGCCCATCGGGCAGTACGCCGAACGATTCGCGCGTCGCGCTGGTCACATCGGGAGAGATAGTGTGTTTCGTTCCGGAATGCGACTATTCCGGGATCGTTGTCGTCTCGCTGCGGCGAGACGACGGCGAGACGACGGCGAGATAGCCGCTGACGAAACGGTGAGCGCGATGGTGTGGCGACGTCATAAGTCCAACTGGGGCGGGTGGATTCGAACCACCGATCTTCGGATTAACAGTCCGACGCTTTGCCAGCTCAGCTACGCCCCATGAGACGCGAAATCCCGGCCGCCTGCTGCACAGCCGGGACTCACCAGTCACAATATACGCCGGGATGGCAAATGGTAGTGATGACAGCAGGGGCCAGACCCTGATCTCGCGCCACGCGTGATCAGGGTCTGACCCTCTCCTGTCCATGCGTCACGCCGTCTTCTGCATCTTCTTCTCGATCGCCTCCGCCCGGTCGAGATGCTTCTTGAGGGTCGGCCCCGCCTGCGTGATCAGCGATTTGAGCTGCGCGTTCTGCGCCGCATCATGCCACTTGCCGGCGAGGTCGATGGCTGCCTTGTGTATGCCGACTTCCTGGCTGATGTAGGTGCTGTCGAGCGCCGCGCCGGTCTTGCCCTGCAGCGCATCCATTTCCGCTTTCACCGCGGCGGGCAGCGGATCATCCGCCGGCGCCTGCAGCGTGATGTTCAGCTTTTTCGCGAGGAGTTCCCCCTGCAGCCGGAGCGCGTGATGCTCGCCCATCATCAGCTTCGCGAACGACTTCGCGTCCGCGCTCTTGAGCTGGGGCATCACCTGCGCGGCGGTTGCGCTGTCCGCGGCGTTGAGCTCGTCGAGCAGCGCGAAGATGTTCGCATCGGTGAGCGTCGCTGGCTGGCCCGTGGCAGCCGCGGTGCTCCCGGCCGCCGTCGCCGTGCTGCCCGCCTGCATACCCGCTGCCGATGTGCTGCCTGCTGCCGCCTGGCCCATCCCCGCCATCGTTGTATCGGCGCCATTCGTGGCGCGTTCCTTCGGCTTGCAGGCGCTCGCCATCGCGCATACAGCGAGCAATAGTGCGATGGCGCCGTAACGCGAATGGTCAATTCGCATGATTCCTCCCGGGTGGTTGCACAGTGAGAGACACGGTCCCCGACACCCGGGAGCCGTGCAAATAGTGTACGAGCGGCGCCGCCGCCCACTCGCCACGCGGCAGGTAAACAGGCAACACGAGGCGGTGCGCGAAACTTCGCGCCGCGGTCTCCGGTAGTGTTCGCTGCCGCCCGCAAACGTTCCCGGCGGCCAGCGTGTCCAAGTCTGTCACAGCCTCCGACGCCCACCATGCGCAACCTCAAGCTCGCCTTCCGCACGCTGTTCAAGTCGCCCTTCGTGACAGCGGTCGCCGTCCTGTCGCTCGCGCTCGGCATAGGCGCGAACGCGGCCATTTTCTCGCTCTTCGATCAACTCCTGCTGCGCCCGCTCCCCGTCGCCCACCCCGAGCGACTGGTGGACCTCGCGGGCCATGATCCCATGCCGGGCTCGCAGTCGTGCAACCAGGCAGGCGACTGCGAGGAAGTGTTCAGCTATCCGATGTTCCGCGATCTCGAAAACGCCCGCATCCCGGCATTCACCGGCATCGCCGCGCACCGCCTGTTCGGCGCCAACATTGCCTTCCACCGGCAGACGCTCAACGGGGACGCCATGCTCGTCTCGGGATCGTACTTCCCCGTGCTCGGCATCAGGGCTGCGCTCGGCCGGCTGCTCACGCCGGACGACGATCGCGTCATCGGCGCCAACTTCGTGACCGTGCTCAGCTACAACTACTGGACCAGTCAGCTCGGCTCCGACCCGTCCGTGCTGAATCAGCAGATCGTGGTCAATGGTCACTCGATGACGATCGTCGGTGTCGCGCCGCAGGGCTTCGAAGGGACCACCCTGGGTGCGGAACCCATGGTATTCGTGCCGATCACGATGAACGCCCTCATGCACCCCGGCTTCGACGGGTTCGAGAAGCGCCAGACCTACTGGATCTACCTGTTCGCGCGGCTCGCGCCCGGCGTCTCGATCCAGCGGGCCAGCACCGCCATCAACGCCGTCTATCACCCCATCATCAACGACGTCGAGGCGCCGCTGCAGAAAGGGATGAGCGACAGGACCATGGTCCGCTTCCGCGCCAAGCAGATCACGCTCACCGACGGACGCCGCGGCCAGAGTCAGATGCACCAGGATGCGCAGAAGCCGCTCACGCTGCTCTTCGCGATCACCGGGATCGTGCTGCTCATCGCGTGCGCCAACATCGCGAACCTCCTGCTGGCGCGCGGCGCGGGCCGGTCGCTCGAAATGGCGGTGCGCCTGTCGCTCGGTGCAACACGGTGGCAGCTCATGCGCCAGCTTCTCACGGAGTCGCTGCTGCTGGCCCTCATGGGCGGCGTCGCGAGTCTCATCGTCGCGCGCTGGACGCTGAGTTTCATCGTTGCGCTGCTCCCGTCCAATGGCGGCCTGTCAATGACGTTCGCATTGCAGGGAGCCGCCATTGTTCTTACCGCGGTGCTGGCCGTCGGCACGGGGCTGCTCTTCGGACTCTTCCCCGCGCTCAACAGCACGCGCCCCGATCTCGCGTCAACGATCCGTGCAGGCACCGGCAAGCACTCGGGCGCACGGGCGGCGGCGCGCTTCCGCACGTCGCTCGTCACGGCGCAGATCGCGCTCTCCATGGCGCTGCTCATCTCGGCGGGGCTGTTTGTGGAGAGCCTGCGCAACGTGAGTCGCGTGAAGCTGGGAGTAAAGATTGACAACATGGTGACGTTTGCCCTGGAGCCGGAACTCAACGGTTACACGCCCGCTCGCTCCGCGGTGCTCTTCAGCCGCCTGCAGGAACAGCTCACCGCAATTCCGGGAGTCACGGGAGTGACCGCCGCCATGGTGCCGCTGCTCGCCGGGAGCAACTGGGGGAGTGATGTTTCGGTGGAGGGCTTCAAGAAGGGGCCGGACACCGATGCGAACTCGCGCTTCAACGAAGTGGGCCCGGGCTACTTTCATACGCTTGGCGTCTCGCTGCTCGCGGGTCGCGAATTCACGGCCGCGGACGTGGCGGGCGCACCCAAAGTGGCCGTCGTGAACGAGGCGTTTGCGAAGAAGTTCAATCTGGGACGCGATGCGGTCGGCAAGCACATGGGCGACGGCCGGGGCGATTCGCTGAATGTCGAGATCGTCGGTCTGGCGCGGGACGCCAAGTACAGCGACGTGAAGAAGGATGTCCCGCCGGTGTTCTTCTATCCGTACCAGCAGGATACCACCATGGGATCGCTCAACTTCTACGTGCGCTCGGCGACCGGAACGGACCAGCTCATGCGGGCGATCCCGGCTGTCGTCAAGCAGATCGATCCCAATCTGCCGGTGGAGAATCTGAAGACGATGCCGCAGCAGGTGCGCGAAAACGTGTTTCTGGACCGGATGATCAGCACGCTCTCGGCCGCGTTCGCGGTTCTGGCCACACTGCTGGCGGCGGTCGGACTGTACGGCGTGCTCGCCTACTCCGTAGCGCAGCGCACCAACGAGATCGGGATTCGCATGGCACTTGGCGCCGATAGCGCGCGGGTGCGGCGGATGGTGCTGGCACACGTGGGGATCATGACACTGATTGGAGGACTCATCGGGATGGCCGGTGCGCTGGCGCTCGGCCGGACGGCACAATCGCTGCTGGTCGAGGTTAAGGGACATGACCCGGTGGTCATGCTCATTGCCGCCGTCGTGCTGTCCGCCGTGGCGTTCGCGGCGGGTTATCTGCCGGCACTCAAGGCGTCGAAGGTGGACCCGATGGCGGCATTGAGGTATGAGTAATAAGGTCGCGAATTCTTCTCGCGACGCGCCAACGGCTTTTCCTCCGAGGTACCTCATGCGGGACGAACCGCGGGACAGCTACGAGAATCTCGAGCGCTCCATTGACCCGGATCGCGTCGAAGAACAGCGGGATGCAACGCTGGAGGTGGTGGACCGATTGCGGAAGCGCGGGATCGCGGTGTCCGAAGTGGAGCCGCCGGAGGCACTGACGGATCTGCTCACCGCCGTGGAGCAATTCGAGATGGCGGTCGAACGGCATGGCGGCGACCTCATGGTGGATGATCTGGACAGCTCGCGTCCCGATGACCGGCATTTCGTGCCGCCGCGGCGGCAGCCGGGCGAACCACTGCGCGAGTACATCGGCCGCGTGGAGGCCGCCACGATGCGGCTGCACGACCATCCGCGTCGCGCGGATTGACGACACGCGTCTCGCGGACAGGGGCAGCCCATGGGCTGCCCCGTCCTAGCCCCGCACCAGCCTCTTGTACCGAATCCGATGCGGCTGATCCGCGTCCGCCCCCTTCCGCTTCCGGAAGTCCTCCGCGTATTCCCGGTACGAGCCCTCGTGCCACACCACCTCGCTGTCTCCCTCGAACGCCAGCATGTGCGTGGCTACGCGATCCAGGAACCAGCGGTCGTGCGTGATCACCACCGCGCACCCGGCGTATCCCACGAGCGCCTCCTCGAGCGCGCGCAGCGTGTCCACGTCCAGATCGTTCGTGGGCTCGTCGAGCAGGAGCAGGTTGCCACCAGCCTTGAGCAGCTTGGCGAGGTGCAGGCGATTGCGCTCGCCGCCTGAGAGATCGCGCACCTTCTTCTGCTGGTCCGGCCCGCGGAAGTTGAAGCTCGCGAGGTAGGCGCGCGCGTTCATCTCGCGCTTCCCCACCTCAATGGTGTCGCGCCCCTCGCTCACCTCCTGATACACCGTGTTGTCATCGTCCAGCTCGCGCGCCTGATCCACGTACGCGATGCGTACGGTGTCACCCACGGTGAGCGTGCCCGCGTCGGGCTGTTCCTGTCCGGCGATCATGCGGAAGAGCGTGGTCTTCCCGGCGCCGTTTGCGCCGATCACACCCACGATGCCGCCGCGCGGCAGACTGAACGACAGGTTCTCGAAGAGCAGCTTGTCGCCGAATGCTTTCTTCAACGCCGTCGCAATCACCACGTCGTTGCCGAGCCGGGGCGGAGGCGGGATGACGATTTCGTTCTGCAGCACGCGCTCGCCGGTGTCCTCGGCAACGAGATCCTCGTAGCGGGTGATGCGCGCCTTGCTCTTGGCCTGGCGGGCCCGGGGTGCGAGCCGCACCCACTCCAGCTCGCGTTCCAGCGTGCGCTGGCGCGCGGACACCTGCTTTTCCTCCTGCGCGAGACGCGTGCGCTTCTGCTCGAGCCAGGACGAATAGTTGCCTTCCCATGGAATGCCGCGACCGCGATCCAGCTCGAGAATCCATTTCGCGACGTTGTCCAGGAAATAGCGGTCGTGTGTGATGGCCACGACAGTGCCGGGAAACTCCGCGAGATGCCGTTCGAGCCAGGCCACGCTCTCGGCGTCCAGGTGATTCGTGGGCTCGTCGAGCAGGAGCAGGTCGGGCTGCTCGAGCAGTACGCGGCAGAGCGCGACACGACGCCGTTCGCCGCCCGAGAGCGTCGTGACATCGGCATCCGCCGGCGGCAGTCGCAGCGCATCCATGGCGATTTCTACCGTCCGGTCCAGCTCCCACGCGTTCACCGCATCGATGCGTTCCTGCACCGCAGCCTGCTCGTCGAGCAACTTCTGCATGGCGTCGTCCGACATGGGCTCGGCGAAGCGCGTGGAGATTTCCTCGAAGCGGTGAAGGAGCGCGCGGGTGTCCCGGACGGCTTCCTCCACATTGCCCTTCACGTCCTTCGTGGGATCGAGCTGTGGCTCCTGCGGCAAATAGCCCACGCGCGTGCCCGCCGCGGCCCAGGCTTCGCCCTGAAAGTCATGATCCACGCCGGCCATGATGCGCAGCAGCGACGACTTGCCGGCGCCGTTGGCGCCGAGCACGCCGATCTTGGCGCCGGGGTAGAAGGAGAGCCAGATGCCATCGAGGATGATGCGCGAAGGGGGAACCACCTTGCGCAGGTCTTTCATGACGTAGATGAACTGTGGTGTCACGGATGCAGTCGGGAATTGGACATGAAAACGGGAGCCTGGCCGATGAGAGCAGGAGGTTCTGGCCGGACCCCGGAGTCACGGTCCGATCGCTGTCGAATCACCGAACGTCGCCGAGCCTTGCTGCGACTTATAGTCGCCACTCCTGCTCGTCCCCGCGCACGCGTTCCGGGCGCGCCTCGAGCCGGAACTGGGGGAAGGTGGCCGGACGGGCGTCGGCGAGCGTCTCGCAGCGCTCGGCGTGGCGTACGATGGCATCCACGTCCAGGCCGAGATAGCTGGGACGAAAGTGCGCCAGGTGGCGCGTCGCCTTGTGCATCTGTGCCGACACGCCGTGGCGGTTGCCCTTCTGGGCGTGCACGTAGCCGCTCGCGAAGAGGATGAGCCCGTGATAGAACTCGCTGCGGGACGCGCGCCAGACATGCTCGAGCGTTTCGTGGCTCTCCCAGTACTCGCCCCGGTTGAAGCGGTCCATGAACTCCGCAAGGGGCGCCGGCAGCGGCGGGTGCGTCATCGAGGGCACGATTGGCGAGCGATTTCGGGAATAGTGGCGTGTCGTTATGTATGATTATCTAGATAGTGCATCGCTGCATGGAAAGCCAGACGGCAGATACCGGCGCGTATTCCACTGTATTGGAGGGGTCGTCATGCGTCTCGTGATCATCGCAATCGGGTTGCTGAGCATTGCGGCACTGGAACCGCGGGCTGTGAGCGCGCAGTCGACCGCCTTCGCCTACGCGCCTGGCACCCAGAAGTACCGCCTCATCACGGAGGTGCACCGCGAGCAGGCGCAGGGTGGCGGGCGTGCCCCGTTCGAGTTCGACGTCACCACCACGCAGTTCGTCACCATGAATCTCATCCGGCGCACGGCCGACACGCTCGCGCTGCGGATCACGCTGGACTCAGTGGCGGTGAGCTCGCAATTCGACGCGCCGCAGCCGGACGTGAAGAAGTTCTTCGGACAGACGGTGCACGGCCTCATCTCGCCGCTGGGGCATGTGTACAGTTTCGACCCGCCCGCGGGCACGACGGACGTGCAGACTGTCGCCCTCTACCGGGCGTTCCGGAATTTCCTGGCCGAGTTCCCCTCGAAGCCGCTGACCGTGGGGGCCGCGTGGGAGGATACCGTGACCGATCGGGCGAAGAAGGATGGCTTCGACATCCTGACGCGGCAGATCACGTCGAGCAAGATCACGGGCGACACGACCGTCGCCGGCTCGCATGCGTGGCGCGTGGAGCGTCATTCGAGCATCGCGCAGGCGGGACAGAAGACGGAGAACGGGCAGAAGGTCAAGCTCACCGGTGACGGCTCGGTGACCGGATTCAGGCTGGTGAGCGATCGCGGGGTCTTTCTGGGCTCCCAGTCCACTCAGCGGATCGATCTGACCATGAGCCTGGAAGGCACGACCAGCGCGCCCATCACGCAGACGATCAAGTCGACAGTGGAAAAGATGCGGTAAGGTCCGCGCTCATTTTTCACCCTTCTGGTACGTCCCCATGAGCTCGGCGTGCCCGACGACGTGCCCCTTCATGGCTGCTTGCACCTTCGCCTTGTCCGCCGAGCCGAGGTCGCCAAGCGCTGCGTCCAGCGCGTAGAGCTTGAAGAAGTAGCGGTGACGGCCAATGGGGGGACAGGGGCCGCCGTAGCCGGGCTTCTTCCAGCCGTTCACTCCCTCACGCGTGCCCGCGGGAAGCGTTTGCGAGGTGACACCCTCCGGCAGCGAGTGTGCGCTGGCGGGAATATCGTAGAGCACCCAGTG
>DASVWN010000163.1:0-4849 GCA_036393195.1 Gemmatimonadaceae bacterium | reverse complement strand
GTCGGGCAGGAAATCATCGTCAGGGATCCGGCCCGGTTCTGCCTGCGCTTCGCTCCAACGAACACGGGCGCGGAGGACGGTTTCTACATGCTTGGCCTCAGCGCGCCAGCAGAGACTCCGGGCGTAGTCACCCCGTTCGAGGCCGAAGCGACCGGGGGTATTACTGTGTTCCCAGACCTCGCGACATCGCTGCCGCGAGTCTCCGCGAATCGTATGCCTGGCCTTCCGTCGCGCGGAATCACACACCACGGCGGCACCATGCCGGCGCGGCTTCGTGATGCGGTCGAGCGACGTCGCAGGCAGACGGAGGCCGATATTCGGATCCGCAACTGGGAGGCAGTACACCTCACGCGACGTGTTGCGCGACGCGGAGCCGCTACGGCGGCTGACATGGGAGCCGTGTCGAAAGCCGTCACACCGAACCTGGGAGACACCCTTACACTCCACGTGCCCAACCTCGCGGCGGGTGACCTGTGTTCGAGTTTCAATACCATCCGCGCTGTGGTGCGCGTCCTGGGGAGCGCGGGGATCTGGGTAGTGGACGTAGCGAATCCCACCACGGATTCGCTCACGCAGGCCGACATCCAGGCGGCGAGCAACCAGTTCGACGCGCGCATCTACGCCACGGACACTACCTACTTCGGTCATCCCAGCGACGTCGACGGGAATGGGCGTGTTATCATCGTGCTCACCCGCCAGGTGAACACGACCCCGAACGTGCTGGGCTTCGTCTTTCTCGGGGATCTGCTGAACAGCTCGGCCTGTCGGGCAAGCAACCAGGCGGAAATGTACTACGGTGAGGTGCCTGATCCCACCAACTCCAGCGGCGGTGGGGGCCGATCCAGAGCAACGGTCGTTGCCGAGATGCCCGAGCTCATCGCGCACGAATTCACGCACATCATCCAGTACTCCCAGCGGGTCATTCTGAACGACGGAGCGCCAATGGCCCTCTGGGAGATGGAAGGTCAGGCAACGCTCGCCGAGGAGCTGGCGGGACACGCGACACTTGGCAATACCGCGTTTCAGAACTACGGGGCGGACGTGGCGTTCGGCGCGGGTGGGGAGGCATGGTACGAGGATGAGATTCTGAAACTGGCGAGCTACTTTGGCGACCTGGGCAGCGGTGTTCAAACGTCGGATGCGCCGGATGAGTGCACGGTCTACGGCAGCACGAATCTGCCCGTGCCATGTTTCATCTCGGCGTTCTACGGCGCGTCGTGGATCCTGCAACGGTACATCAATGATCAGTATGGGCCGGCGTATCCTGGAGGCCCCTCGCAGCTCACGCGCGACTGGGTCATGAAGAATCTGCAACTGAGCGGCACGGCGAACATCGCCGCTCTGCTTGGCGTGGACTACGACAGCCTGTTCGTCCGCTTCGCGACGGCGCTGGCGCTCGATGATCTGAATAACGGCTCGGGAACAGACTGGATACCCGCGCCGTTCCGCATCACGAGTTGGAATTCGGCCAGCCTTGCGGACTTCCTTGGCACTCACAACCTTGGCTGGCTGCATCCGCAACTCATGACGTTCGACACGCAGGAGGGCGGAATCCGCGGTGTGCGCGGCGGCAGCACCGCGTACACCACGATCGACGCAGGGCCGTTCCAGACCGCGGCGTTCCGGATCTATAACCCCATCACGAATGGACCCGTCGATTCTTCGCTCCGTCCGGAGCTCTGGGTGGTGAGACTCCGGTGACGCAGGCGCTGCACGGTCTGGCCGTCGGCAGTCTGCTCATTGCGGGCGGCTGTCACGCTGGCGCGCCATCATCGGGCAGCGGAACCGGACACCCTGCGCCCGTCGCCATGGCTGATTCGGTCGACACGGTGGCGACGGGTACGGTGCGTGTGGTCGGTGCCGTGCCGGGGACTACCGTAATCCTCGCATCCGACAGCGGCAGCGTGGTGCTTGCGGGCGCGCTCACGCGCGAGATCGCGACGCTGGACGGTGCGCACGTCCGCGTGCAAGGCAGCGCAGCGCCCGCGTCTCCCTCGCTAGGGCGAGTACGGCGAGCGATCGTCGTACGAAGCTACCGGATCCTGGACATCGGCGGACGTGAGCCGGTGGTCGGCAGACTCGCGGTGGACGACAGCGGCGGCTTTCGTATCGATACGATTCCATTGCTATCGCCACCCGCACAGTTCACGCAGCTCGTGGGCGGGAAGCTGTGGATCGTGGGCACACGGACCGCTTCGGGCGCAATAGCCATATCTTCGTACGGCGTGCTGGTCTTGCCACCGGAGTAGGCGATTGGGTCCGCCACCGGCTTCAGTGCCCGATCAAAACCACATGGAGATCAGGCACACCGCGAAAGTGCCGCTCGTCGTGGGGGTCCACCAGCACGCCGAAATCCAGGAATCGGGCAGTCGCTGCAACCGCGAGATGATTCGACGGAATCAGGTGTCCGCGCTTGCTGAGCAGCGCGAACAATTCGGCCCAGTGCTCGGCGATGGATGCGTCGAAATCGACGATTCCGGTGACGTCCACAAGCGCTTCGATCCGCGCCCGTCGTTTTCTGGCGCGCTCCCGATTCCCCGCGAGCGACACGCCCACGAGGAGCTCGCCGTATACGGCAGCCGGTAGCGCAATGGCTTCGCTGGCGTACGAGCCGAGCGCCGCTGGCCAGTCGGCACCAGAACGTTCAAGCGCGACGAGCGCACTGGTGTCGATTACGAGGCCCACGGATTGCGCGGTGGCCGGTCCGCGGCACCCACTCGCGCCAGATCGTCGGCGAAGGAGGTGTCCCGGTGATCAGCGGTCATCCACGCGCGCGCGGCATCCGCCAGCGTCGCTCGCGGCGCGGCACCGGCCGGAGCAATGCGAGCCACCGGCCGGTTGTGTCGCACGACCACGAAGGTCTCACCCCGGTAGCGCACGCGGCCGAGGACGTCCGCCAGGCGGCGGGCAAGGAGCGAAGCGGTAATGCGCGTGTCCATGGGCCGATAATACGCAAAATACGTATTTCACGCAATACGAGCCCCGCGCTGCCTCACCCCAGCGGAATCCGCTTTGCATTCTCCGCGAGCCACTGGTCGAACGTCTGCAGCTCCGGATTGAGCGATCGCGCGAGCGCGACGTCGCGGCTGTCACGGAAGTGCTTCTCGAACTCGGCGTAGAACTGGAACATGTTGCCCAGGTCTTCCGCGCCCGGGAATCCGGAGCCGCGGAACGCGGCCGGCGTGACCGGGGCATAGCGCACCGGCTGGCCCAGCGCCTTCGAGAGCGACGCGGCCATCTGCGTACCGGTGAGATGCTCGCCCGCCACCCCAATGGTCTTCCCGATGAACTCCGCGCCGCGCTTGAACACGCCGTACGCGCACTTGCCAACGTCCTCGGCGGCGATGCCGGCGAGCTTGCTCTCGCCCATGGGGAGCGTGAGCGCGAGCGTCCCGTCCGGCCCGCGCGTTGGTCCGGAGCCGAAGCCGATGAAGTTGTCCCAGAAGAACGTCGCCAGGTAGAACGTCGTGGGCACGCCGCGCTTCGTGAATTCCTGGTCGGATTCGCCCTTGGCATCGAAGTGCGGAACCTTGTACTTGCCCATGAGGGTGGGCATGCGATCGTCGCGCAGCGGGACCCACTTGCGCGTGTCCTCGAGCGTGGACCACACCACGTGCTGCAGCTTCGCGTGCTGCGCGGCGGAGGCGAGGACGCGTACCTCCGCCTGCTCCTTCTCGGGCGACATGTGCGCCCAGTAGAAGGTGACGCAGAACGCACCGTATGCGCCCTCGAACGCGCGCGTCACGCTCTCCGGATCGTACAGGTCCGCGGCGACCACTTCCGCACCCAGCGCGGCGAGCGCTCGTGCCGCCGGCGAGTTCACATCCCGCGTGATGGCGCGCGCGGTGAAGTCGCCCGCCGCATCACGCTGAATCGCCCGGACCACTCCGCCGCCCTGCGCACCCGTGGCGCCCATCACGGCAATGATCTTCTTCTTGGAACTCATGGCAGGTGTCTCCTTACCTGGCATCCAGCTTCCGGCCGGCGTTCAGGTGATCGAAGTTGAGCAGCGTGTTCAGCACGAGCGTGTAGCTCCCGATGGTCTCACCACGATAGACCGGGTTGTTGCCGAAGAGCACGACGTGTCCCTTGTCCACCGGCACGTCCACCACCACCGCATGCTCCGCAACACCCTTGCCACCATCCAGCAGCCCCGACACCAACAGATCGTTCGCGCCGCTGAAGCGGAGTACGACGCGCGGACGCTGATCGGGGGGAATGACGTTGAGCGGGTTGCGGAGCTGCTCATCCGTGATGGGTGCGGCCTCCCACGGCTTCACCTCGGGCTCGGCGGGCGCCTCATTCTCGGGGGCGAGCGGCGCGCGTCCCTGCACTACGTCGGGGTCGTTCGCCGTGCCGCGCCCGGTGGGGCGGCCTTCGTCGGCCTCGCGCCCGCGCCCGCCGCGCCCAAACGTCGTGTTGCTCACGGTGAAGCTCTCGCCACTCTCGCTGTACACCGCGAGACTGTCGCGCACGCCATACATGATGGGGCTCGCGCCGTCCACGACGCGCGTGCGAAGAATGCTGCCCACGACGTGGCCGCGCGGCGCGTCCACCATGGTCACGCCGTTCGTGAAGCCGTAGGTCACGGCGAAGCCGGCGGTGTTGGTGACGCCCACCAGCACGCCGCCCCGCGCCACGAAGCGTTGCAGGTTGGCCAGTCCCTCGAAGCCCATGCCGGGACGAATGTCGTCAGTCTGCGCCCAGGTTCCAATGTTGGGGGTCTCGGGCGTGTGCTTCCACGGCATCGGATTGCGCCACATGGGAAGTCCATCGACAATGGACTTCGTGCTCCCGCCCGCGGGCGGAAAGAGAATCACGTCGTAGAGTGCGTTCAGGTCGGCGGTCC
>DASVWN010000162.1:0-160066 GCA_036393195.1 Gemmatimonadaceae bacterium | reverse complement strand
ATTGATCGCCTGCTGGCGCGTGAGCCTGAGCACCGCACCCGTATCGGCTGCCACCGGCACGGCCTGTTGTGCATTGGCGGCGAACGAGGTGCAGGCAAGCGCCAGCGTGATCCCACTGAGTTTCAGGTGCATGTTCTCCCTTCTCGTCATTCGCGGAACTGACGCAGGGGCGCGCTCCGGGGGCCGTACGCATCCGGGACAGCGCGAGCCGCGCAATACCGGAGAACGTTCAGGCGGAAGAGCGATGCGCCTCGCGCCGGAGAGAGCCGCCGCCCTGAGGGCGGGGCCGGTCAGCCGTTCGCGAGCGTGACGAGTGGTGGAGCGCGGGGAGACTTGGCCGCCAGACGTCGCGCGGGCGTGACGTGCGGCTCGATCGGGCGCGGCGTGTCGAATGCGCTGGACAGCCGGGCCTGCCACGGATCGTGCTGCGGGGGTTCGCCCGTGATCTGCAGGGCGAAGCAGGCGGGGCACGTTTCCGGGGTGTGGGAGTGATGCAGGTGTGTGCCGCCTTCTTCTACGTGCGCAGGCGCGCTGCGTGACGCGAACGCTTCCGCGCTGGGTGCCAGGCACACGCTGACCGCCTGCGCCGCGATCACCACGAGTGCGACGATGCGCAGGACCCTGGAACGGCTCCGCGGACGAAGGAAGCTCAGCATGCCCATCATTCTAATACGATTGGCGGCTGTGTCACGTTGCGTCCGCTGGCTGACGGTAGCCGCGCAACCGGTCCAGCATGCGCGTATCCGTCGCGGTGTGGTCATCCCCCTTTGGCGTTTCGATGACCATGGCGACACCCTGGAGGCGCTCGTCGTTCATCACCCGGCGGAACGGTTCCTCGCCCAGCGCCCCTTCGCCAATGAGCTCGTGCCGGTCCCGCCGCGATCCGAAGGGCGCCTTGGAGTCGTTGAGATGCATCACCCGCAGCCGGTCGACACCGACAGTGTCAGCGAACCGGGTCCAGACTCCTTCATAGTCATTGACGAGATCATAGCCGGCCGCGAAGACGTGGCAGGTGTCGAGACACACGCCCACGCGATGCTGCAATGCCGCCGGCACGCGCGCGAGAATCGCGGCCAGTTCCTCGAAGCTCGCGCCGAGAGCCGTTCCCGCGCCTGCGGTGGTCTCCATGCAGAGTACGGTGCGGCCCGGCACCTGTTCCAGGCATGCTGCGATGGCGTCCGCATTGCGCGCGATGCCACTGCTCCGATCGTCCATGTAGTTCCCCGGATGCGACACGAGAAAATCCAGATCGAGCGCGTTGCACCGTCGCAGCTCGGCGATGAAGGACTGCATGGAACGCTGGCGCAGGGTGGGGTCGGGACTGGCGAGATTGATCAGATACGAATCGTGCGACACGGTGACCCGGACGTCCGTGTCGGCGAGCGCGGCGTGGAAGGCGTGGATTTCCTCCTCATCGCAGACGCGCTCCGCCCAGCGATTGGCCGGCTTGGTGAAGATCTGCATGGCCGTGGCCGCGATCGCGCGCGCGCGCGGCAGCGCCATGACGACGCCGCCGGCGGTGGACACGTGCGCGCCGAGCAGCGGCGTCACGGCTTCGGCGTCAGATAATCCAGCGGATCCACGGCGTGACCCTCCGGGCGCAGCTCGAAATGCAGGTGCGGGCCCAGCGCGGGATCGGTCAAGCCCACGTAGCCAATCACCTCTCCCTTGCCCACCACGGCGCCCTTCTCGGTCGCAATGCGACTCAACGAGCCGTACACCGAGTAATCGCCACCCGGATGCTGGATGATCACGGTGAGGCCGTAGGTGCCGAACGATTCGGCGACCAGCACCTTGCCCGCGGCAATCGCATGCACCGGCGTCCCGGTGGGCGCTTCGATGCCAATGCCGTTCCAGCGTACCGTGGTGTTGTTGGGATTTACCACGCGACCGAAACTGTACTCCAGCGGCCCGTCCACCGGCCACGCGAATCGCGCGCCACCCGCCCGGAGTGTGCTGGGCTCGCGCGACGCATTCGTCCCGGCGCGTTCCGCGCGCAGGCGCGCCGCTTCGAGCGATGCGATGACGTCGCCCAGCCGCTTCTCATCCCTGCTGATCTGCGCGAGGCGCCGATCGGTATCCTGGGCTCGCTCCTTCGCGCTCTTCAGGCTTCCCGCCTGCTGATCGCGCAGGTCGCGCAGCCGTTGCTCCTCATCCGCCTTTTCCTGCAGGCTTTCCTGCATGTCCTGCTGAAACTGCACCAGGTTGCCGCGCTGGCGGCCGATGCGGTCACGCAGCCCGGCTACGCGCTCCACCAGGGCGCGATCGCGGAGCGTCAGGAGGTGCAGGTACTTGTAGCGCGCGACGAGATCACCGAAGCTGTTCGCGGAGAGCAGCACCTCCGCCGAGTACAGCGAGCCCCGCTTGTAGATGTCCACGAGCCGGCGCTGCAGGATGGCCTGTCCGAGGGTCAGCTCATCCTGTGTGCGGATGAGGTCAGTCGTCGTCGCCTTGAGTTCGCCGTTGATGGTGGCGAGCTGTGCATCGAGTGACGCCACGACGCGCGCCGTCATGTCCGCTTCGCTGTCCAGACTCTGTACTTCCTCGGAGAGATCATGAACGGTGCTGCGCAGGCTGTTCCGCCGCTGCTCGAGTTGCTCACGCTCGTGACGCAACTGATCGAGCTTCTGCCGCTCATTTCGCAATTTCACGGCGGCGCTGTCCTGCGCGCGCGCGACCGGCGGCCGTGCCGCACTGCCGGCCAGCGCCGCGGAGAAGGCAATCAACCAGCGGGCCGCGATGCGCCGGACAGGCGCCGCGCTCCGCCGGTTCACGACGACGCGGTGAATCGCGGCAATGCAGTGGGCACCACTAGACATCCTGCAGATGTCGCCCCACGGACACGGCGCTGCCCAGCAGGCCGATCAGGCCGCCGCCCAGGATTCCGAGGACGGCCGTCCCGCCGGCGAAGAACGCGGTCTGGATGAGATAGCGATCGATGAGCGAATGCGCGAACCACGCCAGCGCGAGCGCGACCACGCCGCCCAGAACGCCCTTGAGGAAGCCGTCGATCAGGAAGGGACGGCGCACGAACCCATCCGTGGCACCCACCAGCCGCATGATGGAAATTTCTCGTGCGCGCGCGAGGACCGTCATGCGGATGGTCGAGCCAATGATGATGATGGCGACCACGGCGAAGGCAATGCCAAGCACGAGGCCCGTCGCGCCGGCGATGTTGCGGATGCTGTAGAGCTTCTGCACCCACTCCTCGCCGTAGCGCACGTCATCCACGAACGTGTAGGTTTTCAGCCGCTCGGCGACGGCGCGCACCGTGGCGGGATCGCGGTGGCCCGGCTTGAGGCGGATCTCGAGCGACATCGGAAGAAAGGCGGCGTCGAAGACATCCTTGAACTCGGCGAGCTCCTTGCGCGCGCGCGCCAGGGCCTCCTCCGGCGTGATGATGTCCACCCGCGCCACTTCGGGGAACGCGCGAATGTCGCCGACAGCGGCGGCCACCGCTTCGATCGGCGCGCCATCGGTGATGAACGCGCGAATCTCGACGCGCTCCTCGATCCCGCGCAGCGCCCGGCTCACGTTGAGTGCCACCAGACCGAAGAGCCCCAGTGCAAAGAGACTGAAGGCAATCGTGATGATGCTGAGCATGCTCAGCAGCGGCGCGCGCCGCAGTCCCAGCAGAACCTCGCGAACGGTGAGACGCATCAGCCGGCGGGTGGCGAACCCGCGCTGGCGGGCGATGATTCCGCCGAATCGTACACGAGCTGCCCGCGATTGATCTCAATGACGCGGTACTCGTGCCGGCGGACCAGTTCGAGATTGTGCGTGGCCATGAGCACCGCGGTGCCCGAGGCGTTGATCTCGCGCAGGAGCTGGAAGATGCCGCGCGTGGCGCGCTCATCGAGGTTGCCCGAGGGCTCGTCCGCGATGAGCACCATGGGGTCGTTCACCAGCGCGCGGGCGATCGCGACGCGCTGCTGTTCGCCGCCGGAGAGCTCGCGCGGATACGCAGTACCCTTGGATGCGAGCCCGACCTGCGTGAGCAGCCGGCTGACGCGCGACGGAATCGCCGAACGCGATGTGCCGGTGACTTCGAGTGCGAACGCGACGTTCTGTTCCGCGGTCCGATCATCCAGCAGCCGGAAATCCTGGAAGACCACACCGAGCTTGCGGCGAAGCTTCGGAATTTCGGCGCGCCGGATCTGTGTGCCCAGCACGCCGCTCACCCGCACTTCACCACTGGTGGGCCGCTCTTCCATGGTCACGAGCTTGAGAATGGTGCTCTTGCCGGCGCCGCTCGGACCGGTGAGGAACGCGAACTCCCCCTTGGCGAGACGGAACGACACATCCTTCAAGGCGAGACCGGTGCGGGGATACTCCTTGGAAACGTGGGAAAATCGAATCATCAGTCAAACAGTCCGGCTCGTGCGATCATCGCAGAGCCTGCGTGAAATCAGCTATGAGGTCGTCGGCATCCTCGATCCCGACACTCACCCGGACAAAGCCATCCGGAACACCAGCGGCCGCGCGCTGGGCGGCGGTGAGATGCGAATGTGACGTGTAGCGCGGCTCGCACACCAGCGTATCCACGCCGCCCAGACTGGGCGCGTGCGCCGCCACCCGGAGCCGGCTGATGAATCGTTCGGTGGCGGCACCGCCACCCGCCAGCACCACGGCCATCATGCCGCCGAAACCGTCGAGCGTCGCCCTGGCGATGTCATGATCGGGGTGCGAGGGCAATCCGGGATAGTGCACCGCGGCGAACTCGGGCCGCTGGCTGCACCACTCCGCCAGGCGCATGGCATTCTCGTTCTGCCGCTTCACGCGGATCTCCAGCGTCTTGAGCCCGCGCTCCAGCAGCCAGCACGCGAACGGATCCGCGGCCTGGCCCCACAAGATCATCTTCTGCCGCACTTCCTCGATGAAGGGCGTCGTGCCCATGACGACGCCTGCGAGCACATCGTGGTGGCCGTTGAGATACTTCGTCGCCGAGTGGATCACCACGTCCGCGCCATGTTCCAGCGGGCGGAAGTTGACCGGCGAGGCGAACGTCGAGTCCACGACGAGGGCGAGCCCGGCTTCCTTGGCGAGGTAGCTGATGGAGCGCAGATCGAGCACGCGGCACGACGGGTTCACCGGTGTCTCGACGAAGATGGCGCGCGTGTGCTTGCGCAGGCGGCGTCGCCAGACTCGCGGCTCCAGCGGGTTGACGAGTGTGACCTCGATGCCCAGCGCGTCGAATTCCTTGCTGAAGAGGCGGCTCGACCCACCGTAGATCCAGTCGCTCGCCAGCAGGTGGTCGCCGGGACGGAGCAGCGCCAGCAGCGCGCACGCGGTAGCACCCATCCCGCTTCCCAGCACGAGCGCCGCCTCCGCGCCTTCGAGCAACGCGAGGCGGCGCTGCAGCAGCTCCGCGTTCGGATTGTTGCCGTAGCGGGCGTAGCGCAACCCGGCTTCGGTACCGACCTCCTGGTGGAAATTCACCGATTGATAGATCGGTGACACGACGGGCGTGTCGATCTCGGGCGCATCGTGTCCACCGTGTACCGCGGTGGTGGAAAAGCCCTGCCGGCGTCGGCGAGGTGTCATGGAAGGCTGCTTCAGGCGAGGATGCCGCGGCGCGGCGGTTCATCGGTGTTGACTTTCAGGACCTTCACATCTTCTGACGGTGAGGCGCCGACAATGTCACGCAGCACCACGTCGCCGCGGGGGAGAGAGTCGTCTATGCCGACCGTGGCGAGCTCACGGCGACGGGGCCCAATGACCCAGACGAGCTCGCCTTCCACCAGCAGGCGCGAGGCTGCGTCCTCACCGCGAAGCCAGACCATTGGACCGCGCTCGGGATCCGGCGGCCGCGTCGCGACGAGGCGCACGACGCGAAGCGGCAGATGGTAACTGTCGCTCACGTCGTGCCGCCCACGGCGACGTAGCTTTCCTCGAAGCGCATGGCCAGCCGGCGGCGACAGAGTCCATTGAGCAGCTCGGTTGCCTGTGGCACGTCGACGCCCGCTTCCCGTGCCAGCTCCGCCGGTGCCGCGCGCCCCAGCCGATACATGACTTCCCATGCCCGGCGTTCAGAGTCGTCCACGCGGCCCACGAGCATCACGGCGCCGCTCGCAGCCTGCGCGACGATGGCGAGCGCCTGGCGATCGAGCACCGTTTCGATCGCGTCGAGATGCGACTCGCTCACACCCCGGAACAGGAAGTACGCGTCGCGCGGCGGCTGCTCTGTCGCATCCACGGGATCCGCCCTCGTGTAGCGCATGAGCAGCTTGGCCACGATCTCGTCGGCGCAGGAATAGTCGAGCAGTCCCACGTGCGAGAAGTCAATGACGGTGAGGGTGCGGTCCCCCAGCTCGGCGAGTTGGCGCTCGATGCCGTCGCGTACCGCGGCGCCCGTGGGGCGGGTCACGAGATCGGAATACAGATCGCACACGGTGCGACGCAGCACGGAACTCAGATCGATGTGATTGATCACCGGTCGGCGATTCGTTCCGGGATGGTGATTTGCATTTGCGTCCCGGGAAATGGAGAGAGGTCCTTCTGGAGCGGCACGTCGTCATCCCACGAAGGAATGATAGCGATTCTAGCCGTTCCGGACCGAACCGACAACTTGCCGTCCCAACGTCCGATGTAGCGGCGGATTCCAGCGAGCCCCTGGCCACGTCCCGAATCGCGGAACCGGCTCACGCCGCGTATGACGGCCTCTTCCAGCGCGGTGCCATCGTCCCAGCGGTCGCCGGGACGGTGCCCAGGCGCACTTTCCAGCGACTGACGAAAGCCGACGCCCGCGTCGCAGACGGCAATGACCACGACCCGGCGGCCGAGCCGCTTCTGCCAGCGATACGTCTGCACGGCGACCCATCCGCCGCGACCGGCGTGCTCGACGATGTTCTGGCAGGCCTCGCTCAGCGTCATCGCGAATCCCATCGTGGCCTTCGCGTCCAGCGCCAGCTCCTTCACGAGGATCTGCTGCGACTTCTTCTGAATGCGGCTCACGACCTCGTGCACATCCTCGCTGCGGGACACGGGCGTGATCTCGAGCAGCACATCCGACTCACCGCTCACGTGGACCCGCGGAACCTGGCCGTGCAGCTCGAAGAGCGTGGCCGCGTGCGTGAAGAATCCGGTGCGGGCCCAGTAATGCGCCGTCTCATCCGCCTCGGGCACGTAGAGAACAGGCGGCTCCGAGCGCGACTGCGCGAGCGTGAGCAATGCCGTCAGTCCGTACGGTGACGCCCAGCGCGTATGTCTGGCGTTGAGGAGGACCTTGGCGTCGGGCGGCACGGTCGCGAGCGGCTCGAGGACGTTCTCGAACGTCCGGTCATCGAGCGACGGCGGGAGATTCAGGACCTCGGTCATCGCGTGCTCAGCTCTCCGCGCAGGTGCCGGGCGAGCCCCGTTGCTCCCCGGTGTTCCACGTTGCGGCCGGCCGCAACGTGCGCGACACGCATGGCATCGCTCAGCCGGTCGCCGGCGAGCAGCCGGGAGAAGTATGTAGCGCCCCACACGTCGCCGCACCCCGTGGGATCGCCATCGAGCAGCACGCGCGGTGGCGGGATGCGCTCCGTGCGCACGGGACCGACCGTCGCCCCGAGCGCACGCGGGCGCGCAAGATCGGTGAGGCGGTCGAAGTCCGGAGGCGCGAAGTACACCGCGCCCCGGCTGCCAAGCGTGACGACAAGGCAGCGTACGCCGGCGCTCATGGCGGTGGCGGCAAGCGCCATCGCATCGCTCGCCATGGCACCGACTTCATCCTCATTCACCTGCAGCACATCCACGCAGCGGCACCATCCCTCCACGTTCGGCAACGGGCGCAGCTCGCGCCAGCCGCTGGGTTGCACCGCCATGACGAGCATGTGCAGGTCGCAGTAGATCGGACCCGCGAAGTGCTGTCGCAGGAGCTGCAGCGTTTCCAGATCGAGCTCCCATCCGCTGAGGAAGTTGATATAGAGCGCGTCGAGGCCGACGAGCAGCGGCTTGAGTCCGAGCCAGCTCCATCCGGGCACGCCGCCCGTGAGCCGCTCGCAACGGCGCTCCGCGGTCTCGTAGCGCAGTTCCACGCGATTGTTGGGGTAGGGCACGTCGATGAGCGCGGCATCCGGCGCCATGCGCGGCAGTGTGGCAATGAATTCGCGTGCGCGATCCACGAGATCGTGCCCGACCTTGATGATCGGCACGATTTCCCACCCGTCAGGGAGCGCAGCATCGAGACCGCTCAGCGCATACGTGATGCCGCCCCATTCTTCCACCGGGCCGCCTGCGGGGTCGCGACCGTAGATGGTGTCCCAGACGAAGGTCCCGATCACGCCGAGCCGCTTCGCGCGAGCCATGAGCACGACGGGGCTCTCGATCACACGGCACCCAGCTTCTGCTGCTTGAAGGTGGCCACCGCGCCAACCATGCCCGCCGTGCCGCTCAATTTTCCCGGCACGATGCGACATGCATCTACCGCCGGCCGGAAGGCGCGGCGCTTCACTTCGGCACGCAGCGGCTCGAACAGGCGGTCGCCCGCCTTGGTGACGCCGCCCGTGATCACGACCACATCCGGATTGAGCACGTTGAGCAGATTGGCGACCCCGGTGCCGAGGAACTTCGCCGTGTCGCGAACGACTTCGAGCGCGAGCGCGTCGCCGCGATTGGCGGCGTCGTACACCTGCGCCGCGGTGAGGCGGTCGAGATCTCCATCCACGGCCGTGTGCAGCATGGATGCTTCGTCGCGCTCCAGCGCTTCGCGCGCCCGCAGCGCAATCGCGGGTCCGGACGCATAGGCCTCGAGGCAGCCGTAGTTGCCGCAGCGGCAATAGCGCCCGGTGGAGTCAATGGTGGTGTGGCCGATTTCGCCGGCCACATCCGAGGCGCCATGATACAGCTTGCCATCGATCACGAGGCCGCCGCCAATGCCCGTGCCGATCGTGAGCCCGACCACGTCACGCGCGCCCTGCGCGGCGCCGCGCCACCATTCGCCGAACGTCGCACAGTTGGCGTCGTTATCGAGCGTGACCGGCAGGCGCACGCGATGCGAGATTGCATCGCGCAGCGGGAAATCTCGCCAGCCCAGGTTGGGCGCAACGACCACGAGGCCCCGCTCACGGTCGAGTGGCCCCGGTGCGCCCACGCCAACCCCCAGGAAGTCCCTGGGCTGCGCCCCGTGCTGCGCGATCGCATCCGACATGACCTGCGCGACCATGGAGACGATGCGATCCACCACGGCATCGGCGCCGCGTTCCGCATTCGTGGATTCCGTGCAGACTCCGATTTCGCGGCTGCCGTCCTCGGGCATGGCCCCGACGACGATGTTGGTACCGCCCAGGTCGACGCCGATGATGTACTGCGTGCGGGTACGGGCCATGTGCGAATCGGTGTTGAAGCGTGGAGCCGGGCGGCCGGGGAGCGTGTGGAAAGGTAAGTACATGCCGCCGGCCTGGACCAGCGGTTGACAGCGTGCCGTGCGCCGCCGCGTGCGGTGCGCGGCGCTATGCCTCGCGCGCTTCGAGCGCCGCGCGTACGGCGCGCTCGACGACCGATACGTCCAGCTCCTTCATGCAGCGCCAGTGCCCCAGCGGACACACTGGCGGCCCGTGATGATGGCACGGACGGCAGTCGAGGTTTTCGTGCCCCAGCGTCACGGATCCCGGCGCCAGCGGTCCGAATCCGAATGCGGGAACCGTGGGGCCAAAGATCGTGATGGTTGGTGTGCCCATGGCAGACGCGAGATGCTGCGGCGACGAATCGTTCGTGACAAGCACGGCGCAGCGCCCGATCAGTTCCGCCGATCCGAGCAGCGACAGCGCGCCGGTGGCATTGACCGTGTCGGGCGCGCCCGCGACGCGCACGATCTCCTCCGCCAGCGCCGCGTCGTCGCCGCCACCAATCACTGCCAGACGGGCCACGGGCGCGATGCGTCGCGCCAGCTCGGCCTGGTATGGCCACCGCTTCGTGGCCCACACGCTGCCCGGCGCGAGGCCGACGAGCGGACGCGAGGCGTCGGGCCGACCGAGCAGCGCGTCCACGGCGCACCGCTCGGGCTGTCCCGGGTAGAGTCGCGGGCGCAGCGCGTCGGCGGACGCCGGCGTTTCCGCGGGCGTCTCGCATGCCAGCCGCCAGAGACGCTCGGCGTGGTGCCGATCCGCGGCGTACGGCACGCGCCTCGAGTAGAGCCAGCGCCCGGCTGAGGTATTGAAGCCCACGGAGCGCGCGCACCCCGCCAGCCGCGCGAGCGCCGCGCTGCGCACGGAGCCCTGCGCGAGGTACGCGGTACAGGACTCGCCGATTCCACGCGCGCGGCGGACACGACGCGCCGTGCGCCAGAGTCCTCCCACACCCGAATCGGCGCGGCGCTTGTCGTAGACGATGAGGTGGCGAATGTCGCCATTGTTCGCGAGGAGCCCGGCGCCAGCAGGCCCCGCGACCACATCCACCGGTCCCCGCCGCGCGAGCTCGGCGATCAGCGGCGTCGTGAGCACCGTGTCGCCGAGGAACGAGGTCTGGACGACGAGGGAAGCGGGCGGCTCCCTCACGGGAGCGCCCGCTTCCCGCAGGCGGAAGGCCGCAGGCCGGCCGCCGCTTCCCGCGTCCTCTCAGTCCACCTGCAATACCGCAAGGAACGCCTCCTGCGGAATCTCCACCGATCCCACCTGCTTCATCCGCTTCTTTCCTTCCTTCTGCTTCTCCAGCAGTTTGCGCTTTCGGGTGATGTCCCCGCCGTAGCACTTGGCCAGCACGTTCTTGCGCAGCGCCTTGACCGTCGTTCGCGCGATCACCTTCGAGCCGATGGTCGCCTGGATGACCACCTCGAAGAGCTGGCGCGGAATGAGCTCCTTCAACTTGTCCGCGACCTTGCGCCCCCAGTCGTACGCCTTGTCCGCGTGAATGATCACCGAGAATGCATCCACCGCGTCGCCGTTGATCAGCATGTCGAGCTTCACGAGCCTGCTCGGCCGATACTCGAGCATCTCGTAGTCGAGGCTTGCATAACCGCGGCTGATCGTCTTGAGCCGGTCGAAGAAATCCAGGATGATCTCACCCAGCGGAAACTCCCAGTCGAACTCCACGCGGGAGGCATCGATGTAGCTCATGTTCCGGTAGACGCCGCGCCGCTCCGTGCCGAGCGTCATGATGGGTCCGATGTACTCCGCGGGGGCCACGATGCGGGCCTTCACGAACGGCTCCTCCACGTGCGAGACGAGCGAACCGTGCGGCATGAGCGACGGATTCTCGAGCAATCGCATCGAGCCGTCGCTCAGGAACACCTTGTACTCCACGCTCGGCACCGTCGTGACGAGATCGAGATCGAACTCGCGCTCGAGCCGCTCCTGCACGATCTCCATGTGCAGCAGGCCGAGGAAGCCGCAGCGAAAGCCGAAGCCGAGCGCCGTGGACGTCTCCGGCTCGTAGTGCAGCGAGGCATCGTTGAGCTGCAGCTTGGCGAGTGCATCGCGCAGCGTCTCGTACTGGCTCGTGTCCGTGGGATAGACACCCGCGAACACCATCGAGTGCACGTCCTGGTAGCCGGGCAGCGCCTCGGCGGCCCGGTTCGCGACGTCGAAGATCGTGTCGCCCGCGCGCGTTTCCTGTACACTGCGCACGTTGGCCACCACGTAGCCAACCTCGCCGGTCGCGAGCTCTGCGGCCTTCACCTGGCGGAGCTGCAGGTAGCCGACCTCGCTCACCTCGTAGCTCTCCGCGTTGGCCCCGAAGGTGATGTGCATGCCGGGGCGCAGCGTGCCATCCACGATGCGAATGCTGGGAATCGCGCCGCGATACCGATCGTAGTGGGAATCGAAGATGAGCGCTCGCAGCGGGCCGTCGGGGCGCCCGCGGGGAGGTGGCACGCGCGTGATGATCTGCTCCAGCAACGCCGGTATGCCGATGCCCTCCTTGGCGCTCACGAGCAGAATGTCGTCCGGGTTCGCGCCGATCAGATCGTGCACCTCGCGCTTGCGCCGCTCCGGTTCCGCGCCGGGCAGATCGATCTTGTTGAGCACCGGTATGATCTCGAGCCCGGCGTCCAGCGCCAGGAACAGATTCGACAGCGTCTGCGCCTGAATTCCCTGCGACGCGTCGATGACGAGAATGGCGCCCTCGCACGCGGCCAGCGAGCGCGACACTTCATACGTGAAATCCACGTGTCCCGGTGTATCAATGAGATTCAGCTCGTACGACTCGCCGTCGCGCGCCACATACGTCATGCGGACCGCGTTCAGCTTGATCGTGATGCCCCGCTCGCGCTCGAGGTCGAGCGTGTCGGTCATCTGATCCTTCTGCTCGCGCTTCTCGATGGCGCCGGTCGCCTCGATGAGGCGGTCCGCGAGCGTGGACTTGCCGTGATCGATATGCGCGACGATGCAGAAATTGCGAATGTGATCGAGCTGCAACGGAAACTCGGCTGTGGGTGTGTGATGCAATCACGAAATATACATGCACGACAGGCCCGGGCCGGCAGCTGCGGCCCGCTGGCGCCAGTGATGCGCGCTTTCTAGCTTCCACGCTCTCAATGGATACCGCACGCGCGCGTCGTGCCGATTTGCTGGATCCGGCGACCATCGCCGCGCTTGGCCGCATAGAAATCGTGGCGCGCTGGATCGTGGACGGCTTTCTCTCCGGACTCCACCGGTCACCCCGCAAGGGGTTCTCCGTGGAGTTTGCGGAGCATCGGCCCTATCAGTCGGGCGACGACCTGCGGTACGTGGACTGGAAGATCGCGGCGCGCGCGGATCGCTGGGTCGTCAAGCAGTACGAGGAAGAGACCAATCTCCGCGCCACCATCGTGCTCGACGTCAGCCGGTCCATGGCGTGGCGCGGCGACCCGGCGCGCCTGACCAAACTGGCGTACGCGGAGCGCCTGGTGGCAGCCATGGCGCTGCTGCTGCTGCGCCAGCGCGATGCCGTGGGGCTCGTGCGTTTCGACGACCTCGTGCGGACGTCGCTCGCCCCGCGTGTGCGTTCGGGCCAGTGGCAGCGCATCGTGGCGGCGCTCGACGATCCGGGCGCCGGGCACGCCTCTCACGCCGCGGCGGCGCTCGAGCAGGCATGGCGACTCATCCCCCGACGCGGACTGGTGGTGATCGTCTCCGATCTGCTGATGGATGCTGACGAGATCCTGAGCCAGGTGCGCGCGCTGCGGCACGCGGGCCATCAGCTTGTCGTGCTGCACGTGCTCGATCCGGCCGAGCTCGATCTGCCCGCTGCCGGAGACGCGCTCTTCTTCGACCCCGAGAGCGGCGCCGAGGTCCCCGCGGCCAGCGCCGACGTGCGCGGAGCCTATCGCGCCACGGTGACGGCGGCGCTGCAGGAGTGGCGGCAGTCGCTGGCTGCCGCGGGGGCCGCCTATGAAACAGTGGTCACGGACGCGCCGTTCGGCGTCCCGCTGCGTCGCGTGTTCGCGACGCGCCAGAGGATGCCGTGATCGAGTTTCTCACGCCGCTCTGGCTGCTCGCGGCGGCCGCCGCCGCGATCCCGCTGTTCATTCATCTCCTCCGCCGGCGCACCGGCACACGCGTGGAATTTCCCGCGGTGCGCTACCTGGCGCGCGCAGAGCGCGAGCACAGCCGGAATCTGAAGCTGCGCAATCTGCTGTTGATGCTCCTGCGTGTAGCCGCGATCGTCTGCATCGCCAGCGCGGCGGCGCGCCCGCTCGTTCGCGTCGCGGGCAGCGGGCATGCGCCAACGGCAATGGCCATCGTGCTCGACAATTCGCTGAGCTCGGCGGCCATTGCCGCGGGTCGTCCCGTGCTGGAAGAACTGCGCGCCGTCGCCGGCGCCGTGGCAGCGCGCGCGGCCGCGACGGATCGCGTCTGGCTCATCACGGCGGATGGCACCGTCCATGGCGGCACGCCTGACGCCGTCACGCAGGCCATCAGGCATGCCGAGCCGCTGGCCGGCGCCGGCGATGTCGAGGGTGCGGCGGTGCGCGCTGCATCGCTGGTGGGAGGGTCGGGTCTGGCCGAACGCGAGGTGGCCATCGTGACCGATGGACAGGCGACATCCTGGAGCGCGCCGATCACACTGGGACAGGCACGCGTGCAACTGTACCGGCCGCGAGCGGCCGCGCCGCGCAACGCGGCGGTTGTCGAGGCGGAGGCACTGCCGCCGCGCTGGACGCCGCGCGGCGCCGTGCGTGCGCGCGTCCTCACGCCGGATTCGACCGCCTTTCGCATCACGATCGATGGCCGGACGCTGGCGCGCGGGACGGCGGTGAAGGATCAGGAGGTACTCGTTCGCGCCTCCCCTGCGGAGCGCGGATGGAGCACCGGGACCGTCGAGGTCGAACCCGATGAGCTGCGCGGCGATGATGCCCGCTATTTCGCGGTGTGGATCGGGCCGGCGCCGGCCATTCGCGTTTCCGCCGCGCTCGGTCGCTTCGCCACGACGGCGGTCGAGGCGCTCGTGCAGGCCGAACGCGCCACGACGGGCGGTGACGTCACGTTCAGTCCGGCGGACGAAGCCACGGCGCTCCCCGCGCTGCTCGTGGCCCCATCGGATCCCGTCCACATCGGAGCCGCGAACCGGGCGCTTGCCCGTCTCGACATTCCGTGGCGCTTCGGTGATCTGCGGCGCGGCGAAAGTGCCGTGCAAAGCGCCTCGCCCGACGACTCCACATTCAAGGATGTGAACGTGCTGTTTCGCTACCGGCTGGCCGCCAGTGCGCCCGTGGCAACCGACACGCTCGCGGTGACGGCGGGCGAACCGTGGATCGTCGCTGGGCCGGGCTACGTGCTCGTGGCCTCGCCGCTCACACCGGATGCGACAACGCTTCCGATACGCGCGGCCTTCGTGCCCTGGTTGGCGCAGATGTTCTCGCAGCGACTCGGCCGGGAAGCGGGGACGGTTGTCAACGCCACTCCGGGCGCCATGCTCGCGCGCCCGGCCGGCGTGGATGCGCTCGAACTCTCCGAGGGCCAGCGGCAGGCGCTCACCGGCGACTCGGTTGCCGCACCCGACAAACCCGGCGTCTATCCATTCCTCACCGGTGGCGCAAGAGCCGGCGCGCTCGTGGTGAATCCCGAGCCCGCCGAGTCCGACCTGCGGCGGTTGAGCCCGCAGGCGCTGGCGTCGCGTATTCGCGCGACAAGCGTCCGGTCGGGCGAGGACAGCGCGGCAGTCCGCGCACACGTCTTCACGTCGGCGCCGCGCCGTCCGCTCGTGCTGCCGCTGCTGCTGCTTGCCGTCGTCGCGCTCATTGCCGAGAGCACGCTGACCGCCCGGTCGCGCGGAGCCGTCTGATGGCGCTTCCGCAAATTCTGGATGCGATTGAAGGGCTGGGCGCGTTCCGGCGTGTCACAGGTGCGATTCCCGTACCTGGCAGTGCGATCCGGGTGAGCGGACTGGCCGGCTCGAGCGATGCCGCGCTCGTCGCGACACTGGCGCGCTGGCTGGGCGCGACGCGCTTCTTCGTCGTTGTCACCGACACGCTGCCGGAAGCGGAGCGCTGGCTGGCCGATCTCACCACGCTGCAGGACGAGGGGGTCGTGGCGCTCTATCCGCCGCGCGAGGGATTCGGTGAAACGGAGCCGCATCTGGAAGTCGCGGGTGAGCGCGTGGAAACGCTGGAGCGTGTCGCGCGCGGCGGTGTGCGCACACTGGTCACGACGTTCCGCGCACTGCAGGAGCGCACCCGCTTGCCGGACGCATTGCGATCGGCGCGCCTCGAGCTGCGCGTCGGCGACCTGCGCCGTCCGGAGGATGTTGCCGCCCACCTGGAAGCGGTCGGATTCGAACGCGTGCCGCTCGTGGAGGACGTCGCCGAGTTCAGTGTGCGCGGCGGCCTGATGGACATTTACAGCTTCGGCATGGCCAACCCGGTCCGCGTTGAATTCTGGGGCGACGAGATCTCATCGCTCCGGCACTTCGACATGTCGACGCAGCGCTCCACGCGTGACGCCGAGATGGCGCTCGTGCTTCCGGTGGATGGTCGCGCGGGGGCGGTGAGCGACGCGACAACCCGCGGCAGCATCGCGCAACTGCTGCCGCCCGACACGCTGGTGGTGCACACGGCGGCGGGCCGCATGGAGTCGGAGTTCCAGCGCACGTGGGAGGAAGCGCGGCACCATATCGAGCTGGCGCGTCGCCGCGGCGAGGACGTCCCCGATCGCGACGCGCTGTACCAGCCGCCGGCCGGCGTCCTTTCAGCCGTGCGCGCCTTCGGCGCGATCCTGCTCAATGGCGCCGACGAGGCCACCCGTGATGACGCGGCGGAGATTTCGTTTCCGATACGCCCGCCCGAGCCCATCGAGCGCGACATCAAGCGCCTGCGCCGCATCGTGGACAGTGACATCCCGACGCTCATCCTCTGCGACAACGCCGGGCAGTCCGAGCGACTGGAGGAACTGCTGAGCGGGAACGGCGGCGGCGGGCGTCCGGTTGGTGCGGCGCTCGCGGTCGGCGTCGTGGATGGCGGATTCACGGTGCCACCCGGCGCGACGACGCCGGGGCTCCGCGTGCTCACCGATCACGAGATCTTCCGGCGCGAGCGGCGCATCCGGCGCCGCCGGCGCTACGTCACCGGCACGCCGCTGGAAACGCTGACGGGGCTCAAGCCGGGCGACTACGTCGTGCACCTCGAGCACGGCGTGGGGATCTATCGCGGCATCGAGCGCATGTTCGTGCGCGAGAGCACCATCGAGGTCGCGGTCATTGAATACGAGGGGGGCGACCGGTTGAACGTCCCGCTGTATCGCGTGGATCTCATCGAGCGCTACCGCTCCGCGGGCGATGTGTCCGACGATGCGCCGCCACCGCGGCTGCACACGCTGGGTGGCAAGCGCTGGGCGCAACAACGCGCGCGCACGCGCGCCGCGCTGGAGGAGCTGGCGGGCGAGCTGCTCGAGCTGTATGCGCGGCGCCGGACGGCCACGAAAGCGCCGGCGCAGCCCGACACTACCTGGCAGCGCCAGCTCGAATCGTCGTTTCTCTTCGAGGACACGCCGGATCAGCGCACCGCCACCGTGGAAGTCAAGCGCGACATGGAGAGCGCGCGTCCCATGGACCGCCTGCTGGTGGGCGATGTGGGATACGGCAAGACGGAAGTCGCCGTGCGCGCCGCGTTCAAGGCCGTGCAGTCGGGGCGCCAGGTGGCAGTCCTCGTCCCCACGACCATCCTGGCCGAGCAGCACGGCCGCACCTTCAGCGAGCGGCTCGCGGATTTCCCCATTCGCGTCGAGACCATGAGTCGTTTTCAGACCGCGAAGGAGCAGGCGGCCATCCTCACAGATCTTGCCGACAGGAAGGTGGACATCGTCATCGGCACGCACCGTCTGCTCAGTAGTGACGTCCGCTTCGCCGAGCTCGGGCTGGTGGTGGTGGACGAGGAGCATCGGTTCGGCGTGAAGCACAAGGAACGGCTCAAGAGGCTCAAGCTGGAGACGGACGTCCTCACGCTCACGGCCACCCCCATCCCCCGCACGCTGCACCAGTCGCTCGCCGGGTTGCGTGACGTCACGCTCATTCAGACTCCGCCGCTGGATCGCTCGCCCGTGCTCACCTTTCTCGAGCCCTGGGATGACGCGCTCATTGAAGAGGGAATCGCGCGGGAGCTCGACCGCGGCGGGCAGGTGTTCTTCGTACACAACCGCGTGGAGACCATCCAGGCCATAGCGGATCACGTACGCCGGCTGGCGCCGCGCGCGGAAGTTGCCGTTGCGCACGGTCAGATGCGCGAGCGCGAGCTGGAGCAGGTGATGCGGCGCTTCGTGACGGGCGAGGTGGACGTGCTCGTGTCCACCATGATCGTGGAGTCAGGGCTCGATGTGCCGAACGCCAACACGATGTTCGTGAATCGCGCGGACCACTTCGGTCTCGCGCAGCTCTATCAACTGCGCGGCCGCGTGGGGCGCTCCTACCGCCGGGCCACCTGTTACCTGCTCGTCCCGGATGAGCTGGACCCCGACGCCGAGCGGCGCCTGCAGGTGCTCGAGCACCACACCGAGCTGGGTTCCGGCTATCACGTGGCGCTCAAGGATCTCGAGATGCGCGGTGCCGGCAACCTGCTGGGCGCGGAACAGTCCGGCTTCGTGCAGGCCGTCGGCTTCGAGCTCTACCTCAAGATGCTCGACGAGACGGTGCAGCGGCTCATGCGCGGCGATGAGGGTCCCAGGCTGCTCCCGGCGGATGTCTCGATGGACATTCCCACCTACCTGCCCGACGACTATGTCACGATCCAGGAGGCCAAGCTGGATGTGTATCGGCGGCTCTCGCGGATGACCGAGCCGGCGCAGGTGGAGGAACTGCGCGCCGAGCTGCGCGACCGGTTCGGCCCGCTGCCGCCGCCGGCGCAAGCCTTCTTCGCCGTGGCCCTGCTGCGGATCGTGGGCGGCCGGCTGGGCATTGAAGGGATACTTGTGCACGGCGCGGAGGCACGTATTAGCTTTCGGGCTGACGCGACACCACGCCTCAAGGGGCTCAATGCCGCGTTTCATGAAGTACAGTTCCAGGCGGAAGTCCGTCGCACGAAACCTCTGGTGCTCAAGCTCACTCGACTCGGAGGAGCGGGGCTGCTCGAAGGTCTCGTTCGCGCGCTCAAGGGACTGGCTGGATGATCCTGCAAGGACGTGGCAGCGTGGGGGCGCGATGGCGAGGGTGTGCTGCCGCAGCCCGTCGTTCCCCGAGCGCCGCTGCGTCCTTGTGTTCGTTCGCCAACCCGCGCTGATATCGCTGCGCCTCCACCCATACTCGCGTTGCCCAATCCGTGTTGCCATCAATGAATCGTCCAATCGTCGTCTTCTCCGCCGCGCTCGTGGTGCTGGGCGGCTGCAAGGGCTTCAAGGAAGCCATGACCGCCCATGTTGACGTGGTGGCGTCGGCTGGTTCGCAGGAGCTCTCCGTGGACCGGCTCGACTCCCTGCTGGCGCAGGCGAAGGTGCCGCCCAACGCCGACATGGCCAAGGCGGTGACGGACCTGTGGGTGAACTATCAGTTGCTGGGGGCAGCCGCCGCGCACAACGATTCGCTCAACGACCCCAAGCTCGTTGACGCCGCGCTCTGGCCCGTCATCTCACAGGAGCGCGTGGTCAAGTGGCACGACCAGCTCACGAAGACGTTTCCGGGCATTGACACGACCAACCTCGCCGCACGCTACGCCAACGGCGAGATGCTCGCGGCCAGTCACATTCTGTTCGTGGTTCCGCAGTCGGCCACACCGGCGCAGCGCGACTCCATCCGCCGCAAGGCGGAAGCCCTGCGCGCGCAAGTGACGGCGGCGAACTTCGCCCAGCTCGCCAAGGCGAACAGCCAGGATCCCGGCTCGGCGGCGCATGGCGGTGACCTGGGGGTGTTCCCGAAGGGGGTCATGGCGAAGCAGTTCCAGGACGCATTGCTCAAGCTCAAGCCGGGTGAAATCTCGCCGATCGTGCAGACGGAATTCGGTTATCACATCATCCGGCGCCCGACGTTCGCCGAGGTCAAGGATGAGTTCAGCAAGGAAGTGAACGCCGCGGCCACGCAGCAGGCGGACAGCACCTACCTCGCGAACCTCGAGCGCACGTCCGACATCAAGATCAAGGATGACGCCGTGGGCACCATGCGCGCGGCATCCAAGGATCTGGATGCGCACGCGAAGGACGATGCCGTACTCGGCACCTCGACGGCCGGAAACTTCACCATGGCCAAGCTGGTGCACTGGATCAGCGCCTACCCGCAGCGTGCGCAGATCGAGCATGGTCTCGCCCAGGCGCCGGACAGTCAGGTCACCGGATTTCTCAAGAACGTCATGCGCAACGAGCTCGTGCTGCACCAGGCCGACAGCGCCAAGGTGGAGCTCGACTCCAGCGAGATGGCCGATCTGCACGGCAAGTTTGCCGGCCTCGTCACGGCCGCCTGGGAAGGGCTCAATGTGAGCCCGAAGCTGCTCGCGGACAGTGGCAAGACGGAGAGTCAGCGCGAGCGCGTTGCCGCGGCGCACGTGGAGCAGTACATGGACGGGCTCATGACGCAGCGCGTGCGCTACGTGGATGTGCCCATTCCGCTCAAGAGCGTCGTGCGTGACAAGTACACCTGGAAAGTCAATCAGGCCGGTCTGGCCCGGGCGCTCGCGCAGGCGACCAAGGCTCGCGCGGCGGCGGATTCCGTGAAGGCGAAGAACCGGCCGGCATCGGCGGTGCCACTGGGCCCGCCGGCATCACCGCCCTCGGCGCCTCAGCAGCCCAAGGGCTGAGCAGGGATCGGGAGTGACCGCGATGGGTACGACACTCATGCCGGGAATTCGTGCATGCCTCGTCGCGGCGCTTTTTGCCGTCGTGACTGGCACCGCGGGCGCGCAGGGGCCGGTGGCTCCGTCAGCCGACAGTACGACGTCCATTGACCGGATCGTGGCCGTGGTCGGCGACCAGCCCATTCTGCGCAGTGAAGTCGAAGAAGAGCTCGGAAAGATGAAGGCGGAGGGGCAGCAGATGCCTACCGACTCGGCGGCGCAGCAGCAGCTTGTCACCGACATCATCAACGGCCTCATTGATGACGACGTGATGGTCGCGGAGGCGAAGAAGCAGAAGATCGAGGTCAATGACAACGACATCAGCGGCGAGGTGGACAAGCAGGTCGCGCAGATCCGCGGCCGGTTCGCCTCCGACGCCGAATATCGCCAGCAACTGAAGCTCTCGGGCTTTGGTACGCCTGACGAGTATCGCCGCTGGCTGATGGACAAGGCGCGTCGCACGTCGCTGCAGCAGAAGCTGTTCGAGAAGCTGCGCCAGGAGGACAAGCTGCCGCCGGCGCCCGTGTCGGAGGCGGAGGTGGATTCCTTCTTCCAGGCCAGCAAGGGACAGATTCCCAAGCTGCCCGCGACGATCACATATCGGCAGATCGTCATCACGCCACAGCCGAGCGCGAAGGAAGATTCCACTGCGCTGGCGAAAGCTGAATCGCTGCTCGTGGAGATCCGCAAGGGTGGCGATTTCGCGACGATCGCCAAGCGCGAGTCCATGGATCTCTCCAACAAGGACCAGGGCGGTGATCTGGGGTGGCATCGCCGGGGCGAGTTCGTGCCGAACTTCGACCGGGTGTACTTCGCGTTGCGTCCCGGACAAGTGAGCCCCGTCATCAAGACGACGTTCGGCTATCACATCATCAAGGTGGATCGCGTTCAGCCGTCGGAAGTGAAGGGGCGGCACATTCTCATCCGGCCCGCCATTGATTCGGCGGACGTGCAGCGGGCGCGTGTGCTGGCGGACAGTGTGGCGAAGCTCTGGCGCAACGGCGCGAACTTCGACTCGCTCGTGGCAAAGTATCATGATCCGTCCGAAGAGAAGATCATGCCCGACCCCTTCCCGCAGGCGCAGCTGCCCAAGGAGTATCAGGCAGCGATCAAGGGGCACAAGGCCGGTGACATCCTGGACCCGTTCACCATCATGGACGCGTCGCGCGGGGTGCCGAAGTTCTTCATCCTGGAGCTCACCGCGGTGGACAGCGCGCGCGAACCCACGCTGGCGGACTATCGTCAGGACATTCGCGACCGGCTCACGCAGCAGAAGGGCGTGCGTCGCTACCTGGACAATCTCCGCAAGCAGACGTTCGTCTCCATTCGCGAGTGACGCGTGCGCGTGGATCTCGCGCTCAAGCGGCTGCTGCTCGTCCGGAGCCGCACCGAGGGGAAGGAGGCGTGCGACGTGGGCGCGGTGTTCATCAACGGCAAGCGCGCGCGCGCGTCGGCTGAGGTGCGACCGGGCGACCGCGTGCGCGTGGACTACGCGCGCCGCACGCTGGAGGTCGAGCTCACGGGCGAGATCACGGGCAACGTGAGCCGCGAGCGCGCCCGCACGCTCTATCGTGTCGTTCGCGACGAGCCGGTGACGTGATGCGTCCGCACCTGGCCGTCACGCTTGGCGACGCACGCGGCATCGGACCGGAAATCGTCGCCCGCGCCCTGGCTGATGAGCGGGTGCGCGCCGCGTGCGAGCTCGTCGTCGTGGGACCGGACGGATGCGGCGTGGCCGTCCAGGAGTCCGTGGGAACCTGGTACGTGGGCGGCACTGCCGCACTCGCGGGACAGTTGGCCGGCCGCGCCATCGAGCGGGCCGCACGGCTCGCGCTCACCGGGGCGGTGCAGGGTGTGGTCACCGCACCGATTGACAAGCACGCACTGCTCGACGGCGGCTACCGCTATCCCGGTCACACCGAAATGCTGGCGCATCTTGCCGGCGTGCCCGTGGCGATGATGCTGGCGTCCGACCGCCTGCGCGTCGTGCTCGCCACCACGCACATCCCGCTCGCCGACGTGCCCAGGCGCCTTACGCGGGAGCACATCGTGGAGGCGGCACGCATCACGCGCCACGGATTGCAGGAGTGGTACGGGATCGCGGTTCCGCGCATCGCACTCTGTGCGCTGAATCCGCACGCCGGCGATGGCGGCAGATTCGGCAGCGAAGACGACACGCTGCTCGCGCCGGCGGCGAGCGCGGCTGGAATCGCCGGACCCTTCCCGGCGGACACGGTGTTCGTCCGCGCCTTGCGCGGGGAGTTCGACGCCGTCATCGCGCCGTATCACGACGTGGGCATGACCGCCATCAAGGTCGCGAGCTTCGGCCAGGCCGTGAACGTGACGCTCGGGCTCCCCTTTCCGCGAACCTCCCCCGATCATGGGACCGCGCTCGACATCGCGGGGCAGGGAACGGCCGACCCCGGCAGCATGATCACGGCCACGCTTGAATGTGCGCGCATTGCGAACGTTATTGCACAGTCGTCGACATCCGGACGGACGCTGTTCCCCGAGCCGTCCACGCTCTGACCCACGGCGGCATGGCGCACTCGCATACGGGCCATTTGCACGGGCTCGATCATGATCACGAGCATGGCCACGACCACGGCGCGGACCACGCGCGCCGGTTGCGCGTCGCGTTGTACATCACGGCGCTGATTCTCGTGGCCGAGATCGTCGGTGGATTTGCCGCGAATTCCCTCGCGCTGCTCGCGGACGCGGGGCACATGCTCACCGACGTCGCGGCGCTGGGACTTTCGCTGTTCGCGTCATCGTTCGGCAACCGGCCCGAGACGCCGAAGCGTACGTACGGATATCGCCGCCTCGAAATCCTCGCGGCGTTTCTGAACGGCGCCACGCTGCTGCTGGTCTCCGGCTTCATCGTCTACGAGGCCATCCGGCGCATCACCGCGCCGGAACCGGTGGGCGGGACGCTCATGCTCATCGTCGCCGCCATCGGCCTCGCGGCGAACGTGGTGGCGGCGCGCACACTGCACCCGGCAAGCTCCGGCAGCCTGAATGTGCGCGGCGCCTACATCCATGTCATCGGCGATCTGCTCGGCTCCGTGGGAGCGCTCATCGCGGCGCTGCTCATCCGCTTCACGGGCTGGCTGCCCGCCGATCCCATCGCGTCCATTGTCGTGACGCTGCTCGTGATCCGGAGCGCCTGGCTGCTGGTCCGGGAGTCCGTGGACGTGCTGCTGGAGTCCACTCCGGCCAACATCTCCGCCGGCGCGGTGCGCACGCAGCTCGAAGCGATCCCTGGCGTGGAATCGGTGCACGACCTGCACGTCTGGAGCGTGACGTCCGGTGTGGTGGCCATGAGTGCGCACGCCATCGTGCGCGAGTCCGACCGGCACCAGCACGTCCTGGAGCACGTGCATGATGCCATGCGCCTCTTCGGTATCCAGCACGTGACCATCCAGCTCGAGCGGCGCGAGATGTACGAGCGGGAGATGCACCTGCACGCGTGAACACCGGCGGCGCCCCTCGCGGGCGCCCATCCGCAGGCCATCGGCTGCTCCGTTGCGTCCCCCTCGGGTCACTCGTCTCCCAATGACTCCCGCTCTCTCACCACACTCATGGAAATCCGCGAGCTCGCCCTGGTGGACGACTATCGTATTGAAAAGCACCGGCTCGATGTGACCCTGGTGCTTGCTCACGGCTCGACCATGCGCGGCCACATCTTCGTGCACCTGCCGGTTCCGGGCCACCGTGGCTTCGACGACCCCGCCGTACTGCTCAACGATCGCGATCCATTCTTCCCCATGGAGACGGAGAGCGGCGAGGTGCTCCTCATTGCGAAGGCGCAGGTCGCCGAACTCTCCGGCCTGCCCGTGGGTGAAGAGGATGAACTGCTGCGACGCAGCACACCCATGGCGCTGCTCGAGGTACGCCTGGCCGGGGGGATCAGCCATTACGGTTCCATGCGGCTGGAAATCCGCGCGGGCCGCCCGAGACTGCTCGACTTCCTGAATGATGCCAGCCAGCACTTTCTCACGCTCTATACCGATCAGGGCATTCGCCTGATCAATCGTTCGTGGATCGAGTGCGTGCGTCCGCTGGATTGACATGCCGGCCATAGATCGCTTTCTGGGCGTGATGCAGAGCCAGCATGCATCGGTACTGCAGCTCGCGGCCGACCAGCCCGCGTGTCTGGATGTGTCGGGCGGCGCATCACGCGCCATCACGCGGCAGCCGCTCACCGGCGCCCAGGTACACGCGCTGCTCCGGGAGATGGCGCCCGCCGAGTCGGCGCAGGCGCTGGAGTCCGGCACGACGGCGTTGTTCACCTATCGTGCGGACGGCGTGGAGTATTGCGTGCAGGCGCAACGCGGCGCGACGGGGTGGGGTGCGGAGGTGCGGCCGGCGCCGCCTCCCCCATCGGGCCACGCGCCAGCGCCGGCCGCGCCGGCCCCTCCGGTGATCGTTGACACCGTGAGCGGAGACGAGGGCGCGAGCCGCGCGCGCATGGATGCGCTGTTGCGCGAACTCGTGGAGTGCGGCGGCTCCGATCTGCACCTGCGCGTCGGCGAGCCGCCCATCGTGCGGATAAACGGCCAGATGTCGCGGTTGGAGGGACACGACGCCATGACCGGCGCGGCGCTCGAAGCGATGCTGCACGCCATCGCGCCCGATCGCAATCGCAACGAATACGCGGAGCATCACGATACCGACTTCGCTTATGAGCTGGCCGGCCTCGCGCGCTTCCGGTGCAATGCACTGCGGGACCGTCACGGTGCGGCGGCCGTGTTCCGGGTGATTCCCGCGCGCGTCGTCACGGCGGACGAGCTGGGATTGTCGCCGGAGATCCAGGCGCTGTGCAATCTCTCGCGCGGGCTCGTGCTCGTGACCGGACCAACCGGCTCCGGCAAGTCCACGACGCTGGCGGCGCTCATCGATCTCATCAACCGCACGCGGACCGATCACGTCATCACGATCGAGGACCCCATCGAGTTCGTGCACGAGAACAAGAAGTGCATCATCACGCAGCGGCAGGTGGGGACGCACACGGGCTCGTTCAAGCATGCCCTGCGTGCCGCGCTGCGCGAGGACCCGGACATCATTCTGGTGGGCGAGCTGCGCGACCTCGAGACAATGTCCATCGCGATCGAGACCGCCGAGACGGGACACCTGGTGTTCGGCACGCTGCACACGACCAGTGCGGTGAGCACGGTGGACCGGCTGATCGATCAGTTTCCCGCTGACCGTCAGTCACAGATCCGTGTGATGCTTTCGGAATCGCTGAAGGGCGTGATCTCCCAGGTGTTGTGCCGCAAGATCGGTGGTGGACGCGTCGCCGCACTCGAGGTGCTGCTGAGCATGCCCTCGGTGTCGAATCTGATTCGCGAAGGGAAGACGTATCAGCTTCCGTCGGTGCTCCAGACATCGAAGCGCCTGGGCATGGTGATGCTCAACGACGCGCTGATGGTGCACGTGGACGCGGGGACCGTGGAGCCCAAGGAAGCGTACCTCAAGGCATCCGACAAGCAGGGGTTGCTCGCCACGCTGTCCCAGCGGGGCCACGATACCAGCTTCGTGGAGGGGCCGGATGCCGCGGCGGCGCGGCAGGTGTCCGCCAAGGCTGCATCGCGGACGACGACCGTGAGGTGAGCAGCCCCGACCGGAGTCGCTACGTCTTCCCCGGTCCGTCTTCCTTCTGCGCGCGATACAACCGCTGCTGCAGCTGCGCCTGCGTCACGTAGTAACTGCGTGAGCGGTCAAGACCGCCGATGGTCGCGCCACCCAGCGTCCGATCGATCAGCGGCACCGGCGCGCCTGCGCCAAGGTCCTGCCCATCCGGCGCGATGTCCCCATCGGGCTGGCCATCCACCGCCGTGACCGGCGTCGTCGTCGCTCCATCCACCACGCGCGGAATGCCCCATCCGCCGGCGCGCTCGTCCCGGGGAAATACGTCGGCGTCGCTTGTCGCCGCAGACTCATCGCTGGTCGCCCCCCGCGGGCGCACGTATTCGTGGCGATCGCTGTATCCATAGCCACCGAACACTTCGCCACCGCGCATGTAGTCGTGGCCGTAGCCGCGCCCGCGGGGGTACTCAGCTTCCTGTTCCGCCTCGTGCTCTTCCATGATTCCTCCGGGAATGGGTGGAAGCGGTGCGGCCCTGCCGGCCGCCGGGTGAGATGCAACGCGTGCGGGCATGATTCCGCGCGCTCCGAATGCCGTGCCTGTCAGTGATTGGCGTATTCCGATAGATTTCCTGGCTATGCAGATTCGAAACATCGCCATCATCGCGCACGTCGATCATGGCAAGACTACGCTGGTGGACAAGATGCTCCGGCAGGCCGGGGCATTCCGCGAGAACCAGGTCGTGCAGGAACGGGTCATGGATTCCAATCCGCTCGAGCGGGAACGCGGGATCACGATCCTTGCGAAGAATACCTCCGTGCGGTGGCACGGTGTCAAGATCAACGTCGTGGATACGCCGGGACACGCCGACTTCGGCGGTGAGGTGGAACGCATCCTGCGCATGGTAAACGGGGTGCTGCTCGTCGTGGACGCCTTTGACGGCCCCATGCCGCAGACCCGGTTCGTGCTGCGCAAGGCGCTCGCGCTGGGACGCACGCCCATCGTGGTCATCAACAAGATCGATCGCCCGGGCGCCGATCCCCTCCGCGTCCACGATGAGGTGCTCGACCTGCTCATCGAGCTCGAGGCCGACGATGCGCAGCTCGACGCACCAGTCGTGTACGCCTCGGCGCGCTACGGCACCGCGACCATGGACCTCGACACGCCTGGCACCGACCTCGTCCCGCTGTTCGAGGCCATCGTGCAGCACGTACCGCCCGCACCCGGCGATGTCGCGGGCCCCTTCCAGATGCTCATCTCGACGATCGATCATTCCCCGTATCTGGGACGGCTTGGCATCGGCCGCATCGAGCGCGGCACGGTGCGGGTGGGCGACCCCGTGGCGCTCCTGCCGCTCGAGACCTCGCGCCCCATGGAACGCGGCAGGGTCACGAAGCTGTTCGGCTTCGAGGGGCTGGAGCGCGTCGAGCTCGATGCGGCGCCATCGGGCGAGATCGTCGCGCTGGCGGGTATTGAAGGCGTGGAGATCGGCCTCACCGTGACGGACGTGGATCACCCTGATCGACTGGCCGGCATCGCTGTCGAGGAGCCGACCATCTCGGTGGACTTCATCGTGAACAATTCTCCCTTCGCTGGCAAGGAGGGGAAGTATGTCACGTCGCGGCAGGTTCGCGATCGGCTGTACCGGGAGCTCGAACGAAACGTGGCGCTCCGGGTAGAGGACACAGAAAGCACGGATACCTGGACCGTGTCGGGACGGGGGGAGCTGCATCTGTCGATTCTCATGGAGACGATGCGGCGTGAGGGTTATGAGTTCCAGGTATCGCGGCCGCGCGTGATCACGCGCACGGGCGCGAACGGGGAACGTCTGGAGCCGTACGAGGAGTTGTCCATTGACGTGCCCGAGACGTTTCTGGGGGCGGTGATCGAGAAGCTTGGCCCGCGACGGGCGGAGATGATCGAAATGAAGAATCCGGGACAGGGGATGGTGCGGCTGCTCTACCGGATTCCGGCGCGCGGACTGTTCGGGTATCGTTCGGAATTCATGACGGACACACGCGGGACGGGGATCATGCATCATCGGTTCCTGGAGTACGGCGCGTGGGCGGGCCCGCTCGCCGGCCGCAAGCGCGGGACGCTGGTTTCCATGGAGCCTGGCATGGCGGTGGCGTTCGGACTGTTCAATCTTCAGGAGCGAGCCACTATGTTTATTGCCCCCGGCACGCCGGTGTACGAGGGGATGATCATTGGGGAGAATTCGCGACCCGGGGACATGGACGTGAACCCGACGAAGGAGAAGAAGCTGACGAACATGCGGACGACCGCGAGCGACGAGAACATCCAGCTCGAGCCGCCGCGGGAACTGACACTGGAACTCGCTCTGGAGTACATCGAGGAGGATGAGCTGATCGAGGTGACGCCGGCATCCATCCGGCTGCGCAAGCGGTATCTGAGCGCGAACGATCGCAGGAAGCTTTCGCGGGAAGCGAAGCGCGAGCGCGCTTCCCTGTAATTAACCCTCAAGGAGATCCGGGTCATGCGGTACGAGCTCGAGTCGTTGGAACAGGCGCGGGCAGCAGCGCGCGATGACGACCTCGACGAGATGGAGCTGGACGAGGACGAGTATGATGACGACGACGTCGAGGATGAGGATGACATGGACCTCGACGACGCAGATGACGACCTCGATGACGAGGACGACGACGAGGACGAGGACGACGACGACGATGATGAGGATGACGACGTCGAAGATCTCGACGATGATGACCTTGTCGATCTCGATGATGAGTACGACGATCTGGATGTACAGCGGCCGAAGCCCGGGCACCCGCACCGGTTTGATGAGTAGGGAACGCGGGGGAATTGGGAAGCGGGAATGGAAACGGGCAGCGAGCTGCTCGGCTGGGTGAAAGGATCAACGGTCGCGAATGCCTTCACGCCTCGCCGCTCGAGATGAGCGGCGAGGCGTTGTGCGGAGAGGATGCCTGGCGGTGGAGAGTGAATTGCAGCGCGAGCGGACGTTGCGGTGCTGCATGGAAAGCGCGGAGTGTTCACGCGTTGACGCAATTGTCTGGCCCGGCTAACTTTCCTGGCTTGGCAGGGGCCTGTAGCTCAGTTGGTTAGAGCGCACGCCTGATAAGCGTGAGGTCGGAAGTTCAACTCTTCCCAGGCCCACTTGGAACACGATGGCCCCGCCTGGTACACGACGCCCCGCGTGCGACTCCGGTTGCAGGCGGGGCGTTACTCTTGCCACGAAGTCGTACGACATCCGGATTCGGCGTGCGGATTGGTCACCCATTCGCCATCTCGCGGCCGCTGCGCCATTGCCTGCCGCATCGTCTGCTCATCCACCTTCTGATGACACTTCAACACCGTCCGTAGCGCACGCGGAGGGTGATCGCGCGAGAATCGCGTTGCGAGTCCCGATCCATTACCGCGCTCTCGAACTCCGCCCGATCCAGGTGGCCCTGCGCGTGCCCGACCCCCAAGCATAGGAGGTTCGTCCCTTGTGGTGCGCCGCGGCGCCACCATATCGTGGGCACGCTTGCCGACCGGGCCGTCTGCGTTTGGCAGCCATCCGGTTGCCAGGAGCACTACACGGGCCACGGTGCAACCCACGGGGGTTCCATGTCTACTGCACTGCAGCGGAATAGCGGTGCGCATCGACGTCACGGTGCGCTGACACAACGGCTCTGGCGTACGCGCCTGCGCGTTGTCGCCTGCACCGTGCTTGGCGCGATGCTGGTGACAGGCTGCGCTGACGAGGGCGTGACGACGCCCACCCTTGAGCATTCAAGGCAACCAAGCCTGCGTGTGTCCGGTGGAGGTGCCACTGATCTGGGCACCTTGGGGGGTGCGAGCAGCAGAGCACTTGATATCAATTCCAGGGGCCAGGTGGTCGGGCAGAGCCAGACAAGCTCCGGAACTGAGCACGCCTTCCTCTGGCAAAGCGGGCAGGGAATGCAGGACCTGGGCACCCTGGGTGGAGAGATGAGTGTCGCAACAGGGATCAATACCAACGGCGAAGTCGTCGGCTACAGTCTTACGGCGTCGGGGCAACCGCACGCGTTCCTCTGGGAAAGCGGACGAGGGATGCAGGATCTGGGCACCTTGGGCGGGGAGACGAGTTTCGCAGCGGGGATCAACGGCAAGGGCCAGGTTGTCGGGTCCAGTTCTTTGACCTCTGGATTTGTGCATGCCTTCCTCTGGGAAAATGGGCAAGGGATGCAGGATCTGGGCACGCTGGGTGGACTCGAAAGCTTTGCAAGCGGGATCAACCGCACGGGCCAGATTGTCGGGTCAAGCGTTACGACCGCGGGCCAGGATCACTCCTTTCTCTGGCAGCGCGGGCGAGGGATGGAGGACTTGGGCCCCCTGGACGGCGGGAGCAGTGGCGCAGACGGGATCAACACCAGGGGCGAGGTCGTCGGTCTCCTTTTCAGCGGCCTGACTTCGTGGCGTGAACACGCCTTTCTCTGGCGGCGTGGGCAAGGGATGCAGGATCTGGGTGACCTGGGCGGCGGCTTCAGCTCGGCGAGTGGGATCAACATCAAGGGCCAGGTCGTCGGAATCAGTAGGACGAATTTGGGGGACGGACACATAGAGCGCGCGTTTCTCTGGCAAAGCGGGCAAGGAATGAAGGACCTGGGTACTTTGGGCGGGGACAATAGCGGCGCGGCTGCGATCAACGACAAGGGCCAGGTCGGTGGAGAAAGCCAGACCAGCTCGGGAGATTTTCACGCCGTCCTCTGGCCGTGATCGTACCGCGACCAGCGGAAGACCACGGATCGATGAAGTGTGCAGGATACCTGGGCATTGGGGCGCGTTCCCGAACTCAGGCGACCCACGCGCCAGAGGCCGCAACGATCAGAAAGATCCGCCGCTTGCCGCACTTCAAGGCGGTGAGCGGCTGGCCGACCTGAGTCGCTCACTCGGCGTAAGATCAGCCGCGCTGACGAAGGTTGGGAGGGAATGTGTACGCGCCCGAACCCGCCGGACTGATGAGAGTATCCCGCGTGCCGTCGCCGGCACGGTTCCCTCGCCTCGGATGTGATCGATCCGCTATGGCGCCTTCCCACCCGTAGCGTATCTTCCTGCCGGCGCAAATCCCTCAGTACCTGACACCTTGACGCACGTCCACCCGGCGGTTCGCTGGCAATGCCCCTCGATGCACCCACCCCACCGGTGGAGCAGTTGGCCGTGGCGCTCGCCGACCGGTACCACCTCGAGCGCGAGCTCGGCGCGGGCGGCATGGCCACGGTCTATCTCGCACACGACCTCCGGCATGACCGCGAAGTCGCCATCAAGGTCCTGCGCTCCGATGTCGCGCAGTCACTCGGTGCGGAACGGTTTCTCCGCGAGATCCGCCTCGCGGCGCGGCTCAATCATCCGAACATTCTTCCCCTCTTCGACTCGGGCGAGGCCGCGGGCGCGCTGTACTACGTGATGCCGAAGGTCGACGGGGAATCGCTGCGCGACCGGCTCGAGCGCTCGCGACAGCTCCCCGTAGACGAGGCGGTACGGATTGCGGTCGAAGTCGCCGGTGCGCTCGACCATGCCCACCGCCACGGCGTCGTGCATCGCGACATCAAGCCCGAGAACATCATGCTGCAGGAAGGGCATGCCCTCGTGGCGGACTTCGGCGTGGGCAAGGCATTGAGCGCCGTCGAGGGTCAGGCCTTCACGCAGACCGGCATGAGCGTCGGCACGCCCGCGTACATGAGCCCCGAACAGGCGGCCGGCGATGACGTGGACGCCCGCACCGATCTCTATTCGCTCGGCTGCGTCTGCTACGAAATGCTCGTGGGCGAGCAGCCGTTCACCGGCACGAACGTGCAGGCGGTGATCGCCAAGCGATTCGTGCAGGCGCCGGCGGATGTGGGCGCGCTGCGCGACGGTGTGCCCCGGCCGGTCGCGCGCGCCATTCAGAAAGTGCTCTCGCGCACGCGGCACGATCGCTACGAGAGCGGCGCATTCTTCGCCGCGGCGCTCGGCGAAGCCGACACGGCGCTGTCGAAAGCGGCGCCGCCCGACAAGTCGCTCGCCGTGCTCCCATTCGAGAACATGAGCGCGGACAGCGACAACGAGTTCTTCGGCGACGGGATCGCCGAGGAGATCATCAACGCGCTGGCGCAGATCCCGGGACTGCGCGTCGCGGCGCGCACCTCCGCGTTCTCCTTCAAGGGGAGACATGAGGACCTGCGCGTCATTGGCGAGAAGCTCAACGTCGCGACGGTGCTCGAGGGTAGCGTGCGCAAATCGGGGAATCGGCTCCGCATCACCGCGCAGCTCATCGATGTCGCCGACGGATACCATCGCTGGTCGGAGCGCTACGATCGCGAACTCGTGGATGTGTTCGCGGTGCAGGATGAAATCGCGAGCGCCATCGCGGCGAAGCTGCAGGTGACGCTGGTGAAGCCGGCCGCCGAACCGGCCGCACCGGCCACCACGGCGCAGGTGGAGGCATACGAGCTGTGCGCCCGCGGGCGCGCGTTCGCGCTGCGGCGGGGACGATCGATCCTCCCCGCTCTGGAGTGCTTTCAACAGGCCATCGCGCTGGCGCCCGAGTACGCGCCGGCATACGCCGGCCTTGGCGAAACCTGGCGCATCTACGCGCAGTACAACTTTGGCGCCGTCGCCGATGTCATCCCCAGGGCACGCGCGGCGCTGCAGCGCGCGCTCGAGCTCGATCCCGACAACGCCAATGCGATGGGGACACTGGCGACGATCGCGCTCATGTACGACGGCGATCACGCGAACGCGCATCGCCTCTGGGAACGCGCCCTGTCCGTCAACACGATTCTCTCTGACGTGCGAGGCATGTACGCCGTGTGGGGACTGATTCTCACCGAGCGAGACGACGCGCGCGGACTGGCCGAGCTGCAGCGCATGGTGAACGACGACCCGCTCAGCTCTCTCTGCGCCGGCGTTCACGCGGTGGGGCTGGGATTGACCGGTCACGATCGGGAGGCCATCGCCGAGACCGAGCGCGCCGTGGCGCTGGATCCCACATCGTACGCGGCCCACTATCTCCGCGTCTGGGCATACGTCTGGGTCGGCGATTTCGAAGGTGCAGACCGCGTCGTCACCGAAGCTATCAACCAGTTCGGCCGCCTGCCGCCGCTGTTGATGGTATTGCCCGCGATCTATCTGTCGCGCGGGGACCGCGTACGCGCCGAAGCGGTGTACGCCGAGCTGCAGGCGCGCGCGGTCACGAGCGACGTTCCGTCGTTCACGCTCGCGCAGGCCGCGATGTACCTGGGGCGCACCGAGGAGGCCATGGCGCACGCCTTCGACTCCGCCGACCGGAAGGACTACATCGGGCCGGTGTGGATCCGCGGGCCGTTCAGCGACGGATTCCGCGATCACCCGCGCTACGCGGAGCTGCGGCGGAGGATGGGATATTGAGAGACGTGCGCGCGGAGCTGGAGTCGGCACTCGGCGGCAGCTACACGCTGGAGCGTGAGCTGGGCGGCGGCGGGATGTCGCGCGTGTTCGTCGCCACCGACACGACGCTCCACCGCAGCGTGGTCATCAAGGTGATCGCGCCCGATCTCGTCGAAGGCATGAGCGCCGAGCGGTTCGCGCGCGAGGTGCAGGTGGCCGCGCGACTGCAGCAGGCCAACATCGTGCCCGTGCTCACTGCCGGGAACGCGAATGGTTTGCCGTATTACACGATGCCGTTCGTGCGCGGCGAGTCGCTGCGGGCGCGACTCGCCACCGGAGAACCGGTTCCCGTTGCGGAGGCGGTGCACATCCTGCGCGACGTGGCGCGTGCGCTCGCCTACGCGCACGGCGAAGGCGTCGTGCATCGCGACATCAAGCCGGAGAACGTACTGCTCTCGGGGGGCGCGGCCGTGGTCACCGACCTCGGCATCGCCAAGGCCATCGACATCTCGCGTACACGCGACGGCAACGCTGACGGTTCCGCCAACGTCACGCTCACGCAGGCCGGGAGCATGCTGGGCACGCCGGCATACATGGCGCCCGAGCAGGCGGCGGGCGATCCGAGCACTGATCACCGCGCCGACATCTACGCGTGGGGACTGATTGCGTGGGAGCTCCTCACGGGCCGCCACCCCTTTGTGGCTCGCACGTCCGTGCACGCGATCGTCGCGGCGCAGTTGTCCGAAATGCCGGCGCCGCTCGTGAGCGTGCGCAATGATGTTCCGGCCGCGCTGAGCGACCTCGTGCAACGCTGTCTCGCGAAGGATCCGGATCACCGTCCCGCATCCGCTCGCGAGCTTCTCGCGGCGCTGGACCAGGCCGTGAGCACCGGCTCGGGAACTGCCGCGGCATCGGCGCCGGCATCGCTGCTGGCGTCGGCAACGGCGTTGCGCCGCAAGGCTCGCCTGCGCGTCGTCATTGCCGCTCCCGTGATCGCGTTGGTCGCGCTCGGGGTGTGGTTCGCCGCGTCACGTGCGAGCCGTACCACCGCGGCCACCGGCGACAAGTCGCTCGCGGTGATTCCATTCGTGTCCCTCTCGGGCGACACCGCCAATGCATATCTCGCCGAGGGCATCGCCGGTGAGGTCACGAACACGCTGTCGGACGTCCCCGGACTGCGACTCGCGGGGCGCAGCTCGGCGGCGCGTTTTGCCGGCGGCAGGGTGAGCGCGCAGGACGCCGGCAGGACGCTCGGCGTCGCCTTGGTACTCGACGGTACGCTGCAGCGCGCCCGGGATCAGATCCGCGTGTCGGTCGAGCTCACCAACGTGAGCGATGGACACGTCACGTGGCACGACGACTACGCACGCCCGGCCAGCGACATCATTGCCGTGCAGGATGATATCTCCCGCGCCATTGCCGGACAGCTTCAGGTGACGCTGGCCAACGCGGGCAGCAGTGCCGCGCACGGCACGAACGACGCTGCGGCCTATGATCTCTATCTGAGGGGTCAGTATCTCTACCGGCGGCGCGGGGCAGGGATCACCGCCGCCATCGCGGCGTTCGAGCAGGCCACCGTCCGCGACAGCACCTTCGCCCGGGCGTGGGCCGCGCTCTCCAATGCGTTGACGGTTTCACCCTCGTACGTGGCGACGCGCATGGGCGATGTGCTCCCGCGCGCGCGTGCCGCCGCCGAGCGCGCGGTTCGCCTCGATTCCACGCTCTCCGAAGCATATCTCGCGCTCGGATACGTCAATGCCGAGTCGTTCCGCTGGCCGCAGGCCGAAGCGGAGCTGCGCCGTGCCATTGCGCTCGATCCCAACGCGGCCGAACCGCGCTATCGTCTGGGTTACACCTTGGTGAATCAGGGTCGAATGGCTGACGCCATTCCGGTGCTCCAGCAGGCCGTGGCGCGCGATCCACTCTACTTCATGCCCGCGGTGTACCTGGGATGGGCCGAGGTGAGTGCCGGTCGCGTCGCCGAGGGACTCGAGGAGGAGCGACGCGGTTTGGCGCTGGAGCCGGGAAGCATCTCGTCCCTCTGCATTCTGGCGCTCGGATCCGCCAATGCGGGTCTACCGGATTCCGCGAAATTCTACGCCCATCGGATCGTGGCGATCAGTTCTGCTCCCGCGCGATTGGGTGTCGCCGCGCACGCCCTTGCCCTCGCCGGCGACGAGGCCGGAGCGAGGGATCTCCTCAGGCGGATCTTTCAGACACCGGGCACCGCCTGGACGCACTGGACCGGGCTGGCACTGGCGTACGCCGGGCTGCATGACACCGCGCAGTTCGTCAATGCCCTGGAACACGCGGCCAGCGGCGACGGTGATGCGTTCCCCACCTACGGCGCGCGCATCGTCAACGCGTTTCCGGCTGACCCGCGCATCGTCGCCGTGCTGCGGCGCTACAACCTGGATCCGGCGCGATTCCTCGAGCGCGGCGGAGCGCCGGCTCGGTGAACGTGAGCATGAATCGCCTCATCGCGGCCCGGCTGCAGCATCCGCACATCGTTGCGCTGTTCGCGGAGCGCACGGTGTTGGCAGGACCGAAGACACAGATAGTGGACAAGTCCCTTCCACGCAGGTTCATCCCGGGAGACGACTCATGACCATGGAACGCGAGGCCGGAATTGCACCGCTGCCGGCCGGAATCATGCTGGCAAGCATCACCGCTGTGTGTTGTTTCGTGGTACCCGCACCGGCGCAGACGGCGCGCGCCATCACGCCGTCCTGCGAGACGGCGTTCGGCGCCACGCTGTGCGTCACGGGCAAAATGATGGGGGATCACCTCGTTGAGCTGGACGCCATCATCCCGATGGCGGTCATCGCCAACGCGCCGGCCAACGCGGCAATGGTGTGGCCGCCAGCCGAAGCCGCCGTCGTACCAATGCCGGCGGACGTGCGCACCGCGACCGGCATCGACCATCTCACCTTCTACTGAGAGCCGATGGGCCATCCGCCAAAACCGTTCGAGACGCCGCACTTCGACTTCCACTTCTACACGATTTCCGACAGTGCACGGCGCGCGATCGATTGCGTCGACAAATCGAAACCGGCTGCACTTCCCGCCGGTTATTCGCTGAAAGACATCACCGTACCCGGAGTCGGACTGCTTGTTGGCACGTGCGTCCCCCGCATGGGCATGCACGCGGGGAATTACTCACGCGGCCCCGTACCGTTCCACGCGATGATGGTCCTCGGCTCCTATCACGGACAGCCCATTTTCTTCGAGCCCATGATTGCGCAGAAGACGCTGATGTCCAAGCAACCGCTCGCCCTGAAGGTCGCGACGCCCGCGGGCACCTCCGCGACCGTGCGCTGTCCCGCGAGGTTCGCCGCGAGCTATAACGCCGCGACGGACGCGTACACGTTTGCCTTCACCGGTTTCAAACCGTGATGTATCGCACTTCAGGACTGCCATTTTGACCTGCTGACATGTGGGGCCAATGACCCGCGAAACTGGTGACGGAGAGACCGCATGAGCGTCTAGGGAATGAGAGCAAGGGGCGCGTTTCCGGCACGACGATCGTGAGAATGCACGAGTGCGTCCTTCCCTGGGGTGAGAACGCGAGGAATCCGCATGCGCATCTCCGAGCAGTTGCAGCCAATCAGGCGAAAGCTTCCCCTCCTCATCTCTGGACTGCTCCTCGTCGCGATGGCCGCGTACTCCTGGTCGGCGTACCGGCAGATCGAGCGCATTCTCATCGCGGCGGCAGGCAGCCGATCCGTGGGAGTCGCTCAGCGCCTCGCCGCGCTGCTCGACGAGTCCGCACGCCGCGTGCGCACCGCAGCGCGCGGCGTGGCGACCGACTCCAGTGTGCAGCGGGTCCTCACTCACTCCGATTCCGCTTCACGCCTGGCGGCGCGCGTCTTTCTGGAAAGCCGGCGCGGCCCGACGACGCCGGAGCTCACCACCATCGCGCTCTTCACGGCGAGCCGTGACCCGGTGGTGAGCGTCGGCGACGCCCGCATCCCGCCTGGTGACATCGACACGTTATTGCGCGCCGCGAGCAGCCAGCGCGTGGCAACGATCAGCCCGTTCAGGGCAAGCGGCGACACGATCTTCTATCGGATCCTGGTTCCGGTGGTGCAGGCCAGCACCGATACCCTGGGCTTTGTGATGGAGTCGCGCCGCACCAGCGGAGGCAACGGCGGTGCAGACGGCGCGGAAGTCATCCGCGAGCTGATAGGCCGCGATGCGGCGTTTCTGGTGGGCGACACTGCCGCGCGCCTGTGGACCGACCTGGCGAAGCCGGCGCGCGGACCGGCGCTGCCGCTCCGCACCGGCACGCCCGTGCCGTACACCGACACGGCTGGTCTCGCGTTCCTCGGAGCCGCGATCCGCATCCCCAATACGCCTTGGATGGTATGGGTGCAGTTCTCCCGGACGAGCGTGCTGGCCCCTGCGCGCGACTTTCTGCTGAGGACGGGAACGACGGCGCTCATCATCATCTTCCTCGGCACGCTCGTCGCGTGGCTCCTCACCCGGCACATCACGGCGCCGCTCACGGAGATGACGCGCGCGGCAGAAGCCATTGCCGCGGGCGACTACTCCAGTCGCGTCCCGGTGGGCCGGTCCGATGAGCTGGGCCAATTGAGCGCTTCGTTCAATAGCATGGCGCGGCAGATGGGTGAAGACACGCGTGCGCTCGAAGAGCGGGTTGCGGACCGCACGCGCGAGCTGCAACAGGCCCTCGCGGAACTCGAGAGCGCTCAGGACACCCTGGTACGGCGTGAGCGCCTCGCGATCCTCGGGCAGCTTGCGGGAGGGGTGGGTCACGAGCTGCGCAATCCGCTGGGCGTGATGACCAACGCGCTGTACTATCTCGACGCGACGCTGCACGACACGACACCCGATGTGCAGGAGTACCTCGGGATCCTCAAGTCTCAGGTGACGCTCTCGGAGAAGATCGTTGGCGATCTGCTCGACTATGCCCGGGTCAAGCAGCCCGCACGCGAACGAATCGCGCTGGGGGATCTCGCCGAAGAGCAGATCGCGCGAGTAGGGCCGCCCGCGGGCGTCCAGGTGGACGCGGACATTCCAGCGGACCTGCCGCCCGTTCTCGCGGATCGCGCGCAAATCGGTCAGGTCCTGTTGAACCTCGTCACCAATGCGGTGCAAGCCATGGATGGCTCAGGCGGCGTTTCCACCGCCGAGGGCACGCTCACCGTGCGCGCGTCCAGCGCAGGCGACAAGGTGCGACTCGACATCTCGGACACCGGCGCGGGCATTGCGCCGGAGAACATGGCGAAGATCTTCGAACCGCTCTTCACCACGAAGCCCCGCGGCATCGGCCTGGGACTCGCCGTGTCGCGCTCACTCGCTCGCGCAAACGGCGGCGACATCGACGTCTCCAGCCGCCCTGGCGCCGGCGCCACCTTCACACTGGTGCTGCCGCAACTGGCGGTGCCGGAGGGTAGCTCGTGAGGAAACGCGTTCTGGTGGTCGACGATGATCGACAAATGGTGAAGACGCTCTGCGACATCCTGCGGCTGCACGGCTGGGAGTCGCACGGCGTGCACAGCGGCGAGGCGGCGGTGGCGGCGGTACGTGAGCAGGGCTTCTCGCTCGTGCTGATGGATGTGCGCATGGGAGGGCTGAACGGGGTGGAAGCGCTGAAGGCAATGAAGGCGCTTCGCCCCGGCATTCACGTCATGCTGATGACCGCCTACACGGCGGCGGACCTGATGGCGGAGGCGGAGCGCGAGGGTGCGGTGCGCGTGCTCTCCAAGCCGGTCGCGCTTCCGATGGTCCTCGAGCTGCTCAGCGAGGCGGCTCACGCTCCGCGCCGTGTGCTGGTGGTGGAAGATGATCCCGCCTTCAGTCACTCGCTCGCCGACGTGCTCCGGCGCCACGATTACCTCGTGCTCGAGGCGACCACGCTCGATCATGCGATCGAGAAGCTGGCGGAGAGCACGCCTGGCGCGGTCGTGCTGGACCTCATCCTTGGTAGACTCGCCAACGGCGAGTCGGTGGTGGCGATCAAGAAAGCGAGTCCGGCAACCGCCCTCATTCTCTACAGCGGCCACGGGGCTGCACTGGATGCGGTGCAACAGCGCCTCGGCGACGAGTGGATCTGTGCCACGCTACTGAAGCCATTCCAACCCGCACAACTCCTCGAACTTCTCGATGCTGTCTTCGCCTGAGCAGTTCCGGGTCCTCATCGTCGAGGATGACCGGCAGATGCTTCGCACTTTGGAAGACATCCTGCGCCTCCGGGGATACTCCTCACTGGGTGCGCCGTCGGCCGAGCAGGGGCTGGAGCTGACGCGCAGCGCACCGGTGCCGCCGGCCATCGCGCTGATCGATCTCGGGCTGCCGGGGATGGATGGGCTGGAGCTCGTGCGCGCCGTGCGGAAGCTCTCGCCGGCCACGGAAGTCGTGATTCTCACGGGCAACGCCAGCGTGGAGAGCGCTGTCCGGGCGCTGCGAGAGAGCAGCTACGACTACCTCATCAAGCCCGTGCAGCCGGAGCAGCTGCTCAACAGCATTGAACGCGCGGGCGAGCGATGGCAGCGCCGTCGTGCGGAAGCCGCCATGCAGGAGAGCGAGAAGCGGCTGCGCCGCATCTTCGAGCGCGTGAGTGATGCGCTGTTCATTACCGATCATGCCGGCGTGATCATCGATGCGAATCCGGCCGCGGCCGAGCTTACCGGGCGACCGCTGGAGGAGCTTTGCGCCGGCACCCGGACCATCGCCGACCTCTTCGGCGTGGAAGGTCCGGCGGGCGACATGACGGGAAGCGGGTGGACCGCGCCCCGTCGCTCCCACGAATTCCAACTGCAACGCCAGAACGGCGACGTGCGGATCGTGGACGTACGTGCGGCGAACTTCGCGCCGGAGCGCGCCGTCCACACGGTGCGCGATCTCACCAACGAGCGCCGGCTCGAGGAGGAGTTGAACCATTCGCAGCGCATGGAAGCCATCGGCCGCTTCGCGGGCGGGGTGGCCCACGACTTCAACAACGTGCTCACCACCATCAGCTGCGTGAGCCAGCTCGTGCTGGAAACCCTCGATCAGCGTGATGAGCGCCGCGCGGATCTCCAGGAAATCCTTACCGCCAGCCGGCGCGCCGCCGGGCTCACGCGCCAGCTCCTGGCGTTCAGTCGCAAGCAGATTCTCCAGCCGCGAGTGCTCGACGTCGCCGAGGTGGTACGCGACATGGAGCGCATGTTGAGCCGTCTCATCGGCGCCGACGTGCAGCTCACGACGGTGGTGGAGCACGACCTGTGGGCGGTACGCGCCGACGCCGGCCAGCTCGAGCAGGTGATCATGAACCTCGCCGTGAACGCGCGGGACGCCATGCCCAGCGGTGGCCAGCTCACCATTCAGGCGGCCAACGCCGCGATCGAGGCGCCCCGCTCGCACGACGGCGGCGTGCTCGAGGCCGGCGACTATGTCCTGCTCCGGGTGGCCGACTCGGGGTGCGGTATGGATGCCGCCACGCGCGCGCGCATGTTCGAGCCGTTCTTCACGACGAAGCCCGCCGGGATGGGCACAGGGCTCGGCCTGTCCACGGTGTACGGCGTCGTCAAGCAGAGCGGGGGACAGCTCATGGTGGAGAGCGCGCCCGGCGCCGGGTCGACCTTCTCCATCTACCTTCCGCGTGTGGACTCCGCCCCGCTGCCCGAGAGTGTGGAGGAGTCCATTCCGGCCGTGGCGCACCAGCGAGGCACCGTGCTGCTCGTGGAGGACGACGCGACGATCAGACTGCTGGCCCATCGCATTCTGGTCACGAGCGGCTATACCGTGCTGGACGCCGCCAGCGGCGCGCGCGCGCTGGCGATCGCGAAAGAGAGTGCCGCGCCGATCGATCTGCTGCTTGCGGACGTGGTACTGTCGGATATTCGCGGCCGCGAGCTCGCCGCGCGGCTGCTCACCATGCATCCGCGCGCGCGGGTGCTGTACATGTCCGGGTATACGGACGAGGCGGCCATCGACCCTGCCGCGCCGGATGCGTCGCGCAGCCTGCTCGTGAAGCCGTTCACGGCCAATGAGCTCACGCACAGGGTGCACGAAGTGCTCGGGCGTCCGGAACGCATGTCGAGGGTGCCGGAGTGAAGAGCAAGCGCATTTCGCGTCCGAACAGACGATCCGCCGAGACGCGGTCGCGCGGGCCATTCGCCTCCGGGACGACGCGCCTGCTCGTGGTGGATGATGAGGAACCGGTGCGCAGGCTGCTTGCCAGATTCTTCCAATCGCGCGGGTACGTGGTGGATTGCGCCGAGTCCGGGCCCGTCGCCCTCGCGGCACTCGACGCCGCACCGTTCGCCCTCATGCTGTGCGATCTGCGCATGCCGGGGATGCACGGCATCGAGGTGGTGCAATCGGCGCTCCGCGAGCACCCCGATCTCGCCGTGATCGTGCTTACCGCCGTGGACGACGCGCGCACGGCGACGCAGGCGCTCGGCGACGGGGCGCTGGACTATCTCGTGAAGCCGGTGGACCACGCGTTGCTCGACGTCGCTGTGGAGCGTGCCCTGCACCAGCGCGGCCTGCGCATGCAGCAGCGGCGCGTGGAGCAGTTGATCCGGGACGAGGTGGAGCAGCGCACGGCGGAGCTCGAGCGCGAGCGGCTGGCGCTGCGCGACATGAGCGTGGCCATCGTCGAGTCACTCGTCACCGCCATGGAAGCGAAGGACGAATATCTTCGCGGCCAGTCGCACCGCGTAGCGCAACTGGCTGCGTCCATTGCGGCCGAGCTCGGATTGTCGGAGGAAACCGTGGAACAGGTTCGCCTGGCCGGCCGGCTGCACGAGGTGGGTCGGATCGGCGTGCGCGAGGCGGTGTTGCACAAGCGCGGATCCCTGACGGAGGACGAGGTCGGCCACATTCGTGACCATCTGCGCATCGGGGTCGAGATCCTGGCGCCGCTCACGCACCTGGGCCCGGTGCTCACTTTCGTGCAGGATCACCACGAGCGGTGGGACGGCACGGGCTACGACCGCGGCCTGGCGGGAACGGAAATCTCGATCGGTGGTCGCATTCTGGCTGGGGCCGATGCATTCCAGGCCGTCACGTCGCGGCGGGCCTACCGCAATCCGCTCACGCCGGCGCGCGCGCTGGAGTACCTGGGACAGGTGAGCGGGACGGCGCTCGACCCCACCGTGTATGCCGCGCTGCGACGCGTCGTAGAGCGCGGCGATAATCTCCCTTTCATCGACGTGCACTGAGATGTCCGCGCCGTCCGGGGAAGCGGCCATGGATGCACTGGGCGCGCGAATACTGATCATCGACGATCAGGTCTCCAACATACACCTCGTGCAGCGGCTGCTCGCGCGCGCCGGCTACCGGAACGTCCATGGCACCACCAGCTCGCGAGACGGCCTGGCCCTTGTGGAGCGGTTCCAGCCCGACGCGATCCTGCTCGACCTGCAGATGCCGGAGCTGGATGGCTTCGGCGTATTGCAAGCGCTGCGGCCGCGGCTCACGAACGGCGCCTTTCTCCCCGTCCTCGTGCTGACGGCCGACAGCAGCGACGAGAGCACCCAGGCCGCGCTCTCGCAGGGCGCGAAGGATTTCCTGGCCAAGCCCTTCCAGCCTGCTGAGCTCCTGCTGCGCGTGAAGAATCTGCTGGAGACACGGTTGCTGCACCGCCTGCTGCAGGATCAGAACCGGGTGCTCGAGCAACGCGTGCGACAGCGGACACGTGAGCTCGAGGAAGCGCAGGTGGAGGTGCTGGAGCGGCTGGCGAGCGCGGCCGAGTTCCGCGATGACGATACCGGCCGGCACACGCGGCGCGTGGGCGAGGTTGCGGCGCAGATGGGGCGGCTGCTCGGCTTTGACGACGGACGCGTGGAGATCGTGCGGCGCGCGGCCGCGCTGCACGATGTCGGCAAGATCGGAATTCCCGACAGCATCCTGCGCAAACCGGGCGCCCTGACGCCCGAGGAACGCCGGATCATGTGCACGCACACCACGATCGGAGCGCGCATGCTGTCGGGCGGGAGCTCCGCGCTGGTGCGTGCCGCCGAACAGATCGCGCGGAGCCATCACGAGCACTGGAATGGCGGCGGGTATCCCGATGGCCTGTCCGGGGAGAGCATCCCGATCAATGCGCGCCTGGTCGCGGCTGCCGACTATTTCGATGCGATGACCCACGACCGCCCGTACCGGAAGGCATGGCCGCTCGAGCAGGTGATCGCCGACGTCGAAGCTGCCCGCGGCGCGCACTTCGATCCCCGGGTCGTGGATGTGCTCCTCACCCTGCACAGGAGCGGCGCGCTCCTGAGCGAGGCCCCCGATTCGTGGCAGAGCGCGGCAGCGCCGGCGGACCAGGACGACGGGACCAATTCCTCACCGCGCGGCTGACGCTGCGACCGGCGGCGCGTGCACCGTCGCCGCCGGTGCACGAGTGATGTAGACTTCGCCGTTGTGTGGACTCCGCAACGCGACCGTGCTCGGGCGCGCGAGCTGCAGGGCATCCGCGGCTGGCTGCTCGTCTTCGCGCTGCTCGTGGTCCTGGGCGTTCTCCTGGATGCGTACGGCCTCTACGTCGTCCGGCACGGCATCTGGCGGGAGCTGCTCATCCTGCCGCGCTTCGGCACTCTGCGCTCGCCGCGGTTCATCCTGCTCGCGCTCGCGCGTCACGTCGTTGTCGCGATCGTCGTGTTGCTGCGTGTAGCAGGACTCTGGCTCATCGCGCGCCGCAGTGCGCGCGCGCCCGCGTACTGGACCGTGGCGAGTGCGGTGCTCATGCCGCTCCTGGTCTATTCGCGCGCGCTCGGCGCGTGGGAGCGGCGCGTGGCGGCGAGCCTTGGGTACGTGCTGTTTCCGCACGTGCCCTTCGGCATCGAGGCTGTGGCCGGCGCCCTGTCGGCCGGCGTGTGGTGTGCGTACTGGATCTATTCGCGTCGCGTGCAGGCGACGTTCGGCTGCCGGGGGCTGGACCTGTTCGTCGACCGGTTGCAGGCGCCGGAGACGCCGTTGGATTGAGAGACTGACTGCGCAGGGCTCCGATGCGCGCTCGCGCACTCGCACCCGGGGGACAGTTCCATCGGTGCAGGAATGGGGACAGTGATATGGCTGATCGACAGCCCCTCTTGACAGATGCGCCGGACGCTTATAGACTCGGCGCCCTGGGAGTCGCGTCCCGATGTTCGCTGTCACCTGGTCCCGCATGACGTGCGGGCGCAGTGGCATGGCCTGATGCGCAAGCGCACAGGCCGGATCATCGGCGGCGCGATTCGTGTTTCTGACAGGTTCACCGCCACGGCTCATTCATGATCTCTTCGAAATTCCATCGAGTCGCCCATCAGCGAATCCGCGCGCGATTCCCACTCGGGATTTGTGGCGACGCGCTGTGCGCACGACCTGGGAGAATCGCGTCCGTGAAACGGGCGAGTGGACGGTCATGCGGGGAAGCGAGAGGTGCAGAAATCGGGACGGGAGGCGGCACGGTGTAGCGTGCCATTGTCCGTCCCCGATCACGGAGCGGTTTCACACGCCCCACCTGCGCCGAACGCGCGGTGGGGTGTTTTCGTTTTCACACGCGACCACGTCGCGTCAATCGCTGTTTGACAAGTGATGGTCCGGGAAGAAATGCAGTATCGCAGGACCGTGGTCCGTCGCTGGCCGGCGCGACATGGTGCTCGGATGGCATGGAACGCGACTCCCACCACCCGTACGCGCCCGCTGTCGTCGTCGTGCCCGCGGCGACCATGCAACACGCCGCCGTAGCTCAGTGGAGCAGAGCACCTGGCTACGAACCAGGGGGTCGGGAGTTCAAATCTCTCCGGCGGTGCTGAATTCACTGCGCACGCGCAGTGACCATAGGGGGTAGTGTAAGTGGTCGGCACAAGGGGCTGTGAACCCCTGAGAGCGGGTTCGAGTCCCGCCCCCCTGACTGTGCGCACGTCGAGCGGTGCTCAGCACATCGAGCACGGCCTCACCGTTTCTTGCCCGCCTGGCGGGCCGCCGGAAGAGGCTTATCGACACGCCCGCAGGTTCGAGACCTGCACGCTCGACGTACGCACGCCGCTGAAGATCCGCGCGGGTCGTTGCCGTTGGTTTATCGACTCTTGACCAGAGATTCCCCGGTAGCCAGGGGAACCAGCAGCGCCCACTCATCCGCGCCCTTCATCACGTCACCTTTCAGTCACAGGAGGCGAACCATGCTCGACTTCACGCAGTACTTCGCGACTCGCCTCCGGCGTCTCATCACGTCGCAGCGCGATCCGATTCCCGATTCCACGCAGGTGCCCGATTCCGCGGGTGGTTTCGCCTGGGCCGTGGACGAGTGGGCGCGGCTGGACCGGTTCCTGATCCTTGGATCGGAAGGCGGGACGTACTACATCGGCGAGCGTCCGCTCACGGTGGAGAACGCGCAGGCCGTACGGGCGTGCCTTGCCGCGGACGGTACACGGGTGATTCATCGCGTGGTCGAGATCAGCGTGAGCGGGCGTGCGCCGACGAATGACCCCGCGCTCTTCGTACTTGCCATGGCCGCAGGCCTCGGGAACGATGCGACGCGCGCCGCGGCGCTCCGCGCGCTCGCGAGCGTTGCACGTACGGGGACGCATCTCTTTCACTGGCTGCAGTACGTGACGGCGTTCCGTGGCTGGGGACGCGGCATGCGCTCGGCGGTGGGGCGCTGGTATGCCGACCGGTCGCCCGGCGATGTGGCGTACCAGTTGCTCAAGTACCAGTCCCGCGACGGCTGGTCGCATCGCGATGCGCTCCGGTTGGCCCATCCCACGGCGCCGTCGCCCGCGCATCAGACGCTGTTCCGCTATGCCACGCATGGTTTCGCCGCCGTGGCGGAACCGGACACCCTCCCGCTCGACGTGCGGGAGCGCCTCGGGGCCGTACAGGCCATTCGTGGGATGACGGCTGGCGATGCGGCGCGCGTAATTCGCGATCGCCGGCTCACGCGCGAGATGGTGCCCACGGAGCTGCTGCGTCACGCGGTCGTGTGGGACGCGCTGCTGGACAAAATGCCGCTCACCGCGCTCGTGCGCAATCTGTCGGTCATGACGCGAATCGGTCTCGTGGCGCCCGGCTCGGATGTCGCGCGCCGGATCGCGGCGCGACTGGGTGATCGTGATGCACTCCGGCGCAGTCGCGTGCATCCGATGGGGCTGCTCTCCGCGCTCCGGACGTATGCGCAGGGTCGCGGCATGCGCGGGCAGGGCAGTTGGACCCCGGTGGCACAGGTAGTGGACGCGCTGGATGGCGCTTTCTACCTGAGCTTCGAGAACGCGCCGTCCACGGGCAAGCGGCTTCTGCTTGCGCTCGACGTGTCGGGCTCGATGGGCGCCCAGGTGCATGGGATGCCATATGTCTCGTGCCGGGAGGCGTGCGCCGCGATGGCACTGGTGACGGCTACCGCGGAGCCGGCGCACCACTTCGTCGCCTTCACTGCCGGCCCGTACCGCTCGCAGTACGGATCGGGCACCGGGCTCGCCGCGCTCGCGATCTCGCCGCGCCAGCGGCTGGATGATGTGGTGCGGGCGACGGCGGCGCTTCCCTTCGGGGGTACGGACTGCGCGCTGCCGATGGTGGAAGCGATGAAGCATCGCTGGCCGGTGGACGCGTTCGTGATCTATACGGACTCGGAAACCTGGGCTGGTGAGATTCACCCGGCGCAGGCGCTCCGCGACTATCGGGAGCGCATGGGTATCGCGGCCCGGCTGATCGTGGTCGCGATGGCGTCGAACGGGTTCAGCATCGCGGACCCGGACGACGCTGGTATGCTCGACGTGGTCGGTTTCGACACGGCAACGCCGGGTGTGATCAGTGATTTCGTCGGCCGGGGGTGAGTGGATCCAGCTGTCCCGTCACCCCGGCCGGCGGTTGGACTGTATTCAGCGGGGCCTTCCGCACGGGGGCCCAATCTTTCACACACCGTACAACAATGAACAGGCTCAAGGATTACTTCGGAGATCCGCCAGAGCCGGAAAGCCAGGACGATTTCTTCGAGGTCGAGACGAACTACGACTACTTCGTTGTTTCGCGAGAGACGGCAATGGACATCGTGCGCCGGCTCGACCAGCTTCCCTCCCCGCGATGGATCACGTTTCGTGATCTGCCGGGGGCGGTGCACCGGGTCCTCGTGGCACACGTGTACCGCGTGTCGGAGTGCACCACGGAGCAGCGCGCGGCTCGCTGGGCGTTCTTCCGTGCCCGGCGACTGGAGGACAAGGCGGATCGTCGTCCCTGGGAGGATGACGACTGACCGCATGGTATTCCCGGATCATCGCTGGTCCTGCATCGGGCCGTCGGACGTGCGGTCGCGCCTCATTCGTCACAGACCATGAAGATCTTTGGACAGCACGACGAGCAGACAATCATCCAGTTCCAGCACGTGCGCTCGCGCACGGTGGACGCCGCGCTCATGGCGGATGGCCACGTGGGCTACGTCATGCCCATCGGCGGCGTTGCCGCATACCGCGGCCAGGTGTCCGTCGTGGGCGTTGGCTTCGACATCGCCTGCGGCAACGCGGCGATTCGCACGAACCTGGCGCTGTCGGACCTCGGCGATTCACCCCCGCGTGTGCGGAAGCGGCTGTCGGCGCTTGCCGACGACATCGCCGGCACGGTGAGCTTCGGCCTCGGGCGCAAGAACTCCGCGTTCGATGCACCGGTGGATCATGACCTATTCAACGACGTGGCGTGGGACGCCGTGCCGCCGCGGCATCGCCTGGCGCTGCGCGTGAAGGCGCGCCAGCAACTTGGCACCGTGGGCAGCGGCAACCACTACGTGGACGTATTCGTCGATGAGACGGGTACGTTGTGGGTCGGCGTGCACTTCGGGAGCCGCGGCTTCGGTCACACGGTGGCGTCGGCGTTTCTGGCGCTGGGCCAGGGGAAGCAGTGGGGCGAACATGTCCCCGAGCGCGAAGTGCTGCTGGACGTGACGCAGCCCTTGGGACATGACTACTGGCATCTCATGTCGCTCGCGGGGCGCTATGCCTACGCTGGGCGCGAATGGGTGGCGCGCAAGGTGGTCGGGCTGCTTGGCGGGACGGAGCTGGAACTCGTGCACAACCATCACAACTTCGCGTGGAAGGAAACGCACAGCGGGGCCGATGTGGTGGTGGTTCGCAAGGGCGCCACGCCCGCGTTTCCGGGACAGGTGGGATTCGTGGGCGGATCAATGGGTGACGATGCGGTCATCGTGCGCGGTGCCGGTATGAGTGGTGACCGTGATTCACCGATCGCGGCAGCGCAGCGCGCGGCGCTCTACTCCACGGTGCACGGTGCCGGCCGCGTCATGTCGCGTACTGCGGCGGCGGGGAAGCGCAACCGCAAGACTGGCGTGGTGATCAGCCAGGGGCGCGTCGCGCCCGCGATGATGGAAAGCTGGATGCAGGACAAGGGCGTCATCCTGCGCGGCGGCGGACTCGATGAGAGCCCGCACGTCTATCGCCGGCTGCCGGATGTGCTCGCCGCGCAGGAGGGTACGGTGGACGTTGTGCACACGCTTCGACCGCTCATCGTCGTGATGGCGGGCGCGGACGAATTCGATCCGTACAAGGACTGAGGAGGACACGTGCTGCTGACCATTCGAACGACTCACGTGCCGGCGACCGACCTGGGGTTTCTGTTGCACAAGCACCCGGGACGCGTGCAGTCGTTCGAGCAGCCGTTTGGGCATGCGCACGTGTTCTATCCGGAGGCGTCTCTCGACGGTTGCACCGCCGCACTGCTGCTCGATGTAGATCCGGTGGCACTCGTGCGCGGCCGGCGCGGCGCGTCCGGTTCCGGCGCAGCGCTCCAGCAATACGTGAACGACCGCCCCTATGTCGCCAGCTCTTTCATGAGCGTCGCGATCTCGGATTTGTTTGGGACCGCCATGGCCGGGCGGAGCAAGGAACGGCCCGAACTGGCGGAAACGGCGATTCCGCTCACCGCGCGTCTCGCCGTGCTGCCGTGTCGCGGCGGTGAAGACCTTCTGCGTCGTCTCTTTGAGCCGCTCGGCTATGCGGTCACGGCTTTGGCTCACCCGCTGGATGAGACGAACGCCGAATGGGGACCGAGCCGCTACTACACCGTCGAGCTGAGCGGTACGAAGCGGATGGGTGAGCTTCTCACGCATCTCTACGTGCTGATTCCCGTGCTGGACGACGAGAAGCACTACTGGGTTGGATCGGACGAGGTCGACAAGCTGATTGCGCATGGAGAGGGTTGGTTGCCGGCGCACCCGGAGCGGGAGATGATCGCGCAGCGATACTTGCGGCATCGGCGCAGTCTGGTTGATGACGCGATTGCTCGCCTGGTTGCCGATGATGAGCCGGAGCCGGACGTGTCCGCGGAGCGGAACGCTGAAGAGGAGATCACGGCGGAGCAGCCGATCAGTCTGAACGAGCAGCGGCTGGCCGCCGTCCTCGCGGTGCTCAAGGCAGCCGGCGCGAGTCGAGTACTCGATCTCGGGTGCGGCGAGGGACGCCTGCTCTCGTTGCTGCTCGGCGAAAGGCAGTTCACGGAGATCGTGGGCATGGATGTGTCGTACCGGGCGCTCGAAGTTGCGGCCAACCGGCTGCACCTCGAACGACTGCCGCCAATGAAGCGCGAGCGAATCCGGCTCATTCACGGATCGCTCATGTATCGCGACGCGCGCCTCACCCGCTTCGACGCGGCCACGGTCGTGGAAGTGATCGAGCATCTCGATCCCCCCCGTCTCGCGGCCTTCGAACGCGTGGTATTCGAGTTTGCGAGGCCGGCAACGGTCGTGATCACCACGCCGAACGCCGAATACAACGGGCAGTGGCCCACGTTGCCGGCTGGTCGGTTCCGCCACAAGGATCACCGCTTCGAGTGGACGCGGGCGCAATTCGAGGAATGGGCGAACATGGTGGCCGCGCGCTTCGAGTATGCGGTACGCTTTGCGCCGGTGGGGCCGGAGGATGCCGCCGTGGGAGCGCCAACGCAGATGGGAGTCTTCACCCGACGTGAGGGCCGGCCTGATGCGAGCACTGGCGACGATAGTACGGGCCGAGGGAGCTGAGCGCGCAATGTCTCTCACGATTCCCGAGCTGTCGCTCGTCGTACTCATGGGTCCATCAGGCTGTGGCAAGTCCACGTTCGCACGCAGGCACTTCGGCCCCTTCGAGACGCTGTCGTCGGATTTCTGTCGTGGGCTGGTCTCGAACGATGAGAACGATCAAACGGCGACGAAGGCGGCGTTCGAGGCACTGCACTTTCTCGTTGCGAAGCGGCTTGAGCGCGGCCTCCTCACAGTCGTGGATGCCACCAATGTGCAGCCGGAAGCGCGCAAGCCACTCATCGAGCTGGCGCGGCGGTATCACATGCTGCCGGTTGCGGTCGTGCTCGACCTGCCGGAACGGGTGTGCGAAGCGCGCAACCGCGAGCGCGCGAATCGCCGCTTCGGGCCGCATGTCATTCGCCAGCAGCGCAGCCAGCTCCAACGCTCGCTCCGGCTGCTCCAGCGCGAGGGGTTCCGTCACCTGCACGTCCTGAAATCAGTGGAGCAGGTGGACGCGGTCGTCATCGAGCGACAGCCGCTCTGGAACAATCGCAAGCAGGACCACGGGCCGTTCGACCTCATTGGCGATGTACACGGCTGCGGCGGCGAGCTGGAGGAGCTGCTTATTGCGCTCGGCTACACATGTGCCGACGGCGGCGCGTGGCACCACCCGCACGGCCGCAAAGCGATATTTGTGGGCGATCTGGTGGACCGCGGGCCGTGCGTTCCCGATGTGTTGCGGTTGGTCATGGAAATGGTGGATGCCGGCGCCGCGCTTGCCGTGCCCGGCAATCACGACGTGAAACTCATGCGGAAACTGCGCGGGCGCGAGGTACAGATCGCGCACGGTCTGGCGGAATCGCTGGCGCAGCTCGACGACGAGCCGCCGGAGTTTCGCGTGCGCGTGGCCGACTTCATCGATGCGCTCGTGAGTCACTACGTGCTGGACGACGGCAAGCTCGTAATCGCGCATGCCGGCATGAAGGAGGAGATGCAGGGGCGCGGCTCCGCCCGGGTTCGCGACTTCGCGCTGTACGGCGAGACGACGGGCGAGACGGACGATTTCGGACTGCCGGTGCGCTACAACTGGGCCGCGGAATATCGCGGCCGCGCCATGGTGGTATACGGTCACACGCCCGTGCCGGAACCGGAGTGGCTCAATGGCACGATCAACATCGACACCGGGTGCGTATTCGGCGGCCGTCTCACGGCACTGCGCTATCCTGAGAAGGAACTCGTGAGCGTGCCTGCGCGGGCGATCTACGCCGAGCCGGCGCGCCCGTTCCTCCCGGCGCCGAGTGCCGGAACGCACCTCACGGCACAACAGCAACTGGACGACGTTCTCGATCTGGCGGATGTGACCGGAAAGCGCATTGTGAGCACGCGGCTGCATCGCACCGTCACCCTGCGGGAAGACAACAGTATCGCGGCGCTGGAGGTAATGAGCCGCTTTGCGGTGAATCCGAAGTGGCTGATCTATCTGCCTCCCACCATGTCGCCGGCGGAAACGACGAGCGAGCCCGGTTTGCTGGAGCATCCGCGCGAGGCCTTTGCGTATTTCCTGCGAGAGGCAGTGCCCCGCGTGATCTGCGAGGAGAAGCACATGGGGTCGCGGGCTGTTGTGGTTGTATGCCGCGATTCCTCGGTCGCACGGCGGCGCTTTGGCGTGATGGACGACAGCATCGGCGTGATCCATACGCGCACGGGACGGCGCTTTTTCGACGATGCGGTCATGGAGCGGGAGCTGCTCGAGCGCGTGCGTGATGCCATCGAGCAGAGCAATCTCTGGACTCGCCTGGACACGGACTGGATGTGTCTCGACTGCGAGCTCATGCCATGGTCGGCAAAGGCGCAGGATCTCATCCGCAACCAGTACGCGGCGGTCGGCGCCGCGGCGCGCTCCGCGTTGCCGGAGGCTGTAACGGCATTGCGGGATACCGCCGGTCGCGGAATTGCCGTGGACGGCCTGCTCCACGAGTACCTGGAGCGCCAGCAGCTCGCAACGCAGTATGAACACGCCTATCGGCGCTATTCGTGGCCAGTGCATTCCCTGAACGATCTGAGGCTTGCGCCCTTTCACGTGCTCGCCACGGAAGGCGCGGTCCACAGCGACAAGGATCACGTCTGGCACATGGACACGCTCGCCGAATTGTGCCGAGCCGACCCTGAAGTGCTTCGCGCCACGCCGTATCGGGAAGTCGACGTCACTGATTCACTCAGCGTCGCCGATGGCATTCGCTGGTGGGAGGAGCTCACGGCGAATGGTGGGGAGGGCATGGTCGTGAAGCCGTTACCGTTTATCGCTCGCGGGCCGCGTGGTCTCGTGCAGCCGGCGGTGAAATGTCGGGGAAGGGAGTATCTGCGGATCATCTACGGGCCCGAGTACACGCGCCCGGAACACCTCACTCGGCTGCGCAAACGTGGGCTTTCCGTCAAGCGCTCGCTTGCGTTGCGTGAGTTTGCTCTGGGCATCGAGGCACTGGAGCGATTTGTGCGGCGCGAGCCGTTGCGGCGTGTGCACGAATGTGTGTTCGGCGTACTCGCGCTGGAAAGCGAGCCCGTTGACCCGCGGCTCTGAGCTCCCTCGTCACTCCTGGTAGAACACCACCACCCGCCCGTCGTTCAGCGGGTCGAGCGCCACCACGCGCGCCATGGCGATGTGCGCCTTCGCGAGCGCGTCACGGATCAACTGGTTGTTGGGTGCCGGCCGGCATTTACTGTACCGGCACCACTGCGTGCTCGAGAGATTCTGTCGCAGCGAGTCGATGGCCACCGCCTTGTCCTTCACCGATTGCTCGTACGACTGCTGCATCTGCGAACGCAGCATCGGCGCGCCCGCGGTCGCGGCGTCTAGTGCCTGCTTCACGCTCACGAGCGCAATGTCGGTGGCCTTGACGTCGCGGAACCCCTGCAGATCGAGATACTTCTTCCCCGGAATGAGTACGGCCGTCATCAGGTCGCCGGACGCACCGCTGGCCTGTGCCACGACCGCGGACGGGAGTGAGCACGCGACGGAAAGGACCGCCACAGTGGTGCACAGAACACTCCGCATCGTGTAGTGCATGATCCGGTTCGCGTGAGAGGTGGCAGGGGCCGGGGCGCGACATGCAGGCACCGAGTCTCGCTCCTATTCTGCGGCTGACCGGCTCGGCTGTCCAGCGCCGGGCTGGTCCATTGCCATGTCGCGGGCTAAGCTGTGGGCCATGAGATCCACACGTCGTGAAATTGCCTGGCCGGCGATGATGGTGCTGCTGGCTCTTCCGCTCTGGCCCAGCCGGATGCCGGCCCAGACGGCCGACGAGGTCGTTGCCCACTATCTCACCGCTCTCGGCGGCCGCGATCGCTTACAGCAGGTGCGTTCACTGCGGTTGATCGGCACGATCTCCTTCGGTCCCGGCGCGGAGGGCGTGGACACTGTGGAGCTGGAACGGCCCATGAAGCTTCGTACGACCATCGTGATGCAGGGGCGCACGCTGGTGCAGGCATACGACGGGCATACGGCATGGACGATCGATCCGTTCTCCGGGCCGCCCGTCCCGCGCGTGATGCCGCCGGCACAGGCCAGGAACGTGGCGGCCGGCGCGGACATGGACGGTCCCCTCATTGACTATGCGGCGAAGGGGAATCAGGTGACGCTGGCGGGCATGGACACGCTGAATGGCCAGCCGGAATACAGGCTGGCCGTCACCACCGCGGATGGTTTGCACGACACCTACGACATTGATGCCCGCACCTTCCTCAAGTCCCACTGGGAAGGGCAGCGCGAGATGAACGGCAAGCCCGTGGTGTTCGAGTCGTATTTCGGCGACTATCGCCGCGTGGATGGCGTGATGTTCCCGTTCCGCATCGACTCGGACACCAAGGGAAACCCCGGTGGCCAGCATCTGCGGTTCACCAGCGTCGAGACCAACGTCCCCGTGGCCGACGCACGGTTCCAGATGCCGGACAGCACTGCCACGTCAAAGGATACCGCGCCCTAGCCGGCCGTTGCGCCCTCACGACGTGCTTGGATCCAGCGAGTGCGCGAAGTCCTCGCGCAGGCCGGGGTGCGCCTTCCAGAAGTACATGCCCATGCCGATCGCGGCCAGAATGTTCCCCGCCATCACGTTGTACCAGGCGAGCGCGCCGAGCGGCGTCACGAGCTGGAGCAGCGCGACCAGTGCGTAGAAGCCGATTTCGGTGGACACGAACAGCAGCACGAAGCCCAGCAGCAGCGACGGCTCACGCCGCGCCGCGCGCGTGACGAGCGCCGCGATGATCCCGACGCCAATGAACACCAGGTAGTGGAAAATCGTGTAGACCAGGATATCGATGCCTCGGCTCTGCGACACCCCGGGGCCAAGCACCGAGAACAGCGCATGTCCCAGCGTTGCCGGCGTGAGCAGGAGGTGACCGGATATCACGTCGATCACGAAGAACCAGACCGCGAGACATGTGGCGCCGATGATGCCGGTGATGACGCCCTCGCGCAGGACCGGATGCGGGGCGTGAAACAACGAGTCCCACGTCCGCTGAAAGTCCGCGGGATTGCGCTGCCAGATGAGCAGGAGCAGCACGACGCACACGACCACCGGCAGCCACGCACCCGGTTCGTGGCTCATGATCTGCGTGGCGGTGGCAGGCAGCATGAGGATCGCGAGCGACACGGCGCCAAGCGTGGCCACCCGGGGCATGAGCAGCGCGATCGCGCCGCACACTTCGACGATGCCGACCGTGATCTTGATCCACGCGGGGAACCCCTGCATGGACGCTGCCTGGAAGACCCAGGTGTTCGCCCCGACCAGTTTCGGAATTCCTGTCGACAGGAAGAGCAGGGCGAGCACGATGCTCAGCACCCATACCACGACAGCATTGGACCCGCGCGCGTTCTGCATGATGTCCCTCCTCTAGCTGTCCTGCGCGAGCACTCGAGACACTTCGGCGTGCGCCAGGACCACGCCAGGATCCCGCTGCAGCGCCTCGTAATAATTCGCGGCGAAGCCGTTGCCTTCTTCGGCCGGCGTCAGGAGCGTGCGAGCCTCAGCCAGCAACCCACGCGCATCGGCTCCGGTGGCCGGCTCGTCCGCATCCAGCAGTTCGTCTATCTGCACGACCAGTGCCGAAATCGGCCGTAACCACACGAACCAGGGATCATGCAGCACGAGCTGGAGCAACGCACCACTATTGGCGATGCGCCCCTGAACGCGCTCGTACGTCAGGCGCTCGGAATCCACGAGCGCCTTGTGCAATTGCAGGAGGGAGCGACGAAGCGCTCGGAGTGCGCCGAGTGCGTCGCCGCCGGGCATGGGCGCGGCGGTCATGATGGAAATCTAGCGGGTGCAGGAGGGTCGAACACCATTGCCCCGCGCCCGTTCACCCGGGCAGGCGCTCTAGGCTTCGATCGACTCTACTGGAAAGAACCGGGCGAAGGGACGGTACAGGACCTCGAAGTACTCCGCGGAAAGCTGGTCGCGAACCAGGCAGGCGAGCGCAGCGCTGATGACGGCTTCGGCAAACGCATTGGCCAGGCCGTCCTCGAACTGCGGCAGATGTCCCGTGGTCCACTTGATGGATTCCGTGGCGTGTTCAGCGCGACGAACGATCTGCTCGCGTGCATCATGCAGATCGCGGCGCTCAATGGTCTCCATGACCGTCAGGAACGCCGCGCGGCGCTCATCGGCCGGAAGGTGGCGATAGCCATGGGCGACGTCCAGCACACCCTGAAACGTCATGCCGGCGGCGCAATCGACAATTGTCTGGGCGCCGCGAAACTCCGGAGAGAGGATTGTATCCATCTTCGGAAAGGACGCTCGATCGGGGGAAATGCAACCGGCCCTCGCGCGTCACCGTACATGCCGGTACATCAGCTCGAGGAGCTCTTCGTACATGGCCTCCGCCCTGGCGTCGCTGGCGCGGATGGCGGTGGCAGCGCAGTGGCGCAGGTGGTTCCGCATGAGTTCGCGCCCCACGGCGCGAAGCGCCTCATGCACCGAGGCGATCTGCATCATGATATCCGCACAGTAGCGGTCTTCTTCCACCATGCGCTGCAGCCCCCGCACCTGTCCCTCGATGCGGCGCAGGCGCGTCAGGTTCCGCGCCCTGGCGTCCGGGTCCACTGCGACAGCCGTACGGCCGTGGCCGGTGGAGTCGGCTCCCCGGCCGGCCGTGGTCAGCGACGCCTCCGCCGACGCCCTCGATGTCTTGCGCCTGGTCGTGGTTCTGGTCATGGCAGAAGTGATTGAGCTTACGCGGCTCGGAAGCGCCGGAGCCGCAGGCTGTTGGATACGACGCTCACGGAGCTCATCGCCATGGCCGCGCTGGCCAGAATCGGACTGAGGAGAAGCCCTGTGAATGGAAAGAGCGCCCCCGCGGCGATCGGAATGCCGATCACGTTGTAGATGAACGCCCAGAAGAGGTTCTGCTTCATGATGCGCATCGTGCCGCGCGACAGCGCAATCGCGTTCGCCACGCCGGCGAGATCCGGGCGCATCAGCGTGACGTCGCTCGCCTCGACGGCGACATCAGTGCCGCCACCGATCGCGATGCCCACATCCGCGCGTGCGAGCGCCGGCGCGTCATTGACGCCATCGCCGACCATCGCCACGCGGCGCCCGCCATGCTGCAGCCGCTCGATCTCGGCCACCTTGCCGTCGGGCGGAACCTCCGCGATCACCGTATCAATGCCGGCCTGCCTGGCGATGGCCTCGGCCGTGCGAAGCGTATCACCGGTGAGCATGATCACATCCAGGCCGAGCCGGCGGAGCCTCTGGATGGCGCGGGCCGACGTCGGCCGAATGGGATCCGCCACGGCGACCAGCCCCGCGAGCGCACCGTCCACGCCCACATACATTGGCGTCTTCCCCTCGAGTGCCAGGCGCGCGGCGGTCTCACGGAGATCGGTCGTGGAGACGCCGTGTTCGGCCATGAGCTGCGCGTTGCCAACCATCACGGCATGACCGTCCACCGTGCCCAGCGCGCCGTGCCCCACGATTGCCTCGAACCGGTCCGGTTGAGCGAGCAGGAGGGATCGCTCGCGGGCGTGCCGTACAATGGCACCCGCCAGGGCATGCTCTGATGCCTGCTCGAGGGACGCCGCGAGGCGCAGCATTGCATCGTCAGTGAGCATGTCGCGCACACGGACGACGTCGGTGACGGCTGGATGCCCTTCGGTGACTGTCCCCGTCTTGTCCAGCACGATGGTGTGCAACGTTCCCGAGCGCTGCAGTGCCTCGCCTCCCTTGATGAGAATCCCCATTTCCGCGCCACGTCCCGTGGCGACCATCACGGCAGTCGGCACCGCCAGCCCCATCGCGCACGGGCACGCAATGATGAGCACCGCGACGGCGGCCGCGACTCCGCGCACGACCGGCGCGGCGGGCGCCGCGATGAACCAGACCACGAACGTCGCTATGGCGAGGGAAAGCACCACGGGCACGAATACGGCGCTGATGCGGTCAGCGAGGTTCTGGATCGGCGCGCGTGCGCCCTGCGCGTCGCGCATCAACCGCAGAATGCGCGCAAGCACGCTGTCCGCGCCGACTGTCGTGGCGACGTACCGGATGCTGCCGGTGGTATTGATGGTGCCGCCGATCACGTGATCGCCCGCCGCGCGACGCACTGGAAGCGACTCGCCGGTGAGCATGGATTCATCCACCGCGCTCTCTCCGGATTCGATCTCGCCGTCCACGGCCAGACGCTCGCCGGGGCGAACGACGATGAGGTCGCCCGCGTGCACGGCTTCCACCGGAAGCTCTACTTCGATGCCGTCGCGCAGCACGCGCGCCGTGGGGGGTTGCAGGCGCCCCAGGGCGCGAAGCGCAGCAGCGGTCTGGCGCTTCGCCCGTGCTTCGAGGGCATTGCCCACGAGTATCAGCGCGATGATGAAGATCACGGCTTCGTAGTAGACGTCCGGCGCCACGCCGCGCGAGATGAAGAACGCCGGCCACACGGTGGCGAGAAGCGAGAACAGGAACGCTGCCCCGGTTCCCACCGCGATGAGCGTGTTCATGTTGGCGTTGTGATGCCGGAATGCAGCCCAGGCCCCGGTGTAGAAGTGCCGCCCCGCCCAGAGCATCACCGCCAGCGTGATGATGAGGAGCGCATACGCGACGGCGCGCGGCGGCAGCGCGTACAGCCAGGGCAGGGCATGCGACAGCGATGGGTCCAGTGTTCGCATGACCCAGCCGAGCACCGGATCGGCAGACGCGGCGAAACCCATGCGCATGTTGGCGGACATGAGCGGCATGGAGAGCAGCATGGCGATCACTGCCGCGACGAGACTGATCACGGCGCGCAAGCGGAGCCGCTGGAATTCCTCGGCGCGCGCGCGATCCTGCTCCTCCTGCTCCTCCACGATCGTGCGCCCGGGGGGCGGCAGCTGCGCTCCGTAGCCCGTGGACCGGATGCGCTCGACGAGCGCAGCCGGCGACGCCACCGCCGGATCGTACGTCACGGTGGCGTTGTTCATCATGAGGTTCACGTTTGCATCCACGACTCCCGGAGCGCGGGCCAGCTCGCGCTGCACGCGTCCCTGACAGGCCGCGCACGTCATTCCGCTCACCGGAATCACCACCGTATCGTGGATGCGCGCGGTGCTCCGTGCGGGCGATGGCATGGCGGGAGCCCGTGGTGCGGCGTTGGTCATGATTTGTCCCGGGCGACGACAACACGTCCGCGCAGCATGCTCATGCCGCACGTGAACTCGAACGTACCCGGAGTGTCCGGGTGGATTTCCACGGCCGTGCGCTGGAACGCGGGCAGAAAGGTCCTGATGCCGAAGTCGGGGAAGACGACTTCCTCCGAGCAACTCGCATCTTCCTGCCGGTCGAAAATGAGGCGCAGCGGCCGGCCGGCCGTGGCCTGTATCGTGGCCGGAGCGTATCCGCCGCGTACGGCAATGACGACCTCGGCGGTGTCAGCGCTTCCCTCCGCCGCGGTGGCTGCGGGAGTTCGCGCGAGAAAGAAATACCAGTTGATCCAGACGATGGCCCCCAGGCCGATCGCGAGGACGGCCCACTGCTCGAGACCCATGACATGCTCCTGCCAGCACGGACGCGTGAAAAGGTACTATACCCCCCTACCCTATGTCAAATCCCGCACGGCCGGGGTCCGGGGGTCCCAGGGGGGCATGGCAGCGCAAACCGGGGCCGGCCGCCCCTGGCGTCCGACCCCGGTCCTGTTCCCGCGATGATGCGGATATCGCAGCCTTCCCCTGCCTGTCCTACCACCCCGGCGCGATCTGGAATCCGAACCGGCCGCCACTCCCGGGACGCTGGAACGGATACGCCCAGTACACCTCGGCGACCAGGTATCCGAACAGATTGAAACGTGTCGTGACGCCGGCGCTGAACACGGGAACACGCGCATTCGTGTTTCGCGAAAACGTCAAGGATGCGGAGCTGTCCGCGCTCCATGCGACGCCCGCGTCGAGGAATGGCGCGATCTCCGTCAGCAGATACGGGAAGTTGATCAGTCCGAACTGTCGTGTCCCCAGCAGCGGAATGCGCCACTCGAGGTTCACGACCGCCAGACGACTGCCGATCAATCGGTCAATCACGGGACACGATGCCGTGAGCGACTGTGCCGCCTGGGGGCAGTCCGACGGGCTGAACGAGCCTGCCTCGTATCCGCGAATCAACGACTGATCGCCAAGAAACAACGGAAACAGCTCCTGGTTCTCCGCATCCTTTCCGTAGCGCCCGATGTGAATACCGCGGATGGCGAAGGTGAACGGGCGCGCGAAGAAGTAGCGCCGGTAGTCCACCAGAACGCTCTCGAAGTTGAGATTCCCGAACGTGGGGTCTACTTCGAAGCGCGACCGTCCGCCCGCCACGGGCGACGTGAAGCCGAAATACGAATAATCGGTCACGAACGCCGCGGACGTCTGAAAGAGATTCAACCCGGGCGGCGATTGCAGATTCTGGCGGTCCTCACCGAATGCCGAGCCGTCAGGCGCAAGGAAGAACCGGTCCAGCTCGGTCCCGAACGAGATGCGCGAGTATCCCGCGCCGAGCTCGAGTCGTTTCGTCATGCTGAACGGATACTGCGTCCCGAGTTGTGCGCTCTCGAAGTACGTGCGGTTGATCTGTTGCTCGTAGACGGCGACCGGAAACGGAACTCCCGCCAGCGTCGTATCCGCACAGCAGGCGGCAAAGCCCGTGATGTACGGGACGTGCGAGAGTCCGGCGCTCCAGTTCCACCGGTGCGCCAGATTCTGATAGATGACCTGTCCGGAGATGTTTCGGATGTCGCCGCCGCCGCCGACCTGGACACCCACGATGTTGTTGCCGAGCATGTCGCCGAAGTATGCGGCGAGTCCGCCACCGGCCACGGTCCCGACCGGGCCGTTCGACACGCCCACGCCGGCCGATCCGCCCACGTATTCGAGCGAGAGCGAGGGCGAGTACGATGACGTCTCGTACGTCTGCGGCGCTTCGAGACCGGTGAGCGGGTCACGAATCTTCTCGGTAACCGCACCGAGATTCGGCACGTTGGAGGGTGGCAGTATGCCGGCAATACCCACCGTGTCCACACCCAGCGCCATGATCGGCTGCGTGGGCATGGGGCCCGGTTCGAAGCGGCGCAGCTCGTTGCCGCCCCGGTTGAAGACCGAAAACATGATGCGGCCGTTCTGGCTCGCCACCGACAGGGCCGGGGAGAGCGCGGTAATGCCGCTCACGCCAGTGGCAATGTGCGTGAGCTGGTCAATCTCGTTCGTGCCGAGCGTGGCACGATAGATGTCGTCGAAGCCGCCACGATCCGATACGAAATACAGTTGCCGCCCATCGGGCGAGAACTGCGGGTTCATGTTCTTCGCGTCCGGGAAGAGGGGAACCAGCTGCGTCGCCCCGCTCGCCACATCATACAGGCCGATCTGCATGGGCCCATAGCGCAACTGGGCGAAGTCGGTTTCCGGCCCGCTGTCCGTCGCGAACGCCAGGGTCTTGCCGTCGGGCGACCACGCCGGCTGCAAGTCGGCGTACTTGTCATTGGTGAGCTGTCGCGTCTCCTTCGTGCGCAGATTGTAGAGATAGAGGTCGCTGATGCCGCCGTGCATGCCGGAGATTGCCAGCATGTCATTCGGCCCCCAGGCCACATCATTGATCGCGCTCGCTCCCTTCACCTTGATCTGCTGCTTGATGTCGCCGGACGGGAGGTCGTAGATCGCGACCTCGTTGTCGCCATTCGCGAAAATCACAAACGCGAACTGCTTGCCGTCCGGCGAGAACGAGCCTGCCGAGCTGATGAAGCTGATCGCGTCGAAGTGCGGATCGCGATTGGGACTCGTCAGCTTCTTGACGATCTTGCCCGTTGTGGCATCGGCAATGAAGAGATCAATGGTGAAGAGATTGCGCGACGTGTAGAACGCGACGTATTTCCCGTCCGGACTGATGGCGGGTGACACGTCCATGGTGCCGAGTCCCGTGCCCTGCTTGAGCACTCCCTCACCGGTGGAGTCCGGGCTCGTGCGTCCGATCATCTTGGGCAGATACTCCGCGCGGATATCGCGCAGCCAAACGGCCGAGAGCGAGTCCGTGGACATCCCGAGGACGGTCCGGACCGCGGAATCCCAGCCGCGTGACAGCGCCGCGCGATACAACGGCGCGATGACATTGTCCCCCCAGCGCCCGCCGATGTAGGCCCAGAGCGCTTCGCCATACCGGTACGGGAAGTAGCGCGGGTCGGTGGTAAGCTGCTTGATCGTGGGCAGGTCGTTGCGTCGCGCGGCATCCCGCAGCCACATGGCCGTGTTGGGATCATCGCGCCCGATCGAGAGATATTCCGCCATGCCCTCGATGAGCCAGAGCGGAAGCCGGTCGAGCGCCGCCATCCCGCCGCCGCTGATCGAGCCGGCGATGTCATACTGGAAGACGTGCGTCAGTTCGTGGCCCAGCACGTGATCGTCTTCGGCATAGACGCCGGTGAAGGGCAGCACGACCCGGCTGCGCAGGCCTTCCGTGACACCGCCCGTACCCTGCGAGATGAAGCCGCCCACGACGTTGGTCTGCTGAAAGTCGGGTGGATCGGCGTACAGGACGATGGCGCGTTTGGTGAATTCATCCGCGAGCGTTCCGCTGTGCCGGACGTACCACCGTTCCGCCATGCGCGCGGCATCCGTCGCGGCAAGCGATTCAGCCGGGTAGTAGTACAGGTCGAAGTGCTTGGTGTGCATCGTCCGGAAATCGAACGACTGGTATTGTACCTTGTTCTGGCCGAAGTACTGCGCCGTCGCGGTCACCGGCACCATGCCAAGGCCGCCTGCTACGAACGCCGCCATCACCGTTCGGCTGGCACTCGCGAGGACACGCTCATTCACCACGGCTCCCCTCCTCCACTTGGTGTTCACTCCTGTGCGCCGAACCGGACAGCGTGCGCACAACGCTATCGCTTGCACCCTGTGCTCGGCCAGTCCAGACCGTGAGCATCAATCACCCCGTGAACCTTCTCTCTCAATGCACCAATCAGCCTTTCCGGCGCAAGGTTCGCTGGTGAGCTACGTACCCGGCCTGAAAATCGATGGACATGCTATGTTGCGGGTTGTACCCGCCAATTCGCACTTTGCGCCACGGGCCGGTTCCGGCCGCTGCGCGATGAGGTACACTACCGCGTTTTCTCCACGCTCATGAGCTCGCGCGTCGCGTTTCTCGTTCGCTACTTGCTGTTCTGGACCGCACTGTTCACGGCGGCGCGAATGCTGTTTCTGGTCTATGAACGCGCGCACGCCGGATCGCTCGGCGCCGGACTCGTGCTGGCCATCCTGCTGCACGGGCTGCGCATGGACCTGGCGACGGCGGCCTATCTGACGGTGCTCCCGGCACTGCTGCTGGCGATCTCTGCCGTAATCGCCGGGCGCCTCCTCGCCCGGGTTCTGGCCGGCTACACGATGTTCGTGCTGCTGCTGGTCTCCCTGCTGACGGTCTCGGACCTGGGGCTGTTCGATGCCTGGGGGATCCGTCTGGACGGGCGTCCACTGCAGTATCTGCGGACGCCGCGGGAAGCCTTCGCGTCGGCGCAGTCCTCGCCGCTCGTGCTGCTGCTCGTGCTGCTCGTGCTGTTCCTGGCGCTCGGAGTGTGGGCGTGGCGGACGTTCGTTGCACCGGTGCCGGGGTCGCGAGGTGAACGCGGCGGCCCAGTGGCCGCGGTCGCCATGCTGGTGCTCGGCGCCGCGTTGATCGTCCCCATTCGCGGCGGTGTCCAGTGGACGCCCCTCAATGAGAGCAGCGTGTACTTCTCGACCGATGACTTTGCCAATCAGGCGGCGCTCAACGCGGGGTGGAACTTCTTCCATTCGGTGACGACGAGCGGTGCGCTGGCGCACGTGAATCCCTACGACGGCATCAGCGCCGCGGATGCGAAAGCTGTGGTGGATAGTCTGGTTCGCGCGAGCGATGCGGAGGCCACGCCACTTCTGCGGGTGCGCCATCCCAATGTGATTCTCATCATCTGGGAGAGTTTCACCGCCAAGGTGGTGCAGCGCCTGGGCGGCCTGGCCGGGGTGACGCCGAACTTCGATGCGCTCTCGCACGAGGGCGTGCTGTTCGATCACGTGTATGCCTCGGGCGACCGCAGCGCCAAGGGACTGGTCGCGATCCTCAGCGGGTATCCCGCCCAGCCGCGTGTGCAGATCATGAACACGCCGGCGAAAGCCGCCAGACTGCCCATGCTGGCGAAGCATCTCGGAGCGGCGGGCTACGAGACCGCCTTCTACTATGGCGGCGAGCTGGCCTTCGCGAACATCAAGTCATACATCATCGCGGGCGGTTTCCACACGATCGTCGGCGAGTCGGCCTTCGATCCGAAGGATCGCAATTCGAAGTGGGGCGCACACGACGGCGTCGTGCTGCAACGCCTGCTGCGCGACATTGCCTCGGAGCGACGGCCGTTCTTCGATGCGCTGTTCACGCTGAGCAGTCATGAGCCGTTCGAGGTCCCGATGGCTCCCGTGTTCCGCGGAACCGACGAGCAGAGCAAGTTTCTGAACGCCATGGCGTACGCGGACCGCAGTGTGGGTGCGTTCGTGCGGGCCGCACAGCGGCAGCCCTGGTGGGACAGCACGCTGGTGGTGATTGTCGCAGATCACGGCCATCCGCTTCCGCGGCTGAGCTCACGGGCGGGCGAGACCGCCTCGCTGGACTACCACATCCCGATGCTCTGGCTGGGTGGCGCGCTCGCGGTGCGCGACACCGTGATCACGCGCGTCGGATCGCAGACAGACCTCGCGCCCACCCTGCTGGGGGAGCTGGGCCTGCCGCATGCGGCGTTCGGGTGGGGGAAGAATCTCCTGGCGAACGACGCGATGGACTACGCGTACTTCTCCTACCACGACGGCTTCGGCTACGTGGATGCGAATGGACGTCTCGTGTACGACGCGATCGGCAAGCGCGTCATACAGCGTGCCGGCTCAGCGGGCCCCCCCGAGCTGCGCAGCGGGAGGGCGTATCTGCGATCGACGTATCAGCAGTATCTGGATTGGTAGCCGGTAACCGGTTCCCTCGCCCTGGCGGAAGCAGCTACTGAATCATCGCCAGTCCCGTGTCCGCCGGAATCGAATCGTCGCGGAACTGCAGGTTGCCCGCCTTCTGGAAGACCAGCGGTGTGCTCGTCTCCCCGGTATTCAGGTTGCCGCTGCTCGTGCAGCAGCCCGGGGGGAGGTTCGAGCCGAAGAAGCTCACCGAGTGGTGATCGTCGCCCGCGGTAAAGACGAGCGTATCGCCCACGTTCAGGTGCACGGTGTCCGGGCTGAAGCCGGCCTGCGTGACTGTCGCGGTGACGCGCTTCGCGTTGGGGAACTGCGGGCCGGTACTGTCGCTTCCACACCCCGCGGTGAGCGCTACGACGGCGACGGCAACAAACAGTCTTCGCATGGCGTCCTCCGATAGTTGAGCAGCCTGGCGCATGCGCGTGACCGCGGCGGGCACACGCGTGATCGCCCCGAGGGTCAGAGGCTGGGGCGTCCGCCAAACGTAACGCCGATCCGGGGTCGTTGACGAGAGTTACCCGTCATTCGGATGTGCGGCGCGCGGGCGGATGGCACGTGCGCACCTTCCAGGAGAGTTGCCGCGAACGCTTCCAGAGGAGATCGGCCGCCCACGCCGGCCGCCCCTGCGGTGTCACGAGCGTCAGCTCGCAATCCGATTCCGTCACCACATGTCCGTCCGCGGCGAAGAGCGAGAGACGTAACAGGACGGGAGTGGGCGGCGGCAGGAGGCCGGTATAGCGCGACGCGAGCGTCACCTGTCCGGTCCCGGGCATGATCGTGTCAGTGGCCGGCGGGAAATCCAGTGGACGGCCGTTGAGCCGCATCCATCGCGCACCGAGCGTGAGCGTGTCACCCAGGCCGGCATTCCGGTATGACACGTTCACCGTCATCGCGCGCCAACTGGAGTGTGGTACGGACACCGCGATGATCGCGGCAGTCTGCACGGCGGCCGCGCTCGGCGGACACAGGATCAGTGCAACACCCAACCATGTCGCGATTCGCGCGTGCCGGATGTGACCACCTGATGAAGTACGTGCCTCATGATGCATGAGCGTCACTACGACATGCCAGCCAGAGCGGTTCCGGCGCGTGTCGCGCGGGGTGTGCGGACGATACGGAAACACCGGACTGACCAGTCGCGTGCACCTGTGATTGATTCAATATGCACAGAAAGCCACATTACGATATACGGTGAGCTCTGCATGATTCTTCAATCTCCAGGACGCATGTCTCCTTCGCGCAGCATGTCTCGTCATGTCGCGGCGCTGCTCGTCGTGATGACTACGGGCGTCGCTGGCGTCGTTTGCCCGTTGCGTGCACAGCAGGACACGGTTCCCCAGCAGCTGCCGCCAGTGGTGACGGTCACGCGTGAGCGCGGTCGCGCGCCGATCGAGCTGCCCTACGCCATCTCGACCACGCGCCCCGACAGCATGCGTCCGGGGCAGCGTCATCTCTCGCTGGATGAAACCCTGCTCCTGCTTCCCGGCGTGTCGGTGGCGAACCGCACCAATCCCTCACAAGACCCGCGGATCTCGATTCGCGGCTTCGGTGCGCGTTCGGCATTCGGCGTGCGCGGAGTGCGCGTGCTGCGCGACGGGATGCCGCTCACGCTCCCCGATGGCCAGACACCGGTGGATTACGTGGATCTCGAGTCTGTGGGGAGCGTGGAAGTCATCCGCGGCAGCGCGGCGTCGCTGTATGGCAACGGCGCTGGTGGCGTGATCGACCTGCGCACCGCGCCGCCGCCGCAGGCGCCGTTCGCGGGACAGGTGCGCGGCTGGGGCGGCAGCGGGTCGCTCTCCCGCTTCACGGGCACGTTTGGCGGAACCGATGGTGCGGTCGGATTCCAGGGGGACATCAGTCACACCGAGCAGGACGGGTACCGCGCGTTCTCGCACCAGCGCGTGACGAGCGGCTATGGCAAGGTCGACTGGCATAATGAGAAGACCGATCTGTCCATGCAGGTGCTCGGCTATGACATGCCGCTCGGGCAGAATCCGGGCGCGCTCACGCGCGCGCAGCTGGACAGTGATCGAACCATGGCAGACCCGCTCTCCATCACCAAGCAGGCTCGCAAGCAGGTGTCACAGGTTCAGGTGGGCGCGCGCCTGGACCAGACGATGGGGCGCGGCGATCTGACCGCCAGCATCTATGGCGGCACGCGGGACCTCTACAATCCGCTGACGTTCGCCGTGGTGGACGTCGGCCGCAGCTCGTACGGCGGCGGCGCGCGCTACGCGGTGCCGGGGAACCTCTTCGCGCTTCCCAACCGCTTCACCATCGGCGTGGATCTCCAGAAGCAGAACGACCTGCGCAAGAACTGGGCGAACTGCAACGGGCAGTTCACCGTGACCAGCGATTGTGCGGTGATCGGCCAGGAGAAGGGCGCGCTCCAGATCGATCAGCGCGAGCTGGTGTCGAGCGTCGGCCCCTACGTGCGCGATGAAGTCACGCTCGGCAGCCGTTATCGCGTGAGCGCGGGCGTGCGCGCCGATTACGTGCGCTTCGAGGTGCAGGATCATCTCATCACGCCCACCGATCCGGACAACTCCGGCGTACGCACGCTGCATGCCGTGAGCCCCATGGTCGGGCTGAATGTGAAGCTCACACCGCTGCACGCCCTCTACGCCAATGTGTCACGTGCGTTCGAGACTCCCACGACAACGGAGCTCGGCAACAAGCCCGATGGATCCGCCGGACTCAATCCGGATCTCAAGCCGCAGCATTCCACGTCGTACGAAATCGGGCTCAAGGGACTGCTGATCTCGCGCGTACAGTACAGCGCCGCGTTGTTCGACACGGAAGTGCGGGACGAGTTGATTCAATACGAGGTGCCGGGCGGACTGGGTCGCACCTACTACCGGAATGCGGGTCGCACGCGGCGCCAGGGGGTCGAGATTGGCGCGAGCGCCGCCGTGGGGCCCTTCGAGCTCGGCGCTTCGTACAATTACGCGCACTATCGCTTTCGGGAGTTCGTGGTGGACACGACGGATTACGCCGGCAACAGCATCCCGGGCATTCCGGCCAGTCAGTTGCAGCTCTCCGCCACGTGGAGACACCAGGCGCTGTTCGTGACGGCGGAAGCGGATGCGCAGAGTTCGGTGTTCGTGAACGACGGGAACACCGCTCGCGCCGACGGCTATACGACGCTGAATCTGCGACTGGGCGCGACGTCGCTGTTCGGGAATCCCTGGATCTCGCCGATAGTCGGGGTGGAGAATCTGTTCAACACGAGCTATGTGGGATCCGTGGCGGTGAACGCCACGCGGGGCAAGTTCTTCGAGCCCGCGCCAGGACGCGTCGTGTTCGCGGGAATGGCGCTGGCGATCGGCAGGTAGCGCTCGCGGCGGACGCGCGGTCCGGCGTCGATCCGCTCCGGGTGTCGTCGGACGCTCGCATCACCCGCCGAGCAGGCTGAACATCAGCACGCCCAGCACGATGGCGCTGATCACGACGTACATCCAGTCACGGCGTATCGCGAAGGCAATGAGGGTCAGGAGCACACGCGCCACCGGCGTCGCGATGAGCAGGATGATGCCGAACTGCACCAGCGCGGCCGTGTCCAGGGCCGCCACGCCATGGAGCACGCCGCCCAGCGTGCTGAGCATCGTGGATTCCCCGCGGAACACGTGATACGCGGGTGCGCTCGCGCCGTGCTGCGCCAGAAACGCCACGCCGCCCGCGAAGGCCACGAACGCCGCGATCAGGACGCCCGCGCGGAGCAGATTGCCGACCATCTGCTCGACCCGTTCCTCGTCGGCAGCATGTCCCGAGGCGCGGCCGGCGGCCACGCCGTCAGATCTTTCCGGAAAAGCCATTGTAGAGCATTTCAAAGGCGATGGCCGCGACGACAACGCTGAAGATCAGCCGGAGTTTTCTCGTCTTGAGGCCGGGAAGGGCGCGCGCACCCGTGAGTGCTCCGCAGAGCACCCCGAGCATGGTTGGAAGCGCGAGACCTGGTTCGATGTAACCGCGATGGAGATACAAGCCGGCGCTCGCGGCGGCGGTCACGCCGATCATGAAATTGCTCGTGGTGGTTGACACCTTGAACGGGAGGCGCATCGCGCGGTCCATCGCGAGCACCTTCACCACGCCAGAGCCAATGCCGAGCAGTCCCGACAGCACGCCCGCGACATACATGAGGCCGAACCCCAGCGGCACGTGGCGAACCTGATACGCCTGCGGACCCTCGGGCGTGGGATAGGTCGAATCGAGCCGCAACACCGTGGCGAGACGGTCCGGTGCGCCGTGCACGATGTGATCCATGTGACGCCGTGTGCCCTCCCACGCCGCGTGCAACAGGACGAACCCGAAAATGATCGCGATGACGTTCGGCGCCACGTACGCCGCGACGAACGCGCCGCTCAACGCACCAACGGTTGTCGCAACCTCCAGCAGCATCCCGACGCGCAGATTGGTGTACCCCTCCTTCACGTACGCGGCGGCCGCGCCGGACGACGTCGCAATGACCGAGACGAGTGACGCGCCGATCGCATAGCGAATGTCCACCCCAAAGCCGAGCGTGAGAAGCGGCACGATGATCGCACCGCCACCCAGGCCGGTGAGCGCGCCAATGAGCCCGGCGACGAATGCACCGAGGAAGAGAAGGCCATCGAGCTGCAGCAGGGTCATGTTCGCGGAGGGACGAGTCGGGACTGCCAAGTCTAGCGGACGCTGGCCGCGACAGGCTACCCCCGCCCGGTGGCGACGTCCCGTCCCCGTCCCCGTTCCCGATGGGCGCCGTGCCGGATGCCACGGACCTCCAGCACCCCGTAATGATGATCCCCGTAGCCCTGGCGACTGGCGGACTGATCTGGTCGAGGCGGCACTGGCCACCGAGGCGTAGCGACTCGCTACTATTCAGCACATGCTGGCCCCTCCCCATACGCCGCCGGTTCCGGTTTTCCACGATGCGTCCGGCCGCCGCTGGCGGCGCCTGCGCGGCATCGCGATCGGTCTCGGTGTCGTCACGTCGCTGGCGGCGGCGGCGGTGGTCGTGAACCTGCTCAGCCCTCCGCGCCCCCCACAGCTGGCGATGTCGCTGACGCCGCCGCTGCGATCCAGTCTGATCACGAGTCCGGAGCAGCGCCGCCGGCTTACCAAGCGGCTGCAGCTCTTCTTCGAGCTGCGCAAGCATCACATGCCGCCGGCCACGCAGGCGAGACTGCTCCCGGTGCGTGCGCGCCACCTCGCGAGCCGCACCGTCGCGCCGGGCCAGCCCATTGTCGCGGGATTCTACGTCAACTGGGACGACAACTCGCTCGCGTCGCTCTCCGCCCACGCCGATGATCTCGACTGGGTCGTGTGCGAGTGGGGATTTCTCGCCGCCGGCGGTGACTCGCTGCATCTGTCGGTGGACCGGCGCGTGCCGTACACGATCGCGCAGCGGGTGCCGGATGAAGCGAAGCGTCCCCTCGTCTTCGCGATGGTGACGAACTACGACTCCGTGGCCAAGCGATGGGACGGCGAGGCGCTGCGCCACCTGCTGACGGATTCGACGGCGCGGAACCGGGCGATCCGCGAGCTCACGGACACCGTGATGCGCTACGGCCTCGGCGGCGTCACCGTTGACTTCGAGGAAGCGCCCCGCGGTCTCACGCCCGCGATCGTGCGCTTTCTGCAACTGCTGCACGCGCAGCTCGCTCCGCAGGGCCGGTGGCTCACGCAGGCCCTGTCGTTCAACGATACCGATGAACAGCTCGCGAAGTTCTCGGCCGTGGACGACAAGGTGTTCCTGATGATGTACGATGAGCATTACAGCGGCGGCGATCCGGGACCGGTGGCGAGCCAGCAGTGGTTCGTGCGGACCTCGCGTCGCATGCTGCGGGTGATCCCGCCCGCCAAGGCGGTGCTGGCCCTCGGCGCCTATGGTTACGACTGGAACGACGCCTCGGACTCCACCGCGGAGACCATGACGTTTCAGGATGTCATGACGCACGTCCGCAACGCCGCCCACGATGGGCGGCCCGCCGCGATCCACTTCGACTCACTGTCGCTCAATCCCTATGCCACCTGGCGCGACCCGGACTCCACGGATCACGTGGACTGGTACCTGGATGGCGTCACGGCGTACAACGAAATTCTGGCGGGTGACGCCCTTGGCGCGGCGGGATTCGCCATTTGGCGACTCGGCTCTGAAGATCCCGCCATCTGGGCCGTGATCGGGCAGCGCGGCATCGACGCGCCGGTGGACAGTTTGCGGGCGATACCGTCGGGGTACGATCCCGAATTTCAACCGAAGACCGCGACTGGAGAACTGCTCGAGCTCGGGTCGCGTCCCACCCCCGGCAGCCGGACCATCCGGCTGGACCCGGTGACGCATTACGTGAATGACGAGACGATCACGAAGTATGCGGTTCCCTGGGTCATCCAGCGCTTCGGTCAGACGCCGCACAAGATCGCGCTCACCTTCGACGACGGGCCGGATGGCACGTGGACGCCGCAGATCCTGGACACGCTCAAGTCGCGGCACGTCGTCGGGACGTTCTTCGTGGTTGGAGAAAATGCGGAGCGCCACATCCCGCTGCTGCGGCGCATCTACGCGGACGGGAACGAGATCGGCAACCACACCTTCACGCATCCCAATCTGGCGTTCGCGAGCGATCGCGTGGTGAAGCTCCAGATCGATGCCACGGAACGTCTGCTCGAAGCGGCGCTGGGCCACCGCAGCGCGTTCTTCCGGCCGCCATACTTCGGCGATGCGGAACCCACCACGTCGGACGAGCTTGGGCCGGTCGCCGTCGCGACGGAGCGCGGCTACATCACCGTGGGGCTGCGTATTGACGCGGAAGACTGGCAGTCGCCGGGCGTGCGGACGATCATCGACACGGTGCTCGCCCAGACTGCGAAAGGCGGGAACGTCGTGCTGCTGCACGATGGAGGCGGGAATCGCTCGCAGACGGTCGCGGCACTGGGCCCACTCATCGATTCGCTTACCGCACGAGGTGACACGCTGGTGCCGGTGTCCGAGCTCGTGGGCATCACGCGCAATGTCGCCATGCCGCCGCTTCCACCGGAGAGCCGCATGAGCCGCATGGGTGAGCTGCTGGCGTTCGGCTCCGTTGGCGTGGCGGAGTGGGTGCTCTACTGGCTCTTTCTCAGCGCCGTGGTGCTCGGCCTGGCACGGCTGCTGTTCATCACCGTGCTTGCGATCGTGCAACGCGTCCGCCGGCATCAGAACCCGGATGCCCCGGTGACGTACGCGCCAACCGTGAGCGTGATCGTGCCGGCCTACCGCGAGGAGAAAGTCATCGTCGCGACGATTCGCAGCCTCGTGGAGCAGCGGTATCCCGCCGCGCTGGAGGTGATTGTCGTGGATGACGGATCGCCGGACGCCACGTACGATGTGGCGCACGCCGCGTTCGGATCGCATCCGCGCGTCGCGCTCTACCAGAAGCCGAACGGCGGCAAGGCGAGCGCCCTGAACTTCGGCCTCGCGCGAGCCAGCGGCGAAATCGTGATCTGCCTCGATGCGGACACAATGTTCACGCCTACCACTGTGGCGGAGCTGGTGGAGCCGCTGCACAATCCGGCGGTGGGCGCGGTAGCGGGGAACGCCAAGGTGGGCAATCGCGTGAATCTCGTTACGCGGTGGCAGGCGCTCGAATACGTGACCAGTCAGAATCTGGATCGGCGCGCGTTCTCGCTGCTGAATTGCATTACGGTGGTGCCGGGGGCGGTGGGTGCCTGGCGCCGGGCGCTCGTGCAGGAGGTGGGCGGCTTCAGCGAAGACACGCTCGCCGAAGACCAGGATCTCACGCTCGCCATTCGCAAGCGTGGCTACTCGATCGCGTACGCGGACGAAGCCATCGGCTATACGGAAGCGCCCGATACCTTGCGCGCACTCGCGAAGCAGCGTTTCCGCTGGTCGTTCGGCACACTGCAGTGCATCTGGAAGCATCGCGACGTATTTCTGCGCCCGCGGCACGGATCGCTGGGATTCATTGCCATGCCCAACGTGGCGATCTTCCAGCTCTTCTATCCGTTCGTCTCACCGATTGCCGATCTCATGTTCGTGTGGGCTCTCGTGTCCGTGTGGCTGGTACGCCAGCAGCACGGCGCGACGTACGCGCTCACGAGTCTGCAGCACGTCCTCACGTACTACGCGGTGTTCCTGCTGGTGGACTGGTTCGCGGCGGTGGTGGCGTTCCTGCTCGAGCCCGGCGAGGATCGCTGGCTGACGTGGCTGATCTTTCTCCAGCGCTTTGCGTACCGCCAGGTGATGTACTGGGTGGTGGTCCGCAGCGTGTTCGCGGCGCTGCGCGGGCGGCTGGTGGGCTGGGGCAAGCTGGAACGGAAAGCGACGGTTGCGGCGGCTTTTGGCCGCCTGCGGGACGCGGCGCCTGAGCCTGTCGGCTCAGCGCCTGAGGGAAGGGGCGGTCTGTGGCCGCCTGCGGGAAGCGGCGCCTGAGCCTGGCGGCTCAGCGCCTGCGGGAAATCCAGGGAATAGGAAACAGGGTATAGGGAATCGTTGCGGCGGCGGTAGGACTGCAGCCGCGCTTCCCGCAGGGCGCCGCCGCAGGCGGGCGCCCGCGTCCCGCAGTCCGCAGTCAGTCGTCCTCCCCCTCGATCTCCCTGGCCACCTCGTTGCGATTGCGCCAGGTAACGAGGAACACAATGACCGCGACAACAATGACCAGTCCAATAGCGATCTGATCCTCGTGCCGGCGCACATGACCGATCATCACGACCGCGGTCTGGCCGAAGCCCCATCCCAGCGCCGTGAAGATGCCGCTCCATACCCACGCGCTGACGCCACTGCCAATTACGAATCGGGTGACCGGAATCTCGGCCGCCCCGCAGGTGACTGGCAGCAGCAGCCGCGCGCCGTACGCGAAGCGCACGGCCAGCGATGCACGCCACGGACGGCGGCGCACGGCATGCAGCAGCTTCGCCATCGGAGCGGCGAGCCAGGGCCAGCGCCGCGCCACGCGCGCCGCACGCCAGCGGCCAAGGGCGTACAACACGATGTCCGCCGACCAACTGCCGATGGCGCACGCCATGGCGGCCCGCACCGGATGCAGGTGCCCCTGATGGGCGGCAAAGCCGGCAATCACGGGCGCCGCCTCCTCCGTGAAGATGCTCGTCGCCCCCAGGGTAACGTACGCCCACAGGTGCGACAGCTTGCTCAGCAGCGAATGCGTCGCGACAATCGACAGATACATGGATTCTGGAAAGGTAGTCTCGGACTGCCGCTCGCCGAACATCTGCACGCACCCCATATTTGGCAACCACGAGACCGGCGGTCGCCGGCCGTCGATCACACGCTCCGCGCGCTCTCCAAGGCAGACCATGCGGAAGTCTCCCTTCTGGCTCGTGCCGCTGCTCGTTGCCTGCCACGATGCCACGAGCCCTCGTCAGTCCGCGCTGACGTGTGGCGTGGCCTCGGGCGCCACCGTGCCTGCCACCGTGCTCGACCTGTCGGTGGGCAGTCCGACCTTCCTGAATCTCTCGGCGGCGCAGGCGAGCTGCCTGCAGTTCGCGCCCCACGCGAATAGCGTGTACCTGTTCACCCTGTTCAACACGGACACGAGCTCGCGGAGCGCCGCCCTGGTGAAGCTGCACGGCAGCTCACCGGACAGCGCGCACAGCGCACGCGTGGTCGCGGCCGCGCCGGAGGTGTTGCCGGTGACGGCAACCAGCAATGGGCTGGCACTGAGCGCGCAGATGGCCGGCATGACTCCGGCCGAATTTGCCGCGGGGCAGGCGCTGCACGCTCGCCTGCTGACGGCGGATCGCCAGCTCGTGCAGCGCCGCGGCGGGCCCGCCGCGCTGAAGATGCGCGCCGTGGCCAACCGGCTGGCGTTCGCGCGGCGCGACAGGACACTCTCGCGGGACGTCAGCACCGTCAAGGTCGGCGACACGCTCTCGTTCCGTATCCGCGACATTCGCTACGATTCCGACTGTTCGCTGTCCTTTCCCGTGCGGGCACGCGCGGTCTACTCGGGTCCGCACAGCGTGATCTACGAGGATGTCGCCGCGCCGCTCGCCGGCACGATGGACGATGCGTATGCCGCGATCGGTGCCGAATTCGATTCGCTCACCTATCCGATGCTCGTGCAGTACTTCGGCGACCCGCTCGCCTACGGCCCGCAACTGCGCAATGGCGGCAAGGAGGAGATGCTTTTTTCGCCGGTCCTGAATGATGATTTTTCCGGCGTAGCGGGCTTCGTGACTGCGTGTGATTTCTTTCCGGTCGATACCGCCGCTGGTCCGGACTTTGATGTCATCTCCAACGAGGCCGCGATCTTCTACGCCTATCTGCCGGAGCGCCCGGAGGATGAGGCGCGCTGGTTCGGCTACATTCGCGGCGTGCTCGCGCACGAGTCCAAGCACCTCGCGTCATATGCCGCACATCTGAACAACGGCGCCGCCTCCTTCGAGGAAGAATGGCTCGAGGAGTCGACGGCGCAGACCTCGGCGGAGATTTTTCAGCGCCGCTTCTCGGGCACGTCATGGAAGCACCAGGCGACCTTTGCGGCGACGGTCGGCTGCGAACCCCCGCTCACACAGGTGAACGGATGCGCGGGGGATCATCCCGAAGTGATGCTCGATCACTTCGCCTTTCTGTACGATTACCTGTCCAACGTCACCTCCGAGAGTCCGATCCTGGGCGGTGGCTCGGCCGATTACGGTGGGTCGTGGTCGTTCGTGCGGTGGGCGCTCGATCAGTACGTGCCGTCCGAGGCCGGGGCGCTCCACGCAATGACACAGAGCACCACCCTCACGGGCATCCCGAACCTGGTCGCGCGCACGAACCAGCCGTTCGGCACCATGGTCGCCGACTGGTCGCTCGCCAGCGTGCTTGCCGGCTATCCGGAGGTGACGCCCACGTCCTCACGCTACGTGTTCCGGGGGTGGGATGACACCGGCATCTTTCAGGGCATGCACGATCAGCTCTTCTACACGACCGGAGGCCGCGCCTTTCCGCGCGTGTATCCGCTGCAACCACAGCAACTGCACTTCGGGGAATTCGACTTCGCGGTGCGCATGCCTGGTGGCGGCAGCGCGTACTTCGAGCTGGACAGCCCCACGGCCATGCGGGAGAGTGTTCAACTCGTTGATCCGTTCCACGAGACGCTGCTCACAAGCGGACCGATACGCGCCGTTGTCGTGCGTATACAGTGACTGCCGGCGTGCCGCGGGAGCATCGGGCCGCGTGATCGCGAGCCCGTTTGGCGACTCACCGGTCCCGCAAGGCGCTCATCGCCGTTGCGGCGAAGACGTCCCGGCTGCTCCACAGCCCGATGATCAGCGTGAGCAGTGTCGCACCGGCCGCGAGCGCAATGACGGGCCACGGTGACGGCCGGAAGGGAGCATCGAAGACGAAGCGCATGAGCGCCCAGGCCGCCACCACGGAGAGCACGACGCCGGTCGCACTCGCCAGAATGCCGAGCATGGCGTACTCGCTGAGCATGATCCTGCCGATCTGCCCGCGCGTGGCGCCGAGCGTCTTGAGCAGTACGCCTTCGCGGATGCGTTGCCGCCGCGATGCGCCCACTGCGCCGAGCATCACGAGAATGCCGGTGGCCACGCTGAACAGCGCCATGAAGCGGATGGCGACCGCAATGCGTTCCAGAATGGCGCCCACCGCGCGCTGCACCGCCGACAGATCAATGCTCGAGACGTTGGAGTAGTGCTCGACCACCGTGCGCTGCAACGCCGCAATCGCGGCGGGTGCAGACGACCGAGTGAGCATGGCGAAGGTGGCGGGAGCACCGTCGAGCGCCCTGGGCGAGAAGATCACGAAGAAGTTGGGTTCGAAGCGTGCCCAGTTCACCGCGCGAAAGCTCGTCACCACCGTGGGAATGCGCACGCCCTGCACGTTCCATGTGACCGTGTCACCCGGCGCCAGTTGCAGCTCGCTGGCGACATCCTGCTCCACGGAAATCCACGGCAGGTCAGTGCCGGGGGCGTTGGCGCCGCGAACCCAGTGACCGGCGGTCAGTGTTTCCGAGTGGTTGAGCGTGTCGCGATAGCTCGACCGATACTCCCGGCGCAGCGCCCATGATGGCCGGCGGCGTTCGCCGCGCCGCGGCGCCGTTCCCGGCCCGGCGGCCGCCGGCGCATCAGGCGCACGGTCCGGATGCGCGGTGCTGTCCGATCCGTTGATGGTCGCGATCCGCATGGGCACGATCGGGACCTGCTGCAGCAACGGCATGTTCGCGGCGGCAATGAGCGAGTCCACACCTCTGACCTCATCCGGTTGCACATCGAAGAAGGCGAGATTGGCGCGCACGTTGGAGTCGTCGAGGGAGAGGTGCGCGACCAGGCTGCGCTGCACGAGGAACACCGTGCCGAGCAGGAAGGCGCCGAATCCGAGGGCCAGCACCACCGCGCGCGTCTGATTCGACGGCCGATACAGATTCGCGATGCCCTGGCGCATCACGAATGGCCACTGCTCGCGCAGCACGCGGCGCGCGAGACCACTCAGCGCAGCAGCCGCAAGCCAGAGCAGACCGATTGCCGCGCCAACCCCGATGCTCATGAAGATGCCCCGTTGCGCGGACCCCGAGCGCCACACCGCGATGCCGACGACGCTCGCCACCAGCGCTGCCACCGCGAGCGGTCGCGCCAGATCCCGCGCGGCGCCCGGCGCCGACTCGGCGCCCGCGTCCTGGCGCAACGCCTGGAGCGGCGTGATGCGGCGCACGCGCAGGAGCGGCAGCAGCGCGAACAGCGCGGCCACCCAGGTACCAATGACAAGTCCCGTGATCACCGCGCGCGGAACGATGGCTGGTTGCACGGTCACCGGGATGAAGCTGCCCAGCGCGTGGGGCAACTCGAATTGCACGGCGATGCCGAGCAGCGCGCCAGCGGCGGCGCCGACCAGCCCCAGCGCCCCGGCCTCCGTCAGGTACATCGCCAGCACCTGGAGCTGCGTTCCCCCGAGGCAGCGGAGCATCGCAATCGTGTCCGTCTTCTCCGCGACGTACGCATGGATGGCGCTCGCCACGCCGACACCGCCAAGCAGGAGGGCGACGAGTCCCACGAGATCCAGGAAGTCGTGCAGCGTGTCCACGGCGCGCGTGAGCGAGCGTTCGGTCTCGGCGACGGTACGGCCGCGGACGCGGGCAGTGGAGAGCGTGGCGCGGTACGTCGTGAGGAGCTGGTCGGCATCGCGACCTGGTGGCAGCGCCAGCAGCGCGTCATAGCCGACGCGGCTCCCGAACACGACGAGTCCCGTCTCGCCGACGAAGCGATCGGCGATGTACACGCGCGGCCCGAGTGCCGCAGCGATGCCGATGTCGCCCGGGACGTTGGTGAGCGTCCCGATGATCGCGAATCGTGCGGCGCCGAGCGAGAGCGTGTCACCGACCCGCGCGCCGGTTTCGACCAGCAGCGACGAGTCCACCAGTGCGGCATGCGAGGCCTGCAGCGCGGCCCAACGGCCGGCCGGGCTCGTGCCAATGGTGCCGTAGAAGGGGACGCCCGGCCCTGCCGCGCGCACCTGCACGAGGCGCGTCGCGTTCGCGCGAGGCAGCAGCGCCATGGAGGCGAATGAGGTCATGCGCCCGACGCGGATGCCCTCGCCGCGCAGCGTCACGAGGAGCGAATCGACCGGCGGCGGAAAGGGATCGCGCGACGAGAGCGAGATATCGGCGCCCAGCAGATCGCGTGACTGGTCATGGATGGCGCGAACAACGTTGGCGGTGTACGAATCAATCGCGACGAGCGCCGCCACGCCTACCGCGATTGCCGCCATGAAGGTCAGCAGGCGGCGCCGCGATGCGCGGCTGTCGCGCCACGCGAGAACGGGGACGAAGCGCCAGCGTCCCATCACGACACGGCGCCCGAGTCGTCCACGACGGCGCCATCGCTGAGGCGGATGATGCGGCCGGCGCGCCGCGCGAGCGCGGGATCGTGCGTGACGAGAACCACGGTGGAGCCCGCATCGCGATTGAGCGACTCGATGAGCGCGATGATGCGCTCGCCGGTGTCCGAGTCGAGATTGCCGGTGGGTTCATCGGCAAACAGCACGCGCGGCGCATTGGCAAAGGCGCGCGCCAGCGCGACGCGCTGCTGTTCGCCGCCGGATAGTTGCGCCGGATAGTGATGTGCCCGGTCCGCGAGTCCCACACGGTCGAGCAGGTCGCGCGCCTGCCGTCGCGCGCCGGACACGCCACGCAGCTCGAGCGGCACCTGCACGTTCTCGGCGGCGGTAAGTGTCGGAATGAGTTGAAAGTTCTGAAACACGAACCCAACTTTCTCTCCGCGGAGTCGTGCGCGTGCATCTTCGCTGAGCGGGCCCAGATCCGTACCGTCGAGCAGCACGGTCCCGCTGCTTGGTGCGTCGAGTCCGGCGAGCAGCCCCAGGAGCGTTGTCTTGCCGCTTCCGGATGGTCCCACGATGGCGACGAACGCGCGCGCCGCAATGGAGAAGGAGACGGCGCGCAGCACCGTGATCAGGGTGTCGCCGCTGCGATACGTTTTTGTCAACTCTCGGGCAACGAGCATGCGTGCAGTCGTGTGGGTCGTGGGAGTCTGTGTCGGCGTCGTGGCGTGCGGGCGCAGCAAGGCGGACAGCGCGAGCACGGAGAGACAGCCGGCCGGGCAGGCGCCGGCGGCGACAGCCCGGGCCGCGTCCGCAACGCCGGCCGCGAACGCCGGCGCCCCGACGATTCTCTTCGTGGGAACCAGCCTCACGGCCGGGCTCGGACTCGATCCGGACTCCGCCTATCCGATGCTCATTCAGCAACGCCTTGATGCGCTGGGCGAAAGGTATCAGGTGGTCAACGCCGGAGTGAGCGGCGAGACATCGGCGGGCGCGCTGCGCCGCATTGGCTGGCTGATGCGTGCGCCGGTGGATGTGTTCGTCCTGGAGACCGGAGCGAACGATGCGCTGCGCGCGCTCGACGTGGATTCGTTGCGTGCCAACATGCAGGCCGTGCTCGACAGTGTGCACGCGCACCATCCGCGGGCGCGGGTGGTGATCGCGGGCATGATGGCGCCGCCGAATCTGGGACGGGCCTATACCACGACGTTCGCGCGCGTGTATCCCGAGATCGCACGCGCGAATCACGCGGCGCTGATCCCGTTCCTGCTCAGGGGCGTGGCGGGAGTGGACTCGCTGAATCAGGCGGACGGCATTCACCCCAATGCGCGCGGCGAACGGATTGTCGCGGAGAACGTCTGGCGTGTGCTTGGCCCGCTGCTGGCGCAATCCGCGTCGGCGGCACAGGCGGGAAAACTTGACCCGTCTCCGGTGCAGGACTAACTTTAAATGCTGAACATTTTGTGATCTTATCAGGCGACCGGCACTGCGCGCGACCGACGTGAGCGCGCGGCGGCCGGTCGTGTCTACCCGAACGTCAGGTTGCTGATCATGGCGTTGCCAGCTACACAGATCCGCCGCGGCATGGTGCTCGTCTTCGAGGGCGATCCCTGCCGGGTTCTCGATTTCCGGCACCATACGCCGGGAAACTTGCGCGCGATGGTGCAGACGAAAATGAAGAATCTGCGCACGGGCTCGAACTTCGAGCACCGCTTTCGCGCGGCCGACGCCATCGAGAAGGCGCAGCTCGACACGCACGAGCTCGAGTTTCTGTATCAGGGTGGGGATACGTACCACTTCATGAATACGGAGAACTACGACCAGCTCGAGATGGACAACGAGATGCTTGGCGACTTCGCGCAGTGGCTGCAGCCCGGCATGAAGATCCTCGCCGAGTGGTATGACGGGCGGCCGATCGGCATCGAGCTGCCGAATTCGATCGAGCTTGACATCGTGGAGACGTCGCCGGTGATGCGATCCGCGACGAAGACGGCGAGCTTCAAGCCGGCGAAGCTGGAGAATGGCGTGACGGTGGACATTCCGGAATTCATCCCGTCGGGCGTGAAGATCCGGGTGAATCCGAATACGGGAGAATATCTGGACCGGGCGAAGTAGTCGCGCCGCGGTGAGCGCCTAGCGGCTTTTGTGCAGCCGGACGCAGCCAGCGACTGGCGACTGATACCCGCCCTCACTAACATTCCCACTCTGCCCCGGTGAAACGGGGCAGGCATGGTGACCGTAGCTCAATTGGTTAGAGCACCGGACTGTGGCTCCGGGGGTTGTGGGTTCAATTCCCATCGGTCACCCTGGCAGGAGCGGTGCGTGCTGGAGGTGACGAGCGCGGTCCCGCCGCCGAACTAGGTCCGTAGCTCAATTGGTAGAGCACCGGTCTCCAAAACCGGCGGTTGGGGGTTCAAGTCCCTCCGGGCCTGTGCGATGATTGACAAGCGTTCGCGAGGAGCAATGACCGCTGTGGCTCGCGTCACGTGCGGGTATCGTGGCGGTATCGTCTAGGGGACCAGGACGGAGCCCTCTCAAGGCTCAAACACGGGTTCGAATCCCGTTACCGCTATGTGGTTAAGATGAACGCGGCCCCATCGTCTATCGGTTAGGACGGCACTCTTTCAAGGTGCAGAGAGGGGTTCGACTCCCCTTGGGGCTATGGGGGAGGGGTGGGGGTGAAATGGAGCGGGATGTGGGGAAGGCAGTGAGGCGCCAGAGGAGTTGGGGCTGTAGCTCAGCTTGGTTAGAGTGCCGGTCTGTCACACCGGAGGTCGCGGGTTCGAGCCCCGTCAGCCCCGTATCAGTCGCTGTTCGAGCTTGACGGACAGCATGTGTTGCGCCCTGGTGGTGAAATTGGTAGACACGCCATCTTGAGGGGGTGGTGCCGTAAGGCGTCGCGGTTCGAGTCCGCGCCAGGGCATGCAGTGGTGACCACGTGCAGTGACACCTGTGACGATGCAGGCTGCGCCAGCGTAGCTCAGTGGTAGAGCACTCGATTCGTAATCGAGCGGTCGTCGGTTCAATCCCGACCGCTGGCTCTCGGTGAAATCGCTCGATGACGAAGGCGATAATGTGCGGCCCGGCTCGCCCTCCACGGCGGGCCGCTTTCGTCTCCGCTTTGCCCGCCGGCGGCCTTGCGATATGACCAATCCGCGGGGAGAGCAGTCTGTACTCCGGACGCTTCGAGCGCCATGTTCCCGTGCGCTGCAGCACACCTCCTCTCCTCCCGCGAGTCATCCGCATGCGCAGTGTCGTCGCCCTTCTCCTCTGCGGCATCACCGCCACGTCCTTCGCTCAGGCGCCGAACATCACGCCCGCCGGCGACCCCTCGGTGAAGTCGGATTCGATCTACCGCCTCGCCGTGAATCCCGCTGATCACGAAGGCGAGTCCTTCGTGTACCTGCTCGATGATGGCGTCATCGTGTATCAGGCGAACGGCCAGAGCAAGCAGACCTTCCGCCAGGTCGCGCAGATCCTCACGCAGGATGCGGTGGACGACTGGGCCGAGCAGCGGTTCTCGTACGAGCCGGGCCATCAGAAGCTCACGATCAACTGGATTCGCGTCGTGAAGCCGGACGGCGAGGTGATCAGCGCCGCGCCGTCGCACGTGCAGGACTCCGACGTACCGGCCACCATGGGCGACCCCGTGTACGCGGATCGCAAGGTACGGCGCGTGTCGCTGAGCGGCGTCACCCCTGGCACGCTCGTGGACTACAGCTACACGCTGGAGGAACTCAAGCCGTATCGGCCGGGTGACTTTCTCTTTACGTGGTCCATCACCACCGGTCTCCCCACGCGTCGTTCGCGCTACATCGTGGACATGCCGGCCAGCATCCAGCCTCACATCGTCGAGCGCAATGTTCGCAACCCGGTAAAGATCACCACGGCGAACGGCCGGCGTGTGTACGAGTGGACGGCGTCCGACCTGCCGAAGCCCAAGTCGGAGCCCTTTGCCGCCGATTCCAATGGTGTGTATCAGTCGGTGGCGCTCTCGTCACCCACGAGCTGGCAGGAGATATCGAAGTGGTACGCCAGCCTTGCGCACGATCGGTACGCGCTCACGCCGGAGCTGGAACGCAAGCTGCACGAGCTTGTCGCGGGAGCGCAGACGCTCGACGACTCGCTCAGCGCCGTGCAGCGCTGGATCGCGCAGGACATCCGCTACGTCTCGATCTCGCTCGGCATTGGCGGATACCAGCCACGCACTCCCGCCGAGGTGTTCAGGACGCAGTACGGTGACTGCAAGGACAAGGCGACGCTGTTCGTCGCCATGGCCCAGCGCATGGGCGTGGAGGCATATCCCGTACTGCTCAGCGCCGGCGGCAAGGTCGAGCGATCACTGCCATCCATCGATCAGTTCGATCATGCCATAGCCGCGCTCAAGCGGGGCGGTTCGTATCAATTCGTCGATCTCACATCGGAGCTCACGCCGTTCGGGCAACTTCCCGGTGGCGATCAGGGTCAGTTCGCGCTGGTGGTGCATCCCGATGGCCACGCAGACGAGGTCACGCTCCCCGAAGATTCCATCGCCATGAACCTGTCGGAGACCACGTACCGGGGTGAGCTGACGCCGGATGGACTGGCGGACGTGCACTATACCGAGCGCGCCACCGGTCTCCGGCAGTACGATCTGCGCGGGCTGTTCGCCTCGCCGATGGACTCCACGAAGCGTGATCACTTCATCCGGACACTGGCGGGCCGGACGTATCCCGGCGCGTCGGGCGACAGCCTCGTGATCTTTGACGGAAAGGATCTGCACGCGAAGCCGCAGCTCTCGATGTACATCCACGGCGGACAGGCGGCGAAGGTCTCCGGTCAGAGCGCGATCCTGAGTCTGCCCCCTTCGTTCCCGTCGCTGGCTGGTCTGCAGACGCTCGCCACGCAGCTCGAGCAGGCCAAGCCGCGGGTGTACCCGATCCAGGCCGCAGGCGTAGTGGGGCCCATCGTTGGCATTTCGGAACTGGACCTGGAGCTTCCGGCCGGGTGGCAGGCGGATCTGCCGCAGAACGTCGCGGCGGAAAGTGAATTCGGCAACTACACGGCGGAGTACTCGCAGAACGGACGCGAGCTCCGGGTGTACCGGAGGCTGGCGGGCCGGCGGGGTGTGAAGCCGCCGGGGGACGTAGACGCGCTGATCGCGTGGCTCAGGGCGGTGGCGAAGGACGATGCGCAGTACATTGTTCTGCAACGCGGGACGGTGGTGGGGAAGTAAGCGAGTTACTTGTACCGCGGTGCGCGGCGCACTAGCTTTTCGGGTCGAGTGGCGACGCCGCTCTCCGCGGGCGTAATTCAGTTGGTAGAATGCCAGCTTCCCAAGCTGGACGTCGCCGGTTCGAGTCCGGTCGCCCGCTCTGCAACTCGTTGAACCTTGAGAAGGTTGGACGCGCCCGGAGACCAGTGGTCTCCGGGTCTTTCTTTCTCTCAGGACGATGCAGCTGGGCGGCGGAGCCGTGGTCGCCATCGCACTGCTAGCGCGCGAGCCGCTGGGTGATGCGTCTGAAGTGATACCCGTAAATGGCAAGCGTCACCGCGTTCGGCAGCAGCCGCGGTCGTCGCACTACGGTCCACCCGAGCAGCTTCCAGTACGCCAGGCGCCCGCGCCCCGCGATGCCGAGCCGGCCGATGGAGCGCACGAACGCGAGGAGCCGCTGCGTGTCGAGCCGCGCGCGCACGGCGGGCACGCGAAACTCGCGCAGGAACGTGCGTACGCGGGCGTAGTAGTGCGCCGGCTCGTAGAGCTGCGTGACGAGCGCGCGATAGTGGTGCTGGAGTGTCTCGAGGCCGAGCACGGGACGGATGTTCGTGGTCCCATCCACGTTGTCGCCCGACATTGACCCGAGCACGCGCCCGGCTTCGCTCATGCGCGTGAAAAGTCGCGTACCCGGCGGCGCCTGCAGCATCCCCACCATCGCGGTGACAATGCCGCTCCGCTGGATGAAATCGGCCAGCCGCGGGAACGAGGCGAGCGTGTCGGTATCGAAGCCCACGATGAAGCCGGCCGAGACCTCGATGCCCGCGCGCTGAATCTTCTGCACATCGGCCACGAGCTCACGCTTGAGGTTCTGCTTCTTGTTGCAGGCAGCGAGCGTTGCCTCGTCGGGCGTCTCGATCCCGATGAAGACGCTGTCGAAGCCCGCCTGCCGCATGAGGCCGAGCAGCTCGTGGTCATCCGCGAGGTTCATGGACACCTGGGCGTTGAACGGAATGTGGCGCTTGTCCCGCTGCCACTCGATGAGCGCGGGGAGCAGCGCCGCCTTGGCGTCGCGCTTGTTGCCGATCAGATTGTCGTCCACGAAGAACACGTTGCCGCGCCAGCCCAGCGCGTAGAGCTCATCGAGCTCGGCGATCACCTGATCGACCGTCTTCGTGCGCGGGCGATGGCCGAGGAGCGCGGTCACGTTGCAGAAGTCGCAATCGTACGGGCACCCGCGGCAATACTGCACGCTCATCGTCGCGTACTGCGAGAGATCGGCGAGGCTCCACATTGGTGCTGGCGACATGCGGAGATCGGCGTAGCCCTCCGCGCGGTAGATGCGCTTCGCGTGCCCGCGCTCGAGATCGGCGAGGAATGGTGCCAGCGTGAGCTCGGCCTCGTCGAGCACGAAGTGGTCGACGCTGGGGAATTGCTGGTGCTCCATGGTGAACAACGGCCCGCCCGCCACGACAGGCACGCCCGCAGCCTTGCACCGCGCAACCACCGCCACGGCGGAGCTCCGCTGCACCACCATGCCGCCCACGAAGGCATAGTCGGCCCACGCCAGATCCTGCTCGGTGAGCATCGTGACGTTCAGGTCGACGAGGCGCTTGCTCCACGCCTCGGGAAGCATCGCCGCCACCGTGAGCAGTCCCAGCGGCGGCATGGACGTGCGCCGTCTGATGAACCCCAGCGCGTACTTGAAGCTCCAGAACGTCTCGGGGAATTCCGGGGAGATGAGGAGGATGTTCACGGCGCCCGCTCCAGGGTTCGAGGAGACCACTCGGCTGCAAGCTTGCTTGATACGATGGGCAGACCGCAGACTCAATGAGGGAAGTCCTTATGCGCGGTCAGGCAAACGCTGACGCGCAGTCGAACGGTCAGCGGCTTTCCGGCGCTTCGGTCTGGCGATGCGCGAGGTGTACACACGCGGTCTCCTCAGCGTCCGGCGTTCCACCACAATAATTTCAGGCTTCGGCTGATGGATACCGCCCGTTCGCCTGCCATCCTTGGTTCGTTGCCGCGCACTCACACTCACGAGCATGACGGCCCTGACCTCCCGGCGCTTTCGCGCCCAGCTGTTGATCATTGTCCTCGGCGCCGCCCTGGCAATTGCACTTGCTCCCTACATCAGTGGGCTCCTGGGTGCCGCGATCCTCTACGTGGTGTGTGCACCCGCCTATCGGCGTGCCTGGGCGCGGAGGGCGCCGCGCCTCGCAGCGGCGCTCGTGGTCGTTGTGGCCGCGGTGCTCGTGCTGCTGCCCGGAGTGTGGCTCGTCGACACCATCATCACGGAGGCGCCGGCCACGTTGCAGCAATTGCAGCATAGCGCGCTCCTGGCGTGGGTGGCGCACGTGCGCATCGACAACATCGACGTGGGTGCGCAGATCGCCGGGGCCGGTGGATCGTTCCTCTCGTGGCTCTCGGGGCAGGCGATCGCGTTGTTCGGGAGCGCGACGCAGGGCGCGCTGAACCTGGTGATCGCGTTCTTTGCCCTCTACTATCTGCTGCTGTCGGCGCCTGCGATGTGGGAGCGGGTCGCCCCGATCCTTCCCTTCTCGCGTGAGAGCACCGAGATCCTGCGGGAACGCTTTCACCAAGTCACCGAGGCGATGCTGCTGGGCACCGCACTCACCGCGGTGGTGCAGGGCGCGATCATCGGTGCCGGGTTCTGGCTGGTGGGACTGCCGGGCGCGGTGTTCTGGGGCGTCGTGACAGCGATCGCATCGATCCTGCCGGTGCTGGGGAGCGCGCTCGTCTGGCTGCCCGGCGTGCTCGTACTGGTGGTCGGGCATCGGTATGGTGCGGCGCTGGCGCTTGTAGTCATCGGCGCCGGCCTCGCGTCCAATATCGATAACGTCATCCGCCCGATCATCTATCGCCGGGTCTCGAACATCCATCCGCTCACGACGCTGGTGGGTGCGTTCGCCGGCGTCTCGCTCTTCGGACTCGTCGGGTTGCTGCTTGGCCCGCTCGCGATCTCGTACTTCTTCGAGCTGGTGCGGATCTACGAGCAGGAATATGGACGGACGGAACAGCCGCCGGCGGCAGCCGGCCCCGGGGCGGCACAGAGCGATGAGGCCGCGCCCGTGGCGGTGGCAGCGATAAATGATGGGTAGCAGTGCGGACGACGGCCGGCCGCCGGCATGGCACGTGCTGACGGCCGAGGAGGTGTTGCAGCGGCTCGGCTCCACGGAGCTTGGGCTCACCGAACCCGAGGCACGCGCACGGCTGGCGCGATTGGGGCCGAACGACCTGCGGCCGCCCGGACAAACACCGGCATGGGCGATCCTCATCGGCCAGGTCCGGAGCGTTGTGGTGCTGCTGCTGGCCACTGCGGCCGGAGTGGCGCTGCTCAATGGCGACACGACCGATGCAGTTGCGATCGGCGCGGTGCTCGTGCTGAACGTGCTGATCGGCTTTGTGACCGAATTGCGGGCGCGGCGTGCGATCAGCGGGCTGCTCGCGTTGCAGGTGCCGCGCGCCTCCGTCGTGCGTGAGGGGCGCATCCGCGAGATCGATGCGCGAGAGCTCGTGCCGGGCGACGTGATCGCTGTGGAGGCGGGGCAGGCTGTGCCCGCGGATGCACGGCTCACCCGCGGTGCGGGGCTTCGTGTGGTCGAAGCGCCGCTCACCGGCGAGTCGGTGCCAGCGGACAAGCGCGCCGATGCCAAGCTCGCTGCCACGACGCCGCTCCCCGATCGCGAAACCATGGTATACCAGGGGACCATGGTGGTCGCCGGCAGCGCTCGGGCGGTGGTCGTGGCGACCGGTGCCGCCACACAAGTTGGGCAGATCGAAGCGCTGATCGAAAGCATCGCCGTGGGGCCGACGCCGCTGGAGCGGCGACTGCGCGCGCTCGGGACGCGCCTTGCGCTCGCCGCCATCGGTGCCGGGGTGATCATCGCCGTGATCCTGCTTCTCAACGGCATGTCGCTCGCGCTCGTCGTGGAGACTGGTATCGCGGTGGCGGTCGCCGCAGTGCCGGAGAGCCTGCCTGCCGTTGTCACCGCTGCGATGGCGGTAGGAGTGTGGCGCATGGCACGGCGGCGGGCGCTCGTCCGACGGCTCCCCGTCGTGGAGACTCTGGGGTCCACGACGGTGATCTGCACGGACAAGACGGGGACGTTGACTGCGGGCACACAAGTCGTGACGACACTGTGGGTGGCGGGGCGGGAGTTCACGATAACTGGCTCGGGCTACGAGCCGCAGGGCGCACTGCTCGAGCATGGTGCACCCATTCGCGGTGATGCACCGGATGCGCTTCGGCAACTGGTGCGGATCGCGGCACTGTCCAGCCGAGCGGATGTCGTACACAGTGGACATGGGTGGGAGGTGCGCGGCGACCCCACCGATGCCGCGCTGGTCGTCCTCGGGCGGAAGGCCGGCGTGGAGCGAGAGCGTGAGCTTGGGGTGTGGCCGGAGATCGGCGAACTCCCGTTCGACAGCCAGCGGATGCTCATGGCAAGCTATCATCGGCGGGCGGATGGACAGGCAATGGCCTTCGTGAAGGGGGCCCCGCACCGCGTCATCGAAGCGAGCGAGCGGAGGATCACGGCGGATGACTCGGAACCGCTGGGGGAGGCCGGCCGGCAGGCGCTCCTTGCACAGAACCGCGAGCTCGCTGCGCGCGGTCTGCGGGTGATTGCTCTGGCGTACGGCGACATGCCGACGGCGGACGGTGGGCTTCCCAGTGCGCTGACGTTCGGGGGATTTGTCGGGATCACGGATCCGCCCGCGCCGGGGGTAAAGGAGACCATCCGCCGCTTTCGTGGTGCCGGCATTCGCACGGTGATGCTGACCGGGGACCAGCGGCTCACGGCTGAAGCCATAGCGCGCGCCCTCGACGTGCTCGGACCGAACGATACGTCACTGGATGGTGCGGAGCTGGAGCACATGACGGATGCGGCACTCGATGCACGTGCCGAGCATGCGGCAGTGTACAGCCGGATGAGCCCAAGGGCGAAGCTCCGCGTGATCGGCGCCCTCCAGCGCCGCGGGGAGATCGTAGCCATGCTCGGTGATGGCGTGAACGATGCAGCCGCGCTGCAGCAGGCGAACATCGGGGTGGCGATGGGACGCCGGGGCACCGACGCGGCCAAGCAAGCGGCTGGAATCGTCCTGGCGGATGATCGCTTCCAGACGATCGGCGTGGCCGTGGAAGAAGGGCGTATCGTCTCCGAGAATATCCGCAAATTCGTGTTCTACCTGTTCAGCTGCAACGCGGGCGAGCTGCTCGTGCTCCTCAGCGCAGGAGCGACCGGGCTTCCGCTCCCGCTCCTTCCGCTTCAGATCCTCTGGTTGAACCTCGTGACGGACACCTTTCCCGCGCTGGCGCTCGCGCTGGAGCCTGCGGAGCCGGGGCTCATGGAGCGCCCGCCGCGTTCGCCGCGTTCCGGGCTTCTGTCGGCGCGCATGCTCCGATCCACGCTGCTCTATGCGACGCTCATCGCCGGCGTCACGCTTGCCGCACTGCTGTGGGGGATGCGCGGTGCAGCGGGCGACGAATCGCGGATCACGACACTCAGCTTCATGACGCTGGCGCTCGCGCAACTCTTTCATCTGGGCACTGCGCGCGCCACGTCGCCGGTCACGACGCCTGGGCGTGCGCTCGCGAATCCGTTCGCACTCGGTGCAGTCGCGATCACGCTCGCGCTGCAGCTCCTGGCCGTGAGCTACGCGCCACTCACGCGAATCCTGGCATTGCGCCGGCTCACCGTGCAGGAATGGATCCTCGTCGTTGCGCTGGCCGTCATCCCGGCGATCGTCGGCCAGGTGCTGAGGAACCGCGGTCGGTCAACGCGCGCCATAGCGTCCGCATAGCGCGCACGGTCGCGATCACGGCGTGGACGCCGGTCATTCAGCGGCCGCACGACCCGCAGCACCCTCATTCCTGGCTGCCGGCTTCGTCAACAGCACCGGGATCGGCGCGCCGCGCAGCACCTTATCCGCGACGCTGCCAATCATGAAGCGTTTCATGCCGCCCAGGCCACGTGTCGACATTGCGATCAGATCGGTTTCGTGATTGGCTGCGTACTCGAGAATGGCGCGCGCCGGATGCTCTGCCACCACGGTGGCCGTCTCGGCGCTCAGCCCGGCCGCCATCACGCGCTCCTTCACCGTGGCGAGATACCGCGCGGCTGCCGCTTCCTGCTGCGCCACATGGGCTTCGTTCACCCGTGTGACGGGGGAGGGACGCGCAATGACGTGCTGCGGCACGATGACGCGGAGCAGTGTGAGCCGTGCGTGGAACAGCGTAGCCAGAGTCTGAGCGAGCGACAGACTCTCTTCGGCCAACGCGGAACCATTGAGCGGCAGCAGGATGTGACGGAAGAACACGGGGGTCGCGGCTCGTTCGTCGCGTGGACGAATGAGCAGCGTGGGTACGGTCCCGCTCCGCATGAGCGCATCGGCGACGCTGCCCAACCATGCGCGGCTCAGCCCGCCGCGCGCATGGGTTGCCATGACGACGAGATCGGGACGCAGGCGCCGCGCCAGGCGGCGGAGCGAGTCCACGACGATCGCCGTTTCACCAAAGGGAGACTGCAGCGGGCGCGTGCGAACCCGATCCGTGCGCACCTGCTCCGGCAGTTCAGTGGCGACGCGTTCGGCCACGCGCTTCAGATATGCCCATGCCTCCTGCTCGAGCTGTTGCTCGATCGCCATGGGCATTCCGCCCTCCCCGAGCATCTCCCTGGGCGCGTCATACGTGACGAAGACGCGTGTCAGATGCAGGGCGGCGCCGCTTGCGTGCGCGATGGCGACAGCCGGAGCGAGCGCCTGCTCGGCGAGCTCCGAGCCGTCCAGCGGGACGAGGATCGTGCGAAGCAGTGCCGTCATGATCCGCTCGCCTCGCGTGCTGCGGCCGTGCCGCGCGCCGCATCGAGGAGGATCGCCTGCTCCGCGATCGCGATATTGCGCCGCGTGCGGTCAATCGCATCCGGGTTCACCGAAATGGAATCGATGCCCCAGCGCACGAGTTGCGCGGCGTATTCGGGGTACACCGAAGGCGCCTGCCCGCAGATGGAGCACGTGAGACCAAGGAGATGACTTTCGCGAATGATGGCGTGAATCGCATTCAGTACCGCAGCGTCCCGTTCGTCGTACAGTTCGCTGAGCAACGCGCTGTCACGGTCGACGCCGAGAATGAGCTGCGTGAGGTCGTTGGAGCCGATGGAAACGCCGCGCACACCCTGCCTCGCGTACTCGGGAAGCCACGTGGTGATCGAGGGCACCTCGGCCATGACCCAGAGCTCGAGGTCGCGATCATCGTTCAATGGGCTCGCATCGATGAGGCGCTTGCATGGAAGGAAATCCCGGCCCGACCGTACGAAAGGGAGCATGAGGTGCAGGTTGTGGAAGTCCTTGCGCACGGCGTGCAGCGCACGCAATTCGAGCGCGAAGAGGTCAGGCTCCTTCGTGTAGCGGAAGCAGCCCCGATAGCCGATCATTGGGTTCTCCTCCTGCGGCTCGTGCTGCTCGCCACCCGTGAGCGAGCGGAATTCGTTCGAGCGGAAGTCCATCGCGCGATAGATCACCGGGCGCGGTGCGAAGGCGCGGGCGAAGACGCGGAGCGCGCCGGCCATACGCTCGACGAACTCGTCGGCGCGGCCGCGCTTCAGCAGCTCGCGCGGGTGCATGCGCTCGAGAGCGTCGAGCATCATGAACTCCGCGCGCAGCAGCCCCACGCCGTCCACATCCTGCTGGGCGATGCGCTCGGCGAGCCCGGGTTCACCGAGATTCACGTAGAGCTTCGTCGCGGTGATACTGGCGGGCGGCGCCGCGATCGGAACCGCCGCGTGCTCCACTCGCGATGAGGCTGGTACGGCCTGCGGCACTGCACCTGCTGCCAGCGCGCCCGCGATGACAGTGCCCTCCGTGCCGTTCACCGTGACGGGCGCGCCGTCCGGCACGGTGCGCGTCGCCTCGTGCGTCCCGACTACACACGGAATGCCCAGCTCTCGTGAGACGATGGCCGCGTGCGATGTCATGCCGCCCGCGTCGGTGACGATGGCCGCCGCACGCCGCATGACGGGCACCCAATCCGGCGATGTCATGCGCGCGATGAGCACCTCTCCCGTGCGCAGCTTGCCCGCGTCTGATGGACTGCCGAGAACGCGCGCACTCCCGCTCGCGATCCCGGGGCTCGCGCCCAGCCCGTGCACGAGCAGCCGGCCGGTACTCGGAGCAGGCACCCGCCCGTTCGGCGCAGGCGCCGCAACGGGACGCGCGTCAAGTGTCGTGATCGGTCGCGTCTGCGTCAGGTAGACCGCGCCGTCCTCGATGGCAAACTCCATGTCCTGCGGCGTGCCGTAATGCTGTTCCGAGCGCACGCCGAGCTCGGCGATCGTCCGCAGTTCGGCGTCGGTCAACACGCGCGCGTCGGCACGCGGATCGTGAGCGAGATCCACGCGCAGCGTGTCCGCGCCGCCGGGTTCGCGCGTCAGCAGAAAGTCCTTGTGCGCAACGTCCGCAGTCAGTAGGGCCATCGTCCCCTTGTCGACCACGTAGCGGTCGGGCGTCACCTGGCCGCCTACGACCACTTCGCCCAGCCCCCACGCCGCCTCGATGACGATCCGCGAGCGATCGCGCGTAGCCGGGTCAGCCGTGAACATGACGCCGGACTTTGCGGCATTGATCATTCGTTGCACGATGACGGCGACGGGCATCTCGGCCGGCATCCCCTGCTTGAGCCGGTAGAACAGCACACGGGCGCCGAACGTCGAGGCCCAGCATTCCTTGATGCGCCGCAACAGCGCGGTCTCGCCGTGCACGTTCAGGAAACTCTCGAACATGCCGGCGAAGGAGAATTGCGCCGTATCTTCGGCCGTTGCCGACGATCGCACGGCGACAAGCGCGTCGCCATCATCGTGGCTGCTCGAGAGCGTGTGATACGCCTCGAGGATCGCCGCACGGAGATCACCCGGGATTTCGGCGCCCAGGACGAGATCGCGGAGCGCGGCAGCAGCACGCTGCAACGAATCGGGGTCATCGATGTCGAGGGCGCTGAGGCGCGAGACGACATCGACACCGAGCTTGCCGTGCTCGTAGAATCGCTGATACGCGTCGATGGTCAGGACGAAGCCGGTGGGCACCGGGAGCCCAGCGTGCAGCATCTCCCCGAGGTTCGCCCCTTTGCCACCAACGGTGCCGATATTCTCCCGGCCAATGTGCTCGAACGGTGTGATCAAGGTGGCGACCCCAGCCGCGCTGGCGTCAGGCACCCCGGTGACAGCAGACGCGGGCGCGGTGGAGAGTTCCGTAGCCATGGTCGTCCTCCTGCATCGTCGTGACGTTGCACATGTGCGGCTGCACGAAATGAACCGCGGCGACGAAGAAAGATAGGCCAACCCATCACCGGGTCTGTCGGCCAAATGCTCACACTCTGTACGGCGTGCCCCTGGCCGCGGTCGGCATTTTCCGCACGTTCGTCGCCCCGCCGAGGCGCGGTTGTGCCGTCTTCAGCCGGTTGCCACCGCCTTCAGTACCCGCTCGAGTCGAGCGCGTACTTCCTCGGCAACCGGCTTGATGCTTTCGTTTCCAGTCAGCGCAAGCGCCGTCACGGGATCCATGGCGGCCACGGTACTGGTGTGGGGTTCATCGCCGGCGTAGACGATGACGTTGCAGGGGAGAAGAAGCCCGATGTCGCGCTCGGCACTCAGTGCCTGGTATGCCAGCGGTGGGTTGCAGGCACCCAGGATGATGTAGGGCCGGAACTCCACGTCGAGCTTCTTCTTCATTGTGGCGCGCACGTCGATCTCGGTCAGCACGCCGAACCCCTCTTTGGCGAGCTCCTCGCGCGTCCGCTCCACCGCGCGATCGTATGGCAAGGCGACCACCGTGCCGATGCCGTAACGCGTGGTCTGACTGATCATGATGCCTCCTGGCGTGAACGCCTGCCGCTGCAGCCGGGCCCGCCCTGCGGCGCGCCCTGACCCGTTGCCGTTATGGCAAAGACAACTATACTACTATATGGCAATATAACCTGACGACTGGGCACCCATGGCGAGATCGAAGTTGACGTCCGAAATGCTGGCGCTCGTGGCCGAGCGCTTCAAGCTCCTCTCTGAACCTGTGCGGCTCGAGCTCCTCAACCATCTGCGCAAAGGCGAGATGACCGTCTCCGAGCTCGTGGACGAGAGCGGGCTCGCGCAGGCCAACGTCTCGAAGCATCTCCGGCTCCTCCATGCGGCCGGCTTCGTGATCCGGCGCAAGGAGGGGCTGTTCGTGTACTACGCACTGGCCGATCGCGCCATCTTCCAGCTCTGCGACATCATGTGCGAGCGCCTCGAGTCAGAGACCAGGACCCGCCGGCGCATCCTCGCGTCCTGACCTCCCGGCTGCATCCCGGGCTGCACTGCACCCCGCGAGCCCGAATCGCCCCAGCACCCGCTCGAGCGGGCAGAACCCCGTAACGGACGATTGCAGGAGGTTGATCCCTACGAACGCGGTGAAGAGAAACCAGGCCGGGTGCACCCAATAGCCCAGCGCGAGCGAGAGCAGGATGAAGACGCCGGCGAACCGGCGGATAATGTAGTCAGCACACATCGCTCTGACCTCCGTGGAATGTTGTAGTCGTGGGTGCGCGCCGCCGCAGCTCCCAGTAGAGCAGCGGGACCACGACCATGGTGAGCATCGTGGCCACGATCGCGCCGCTGATCATCGCCACGGCGAGCCCCTGGAAGATCGGATCGAGCACCATGACGAGGCCGCCCACCACGACCGCCGCCGCCGTGAGCGCGATCGGGCGGAAGCGCACCGCGCCGGCCTCGAGTACCGCGTCGCGCAGCGTCTGGCCGCGTGCCTCGGCAAGCTGGATGAAGTCGACCAGCAGGATGGAATTGCGCACGATGATTCCCGCCAGCGCGATCATCCCGATCATGGATGTCGCGGTGAAGAACGCGCCGGCCAGCGCATGCCCCGGAAGGATGCCGATGAGCGTGAGGGGAATGGGCGCCATGATGACCAGCGGCACCATGAATGACTGGAACCAGCCGACCACGAGCACGTAGATCAGCACCAGCACGATGGCGAACGCGATTCCCAGATCGCGGAAGACCTCGATGGTCACCTGCCACTCGCCGTCCCACTTGATGGCCGTTTCGGTGAGCTGCTCGGGCTGCATCGCGTTGTAGCGCTCGATCCTGGCGCCGTTCACGCGGATGCTGTCGAGCTGCTTGTTCATGGTGAGAATCGCGTAGACAGGGGACTCGATTGCGCCCGCGACGTCGCCAGTCACGTATATCACCGGCCGGAGGTCCTTGCGCACGCGGCTCATCTCCCGCATCGCGGATCCGACGGTCACGAAGCGATCGAGCGGCTGCGGGCCTGTGGCGGTGGCGATCGGCAGCGCCAGCAGCGCCTCGATGGACGAACGCTGCGCGATCGGCAGCCGGGGCACGATCGCTACTGCCTCGCGCGCCGTGGGTGAGCTCACCACGCCTGCAGCTGCACCGGAGAGCGCCAGAGAGAGGGTGCGAGTGATCTGGTCGACGCTCGCCCCGGCCTCGGTCGCGCGCACGCGGTCCACCCGGAATACGCGCCGCTGCTGCGGCGCGGTCACGGTCCAGTCGACGTCCACCACACCCGGCGTGTTCTCGAATATTCGCTTGACCTGGCGCGCGGCGTCGAGCCGCGTACTGTCGTCGGCCGCGTACACCTCGGCCACGAGCGTCGAGAGGACGGGTGGTCCGGGCGGAATCTCGGCTACCTTCGCCGCCGCTCCGTAGCGACGCGCGATGGAGTCAATGGCGGGGCGTACGGCCACCGCGATCGCGTGGCTCTGCCGCGAGCGCTCCGACTTCGGGAGAAGGTTCACCTGCACATCCGCCACGTCGGGGCCCGAGCGCATGAAATAGTGACGCACGAGCCCGTTGAAGTTGAATGGCGCTGCGGTGCCGGCGTACACCTCGGTGCTCTTCACGTCCGGGACACTCACCAGATAGCTCGCGATATCTCTCCCCAGCGCATCGGTGGTCTCGAGCGTGGTTCCTTCCGGCATGTCGAGTACCACCTGGAACTCACTCTTGTTATCGAAAGGCAGCATCTTGACCTTCACGCTCTTCACGACCAGCAGTCCCATCGAGCCGAGCAGCAGCAAGCCCACGCTACCGTAGAACGCGAAGCGGCGCCGCGGCCGGTCCATGAGGGGGGTCATCACCTGCGCGTAAAACCGCGCGAAGCGCGTGCGCTCCCTGCCACCGTCGGCACCGTCCGGCACACGGCCGTCCGCACTGCGGCCGGCGCCGGGGTTCCGTGCATCCGGGCGCGTGTGTCCCTTCAGCAGGCGGTATGCGAGATACGGCGTGACGATGAACGCCACTGCCAGTGACGCGAGCATCGCGACCGTGGCCCCCACTGGAATTGGCCGCATGTACGGGCCCATGAGCCCCGACACGAATGCCATCGGCAGGATCGCGGCGATCACGGTGAAGGTGGCCAGGATGGTGGGATTGCCGACCTCGTCCACCGCCTCCACCGCGGCAAGCTCCGGGGCCCGATCCCCGAGCTTCAAATGCCGGTAGATGTTCTCTACCACCACGATGGCATCATCCACCAAGATGCCGATCGAGAAGATGAGCGCGAAGAGCGTGATGCGATTCAGCGTGTAGCCCAGGGCGTAGTACGCGAAGAGCGTGAGCGAGAGCGTGACGGGCACCGCCACGAGCACCACCGCCGCTTCTCGCCAACCCAGGAAGAGCCAGATGAGCAGCGTGACGGAGATGGTGGCGATGACCAGGTGAAGGATCAGCTCGCTCGCCTTGTCGCCCGCTGTCTCACCATAGTCGCGTGTGACCGTGACGTGCACATCGCCGGGGATCAGCCGGCCGCTGGCCGCCGCGACCCGCTGCATCACGGCCTGCGTCAGCACGGTCGCGTTCGCGCCCTTGCGCTTCGCAACAGCGATGGTGACTGCCGGCTGGGACGCGCCGGAGCGATCCGCGTGGGAGACGTAGCTGGTCACCTCGCCGAAGCCGTCCTCCACGCGCGCGATGTTGCGCAGGTACACCGGTGCACCGCCGTGCACCGCTACGACCACGCTCCCGATCTCTGCGGGCGTCGACAGGGGCGCGCCGACGTCGACCCGGTACACGGCGTTGTCGCTCACGAGCGAGCCGGCCTGCAGCCGTGCATTCGCGCCCTGGAGCGATGTCGCCACCTCGCCCGGCGTCACTCCATTCGCCGACAATCGCGCAGCGTCGAGGATGACGCGCATCTCCCGTGGTTCACCGCCCACCACGAAGGTCCCGGCGACATCGGGCACCGTGCGGATCTCATCCTCGAGGTGCACGGCCAGCTGCCGGAGCGCGTTGGCATCGTAGCTCCTCGCGTGCAGCGTGAGCGTCAGCACCGGTACATCGTCAATGGAGTGCGGCTTCACGATCGGGGGCTGCGCGCCGAACGGCCATTGGTCCATCGCTGCCGCCAGCTTTGCCCTGACCCGTGTGACGCTTCGCTCCTGGTCCTCGCCCACCTTGAAGCGGACGGTGACCATCGCGTAGCCCTCGTCGGAGATCGTGTATACATGGTCCACGCCGGGAATCTCGAGCATGTGCTGCTCGATCGGCCGGGCGAGGAGGTTCTCCACCTCGCTCGGCGACGCGCCGGGGAGCGAGGCGATCACATCGATCATGGGCACCGAGATCTGCGGCTCCTCCTCGCGCGGCGTGGCAAGGATGCCGAGCATCCCGGCGGCGAGCGATGCAACAGTGACGAGCGGCGTGAGCTTGGAGCGCAGGAAGGCGTGCGCGATGCGGCCCGAGATCCCCATTGGTCAATCCTTCCCCGCGGGCCGCGCCGCGCCCGATGTCGCGATCACGATCTGATCGCCGGCGTGCAGCCCGGCAGTCACCTCCACCATGTCGGGCGTGATCTCGCCCAGGCGAATCCAGCGCGTCTCGTCGCCCTCGCCCGTGCGCAGCGTCACACCCGTGAGATCGCCCTGGCGTACGATGGCGCGCGCGGGAACCACGAGCGCGGCGTGCTTGCCGAGCACGATGGAGAGCGTGGCCGCGCTCCCCGGCAGGAAGCGACTGTTGCCATTGGGAACGAGCGCGTTCACAGCATAGAGATTCCCGTTGGTGGCGGGAACTACCCCTTCTATGGCCGCCTCCGTGCTCACGTTCTCGATCGTGGCGTGCAGCGATTGACCACGCCGCAGCGTGCTGGCGATCTCCGGCGTGATTGCTGCCGTAACGCGCAGCCGCGACGCATCGGTCACGGCGACAAGCGGTGCTCCGGGTGCTGCAAACGCTCCGGGATCCACAAAGCGTGTGGTGACGATTCCGGCGAACGGCGCCCGGATGACGGAGTAGGAGCTGACCGCGTCCAGCTCGGCCACGGCCGCCTGAGCGGTGGCGAGTCCGGCATCCGCTCGGGCGAGGGCCGTCTCCGCCGCGTCGAGCTGGGCTCTGGCGGCTGCACTGTCGGCGTACAGCGCGCGGATGCGCTTCGCCTGAGTGGCGGCATCCTCGCGAACGGCACGCGCCTCGGTCAGCGATGCCGACACATGCGCGGCCCTCGCCTCGAGATCACGCGAGTCGATGCGAACAAGCAGCTGCCCGGCCCGCACCGAGTCCCCTTCATGCACGAGCACCGCCGTTACCTTGCCCATGAGCTTCGTGCTGAGTGTGGCCTGGCGGAACGGTGCGGCAACTCCTGCCGCCTGAAAGCTGGTGGTGATGGTGGTGTCGTGGAGCGTGTAGATGGCGCCCGCGATGCGCGTGGGTGTGGCCATCGCCGTCTCGCTCGGCTCGCTGCGACAGGCGGCAGTGAGCATCACCGGCGCTGTGAGCGCGATGCCAAGGAGCCGGGAGCGCAGGCGCTCAAGCCGAATCATCATCATCGGTCTGGTGAAGGAAGCATCCCGGTGCCATGTGCCAAGCACTGGTGAACGTGTCATGGAGTGCACGGTGCTGGATCGGATGGCGAGCGCGCGGCCGCGTCGCTCGAGTTGGTCGCGGAGCTCGCATCATCGAGCGCGGCGAGACTGCCAGGGTCGAGCCCAAGCGCCAGCCGTCGCTCGGCCGCTGCGACGATCACGGCGTAGCGCGCCTGCGACAGGCCGAGCGAGCTCTCGATGTCCGCGGCCTGAGCATCAAGCAGTTCGGCAATCGTCACGAGGCCGCCTTCGTACTGTCTGCTCACGATCCGGTGCGCCTCGGCGCTCTGCGTCACCGCTCGCTCGGCGATCTGGAGGCGGGTGAGAGCCACCTTCAGCGCGCTTCGGCTCTGCTCCGCCTCGAGTCGTGCGCGCGCGGAAGCCGCCTCGGCCTGGGCTCGTGCGGCCGATTCGCGGCCACCGGTGGCCTGGATGTCGGAGAGGGTGGCGCCGCCAGCGAACACGCTCCAGGAGGCCATCAGGCCTACCGTCCAGTTCTTGTCACCGGCATAGGGGCGCGCGGCCGAGTTCCAGTCGTAACGCGCGAAACCATTGATACGCGGCAGATACGTGGAGCGCGCACGCAGCGCATCGGCACGAGCGGCGTCGAGCCCGCGCCGGGCCGCATCCACGTCGGCCCGGTCGGCTGGAGGCTGGGCAGCCGTGTCGGGCGCAACGAGTTCTGTGATTCGCGCGGTAGCGGGAAGCGCGTACGGCAATACCAGCCTGCCCGTCGGGTCCTCACCCAGCGCCACCTCCACCTGACGCCGCGCCGACTCCGCGGCGCCACAGGCATCGGCGAGCCGTGCGTCGACATCGCCCGCGCGGACATCGGCGAGCAGCGCATCCGATTTCGTTACGAGTCCGTTTCGCACCATCGATTGCGCCTGCGCGACGTGCGCGTGCGCGGCCCGGGCGGCTGATCCGAGCACGGCGGTCCGCTCGGCCGCGAGCACGGCGCCGTAATACGCACGGATCACATCGGCGTGTGTCGAGAGGCGCGTCCAGTCCTGCTGGGCAGCGGCCGCATCCAGCGCGCTCCGTGCAGCCCGGCGTCCGGTCCACGCCTCGGCATTGAAGACCGGCTGCTCGACCACGATGCCGGCGTTGTAGTTGCCCACGGCATCGGGGAAATTGAGGCGCTGCGGCTCGAAGTCAGCAGCGGTGATCCTGCGTTGCTGCAGTGTGAGGCCGAAGGTGCTGATCGGGTCGGTCGTGCGAACGTAGCCGGCATCGAGGTGCAGCGACGGGAGGAGTCCACGGAGCGGCGCGAGCGCCTCTCCGCGATGCGCGGCGGTGTTGCCGGCGGCGATCCGATTGGGGAACGCCGTCCGGTCCGCAAGCCGGAGCGCGTCGCGGAGGGGAAGCTGAGCCCTGGCGCCGGTGGCCGTGGTAATTGTGGCGGCCGCGGCGATCAGCAGTTGCCAACATCGATGCATGTGCGGGCGCCCTCACGTGCGAAGGGGTGTCGTGGTAGCGGCGATTCCCGGTTAGCCTGCGGCCGCGTCCACCGTCGTATGGCCTGCCCGATGCGCACAATACTATATGCGTATCTAGGAATATGCAAGTCCCGCACACAGGACAGCGGAGCAGGGTAGCGGAGGTGCCAGATGCCCATGTGCTTCCAATTCCCCATCCACGACGACGAGAAGGCGGCGGACGCGATCGCCATGATCGGCACTCGGCATCCGTTCGCTGGTACCCAGCTCGGCCGCGGTCGTCGTTGCACGCGTGACCACATCGTTGATGCCGTATCCAGGATCAGGCAAGTCGCGCTCCGCCGCCATCTCGCTCGATCATATCCGTGTGCCGGAGCGGCATGTAACGTGCGGAACGGTTCGCGAGGATCTGGCGGTGCACGACGACTGGTGCGTGACTGGTCCCGCGTGCGATGGCCCTGGAGAGCGGAGTCATGAATCGAGTGCAGGGCAAGGTGGCGCTGGTCACTGGCGGGGGAATGGGCATCGGGCAGGCGTGTGGGGAGCTGCTCGCGCGCGAGGGCGCCGCGGTGGCGCTCACGGACGTCAACGCGCAAGCCGGGAACGATGTCCGATCGGCGATCGAGCGTGCAGGCGGCCGCGCGATCTTCCTGCAACACGATGTCAGCCGGGAGGACGGCTGGCAGCGCGTCGTGGCGGAGACCACACGCGCATTCGGCAAGCTCGACATCGTGGTGAATAACGCGGGCATTGGAATCACGGGCGACGTCGAACACGCCACACTCGACGAGTGGCATCGCTTGATGCGCGTCAATCTCGACGGCGTGTTTCTCGGGATGAAGTACACCATCCCGGCGTTGCATCAGGCAGGCGGCGGGTCGATTGTCAACATGTCGTCCATCGAGGGGATCATCGGCGATGCGACGCTGGCCGCTTACAACGCGAGCAAGGGCGCCGTGCGGCTCCTCACCAAGTCGGCCGCGCTCTACTGCGCGAAAGCGGGCTACAGGATTCGCGTGAACTCTGTGCATCCCGGCTACATCTGGACGCCGATGGTCGAGAACGCCATGCAGGCCACGGGCAACGTGGAACAGGGGCGCCAGGCGCTCGTGAGCCTGCATCCCATCGGCCACCTTGGCGAGCCGATCGACGTCGCGTATGGCGTGCTCTACCTCGCGTCCGACGAAGCGAAGTTCTCGACGGGCTCGGAGCTGGTGATCGACGGCGGCTACACGGCACAGTAGCCGGACGAACGATCGGCCGCCGCGCGCCGCGCGATGCACGGCGAGCAGGCGCGCTCGAGATCCCGAAACTCGAGTGTCATGATCGCTTTCTCCTCGACAGGCCATTACAGGGCCGACGGGTAGGTCTCGGGCAGTTCGCCGCGCTCCCAGACTCCGGTGCGCTCGAGTGGCTCGACTGCGCGCGTCACGTCGTAGTGCAGAATGGCGTCGAACTGCGCGGGCAGCCTGGCCTGGAAGTAATGACTCAGTCGCTCTGTTTCAGGGCGGTAGATGACACCGATTGCGCGCTCGAGACGCGGTCGAGCGAGTGTCTCCGCTGCGCCGCCGCCGGCGCTCAGATCGAGCGAGAAATTTCCCAGGCCGACCTCATGAAAGAGCGCCTCGAAGCTTTCCGGCAGCGCCGGACGCACGACTTTGCGCTCGGCCGGCTCGTCCCAGTTGGAGGCGGCGGTAACTGTCCCCGTACAGGTCGTGAACCCGATCAGTGTCGCGTCTCGTCCATAGCGCTGCCGCACGAGCTGCCCAACATTGAGCTCACCGCCAGCGCCGAGCTCTGTTGCGCGAGCATCGCCCAAATGCGAATTGTGCGCCCATAGCACGACTTTCGCGGACGACCCGTTCGCGCCGAGGAAGGCAATCAGCGAATCGAGGGTCTCGGCCATGTGCTGGTCGCGCAGATTCCACGACTGCGTGCGGCTCCCGAACATCGCGCGGTAGTATCGCTCGGCGTTGCGAACGAGTCGCGCGTTCTGCTCCGCGAAGAACAGATCATCGGCTGCGACGCGGCCGTCGCGATGCGCGTAATCCGCGGCCGCCAGGCGCAACTCGATCAGCTGATCGACCACGGCGCGTTCGCACGACGGGGTCAGGCCGACGCTGGCTGCATATCCGTACGCCTGAGCGTCCTCCCCGAAGTGCTCGAAGCAGGCGTAGCGGAAGCGCGCCCGCTCGGCGGCTGCGGGATCGACCACGGCGAGATAGCGAAGAACCGCTTCCATCGACGCGTGCATGCTGTACAGATCGAGGCCGTAGAACCCGACTTTCGCATCCTCGCGTTGCTCCTCGTTGTGCGCGCGAAGCCAGCCGACGAAATCGAGCACGTCCGCATTGCGCCACATCCACTGCGGGAATCGCTTGAAACCTCCAAGCGCGTCGGTCGCGTCGGTGTCACTGCCTCGCCCGTGCACAAAGCGATTCACCCGATAGGCGTCCGGCCAGTCCGCCTCGACCGCGACGGCCTGGAATCCCTTCTCTCGAATGAGACGCTTTGTGATCTCGGCTCGAATTCGATAGAACTCATGCGTCCCGTGTGACGCCTCGCCAATGAGCACGAAGCGCGCGCCACCAATGAGGGCGAGCAGTGGATCGAAGTCGTCGGAGGTGCCGCGGAGCGGATGAGCCACGTCGCGAAGGACCTGCATGCTCTCTCGATCAATTGGCGCTGTCATGTAGCTCTCCCTGCCTCACGAGTTGTCGGCTGTGCTGCGGGTGTCTGACCCGCGGCCGTGTCAGCCAGGAGCGTGCTTACTTCGGCGTCGGGCCCGGAGAGCGCGCGCGGGTACGCTGGCATCGTAGGGACCGACGGCAGCGTCGCGCCGGGCAGAGCCGGCGAAATGGGCCGACGCGACGTGGCACGCGGGCGCCCGCGGATCCGCGCCTGCGTGCCACTGTTCTTCAATTGCTCACATCGAGACGGACAGGTGGTCGTTCACCTGCGACACGCCGGGGGCGCACCACGCGGCGCGCTCCGCGTCTTCACGTTCGGCCCAGCTACGTACGGTTCCGTTAAGGGTGACTTTCCCTTCGACTGTCTCCACCTGGATCTTTCGGGCGTCGAGCTCGGCGTGGCGCCTGAAGGCCGACTCGATCTCGCTCTTGATGTCTGCCACCTTCGCTTTGGGCGGCTGAATCTTGATGCGATTCGTGACACCCTTTACCCCGGCGAGATACCGGAGCGCCCGCTCAGCCGACGCTTTCTGGAAGTACCAGTCGACGTTGCCTTCCAGCGTGACCCATCCGTCCTGCACGATCACCTTGACCTTCTCAGTCGGCACCTCGACGTCCCACAAAATGGCGTTTGCTGCAGCACGCGCAATGTCGGCGTCTGTCTTCTTGTAGTCCCCCATCGTGACGACCGCCAGCTCGTCCGCGATCGCGCGCACCCCGGCGATCCGCTCGGCAGCGCGCTCGGCGGCGAACTTCTGGGCGAAGGTGTCGACCGCTCCGCTCAGTGTCACGACGCCATCCTTGACGCCGACGCCGATTTGGGCTGCGTTAATGCTTGGCTCCCATTTGAGCTCGGATAGAATGAGCTGCTGGAGCTCGTTGTCGCGTCTCATGGTCACCTCTCGCTTGATTGTGAACCTGAAGGCAGAGCCAATCCACCTCGTGGAATGCACGGAAAGGTAGGCCGGGGAACATCGGCTCTCAGCAGGGCGAATAACGGAAATGCGGTAAGGAAATCCCCCACATTGCCGCCGCGCGGCCGCTGGACTCACCTTTGGCAGCGGATGCCTGGTCGGCATCAGGATCGGCAGCTGGCGTTCTGGCGCCGATCCGTGCGCAATCGTGTGTATTCGCACCACGCACCACACCTCGCGCATTCAGGGAACGGTTAGCCTGTTGGGGCCACTCGTTCCTGCGCAGCTCTTTCCGGGGGCACCGGCGTCGATGCCACCATTGATCTCACCTGGATTCCGTTCGTGATGCCTCGCACGCCCTCGACATGCGCAACCCGACGCTCGGCCGCCACCTTCTGCTGTTCCCGCTCGACGGTGCCCTCGAGCGTGACCCAGTCATCGGCGACAACGGCGATCACGCTGCCGCTGGGCACTCCGAGATCCGAGTCGAGAGCGTGTTGCACGGCGTGCAGCATATCGTGTGCCCGCTCACGCTCCGGCAGCTGCCGAACCCGCAGGTCATCCGCAATCACACGAACACCGAGCACGCGCGCGGAATCGCGCTCGGCCATTCGCTTCTGCGCCAGGCTATTCACGTATCCGGACAACGTGATGGTACCGTCCTTCGAGGTAACGGCAATCTCACTGCCACGGAGGCCCGGCTCCCAGTCGATCCACTCCAACACGCGCCGACGCAACTCGGCATCGTCGTCACGCGACACCGCTGGCAAATCGGCCGCGGCGCTCGCGCTCGCGGTCGCCGAATCGAGCTTCGCCTGCGCTCTCGATGTCTGGAGCAGTACAGGAACCGTCGCTCCTCGCACGACCTTGTCCGCGATGCTGCCCAGCATGAGGCGATTGAATCCGCTCAGCCCGTGGGTCGTCATCGCGATCAGGTCGACGCCATTCTCCGCTGCCCAGTGAAGAATGGCAAACGCGGGCTTCTCATCCACGATGATGCAGGTCTCGGTTCCCGGCAGCATGTCGGCGAGCCGCCGGCGTGTCGAGGTGAGGTACCGGTTGGCTTCAGCCTCCAGGCGACCGAGGTGCTCTTGATCGATTTGCGAGACCGGCGCCAGGTGTGCCACGGTCCGCTGTGCCACGAGGACGCGTAACAACGTCACTCGCGCGCCTGCACGGGCCGCAAGAGCGGCCGCGAGGGGGATAATGCCCTCGGCCAGCTCGGACCCATCGAGCGGAATGAGCACGTGACGGACCGGCTGCGTGGGGTGCCGCGGCTCGGCGCCGAGGCGCACGAGAAGCACCGGCGCATTCACCTCTCGAATCAACGCATCGGCGACACTGCCAAGCCACACGCGGCTCACACCGCCGCGCCCGTGAGTCGTCATGACGACAAGGTCAGCAGGCAAACGATTCGCCAGTTCGCGAAGCGCCTCTACGACGCGCCTCGTCTCCGCGAAGGGAGACCGGATGGTTCGCGCGCGGGCAAACTCAGCGTGTACTGCACGCTGCGTCGTGCCCTTTACGCTCTCGCTGATCTGGCGAAGGTATTGGTGCGCGCCCTCGGCGGCCTGCTCCACTGCAGCGTCGACCACGCCCGCATCGCGTCCCGTCGCGGTTACGGCCATAGGGACGAATACGTGGGCCACGTGCAAGTCGGCTCCGAACGCATCGCTGAGATACATGGCGAGCGGCAGCCCCTGCTCGGCCTCTGGCGAGCCATCGAGCGGCGTCAGGACCCTCTCAATGTTGGCGATCATACTCCTCTCCAGTCTCTGCAAGACGTAATTGGATCCATCGCAGTTTGCGAAAGGTTGTCGGGACGCCAACCATTGTCTGTCGGGATCTTGGGCACTGTTCATCGGAAGAACCCTGACGACGGGTGCGGGCTGGCCCGACTGGCGCTAATGTCCGGGCACGTACCTTCAAATGCGAAACCAACTGGAGCTGCGTATGGACCCCGCTCTTCAACCTTCTTCGTCCAGCACCACGGAACGGTCGGCCAACGGGGCGCTTGGTCCCTTGCTCGCGGCCACCGACGGGACAGAGGAGTCGGCCGTCGCGCTCCGAGCTGCACGCTTGCTCGGTGGACACCTCAGGGGTGACGTGAACGTCGTGACCGTCGCGGTATTCGAGCCGCCGCCAATGCTGTCCAGCGAGATCCAGTTGCCGGCGTGGGCCGTTGACTTTGCGGCCGCGCAGCGTGAAGAAGTGCTGCGCCGAGCTCGAGCCCAGGTCGCGGCTGAAGGAGAAGCGGCGCGCGGAGGGAAACTCGAGCTGCGTGAGGGAGCGGCCGCTCGCGAGATCACTGTTGTCGCGCGAGAGGTGAAGGCGCAGCTGGTGCTCGTTGGGCTGGGCAAGCATGGGCTTTCAGATCGGCTGTTCGGCGACGAGACCGTCCTTCAGCTTCTGCCGCTGGCTCACGTGCCCATCCTCGCGCTGCCACCGACATTCGACGAGTTGCCACGTCGCGCAGTCATCGCGACTGATTTCAGCGCGGCGAGCGTACGCGCCGCGCGTGTCGCGCTCCGCCTGCTGCAGCCGGATGCGACCGTGTACCTCGTGCACGTCATTCCGAGATACGCGTTGCTCACTGGCGTTTGGGAGGCGCTGCAATCGAGTTACGCGGATGAGCTCTCGGATGCCTTCGCGACGCTTCAGGTGGCCCTCGACGTTCCTGCAGCGATGCGAGTCGAAACGGTGACGCTGATGGGAACACCGGCTCGCGAGCTCCTCGCGTTCGCGACAGCGACGCAGTCGGACCTGATCGCCGCTGGGAGTCATGGTCACGGATTCTTCTCTCGACTCATTGTGGGTAGCGTGGCCAGTCGGCTTATCCGCAACGCCTCATGTGCCGTGCTCGTCGTGCCACCTCCCGTGAACGTCATGCGGGAGGAGCAGGAGCAAGGCTGGACCCCTTCAGTCCGAGCCGAGGAATGGCCACGGTTGCTCGAAGCACTCACGCAACGGAACGCGCTGCGGCAGTGTTCGATCGAGATCGACGACCCGGAGCTCGGTGCTCAAGCGCAGGCGCTGGACTATCCCTTGCTCGGCATCTCGTTCGACCGCCGCGATGGGCGCGTCGACATCATGCTCGGCGAGATCGAAGGCGCGCGACGCCATCTGACTCACAGCATTGGAGGAGTCAGCGAGATCGACGTGTCGCAGGATCGAGCCGGACACGATCGCATGATCCGTATTGCGCACGGCCGAGGGCAAACGCTGATCACCTTCGTGACAAGTCCGCCAGCGCGGGACACGCCGCAGAGGGCGAGCCTCGGAAGCCTCAGTGGCTAGCGCAGGGTGAAGGCCGCCACTGCGGGGGCGGCGGCCGCCGCTCATCGCACAGCGGCAGCGGTGCTGGTGTACGCCGCGGATCCATCGGTACCGGAAACAGAAGGGCTTTTTTCGGGCCTGGTTTGGACGCTGCGCAGAGCCGGATGCCTCAGGCCTGCGTCTAATGAGGTAATGGAGTTGCTTGGCGAGGATTCGACCGGATCTCGCTTTCTCAGAGAGGAATTGGCGCGTACGCGACTCGTTCGGGGCGGCTACCACTCAGGATGCCCAACTCGCGGGACAGATGTCACAGCGTGTGGTACCAGAGGGCAACGACTGCGTGCGCCGGCATCTCTCAGGACGTTCGGTTCCTCGAAGTTTTCGCCTTGCCAGACCTGTTGAGGGCGACCGCCTGGTGAACGAGCGACGTGAAGGCAGACGCGTCAACCACTTCTCCTTCGTGGATGTCGATGGCACGGCGTACATTGCCGTCGAGACTCGAGTTGAAGAGACCGGCCGGATCCTTCAGCGACGCACCCCTGGCGAAAGTAAGTTTCACAACGGTCTTGTAGGATTCGCCGGTGCAGATGATGCCGTCGTGCGACCAGACCGGAGTGCCCATCCACTTCCATTCCTCGACGACCTCAGGGTCTGCTTCCTTGATCAGCCTGCGCATTCTGCCGAGGGTCGTCCCACGCCAGTCTCCGAGTTCGGCGATTCGGTTCGAGATGCGCTCCGCTGCCGACTGGTCCTGGCTCGCGCCTGACTTTTTCATGTTCCCGTCCCGGAATTGGCTTGGCTGATCAGCTCTGCCAGCGGTCGAGGGTGACGATCTGAACGAGATTGCCACACGTGTCATTCAGCATGGCGATGGTCGAGCCGGTCACCTTGGTCGGCGGCATGGTGAACTGCGCCGCGAGCAGTTTCATGCGATTGTACTCGCGCTGGACGTCGTCCACGTAGAACATGGCGGCTGGCTTGCCCTGTTCGAACATGGCCTGCTGATAGGCCCGAGCGGCGGGATTGTCGTTGAGTGCAAGCTGCAGCTCGGTGCCGTCCAGTTCCTCGGGGGATGCAACGGTCAGCCACCTGAACGGCCCCTGGGTGAAGTCCGCCTTCTTCACGAAGCCCAGCACCTCGGTGTAAAACTGGAGCGCCTTCTTCTGGTCGTTCACGTAGATGCTGGTGACTTTGATCCTCACGGCGATTTTCTCCTGTCACGTTGTTGGACGGGGGGGGTCGTCGCGTCGATGCCGAACTGGCCGGCGTACTCGGCGTTCAGCCGTTGCCAGCCGAATTTCATTGCGTCGCGGGCGACGATGCGGCCAATGGGGTGACCCGCCAGGAACCGGTCGAGCACGTCGAAGCAGATGTGCCAGCCAGCCGCGCCCATCGACACGTACCTGCGATCAATATTGTGCCAGAGTGTGAGCCGCGTGCCGTTGCCCAGCGGCTCCAGCTCCCACCGAATGTCATTCCCACCCCAACTGTACTCGAGCAGCCTCGGCGACTCGGCCCGGGTGACGCTCGTCTCCGAGACGTGCGGGGCGGGAGTCGCCACCGTCGTGAGCGTCACGGGCCCGGTGGCGTCGAGGTTCCGATCGGCGTCGAACGGCGCCCACTCGCGCAACTGCGCGGGATCGGTCAGAGCCTGCCAGACTTTCGCCGGCGGATGGCGCAGTTCCCGGACGAGAACGAGCGTCCACCTGTCCCCGGCCTTCCGGACCTCGGCGCCGGTTGCGGCGCCCGGTGAGTACTTCTTCCGGCTACTCATCGTTTCTTGCGCGTCCTGGGCGGTACGTGTTCCGTGCGATCGAGGTGGCGTTCGAGTGCGTCGACGTGGGCGGACCAGAAGCGCCGGAAGGGAGCCAGCCAGGCGTCGATCTCCTTGAGCGGTTCCGCTCTGATCCGATAGACGCGGCGCTGCGCGTCCACGCGCGCTTCCACGAAGCCGGCCTTCCGGAGCACCCTGAGGTGCTTCGAGACCGAGGGCTGCGGCATTCGAAGCCGGTGCTCGATCTCGCTGACGGACCGCTCCGAGGACGCGAGCAGGCGCAGAATGGCCCGGCGATTCGGTTCCGCGATGATGCCGAAGGCAGATTCCATTGCAAGTATATACGTGATGCGGTATATACCTGTCAAGGGCCCTGACAGGCAGACACCGCGGTGGCGACGTGGGCGTGCTCATCAGCGCAGAGCCGCACACCGTGACATATTTCATCATGACCATGGTGACCATGACCCGTGATCGCCACGCTCGCTGGCCAGGGGCGGCGGCGCATGCCCAGTGGGCCTTCCATGCGTGAGAAGTGCGCCATCTTCGGCGTGTACGCACCGGGGCTCGAGGACGCGGAAGTCGCGCGGCTGGTGCACACCGGGTTGTGGACGCTCCAGCACCGCGGCCAGGAAAGCACGGGAATCAGCGTGAGCGACGGGGTGCAGATCCGCACGCACAAGGGGCAGGGCCTCGTCGCGCATGTGTACGACGAGGCCTCGCTGCGCCCGCTGGTCGGCCATGTCGCCATTGGCCACAACCGCTATTCCACGTCCGGCGGGGACGGGCTGCGCCACGCGCAACCGGTGACGAGCGCCGCCAATCTGCTCGCGCTGGCGCACAACGGGAATCTTCCGAACATCGCGCCGCTCTCGCATGCACTGGGCGACGCCGGTGTCGACATCACGGGCGCCAACGATTCCGAGCTCATGCATCTTGCACTCGAGCGCGAGCTGGCGCGCGGTGCGACGCTGGACGACGCGATGCGCACGTGCTTTCCTCTCTTCACGGGCGCATTCTCGCTGGCGCTCCTCACGGCTGGCGCACTGGCTGCGGTTCGTGATGTGCGCGGCATTCGTCCGCTCGCGCTGGGCCGCATCGGCAATGGCTACGTCGTGTCATCGGAGACGTGCGCCATTGACGCCGTGGGCGGCACGGTGCTGCGCGACATCCGGCCGGGCGAGCTCGTGGTGATTGACGAGCACGGCTTGCGCTCCGTCCAGCTCGCCGCGGGCAGGGAGCAGTTGGACATCTTCGAGTTCGTCTATTTCGCGCGCCCCGACAGCATGCTGCTCGGCCGAAGGGTGAATGAAGTGCGCCGCCAGTTCGGCCTTCAGCTCGCGCGCGAGCACGCCATTCAGGCTGACGTGGTCATTCCCGTTCCGGATTCCGGCGTGCCCGCCGCCATCGGATATGCGAACGAGGCGGGCATTCCGCTCGATATCGGACTCGTCAAGAACCGCTACATTCATCGCACGTTCATTCAGCCGGCGCAGCGACTGCGAGAGAACGGGGTCCGCATGAAGCTCAACCCGATCGCCGAAGTGCTGCGGGACAGGCGCGTGGCGGTCGTTGATGATTCGCTGGTGCGCGGCACCACAGCGCGACAGATCGTCGCGATGCTGCGTCACGCCGGCGCGCGCGAGGTGCACTATCTGGTCTCGTCACCGCCGGTGAAGTTCCCGGACATCTACGGGATTGATCTTCCCAATTCGGCGGATCTCGTGGCCGCGAGATTGTCGGTCGAGGAGATCCGGCGATCCATTGGCGCCGACTCTCTCGCGTACCTGTCCTACGCAGGAATGATCGCCGCCACCGGGTTGCCGGACGAGCGCTTCTGCACGTCATGCTTCAGCGGCGTGTATCCGCTCGACGTGTCTCACGGGGCCGTTCCGGAACCGGTGTGACGTCGCGCGGCGACGACGCATCGCGGGCGACACGGCGTCCGGCCGGGTCGGCATACACACTGGCAGCGTTGTCGCGGTAGACCAACTGGCCGCCAGTATGACCGACGCGGACCACGGCGACGACCAGTGCTGCCGCGCCAACCGTGGCTGCCACGCGCGCCGACCGTCCTATCACGCCGCCCACCAGGCCGGCGCCGGTTACCACGAGGAGCACACCTGACAGCGTCAGGAAGAGTTCGGCGGCATCCTCGTGTGCGTCGAATGCCTGATGTGACACCACGTTCTCCACGCGGTCTTCCTGGCCTTCGCCTGTCTCCACCGCGACCCATGAGCTGAGCGCGAGTGCGGCGGAGAGCGCGAGTGGGATGCCCCAGGCGCGCCGGAAGCGTGCACCGCGCCGGATTGCCCAGAGCGCGCCGAACGAGAAGATTGGGAGCAGGAAGGCGAGCACGATCGGGAAGTGCACGATCGCCGGGTGCAGCGGATTGGGCAGCATGGGTCGCTCCATCGAGGGGTCGACGGCAATCTGGATCCGCGCATGCCCATCTGGGTATCCGACATTCGACGCAGATGTGTCGTTCCCGGGCCCGATCAGGCAAATGACGGAGACGCCGATAATGGATGAGACAGAGGGGCAGGCTCCGCGCCTCCTTCTCGTGGCTGCGCTGCTGGTGCTCGTGGTGGGTGGCAGCATCGATCTGGCGTTCGACGCGCCGTCGAGCTGGCTGTCCGTGCATGTACTCTACGAAGTGGTGCTCATTGCCAGCGGCGTCGTGATTGCCGTGGCACTGTGGCGAGGGTGGTGGCGGGCGGCGCACTCGCTCAGCGAGACGCGGCGTGCTCTGGAGGCGCGGAAGGCGGAGCGCGACACGTGGCGAGCAAGCGCGCAGGCGGCTTTGTCGGGACTCGGCCGGGCGATCGACGACCAGTTCGAGAGCTGGGGACTCACTCCCACCGAGCGCGAGGTGGCGCTTCTGCTCCTCAAGGGACAGAGCCACAAGGCCATCGCCTACGCCACGGGGCGCAGCGAACGGACGGTGCGACAACATGCCGTGGCCGTGTACGAGAAGTCGGGAGTCGGGGGGCGCGCGGAGCTCGCCGCATTTTTTCTCGAGGACCTCATGCTGCCTGAGAGCGAGCGCATCGGAAGTCCGGCGCCGCAGGGGCCGCTCGCCCACTGACGGCATGCCATACGCGGAACACGCGCGCCCGGCCCGGCGTTGCACCAAGGAACCTATCACACCAAGAGGGAGAGATCCGTGCCACGGAGAATCGATTATCGGCATGCCGCGCCGGGAGCACTGCAGGCCATGGGAGGAATGCAGCAGTACGTGCAGGAGTCAGGCCTCGAACATTCACTGCTCGAGCTCGTCAAGCTTCGCGCGTCGCAGATCAACGGGTGCGCGTACTGTCTGGACATGCACTCCAAGGAGGCGCGCGCCGAAGGTGAAACCGAGCAGCGCATCTACGTGCTGAGTGCGTGGCGCGAAGCGCCGTTCTACACGCCGCGCGAGCGCGCGGCGCTGGAGTGGACCGAAGCGATCACACTGATCAGCAAGGGAGGTATCTCCGAGGAGCTCTACGCGACGGTTCGCAAGCAGTTCAGCGAGAAGGAACTGGTGGACCTCACGATGGCGGTGGTCACCATCAACGGCTGGAACCGGCTCGCCATAGGTCTCGGGTCGGACGTGGGGAGCTACCAGCCTGCGGCGCGCGCCGCGACCTCGCGAGAGCACGCTGGTGCGGCCGCGCGCTGACGTCTGACATTCGCGCTTACGGCGCGCCCGCCGCCGGCAGCGCGAAGACGACGATTTCGTCCGACTTGCCGAAGTACGCCCCATCACCTCCGGCGGCGACGGCCACATACTGCCGCCCGCGGACGGCGTACGTCATGGGCGTCGCCTTCGCGCCGGCCGGCAGCGTGGCATGCCAGAGCTCGTGTCCGTTCTCGACGTCGAACGCACGCAGCTCCTGGTCGAGCGTCGCACCAATGAAGACGAGACCGCCACCGGTCACGATGGCGCCGCCAAGGTTTACGGAGCCCAGGGATCGGGACGTCGGTGAATTCGAGGTGGCCGCGCCCTGCGCATCGCCCCCCGTGTTCACTCCGGCCTGCGCCGCGCCCTGCGCACTGCGACTTGGAGCGAGGGGGCGCGTGGCACCCAGCGGAACGCTCCACGCGATGGTTCCGGTTGCCACATTCGCCGCGACAAGCAAACCGAACGGTGGCGGCGTACATGGCATGCCGTCCGGCGAGAGCAGGAACGTGCGGCGCATCCCGTATGGGGTCCCACGCATCGGGGCGTACTCCCATCCGCCGTTGTTCTGCATGGTGTCCATGAGCGCCGTGTAGGCGGCTCGCGGAATCAGTTGGACGATGGCGGCAATGGTGTTCACCGGCACGATGGCGAGCTGCCGGGCTGGATCGAAGGCGACGCCGCCCCAGTGGGCCCCTCCAATATTGGACGGCAGCGCCAGCGTGCCCTCGAGGCTCGGCGGCGTGAAGGGACCCTCGTATCGCAGCTTCGCGAGCGCGGCGCGGCAGCGTGCGCGATCCCCGCTGTCCCGGCCGAAGACCATGGCGGCATCGACATGCATGGGACTCAATACGATCCGGGAGAAGGGCTGTGTCTGTGCCGCCACCTCACCGGGAACGGTGCTCGCCGGCACCGGGCGCTCGTCCACCGGGATGATGGGCCGCCCGGTCTCACGGTCGAGAACGAACAGCATGCCCGTCTTGGTCGCTTCCAGCACGGCGTCAACTCGGCGACCCTGATGCGTGATCGTGACGAGCGCGGGCGGCGCGGCGTTGTCGTAATCCCAGAGATCATGATGCACGGTCTGGAACGACCAGACGAGCTGGCCCGTCGCGGCCCGCAGGGCGACCACCGAGCTGGCGTAGCGGTTGTCGCCGAGTCGCGCACCGCCGAAATAGTCGGGGCTCGGACTCGAGGTGGGAAGAAAGACCATGCCGCGAGCCGTATCGGCGGCGATGACGCTCCACGCATTCGCGGCGCCGGTGTGGTGCGCGCCGGGACCGCGCCAGGTGTCGTAGGCGGGATCGCTCGCGGTGCGCGGGACGGGATCGAACGTCCACTTGAGCGTCCCCGTTCGCGCATCATAGCCGCGCACCTCACCAGTGACTGCGTTGGTCCACCCGTTGTCCGCAATTCCCGATCCCACGACGAGCACGCCATCAACGACCGCGGGCGGAGACGTGACTTCATACTCCTCGTATTCGTGCGGCGGCGTGCGCAGGCCGACCCGCAGGTCAACAATACCGCCATCGCCGAAGTGCTGGCACGGAGCGCCGGTCGCGGCGTCGAGCGAGATCAGCCGTGCATCGATTGTCGCGAAGACGATGCGCGTCCGGCACGCCGCGCCGGCAGGCGCACTCGGATCGCGCCAGTACGACACGCCGCGCGTGGTGAAGTCTCCAAAGTGCGCCACCCGGACCACACTGGCGTTGTAGCGCCAGCGTTCCCGGCCGGTGCTGGCGTCAAGCGCAAAGACGCGGCCCAGCGGGGTAGCGATGAACATTGTGCCTGCCACAACGAGCGGCGTGTCCTCGAATGAGGTGTTCCGGTCGGTCGCGTAGGCGGAGGCGGCCTCGCCGGTGCTGAAGCGCCAGGCGATGCGCAGCGTCGCGACGTTCGATCGATTGATCTGCGCGAGTGGTGAAAAGCGTGTGCCGCCGGGGTCCCGTCCGTAGCTGGACCAATCGGACATGGATGCGGCCGGCGCCGTGGATCCCGTCGGACTCGGTGCCTGTGCATGGAGTCTGTGAGCCGGGGCGGCACCGGGCATCGCGGCAGCGAAAATGCACGCGGCAACCGACGCTGCCGTTACGCGGTGGAAGGCCAGACGGCGCGATTTCGAGCTGGCTATAACGCTCTGAGTAAGCTGGTGCATGAATTGCTGTTTCGAGAGAGCTGGAGAGGGAGCGATGCAGACGCATCTCCATACGGATAACACCGACCCAGGTGTCGCCGGCGCACGCACCCGGGTGACATCCGTCACGCCGGACAGGCAGCACGCCGGATAGTCTCCGCAGGTAGATACCGTTGCTGTCAGCCCATGGATGGAGAAGCTGGTGGAGCACGCGAGAATCCCCGAAATCTGGGAGTGGGCGGAATACTTCTGACCGTGGTGTTATATCGCGGCCGTGCGCCTGCGCCAGATGGAAGGAGACTATGAGGGACGTGTGCGCGTTCGCACGCGGGCGTTCCCGCTCCAATTGGTCGGGGCGCCGGTAGCGCCGCGTGATCTGCTCGCCGAGGAGTGGTGGCTGGCGGCGGTGCAGGAGCCGGCGGCGGAGTTCTCCGCTTTCACCGGCGACGACTGGCCTACGACTACGCTCCCGGCCTTTATCGCCGTGCGCGCGATGGCCGATCAGGACGAGCGGCTCGCGCACCTGCTCGACTTTCGCGTGCGGCGAGCGTTCTTCGCGGAGAGCCGCAACATTGGCAAGCCGGAGGTACTGCTCGACCTCGTGCGCGACGTTGGCGGCGATGTCGACCATGTGACGCGCGCGTTCTCCGATGGCGCGGTACGTGAGGCCGTCTCTCAGGAAGCGCGACTCGGGCGGGAGCGCTACGGTGTGCGCGGGACGCCGACGCTCATGCTCGAGGATGGCGCGCGACTTCTCATGCCAATGGCGACGCCCAGGATCGCGCGCGGGCGAATCGTAGCGGTGCACGAGCAGACGTGTCTCGGCGATGCGTGCCGGGCAGCCACTCGCGCCCTCTTCGAGCAGGCGCTGCAGCAGCATTCCGGTGACGGCTCCGCGCCGCGGTAGCCGGGCCGGATTGCATTCTCTCTGAAACCGGAGTCAGTCATGAAGTCGACCTTCCGTGCTGTTCTCGTGATCGCGGGCGCCGCATGCATCTCAGCCACTGGTGCCATCGCGCAAGGGCCCCATGCCGATCCTGCACCGGCCACGGTCTACGTCGCTCACCTTCGCGCAATGAACACGAAAGTGACGGGAATGCAGACGACGGGGACGGCCCGATTCACCATTCGGGGCGACTCGCTCACGATCAGCGTTGATGCTCGGCACGTACCGCCGGACATGCAGCACCTGCAGCACTTCCACGGCTTCACTGACGGTCGCGATGCCACGTGCGCCACGGCGGCCGCTGACACGAGCCATGATGGCATCGTCGACCTGCTCGAGACCGAGCCGACGTCCGGAACGACGATGGTGCCGTTCACGGCCGATCCGGTGAGCATGCAGATTGTCACCGACACGTATCCGAAAGCCTCGGCGGACGGCACATATCACTATCGGAAGACCGTGTCGCTGAGTGCGCTGCAGGCCGCCTTCGGCAAGCAGTTCACGGGGCAGCAACTCGATTTCACGGATCGCGTCGTGTATCTCCATGGCGTACCCGCGAGCACCAGGCTCCCCGCCTCCGTGGCGTCCCTCGGGACCATTCCCGCGCAGGTGACCTTGCCCATCGCCTGCGGCAAGATCGAAGTCGCCCGGCGATAAGCGGCGGAGCGCGTGAGCCGCGCGTGCGTATCGCCGGAGCGGAGATCGCGACGGGGATTCCCGTGTCAGCGTCCCCCGTCAACGGGACGAAATGTCCCACCCGACGCGATCAGCCGGCGACCCGCGCCGAGCAGGCCGTAGATGTTCCAGCAGAGCATGCCGCGAACACGTCCGTCGCGGAGATAGTAGACCACTCCTTCCTTCAGGGGGATTTTCCACTCTTCGACCATGTCCAGCCGCGCGTCCACTTCGCCCACGGCTTCGTACGCGATGTCGAAGATGTCCGAGTAGAAGAATGGCAGGTACTCATACGAGACCGTTCGGCCGGTCATCGCGACACCCGCATAACCACCGGTGCTATTGGCGTTGTCCGCGTGCTCCACGCGACACCATTGATTCAGGGCGGGATTGAAGACAGAGGCCACATCTCCAGCTGCGTAGATGTCCGGCTGACTCGTGCGCAAGGACGCATCGACGCGAATGCCATCGTCCACCTCCAGCCCGGCCGCCTGCGCCAGCTGGACGTTCGGTGTCACCCCGATCCCGGCGACGACCCCGTTGGCAATGATCGGTCGCTCGCGTCCACTGTGGACATCGGCAGCGGTCAGGACAGTGTTTCCATCGTGGGTTTCGCAGCCGATCACCTTCGATCCCGCCAGCACCTCAACGCCCTTCGCTCGAAAGAACGCGTTCAGTGATTCCGCCAGATCGGCTGGATACATGCGGCTGCCAATGGCGTCATCAGGGAAGATCAGTGTGACCCGCTTGCCGTTCATCGCGAGCGCCGCGGCCATTTCCGACCCGATGAAGCCAGCCCCGATGACGACGAATCGATCACCGCGCTCGGTCAGGCGCCGCACCCGCTCGTAATCGTCCAGGGTGCGGTAGTAGATGATCTCGTCGCCGCCAACGCCGAGACGGCGTGGGGTGCAGCCCGTGGCCAGAAGCAGGGTGCCGTAGTGGTACGTCGCGCCCTGATCGTCCGTCACCTGCTTGCGCTGTACATCCAGCGCTTGCGCGGTGCACGAATGGTGGAACGTCACTGTACTGCTGTTGGCCTTGCGCCAGATGCTGCTCAGCGGTGTGCCTCTCCAGAGCCACTTGGAGAGCGGCGGGCGGTTGTATGGCGAATGCGGCTCGGCGGTGATCACACCGATGGAGCCGGTGTCGTCCACTTCGCGGATTCCCGTGATGGCCGCCGCGGCTGCCATCCCGCCGCCAATGATCACGTAGGTATAGTCTGGCACGGTTGTTCTCGCGACGAGAGAAATGACAGATTGATCGAGGAAGTCCGGACCGGGGCGCGGGCGCTACGGGTGTTGTAGCGTGCCATGTACCCAGGGAGCTTGGCCCGGCGATTGCGGCATGTCCGAAGCATCGTTCGAAAAGAGAGCAATGGCATGACGGTGCGACGTGTTAAGCACGGTGGGTTACGCTGCCATTGCCATCAGCCACCTGTTGAGTGAGGCAATATGCCGACCGTTGATGCGAAGGAGAGCCCGTTCTATGCCTGGCTTGACCGACTCACCATCCGCGATCTCGTCCAGCGGGCGCGATCGCTGTCGCCGGGCGAGCGGCTGGTGCTGATCAAGGGGCTCATCCCCGGGCTCGTAGAGGAGATGGGCGATGCCGGTGTCCGGGCGTTCCTCGATGACTTGAACACGAAGGTGCAGCGCTACGCAGAGGCGGTCGAGAATCCGGGGCAGGGAGGCGCCGCGCGCCGCACGCCGAGCGAGCGGTTGGGCGGCCCGGTGCCGGGGCGCGAAGCATACCGGCATCTCCCGGGTACACGCGATCCCCGGCGGCCCGGAGGTCGGAGGCTCGAGCGCCAATGGGAAGCCGCGGCATGGGAGGAGGGACGGAGCCTCCGGGTGTAGCGGCGCTGGATTATGCTTCGACGACCAGGTTGCCGATCGCACCCTTCTGTCCGTGTCCGAACGCGTGGTTCACGAAGACGAACTCGCCGGCGATGTCGCAGGTGAGCTCGAACCCCATCCCGCCTCCTGGGGGCACGTTCCATGTCTGCACCCCCCGAATGCGCTCCGTGGGCGGCTCGCCGATGTACACGCGATCAAATTGCTCACCTACGATGTGGAATGCACACCCGAGTGTCGGCCCCGGGTTCACGACCCAGAAGCGCACGCGATCGCCGCGCTTCACGTGAATCGGCTCGCGACTGTATTGATCGGGCCGCCCGTTGAACGCCACGATGTTCGGGACCCCGGCCAGCATCTTGGCGTAGTCGAATGGCCGCACCCCATTCACCGGCGCGCCCAGGTAGAACTCGCTCTGGAGCAGCACGAACTCCCTTGCTGGCGGCAACGGCTCGCGCGGCGAGACGATGATCGCGCCGTACATCCCGGAACCCAGATGCAACAGCACGGGCGCCGTTCCGCAATGATAGCAGAACGCGCCCGCGTACCGGGGTGTGAACGAGTAGGAGACTGACAGTCCCTTGATGACCGAGCGGAAGGCGACCTTGGGATCGATCTGTGCCGCGTGGAAGTCCATGGAGTGCGGGACCACCATGTCATTGGTAAGGGTGAAGTGCACGGTATCGCCCACGCGACAGTGCAGGATGGGTCCGGGGATGTTCCCCTCGAAGGTCCAGCCGCTGACAACCGTCTCCGAGGAGATGCGTACCGGGGTCGCGATCGAATGGAAGTGGAGCCGCAGCGTGCGACTTGCAGACAGTGCGGGGAGCCGCGGATCGTAACGGGCGAACGGCGCGGACAGGCCGTTCGCGGCTGGCGTGGTGCCGTGACGCGGCTCATAGCGCAGTGACGTATCGAGCTTGCTGTCGGGGTTGCGGAACTGGAGCGAATCATGCCTTGCGCGTGCGGTGTCCTGCCCGGATTTCTGCCGCGCGTTCGCCGCTGTGTGCTCGTCGTGCTCGCGCTCTTCGGAGGAACACGCAGTGAGCGACGCACCGAGCCCCGGAATCGCCAGCGTGAGCGCCGAGGCGCGGCGGAGAAAGGCGCGACGGTTGCTCCGCTCTGGCAGGGTCTCCGCATCATCGAGTAATGGTTGGCCGGCGTCCTCCTCGAACGGAGGGAGTGGCCCTGGTTGATCGCTCATTGCATGTGTCCGGTGTCGGGGTGAGAAAAGTCGGGGAGCGGGCCGAGCGCGTCGAGCAGCGGACAGTCGCCTACGGGGCCGCGGCCGCCATGACATCGTCCGGCCAGATGCGTCAGGGCGTGCTTGATGCGCTGAAGGTCGTGAATCCGCCGGTCCACGTCAGCGATCTTGCTCTCTGCCCGCGCCTTCACGGCTGCGGCCGTCGTATGGGGATCGAGCCGGAGCACCAGCAGCTCACCGATTTCCGAGAGCGTGAAACCGAGCTCCTGCGCGCGCCGAATGAAGCGCAGGCGATCGAGCGTGACGTCGGTGTACTCGCGGTAGCCGGATGGTGTGCGATCGGGCTCGGGCAGCAGCCCGCGCCGTTCATAGTAGCGCACCGTCTGCACGTTCACTCTCGCGCGCCGGGCCAGCTCGCCGATCGTCATCGTGGCATGCCCCATGTGAAGGTGGGGAGTACGTAGCGCATGGAAGTGTGGTTCAGCCTCGAGCGATCAAGGTCGACTATGTGCATAATCTACGGTGCGTCTGGCTCGATCGCTGCATGATGCTTGATGCATGGAGAATGGCAGCGGCCGCACGGTCACACGCGTGACATCCGTCACGCCAGCGTCCGGCCGATGCGCCGAGGTTGGACAGAGGACTGCGGCCGTGCTGCGCGGGTCGCGGGGTAGCAGCGCAAACCCGTTCCGGACCACAAATGCCTGTCGCGTCGAACCTCGGATTCCCCCGCATCGGACCGCATCGCGAACTCAAGCGTGCGCTCGAAGATCATTGGGCCGGGCGCACGAGTGCGGACGATCTGGCATTGACGGCTCGCGAGATTCGCCGCACCAACTGGCAGCTCCAGGCGCGACTGGGCATCACGCACATCCCGTCGAACGATTTTTCGCTCTACGATCACGTGCTCGACACCGCGGTCATGCTCGGCGCGATACCGCCGCGCTTTGCACGCAGGACGGAACTGACTCAGAGCCAGCGCTACTTCGCGATGGCGCGCGGGCTGGCTGATGGTACGGCGTCGATCCCGGCGATGGACATGACGAAGTGGTTCGACACGAACTATCACTATATCGTCCCCGAGCTCGAGCCAGGGCTGGAGTTCCACCTGGCTTCCGCGAAGCCCGTGGACGAATTCCTGGAAGCGAAGGCGCTCGGCATCATCACCCGCCCTGTGCTGCTCGGCCCGCTGTCCTTTTTGCTGTTGGCGAAGACCCGCGGCCCATCGACCCCGCCACTGGCGCTCCTCGACGCGGTGCTGCCGGTGTATGAGCAAGTGCTCGCGCGGCTCGGCGCCGCGGGTGCGGAATGGGTGCAGCTCGACGAACCGTGCCTCGTGCTCGACCTCCCGCGCGAGATGCGGCGCGCGTTCCACACGGCGTATGAACGGCTCGGTGCCGCTGGTCCCCGCGTGCTGGTCGCGACGTACTTCGGTGACCTTGGGGCGAATCTGCCGACGGCTCTCGGACTTCCCGTTGCGGCGCTGCATCTCGACCTCGTGCGAGGGCCCGGTCGGCTCGGCTCGGCGCTCGCGCGAGTGCCGCGCACGCTCGCGCTCTCGCTGGGCGTCATCGATGGGCGTAACGTGTGGCGCGCGGACCTGGACGCGGCGCTGGAACTCGTCACGCAGGCGACGCGCGCGCTCGGTGCGGATCGCGTCATGATCGCGCCGTCGTGCTCGTTGCTGCACGTGCCGGTGGACCTGGACAGCGAGACCATGCTGGATGAGGAGATGCGCGGCTGGCTCGCGTTCGGGGTGCAGAAGCTCCACGAGCTGGCGACTCTCACCGCGGCGGTGCGCGATGGGCAGGCAGCGGTATCGCCGGAGTTCGCCGAGGCGCGGCACGCGCTCGAGCGGCGCCGGGCATCAGCGCGGACGCACGTGCCCGCGGTGCAGGCACGACTGCGCGCGATGACCGAGGACATGCTCCAGCGTGCGCCATACGGCGAGCGCCGCGCGCAGCAGGCACGCGTGCTCGATTTGCCAGAGCTGCCGACGACGACGATCGGCTCCTTCCCGCAGACGGCCGAGCTTCGGCGCGCGCGATCCGCCCTTCGCGCCAGACGCATCACGCAGGCGGAATACGACGCCTTCGTGCGCGCGCAGATCGAGGACGCGATCCGCTTTCAGGAGAATGTCGGCCTGGATGTGCTGGTCCACGGTGAGTTCGAGCGCAACGACATGGTGGAGTTCTTTGCCGAGCGACTCACCGGGTTCGCCTTTACCCAGCATGGATGGGTGCAGAGCTACGGCTCGCGGTGCGTGAAGCCGCCCATCATCCACGGTGACATCGCGCGCCTGCGCCCAATGACGATCGAGCACACGGTATTCGCGCAGTCACTCACCCATCGACCGGTCAAAGGGATGCTCACCGGACCCGTGACGATGCTGCAATGGTCGTTCGTCCGTGACGACCAGCCGCGCGATGCGACGTGCCGGCAGCTCGCGCTTGCCATTCGCGATGAGACGGTCGATCTGGAAGCGGCGGGCATCGGCGTCATCCAGATCGATGAGCCGGCGATTCGCGAAGGATTGCCGCTCAGAGCCGATGACCGGCCCGCCTGGCTGCAGTGGGCAGTGAATGCCTTTCGGCTCGCTTCCTCTGGCGTGCGGGACGAGACGCAGGTGCACACGCACATGTGCTACTCGGCGTTCGATGATATCATCGATGCGGTGCGGAGGATGGATGCGGACGTGCTCTCGATCGAGACAGCGCGATCGGACATGGCGCTGCTCGACACGTTCGCCCATGTGGACTACTCCAACGGAGTCGGCCCAGGGGTGTACGATGTGCACTCCCCAGCCGTACCCACAGTGGCCGACATCGAGGCGCTCCTGCACAAGGCGCTTGCGGTACTCTCGCCCGAGCAGCTCTGGGTCAATCCGGATTGCGGCCTCAAGACGCGACGGTGGGAGGAAGTGCGCCCCGCCATCGCGGCAATGGTGGCCGCCGCTGCGCGTGTGCGGGCGTCGCTCCCGGCGCACTGCTGACGCTGCATGCTGTACTGCGTCAGTAGCCCGTGTACATCTCGATGCGAATATCGGCGCCCGGGACGCCGGCGCGCTCGATCTCCTGACACATGCCTGAGATGAACAGTGTGGAACCCGACAGGTAGTATTGCGGACCGGGCAGGGCAGGGAGGTAGCGTTTGAGCAGCGGTAGCGCGAGGCGCTCCGTCTCGCCCGTCCATGCGCACGACGACTCGGCCATGCGCGTCATGATGGGTACGACTCGAAAGCCCGGAATACGCGCGGCGAGCGCGCGTAGCTCATCCAGAAAGGCGGCATCCTCTGGCCGCCGGTTCGAGTAGAAGAGCGTGGCCGCGACATGGCTTCCGTCGCAGTCCGCCTCACGCAGCGCGCTCAGAAAGGGCGCGATCCCCACGCCACCGGCAAGCATGACGGTCTCGCGGGCGTCACTCAACTGCAAGGCGAGATCATCGGCCGGCCCTTCGATCAGCAGCGGCATGCCCGGCGGCATTGCCGCCAGCGAGCGCTTGAAGGCGGAATCACGCATGCGCATCAGCAGCAGCAGATCGTGTTCGCGGGGCGCACTCGCGATCGAGAAGCTGCGCGTCGGACCCAGCGCATCGTTGAACGATGGCTCCAGCAGTGTCACGTCCACGTACTGACCCGCCCGAAAGGCGAAGCCGGCGGGGCGCTCCAGAACACAGGTCAGCGTCTCGTGCGCCACGGAGTCGCGGCGGACCAGCCGGCTCGGGTAGATGCTCACGCGCCGGGGTCCTCGCCTGTCGCTCGCCGCGCGGTCACCGTGGGCGGGTTCACCTCTGTCGGCTCAGCGCTCTGCCCTGTGGGGCATGGGCGCTCAGTCTCAAGTGACCACTCCGTTGGGCATTCGCTGCTCGTCATGCCGGCCAGCTCACCCCATGATGCCCAACCACAGCACTCTGATTTCGCTTCCATGATAGCTCCTCCGCTCCGGCATCAGGCCGTCACACCTCGACAGTTGAATCATGGCGGTTGCACCATGGTATAGAGTCAAGGGGAAGTAAACGGGTACCCGTATTCAGAGGAATCCACATGAGGGCAGTTCAGCTCGTCGAGGTCGGTAAACCGCTCGAACTACGGGAGATCACGACGCCGCAGCCTGGGCCAGGTGAGATCCGCGTGAGGGTGCTCGCGGCCGGGATCTGTCATTCCGATGCGCACTATCGTGCGGGGGTCGCGCAGGCGTGCCTGGAGTTCGCTGGAATTCCGGAAACGCAGACGCAGGCAGTCGCATTGCTCGCCGCGCAGGGATGCGCCGCGTGGTGAGGAATGACATCGCGCGTCAGCGCCGCCATGCGTGAACGCCAGGCACGCACCGTGGCAAACCTCAACGTCCGGCCATCCGGTCTCTCCTTGCAGCAGCACGAACTCTCCGTCGTCGCACCGTATCGACTGGATCTCACGGTGAGTGCGCTGCGGCGGCTGTCGACGAATGTCGTCGACGTATTCACGGCGGATGGATGTTATGTGCGCGCACTCGCCGGGACACACGGACCGGTGATCGTCCGTGCGACGCAGGTGCATCCGAAAAAGCTGGTCGTAACACTTGACGGCGATGCACGTGATGGGGCCGAATATGCGCCGCTGCTTGCCCTCGTGCGCCGTGTGCTCGGCGTCGATTGCGACATCGCCCGCTTCACCCGCGCCGCTGCGCGGCTGCCGTGGCTGAGTCCATTGGCGCGTCGCATGCGCGGTGTGAAGCCGCCGCGCTATCCCACGCTCTGGGAGGCGTTCGTCAATGCAATCGTCTTCCAGCAGGTCAGTCTGCAAGCGGCCAGCACGATCGCGCGCCGGCTGATCGAGACGCTTGGAACCTCGCTCGAGAGCGAAGGTACGCCGCTGTATCTGTTCCCGGAGGCTGAGCGGCTGCTGGTCGCGGGGGACGGTGAATTGCGCGCCATGGGGCTCAGCGCGAGCAAGATCGCAACGCTCAGGCGCTCCGGCGAGGCGCTTGTCTCCGGAGCGCTCGATGCCACGATGCTGGAGGAGCGCTCGAGTCACGACGCTGCGGCGCTGCTCCAGCAGATCAAGGGGATCGGCCCATGGACGGCCACGGTCATCCTGCTGCGCGGGCTCGGGCGATTGGATGTCTTCCCGATGAATGACACCAGCGTGGCGCACAACATCGCGCTCGTCGCGGGCAAGGGGCCGCTCGATGTCGCAGGGATCCTCGGCGCGCTAAGCCCACAGCAGGGCATGCTGTACTACCACCTGCTGCTTGCCCGGCTCGAAGCGCGTGGCGAAGTGGGACGCGCATCCGTCCCGTAGGCCAGCCGAGGATCAGGGCGACTGGGCAGAGTGGTCCATGCCGTTCGAGCGGCGCAGGCTGAAACCCACACCACGAACGGTCTCCAGCAGCGACGCACCAGCCGCTCGAGCCAGCTTGCGGCGCAGGTTTCCGACGTGCACATCGACCACGTTGCTTCCGGGGTCGAAGTGCATGTCCCACACCTGCTCCAGGAGCGTGGTGCGGCGGACGACTTCCCCGGCGTGGAGCATGAAGTATTCGAGGAGCTGGAATTCCTTGGCGGTGAGGTCCAGCCGCGTATCGGCCACGGTTACTACATGGTGCAGGCGGTCCAGGACTATCACGCCATGGCGCAGCACATCGAGTCGCCCGGCACCTCCGCGCCGGTGGAGTGCGCGGATCCGGGCGAGCAGTTCGTCGAACTTGAACGGCTTGGCGAGGTAGTCGTCGGCGCCGGCATCCAGTCCGCGGACCACGTCTTCGATCGCGTCGCGCGAGGTCAGCATGAGAATCGGGGTGCTGCGCCCTTCGCGCCTGAGCTCCATGGCGATCTGGAAGCCATTCTTCTTCGGCAGCACCACGTCGAGCAGGATGACATCGTACTCGTTGATGTGGGCCAGCAACGTGGCTTCGTCCCCATCGGAGGCGATGTCCACGACGTAGCCCTCTTCCTTCAGGCCATGGTCGATGAATCCGGCCACCTTACGATCATCTTCTACGACGAGGATCTTCATGGGTATGGAATCTCGCAGCGCCGGCTGAACTGCGTCGAAAGCTGAGGTGAAGATCTCTTCAGGTTGCCGGCTGAACCGCATGGAAACGGCGAGATGGCGAGCGCGTCATGTCGCTGCGGCGGGGACCTCGAGAATGAAGCGAGCCCCCGTTCCCGGGTGGGAAACCGCGTGAAGCTCGCCGCCGAGTAATCGCGCCAACCGCCGCGAGAGAGGCAGCCCCAGCCCGAGTCCGCGACTCTCTTCGCCCGCGTTTGTTACATAGATGTCGAATATTCGTTCCAGCTCACCTGGTGGTACACCAGGCCCGTCATCGGTCACCTCGTACACTACACGGCGCTCGCGCGCCGCGATGCTGAGCTGCACGGCGCTCCGCGCGGGAGCGTACTTGATCGCGTTGCCGAGCAGATTGATCAGGATCTGCTCGACCCGACTGGCGTCAGTCTCGCAGTTCGGCAGAGCGGGCGCCGTCGCGAGTTGCAGAGCGATGTTCTTGAGATCCGCGGCAGGTGTCACCCGGTCCATCGCGCGCCTGGCAATCGACGACGGCTCGACCGCCCGAATAATGGGTTTCAGCCGATCCTCATCCAGCCGGCTCAGATCCAGCAGGTCATTGATGAGGCCTATGGCGCGTTCAGCCGATTCCAGCACTTCGAACGCGGCGTGAGGAACCGTTGCCGGGTCCCTTTTCCGAATCAGCATCTCCGACCAGCCGTAGACCGCTGACAACGCGTTCCTGAGCTCGTGGTTCACCATCGCGAAGAACCGCTCCCGGGCTCGATGCAACTGCTGCACTTCGTTCAGCAGGCGCGCGCTCTCTTCGTGATGACGCGCATTCTCGATCGCGGCGGCGGCCTTGGCGGCAAGCAGAGTCGCGAGATCCTCGTCCTCGTCGGTGAAGAGATCATGCGCGGTCTTCTCCGTGAGGTAGAGATTCCCGATGATGCCACTCCGTCCAACAACAGGTACGCCGAGGAACGAGCGCATTGACGGATGGTGCGGGGGAAACCCGCGGGAATCGGGATGCGCGGTCAGATCCGGCAGGCGGATCGGTTTTCCCTCGCGCATGACGAGTCCGAGAATGCCGTGCCCACCTGGCGGCGAACCGATCCTGCTCCGAAGCTCCGGGTCGATCCCGTACGTCGTGAAGCTCTCGAGGATCCTGCCGTCGGGTCCGAGCACGCCGATCGCCGCATAGCGCGCTCCGATGACCTGGGCCCCCACCTGCACGACACGGTGAAGGACGCCGTCGAGCGACGCCTCCGCGATGAGCGCGGCGGTGGCAGCTTCGAGCTGCCTGAGACGGTCCTGCATGGACAGCCCCTGCACGATCGGTGTTACGGACATGCTGGAAGATAGCGCCGAGTCCGCTGGAGTGCGCCGGTGATTATGAAAAGCTTCCTGGCGGCTTCACGCTTTCTTCATGATGAGGTCGCGATCTTCCACGGTGAAGGACAGCAGTGCAATCAGGACAATGCAGGATCCACAAGGAGATTTGAATATGAAGCGTTTCGCATTTATTGCTCTCGCAGGCGCAATCGGCGCCGGGATGCTCTTCGCGTCGCCCAACACCGCGGCGGCACAGAGCAAGGCGCCGCCAGGCGGTGCGTATCAGAAAGTCAGCAAGCTCGTTCCGCTTCCTGACTTTCTCCCTGGATTGGGCACGCTGTATGTGGACCCAGCGACCCTCCCGGCCGGGCCGTTTCTCGCGTACGACCATCAGGGTAAGCTCGTCAGCTCGATCTACATGATCCCGCTTTCGGACATGAACGCGCACAAGGCGTTCGACAATCTCAAGATCGCCAAGGAGAAGGTTGATCACGTTGACATCGTGTTCAACGCGGGCCATCCGGGCGTGCCGGTGCCGCACTATCACATCATCGTGTGGTACGTGTCGCCGACAGAAGCAGCGACGCTGGCCAAGTGACCGTGCATTCGCGTCGCGACTTTCTCAAGGTTGGCGGCCTGACGCTCGTCGGCCTCGGCTTCGTGCCGGGCCGTCGCTGGCCGGCGGCCGCCGTGGAGATAGTTGAAATGCGCAGCGACGCGGCCGGCTCGCGAGTGTGGTTCGATCCGATCGGGCTCCGTGTGGAGCCCGGGACGATCGTACGATGGGTGGTGCGCGAGAACGTGCACACGACAACCGCGTACCACCCGCGGAACGACCATCATCCGCTGAGAATTCCCGAGCGTGCAGTGCCCTGGGACTCGGGCTATCTCGTGAATCCGGGTGACCACTTCCAGGTCACGCTTACTGTGCCTGGGGTCTATGACTATTACTGCATGCCGCACGAAGGCTTCGGGATGGTCGGACGGATCATCGTGGGGAAACCGCTCGGGCCGGGGGCCCAGCCGTTCGACTACTGGACGGGCCGGGCGGGGACCGAGGGGTGGCACCACGTTCCGGAGGCGGCCCGCAAGGCTTTCCCCAGCATTGCACGGATCCTCTCTGAGGGCCGGGTACATGTCGCGAATCCAGCCAGGTAAACCGAAGGAGCATCTGGCGCTTCCGAGTCGCGTTCGCACGGCGAACGTGCGGTGCATCCGATGAGCAGCAGAGTCGCTATCAACGGGCTCGGACGCATCGGCCGCGCCATCCTGAAGCTGGTGGTCGATGAGCCAGCGCTCGAGCTGGTCGCGGTGAATGATCTGATCGATGCCGCGAATCTTGCCTATCTGCTTCGCTTCGACACCGTCTACGGGAGGTACGCGAAGGATGTAGTGGTCGAGGGAGAGAACCTGGTCATCGCGGGCCGCACGGTGCGGACGCTGAAGAGCCGCGATCCGGTGGAGCTTCCGTGGAAGGAGCTGCGGGTGGATCTCGTGTTCGAGTGCACGGGCGCGTTGACGCGCCGCCAGGATCTCGAGAAGCATCTCCGCGCCGGCGCGGGGATGGTCCTTCTGTCTGCGCCGTCGAAGGGTGGAGAGGTGGACACGCTGGTTCACGGTGCGAACACGTTGCAAGGCAGTCCCACCCTCATCTCCTGCGCGAGCTGCACGACGAACTGCATTACGCCGATCGTCGAGATCATCGGTCGGCGAATTGGAATCGAGAAGGCGGTGATGACGACGGTGCACGCATATACCGCTTCGCAGTCGCTTGTCGATGGGCCGCGCACCGGCTTTCGCCGCGGCCGTGCGGCGGCGGCGAATCTCGTACCGGCCACGACGGGTGCCGCGCGTGCGACGACGCGCGCGCTGCCACAATACGCGGGGCTGTTCGACGGCATCGCGATCCGGGCGCCGGTTCCCGTCGGGTCAATCGCGGACATCACGTTCGTCACCGCGCGCAAGACCAGCATGGACGAAGTGAATGAGATTCTCACGGGAGAAGCTGCAACGGAGCGCTATGCCGGGATCCTCGGCGTCTCGCATGATCCGCTCGTTTCGTCGGACGTCATTGGTGATTCGCGCGCGTCCATTGTCGACCTCGAGCTCACGAGGGTCGTTGGCGGAGACCTGGTCAAGGTCATGAGCTGGTACGACAACGAATGGGGCTACGCAAACCAGATGCTCCGAGAGGCGGTGTCGGCGACCAGAGGTCCCAGCTTGCGCAGCGCATGACGCTGGTGAAGGCGAGGCCGGAGGCGTCTCTGCACGAAGCGCCGCGCAAATCGCCATCCGCGTTCTGGGGTATCACACTGCTGGCGTTCGTTGGTCTCACGCTTCTGGGCTCCGTGGCCATCCCCGCGCGCCAGACAATTCTTATCGCGCGACTGATGCGAAAGACCGCCGATGTCCTCGCGCCGGCGCGGCTGCTCGTCGAGGAAATTCAATCCGGACTCGCGGAGGAGTTCGCGGCGCTGCAGGGCTATGCGCTCTCGGGTAACGGTGCGCTGCTGCCGCGCTACCGTGCGACTGCTGATGACGACGACCGGCGCGTCACCGCACTCGAGCGCCTCGCCACGCGCTTCGATACTACCGCGACGCGTCGCGCGCGGGCCCTCCGGACCGACATCGGCGACTGGCGTCGCCTTAACGACACGATGATCGCGCAGCGCGGGTCACGCGACCAGTTCGCCGCCGCACTCGTGGCCGGACAGGCACGGTACGATTCGTCCCTGAGTGAAATCAGCAAGCTGTCGTCGTTCTTCACTGCCGAGACCGCTGCGCGCGATGACAGAATTCGTGCACTCGAGCACCTGAGCATCGTCGTCAACGCTGCGCTCGTGCTGGCGGCGCTGGTGGCGACCTGCGGCGTACTGGTCCTGGTGCTCCGCGAACGGCGACTCTCGGCCGCGCTGCACCGTCGCATCGCGGAAGAGTCCGCACTGCGGCAACTCGCACGACGACTCAGCGCGGTCGTGACGCGCGACGAGGCGCTCGCCGGGGCCTACACCGCCGACGAGGTGATGCAGCGTATCGTGCGCGACGCGCTGGACTCGATGCGAGCGCGCGGCGCGTTCGTCGAGCAGATCGTCGTTCGGGCCGACGACCCCCCGGACGTGGTCGTGTGCGCGGCGGCCGGAACCGGAGTACCTCCGCTCGGGTCCACGTGCCAGCTTCACGGCTCGTACACGGAGCTCGTGACGACAAGCGGCGAGCCGGCGCTCATCGCGGATCTGGCGCAGCGGGAGCGCTCGGGAACGCTCGACACAATGCCGGATGTCGCCGGTTCGGCCATCGTGGTGCCCCTTGGCGACGTCATGGCGCCGATGGGTGCACTGTGCGTTCTGCACTCTGCGCGCGGCAGCTTCCGCTCCGACGATCTGGCACGGGCCGGCATCTTCGGCAATCTCGCTGCACTCGCCTATGAGAAAGCCCGGCTTCTGGAGGCGGCACAGGAGCGGAGAAGAGCCCTGGAGCGCGTGATCCAGAGCCGCTCACGGTTGATGCGCGGCTTCAGCCACGACGTGAAAAATCCGATCGGCGCGGCCGACGGGTTTGCGGAGCTGCTGAGCATCGGTGTGTACGGTGAGCTATCCGCAAGACAGGCAGCGAGCATCGCGCGCATGCGCAGCAGCATCCGCGCCGGACTCGCGCTGATCAACGAGCTGCACGAGCTGGCCAGTGCCGAGACGGGAACGATCGCGCTGTCATCAGAGCCCGTGGATCTCGCGGATCTCGTACACACACTGGGTGAGGAGTACAGCGCCGCGGCGCTGGCGCGAGGACTTGCGCTCTCCGTGGACGCGGGAAGCACCCGGATCATCATCACGACTGACGGCGCCCGAGTCCGGCAGGTCGCCAGCAACCTGCTGTCGAACGCGCTCAAGTATACCGCGCATGGGTCCGTCCTCGTGCGCGCGCGTCAAATGCCAGCAGAGCCCTTCGGAGACGCTGTCTCCTGGGCACTTGTCGAGGTCACCGACACCGGCCCGGGCATACCGCCGGACAAGAAGGACTACATCTTCGAGGAGTTCAGCCGGCTCGGCGGTGGCGACACGCCAGGCGCCGGTCTCGGCCTCGCCATCAGCAAGCTGCTCGCGCAGGCGCTGGGCGGGCGCATCACGGTCGAGAGCGAAGTCGGACGCGGGTCGACGTTCACACTCTGGCTGCCATTGCAAAGGCGGACGGAGGATAGCTGACGGCTGCCAGGCGTGGTGAGATCCACGCCATGGCATAGCCGTACAGTTACCTGAGAGTGAGCAGAGAGCGGGCTCGAATCACGCCCTGCTCAGAACCGATTCTTGGGCAGCCCGAAGACGAACACCGCGTCGCCGAGCGGGTAGCCGAGCTGGAAGTTGCCGCCGCAGGCCACGGCGATGAACTGCTCGCCATGGAGCTCGAAGCTCATCGGCGCCGCGTTGCACCCGGCGCCGGCACTGAATTGCCAGAGCAGCTTCCCGGTCCGCGCATCGTAGCCATTGAAGTTTCCGTTGCCTTCACCCGTGAACACCAGGCCCCCGGCCGTGGCCAGCGAGCCACCCATCATTGGCTGCTCCATGCGGTTCTGCCAGGCAATCTTGCCGGTCTTGAGGTCCAACGCAGTGAAGGTGCCGTTCTGGGAGGCGCCAGGCGCAAGCTTGAACGCCGAACCGAGCCACAGGCGGCCGCCCGCATACGGCGCCGGGTGCGTCGAGTAGAGCATCGGCTGGTTCAGACCGGCCACGTACGCATACTGCAGCGTGGGGTTGATGGAGATCGGCGACCATTCGGATCCGCCGTTGGCGCCGGGCAGCATCCGTGTCCCCTCCGGCGTTGGCAGCGCGAACATGTTTTCCTGCGGAGTGAAGTTCTGTGTCTTGCGAATCAACTGCCCGGTCTTCGCATCGAGAACGTAGACCCATGCTGTCTTGCCAGCCTGCACCACGGCCTTCCGGCCATTCACCATCACCACCGCCGGTGGCGACGTCTCGTCCAGGTCCCACACATCATGCGGGACCACCTGGTAATACCACCGCGTCTTGCCCGTGCTGGCGTCGACGGCGACGATGCAGTCGGTGAACAGGTTGTCGCCCGGGCGAGCCGAACCATCGAGGTCGGGCGAAGGATTGCCGACGGTGAAGTACAGCAGGTTCAAATCCTTGTCATACGCGGGATTCATCCAGACGCCGCCGCCACCGTGCTTCCATGCATCCGGGTACTTCGCGCTGTCGGCCTTCTCTCGCGCGATGTCGCGATGCAGATCGGCATCCTCGGCCTTGGGTGCCCAAACGCCCCACCATCCGTTCTTGGCTACCGAGTCTTCGCCCGGTGCGGGAATCGAATACCAGCGCCACACCGGTTTGCCGGTATCGATGTTCAGGGCATCGAGATGGCCGCGAATGCCATACTCGCCACCGGAGACGCCGATAATGACGGTCTGGCCGACGACGAGTGGGGCGGGCGTAACGCTGTAGCTCGAATCAGGATCGGCGATCTGCGTATCCCAGACCTGCTTTCCCGTGTGAGCATCGAGAGCGACGACGTGTGCGTCCAGGGTGCCGAAGATGACCTTGCCGTGCGCGATCGCGACACCGCGATTGTTCGGACCGCAGCAGTACGCGGCTTGCGCCAGTTTGTACTGGAACCGCCACAGTTCCTGCCGTGTGTTCAGATTGTACGCAATGACCGCCTCGTCATACGCGGTGGTGACGTACATGGTATCGCCGACGACGATCGGGGTGTTCTCGAACGATCCAGGCCGCGTTCCGGTCTGGAATACCATCCTCGGCACCATCGAGCGTACGTTCTGGGTATTGATCTGCTTGAGCGTCGACCACCGCTGATTCCAATCGGTGCCGCCGTAGGTGGTCCAGTCTGTCTGCGCCTGTGCCGTCGCCACGCCGCCGAGGGCAAGCGCGCCGAGCACGAGCCAGCCAGACCGTATGGCCGCTCTCCGTCTGCTTCCGTGCATTCCGATTCTCCCTGTTGATGTCGCTTGCCGCGCCGTACTCCGTCTCAACATTCTGGCGTCTTGCAATGCGAATTGATTGATTCTCGAGTCGCGCCGCGCGATCCGTCCACCCGCATGCTGTCTGCTGCCGAGAACCATGTCGTACGCCTGGTAATGCGGGCCCGGTTGGTGTTGTTGATTCCATGCAAGAGATACGCCGTGGACAGGTTGTGACGTCAGAAGACACATTCGGAAGTTCTGCGGTCACCGCGCCGGCCACTGACGCCCATGCGCCAGCGTCAAGCGCCGAGCATTTTCGCCTCGCTGAAGACGAACACGGCGAACGTGCGTGGAAGCGATGGGGCCCGTACCTGAGCGAACGCCAGTGGGGGACTGTGCGCGAGGACTACAGGACTACAGCCCGCATGGCGACGCAGGGGAGTATCTGTCGCATGACATGGCGCGAAGCCGCGCGTACCGCTGGGGCGAGGACGGCATTGCCGGCATCAGTGACGACCGGCCGCTCCTCTGCCTCGCCGTCGCGGTATGGAACGGATGCGATCCCAACCGCAGCGCGAATTCCCCTGCACTCGTCTGGACAACGAAAACAGTCGCGGCGGAAAGGATGAGCCCGAGTTCGAACTGATCGTCACGGGCATTTTCGGCGTGCGCTCGCTCTCACGCCATCATCGCGAGGCCCCCTGCACGCTCGCGAAGGGCGACCGCTCCTTGACGGTGACGTGTGAGCCCGCCGAGTCGACCTCGCGCCTGTTCGGCGGCAACTCCAATTCCTGCCCGAGGCCGACGGATCGCGACCCTGTACTCGCCGGCACGGGTCGCTGAGCGTGATCCCCACTTCCTCGACTACGTACCGTTCCATGAGTTCTTCGATGGCGACGACGCCCACGGCCTCGGTGCCTCGCATCAGACCGGCTGGACCGGCCTTGTGGCCAAGCTGCTGCAGCCGCGCCGGCCGCTGCGCTGAGGCGGCCGGCGCGATGCACGCTCCGTCATCATGCGGGATGGCGGGCGATGAATTCGCGGATCAATCCGGCGACGGTATCCACGTATTCGTCCAGCACGAAGTGCCCGCCATTGAGCAGGTGCAACTCGGCGCCGGGGACGTCCTTCAGGTACGCCCGGGCCCCCGCCTCGGGAAAGAACGCGTCGTTGCGTCCCCACGGCAGCAGCAGCGGCGGCTGATACTCACGCAGCCAGTGCTGCCATGCGGGGTAGAGCGCGACGTTGGACTGGTAGTCGTACAACAGGTCGAGCATGACCTGCGCCCGGCCCGGGGTATCGAGCCAGTATTGATCCAGCATCCAACTGTCAGGGCTGACCAGCGCCGGATCGGCCGCACCTTCCACGTGCTGAGCGCGCGTGGCGGCCAGCGTGAGTGCCCCGCGAATCGTGTCTTCCATGCCGTCCCGGTCCGCCCAGTACTTCATCGCCGCTTGCATGCCGGGCCCCAGTCCGATTTCATAGGCGTTGCCGTTCTGCGCAATCACTCCGAGAATCCAGTCCGGGTGCCGCGCCGCGATGCGGTAGCCCACCGGGGCCCCGAAATCGAACACGTAGAGGAAGAACCGATCCACCCCCAGCGCCGTCAGAAAACGCTCCGTGACGTCAGCGAGGTGGTCGAACGTGTAGTCGAAGGTCCCGCCGCTCCTGCTCGACGCGGGAGCGCTGCTGTTCCCGAATCCGGGATAGTCCGGCGCGAGCAGGTGGACCTCGTCCGACAGCCGATCGATCAGTCGCGCGTATTGATGCGACGCCGACGGGAAGCCGGGCAACAGTACCAGCGTCGGGGCATCGGCCGGCCCCGCCTCCCGGTAGAAGATGTCGAGTCCCTCGATTGCCACTCTCCGATGGTGCACGCCACGCTCGGCGCCACCCACGTCCGGAATCACTGCGCTGCCGGAATTCTGCTGTCTGGCCATGATGACATTCTCCCCTCATGAGACCATGTGGCGTACGTTGAAGCACGACGCCTGTGACTAATGTAACAACCTATTAGTATTCATGATATGGCCATCACTCCGTACTTCCCGCTGCTTGGTGAGCCCCTGTCGCTCGATCTGGTCAACACGCGCATTCGCAGCGATGGGACTGATGTCGACCTGCTGGATGCACCGGCCGCGCTTGCCACCTGGCTGGCCGCCGAGTCGGGCCGGCTGTCGTGGTCCGGAGCCGTGAGCGTTGCGGATCTGCACGCCGTGCGAACGTTGCGCGACGCCATTGCCGCGCTGCTGACGGCTCGCCGTGTCGGTGCACGGCCGCGCCCCGCGGCGGTGAAGGCGGTGAACGCCGCGCTCTCGGCATTGCCTCTTGCGAACCGGCTCGTCTGGACGGCCGCGGGCCCGCGCGCAGCGAGGACGACCGCGGGGGTGCAACGCGACGCACTGCTGTACGCTCTGGCCCTGGACGCCGTCAGTCTCCTGACCGGTCCGGATGCGGCGCTCGTGCGCACCTGTGCGCATCCTGACTGCGTGCTCCAGTTCCTCGCCCGCAATCCGCGCCGGCGGTGGTGCTCAGCTTCTGTCTGTGGTAATAGAGCTCGCGTGGCGCGACACTATGCGCGACACCAGAAGGCCAGATGAGGGTGCCGTCACCACCGCAGCGCCAACCAGTACCGCCTGTCGCCTCCCGATGGATGCTCCCCGTACTCTGTACGCTTGCCTTCCTGGTGCTGGTCCAGGGGTTCATGGTTGCGCCGCTCATCCCGCGTCTGGCCGAAGTCTTCCATACCGATGTCGGCTGGGTCGGGCTGGCCGTGCCCGCGTACCTCCTTCCGTATGGAATGGCAACGCTGGTGTGGGGTCCGCTGTCGGACCGCTTTGGTCGACGCACGGTCATCCTCGGCTCGCTGACGCTGTTCATTGTCTTCACCGCGGCCACCGCGACAGCGGCCAGTGTGACGGGATTCGTGGCGTGGCGGATCGCCACAGGGATAGGAGCGAGTGGTGTGGTGCCGATCAGTCTGACGCTGATCGGTGATGTCGTACCGTTCGAGAAACGCGGCCGGGCGCTGGGCTGGCTCTTCGGCGCGATAGCCGGCGGAACAGCGGCCGGCGCCACCGTTGGGGCGCTCATGGAGCCGGTCGTCGGCTGGCAGGGGTTGTTCCTCGCGGTGACCGTACTCACGATCGTCCTGGGAGTCGTCGGGATAAGCGGAGGCGCGATTCCGAAGTTGCCCAGGCCCGCACCGCCACAGTGGTCCGCAGTCGTTCGCGGCTACAGTTCGCTGCTGTCTTTCCCACGGGGTCGCCGCACCTATGCCTACGTGCTGATCAACGCCGTCGTACAGTCAGGGGTATACACGTGGCTCGGCCTGTACCTGCATCAGCGGTTCGGCCTCGGAGAGGTTGGCATCGGCCTCGCGTTGCTCGGGTACGGTATTCCGGGACTGCTGTTCGGACCGACCATTGGCCGCCTTGCGGATCGTCACGGCCGCTACCTCATCATTCCTGCTGGAGTTGCACTCACCGCCGTGTGCGCACTGTTTCTGGCCGCGCCGCTCACGCTGCTCGTCGCTCAAATCATTATCGTCGCGCTCTCGCTGGGGTACGATCTGACGCAACCGCTGCTCGCCGGTATCGTGACCGATCTTCCCGGGAACCGCGGCCAGGCCACGGGGCTCATGGCCTTCACGCTATTCAGCGGTTTTGGACTCGGGAGCCTGCTGTTTCAGGTCGCGCTGACCTGGGGCTTCACCGTTGCACTGACCATGTTTGGCTGCGCTGCCCTGGTCGCGGCTGGTGCAGCCCTTCGACTGTTCCGCACTGAACGTCCACGGACGACGCTCGCCGTGCGAACCGCCGCGGGTTGAGGAAACTCGCGATGCGCCGCGATCTGGCGCGGGCGTGGAAGCGTCCCTACCAGTGCGCGCGCTGAACGCTCGGCGCTCGGGCGCGCCCGACGTCTACAGCCGGCCAGTGCCCATCGCGTGCGCGATATCAGTCTGCGAGATGACCCCGACCAACCGTCCCCGTTCTTCCACGAACAGCCGCCGCACCTCGGCGTAGAGCATCTGCTGAGCAGCCTGATGGACGTCCGCGTCGGGCTCGATGGTGAGCGCGTGCGGCGTCATGAGGTCACGCGCCGTGGTGTGCGCGAAGAGCCGCGACCGGGACATGGCGTCATCGTGCTCCGCGGTGGCCTGCAATATGTCCGTTGCGGATACGACGCCGAGCACGTGGCCCCCCGAATCCACAACCGGGAGCCCCGAGATATGGGAGTCCGCCATCGCCTGGACCACTTCTGCCACCAGCGCTTCCGGGGCCACCGTTGTCACGCCCGTGTGCATCAGCTCCGCTACTCGCATTGTTGCTCCTGTGTCGGAATGTACCGAAGAGGCCCCTGCAGGAAGCACACCAGCTTCCCTGACGTCCGCCGCAGCGGTTCCTGCCCTGCGCACCGATTTGTGATCTATCTGGCTGGCCGCAGACATCCTCGCACAGTCGTTGCGATTCCAGACGCATGCTCCCCCGCGCCCGCCGCACCGGCGGGACCCGCTGCGGGCGTCCGCAGCGTCAAACACTGACTACAAGGTACAGCAACGTGATGCAACTCCGGGAGATCATGAGCTCGCGCGTCGTCACCGTGGCGCCGGACGAAAGTGCAAGCGCCGCGTGGACGCGGATGCGACGTCGGCGCATCAGGCATCTCGTTGTGATGCAGGAGGGCCGGCTCGCCGGCGTCGTGTCGGAGCGCGATCTCGGGGGGCGGGCGGGAGCATCCATGCGCCGTGGCCGGACGGTGCGGAGCCTGATGACGCGGACCGTGGTGAGCGCCAATCCGGAAACCACCGTCCGCGAAGCGGCCGACCTCATGCGCGAGCGTCTCATTGGCTCGCTGCCGGTGATGCAAGGCGATCGGCTGGTGGGCCTCGTCACGGCCACGGACGTGTTCGATGCGATCGCGGAGGAGTTGGCGCCACGACTGAGCCAGGCGGAGCGGCAGTTGCTGCGACCGCCGGCGAGCAGCAGGAAGCTGGGTGGGAGCCCTGTCGCCCGGCAGCGATCGGCGGCGCGCTCGCGGACGTCCCCGCTTCAGTCACCCAACCGGACGAAGCGAGAGCCACTCGCGGCGGATCTGCCCAAGGCCGGCAAGAAGACGCTCGGCCGTACGGAAGCACCGCTGGTATCCGCGCACATCCGCGCATTCGGGGTCGACGTCGATGACGACGCACGAGAGTACATCCGGCGCAAGCTGGGGATGAAGCTCGGCAAGTTCGCCATGGCCATCGAACGGGTGAGCGTCCGCGTGCGCGATGTGAACGGACCACGTGGCGGCGTTGATCACGAGTGCCGGATAAAGGTGGTGCTGAGTGGCCTGCCAAGCGTGATGGCGCAGGCGCAGGATGTCGCGCTCGTGGGCGCAATCGACCAGGCGATTGCCGCGGCGACGGGCAGCGTGAAACGAAGCGTGCAGCGGCGCCGCATGCGGCCGCTCGAGCGTGCGCGGGGCGGACGACGCGTCATGGCACCTTGACGAGGGCAGCAGGACCTTACGGCTGCGCGGGCCCGAGCGCTTCGCCCTGTCGACGCGCCGCCGCCACCAGCGAGTCCGCGCGTGCGCTCGCTTCCTGCACGATCTTCTGCGCCTGCTGGTCTGCCTGCTGGCGCAGCTTGTCAGCGCCCGCCTGCGCGGCGACACGCAGCACGGGATTCTGCGCCTGCGCGACCATCGCGGTTGCTTTCTGATCCGCCTCGCGCTTCACACGCGCGGCCAGCGAGTCCGCCTGAAGCCGTATCGCGGCGGCTTGTTTCTGTGCCTGTGCCACGAGCGAATCGGCTCTGGCGCGCGCGGCGCGCTGCGCGGCCAGCCTGGCCGAATCCACACGCTCCTTCACGTTCGTCACGGTGCTCTCGACCTTCGTCTGCACCGCCTGCTGCACGCCTTCCTTGATCGAGCCGGCGGTGCCACTGAACGACGGACGCACGACGGGATCGGTCACGGTTCCCGTCACCTTTGCGCCAATGGACACCACTGCTGCATTGCCCAGGTCGATCCCGGCCTTTCCGGCGCGCGTCGCGAGCGCGCTCACGGCCTGATTCGCGTTCGTGCCGAGCACCTTCGTGGGCACCGCCAGCGCCAGGTCGTAGTCCAGCGACTTGTCGATCCCGTTCGATCCGGAGACGGTAAGCGCCAGGTCGCCGATGTGTACGTCGAATGGTTGGACGTTGAGGCGGCCGTTCTCGATGCGGAATTTCCCCGCGAGCGGCTGCAGCGTCGGGTTCCGGAGCTGATCCATCCTGAGCACATCGGCCAGCTTCACGAGTACCGGGAATCCCTGAACGACGACCGCGCTCGTCGCGAAGGAGCCCTGGCCCGCCAGCGCGCTGAACACCGGTGTCATGTTCGCGGCGAGCGGTCCCGCGAGATCGAGCCGCGTGGAGAGGCGGCCGTGCGCGTAGCGCGCCACGGGAGCGAGCTGCTGCACGGTGACGAGCGATGTGAACGCCGCTGGAATGTCTACGGAATCCACAGCGAGTGCGAGACTGAACGTGGGCCGCGCCGGCGTCGTGGTTTCGTAGAATCCGCTGGCAGTCACCTCTCCGCCCAGCATGTCCATGCGGAAGCCGTCGAGCGTCACCCGCTCATCCTTCACGCGCATGCTGCCGCGTGCATTGGCAATGTCCAGCTTCCCGTAGAGGAGCTGCTTCACGGAGGCATGCAAGGTGAAGTCCACGTTCGGTGGCACCGGAATCACGTGCGACGTGTCGCTGGAGCGCCACTCATTGAGGTCGAAGCGATTACTCATGACCGTCGCGTCGCCTCGCAGCACCTCATCGTGCAGGACATAGCCGACGACGTTGTCGAGCGCACCGGTGGCGCGCACGTCGCTGTTGCCGATGCGCGCGACGAATGACGTGAGCTGCGCGAGACGCGGCGTGAACGCGAGCTGCGCGAAATCGATCGCGATGGGATGCGGCACCGCCGCGCTCTCGAGCGCAAGGCGCGAGACGCCGAGTGTGCCCTTCGCGGCGATCCGGTCGTACCGGCCGGCGTCCACCCACGATTTCCTGGTGTGCACGGCCATGTCCGCGGTGAAGAGTCCTGTGAGTTCTCTGACGTCGGGCAGCTTGATCGCGCGACGCACGTCCGCGAGATCCAGCGAGCCGTTGAGAGCGAGATCAATGTCCGGATCGCTCACGGGCGTGCGCAGCACGAGTCGCGCGTCGAAGGGTCGCTGGCCGAGCGCCATGTGAAAACGGTTGAGCGAGACCACCGTGCTGTCGATGCTCCCTCCCGGATTGTCTATTGCGAGGTCGAGCGCGATGTCTCGCGCGGGCAAGGGAAGGTCGGGATAGCGGAACGCACCGTTGACCACTGCGGCCTTGAGCGCGAAGGCGGGGAAGATGCCGGGGCCGTACATGCCATGAACGCGGCCGGATACCGACATTCGGCCGGAGGTCTGAAGGCTCTTGAAGTCGCGGGCGTAGATCGCCGGAACCAGTGAGAGAATGCTGGCGAAGGCGGTGCTGGGTGAGGAAAAGGTGAGGTCCAGCGCGGTGGTGCTGTCGGCGAGACCCACGGTGCCGGCAAATGCGAGCACGAGGTCGTTGAGGCGAACCTGGTCGTTCCTGAACGTGAAGCGGCGGTGCCGCATGTCGGCGGCGATGTTGGCGTCCGCCGCGAGCGAGACGTTGTCGAGGTACGGTACGCCGGCAAAGCGATACGTGACGCTGTCGGCGTTCACGCGCGCGGCGAGATTGAAGTTGTCCTGCGCGAAGTCGCCGTTCAGCGCGAGCTGGAAGCCGGAGAGCGCCGCGCCGACGTCCACGTGCCGATCGTCATAGCGAATGCTGCCGTCATGAATGGCCAGCTCACGGAGCGAAACGGCGATCGCCGTGCTGGTGTCGCTCGTCCTGGTGGCGGGCTGCCTGCGGACGATGTCCCAGTTCTTCCGTCCGTCCGCGAGTACGCGCAGCCGGGCCACGGGACGCTGCATGTCGACCTTCCGCACGACGATGGCGTCGCCATGGCGGAGATTGCCGATCACACTGCCCAGATCGAGCACGACGCGGAGCTGCTGCATCGAGAGCAGCGTGTCGCCCTCGAAGGGGGTATTGCCACTCACCGAGAGGCCGCTCAGGCGGAAGGTGACATTGGGGAAGTCGCGGAGCAGACTCAGCCCGACTCCTCCCCAGCTCACCCGTGCATTCACGGATTTCGCGATCTCCACCTTCACGCGCGCCGCGATGCGGTCGCGGAAGAGGAAGGGAAGGACCAGCAGCAGGAGCACCAGAGTTCCGAGAGCCGCGGCGATGCCGACGGCGATCTTGCGGCGAGAGCGCATGGAGCCTTTCCGGGAGCGGGCGACAATGACGGACACGAAGGCAGCGAGTACGGCACGGCGCCGCTGCGCGACGCGGCCTCGAGGGAAATCTAAGGGGCTGTCGTCCCATCCCCCAACGATGCAGGTCCGTGCCCGCGGAGCACCGGCCGAATCGATTCGATTTGCGGCGTGAAGAGCATGAACTGATCGGGATCCGCGAATACCGCGGCAAAGTCCGCCGGATGGAACGCGCGCGCCAGGCGCTGCGCGTACGTCGTGCGCAGAAGGCGCGTGTAATAGCCAATGTCGTAATCCCGCGGATCGGGCGCCGCGCTGTCATCCTCGCTCGTTGCTGTGGCGCCGCCCGCCAGTCCGGCCTCACCATTCTGCTTGCGATAGACGCGCAGCCGGTCGCCGGCGCGCCACGCGGTGTGGCCCGCGGCGAGCAGCGCTTCGTAGGGCAGCTCGCGCCGCGTGCTCCGGCCCGCGAGATACGCGTGAGGCGACTTCGTGAGTCGCACCCTCGAGGCAACGTCCGCTGTGCGGAGCGCCCGCGAGCGGATCGCCTCCCTCGTGACCAGATAGCTCTCGCGCACGCCCGCCACGTCACCGGCGAGCAGGCGGGCGATCGCGCGCCGCAGAAAGACCTCGCCGAACGGTTCCGAGCGGCTCGAGCGGAACGCCACGCCCCGCAGGAGCAGCGTTCCATCGTAGCGCAGGAGGGCGTAGTTCTTCGGCTCGTGCGACAGCATCGCGGCGTAGCGTCCCTCGAACTCGAGCTGCACGAGGGGAGGCAGCAGCGCGGCGACCTGCGCGACGACGCGACGTTCATCCGCCTCGCTCCATGACGACGGTACCGCGAAGTACACGCCATCGGTATCGGCCTCGAGGAGCGTGACGCCACGCGCGGCGAGCTCGCGGCACATCAGCGTGAGCACTTCGCGGCCGCGCCGCGTCACTTCATTCGCCGCGTGCACGTCCGCGAAGCGCGTGAGGCCGCCGGCCGCCAGGTAACCGTACGCCGAGTTCACGATGAGCTTGAGCGCGGCCGACATCGCCTCGTGCGTGTGCCGCTCGGGCGACCCGGGTGTAGCGGTGCGGGCCCGCATCTTGGCGTCGAGCCGGCGCTCGACGAGCCCGTCGACGAGGGCCAGCAGTGCGCCCAGCCGGTCGCGCGAGGGGCCAATGCGATAGGCGCGCATGAGCGACGGATACAGACTTGCGACATCGGCCTTGACCACGCAGTGGGCAACGCCCGACGCGAAGAGGTGCAGCGCTGCCCCGCTGTGCGGCGTGCCGTCGCTCGCCTGGTGCGCGGGAAGCGCCATGCCAGCGCGCAGATACGCGCGGACGAGCAGAGGGTCGATGATGCCGGTGGCGGCTCCGGCGTCGGCGAGCCGTTCGTAGCGTCGCGGCACCATTTGGGCGAGCGCGAACGCCGCGCCGCCAAGCACGCGCGAGAGCGCTGCCGCCTCTTCCACATCGTCCGTCGCGTAGCGCCTGACCCGCTCCGGATCGTTCCGGTACGTCGCGTGAATGCGATCGCCCGGGATGTACTCGCGGTCCGGCGCGGCGAGTCCCAGATGTCGGGCCACTGCCTTGAGTCCATGACCGGGGAGTTCGCGCGTGGAGAAGTCATGGCGCCGCACGGCGTCCAGCGTGTCAATCAGCTCGCGGCCGGGTGCGACGAGGCGCACGCGGCGGTGATCGTCCGGATCGCCGGATTCGCCGCGCGCCAGCACGCCACGCCGGGCGGAGCGGCGCCGAAGCCGGGCTCCGGCAACGCGGCCCAGCACGAGCGGTACGCCGAGACGGCGCGCGCGCTGATCGAGAAAGGGCAGATCGAAGCCGTGCAGGTTGTGGTTCTCGATCACGTCGGGATCCGCCGTGCGTACGCGCTGCATGAGCCGGCGAATCAACTCGGCCTCCGCGCGGTCGTCGTCGCCGGACGCGTCGAGTACTTCGGTGTCGCCCGTGTGATAGCGCACCGAGATGAGGAAGATGCGATCGCGACGCGGGTCGAGCCCGGTCGTCTCGAGATCGAATTGCAGGCGGTGCAACTGATCGAAGGGAAGGTCGCGGAAGTACGTTCGGCCGGTCGCGACCAGATACTGCTCCTCGGGCGGCAGGGCGAGCGCGCTCTCCCTCGGCAGGTCGGCGATGTGCTCGACGCGCCGTTTCAGTCGCTCGGACGCGCCGCGCAGGACCGCGGCGACCAGTGCATGGCCATCATCGGCGCTGACGAGATGGCGCAACTGTCCCGGACCTTCCAGCTCGCGATAGCGCACGTGGGCGTTGGCGCCGGCATCGCGGTCGCGGGCAATGTCCAGGTACAGCAGATCCTCGGCATGCTCGAGGAGGAGCCACGGGCGAAAGCGCTCGTGTTCGCAGATGAGCGCTCCGGTTTGCGGAATGCGCCGCCAGACGAGCGTGCCCCCATCCATGGCAGCATGCACGGAGACGATGCCGGGCGTGGGGTCCCAGCCGGACAGCCATTCCGCAAGGTTCACAGACCAAAGCTACCAACGAACCGCGCGTCAGACGACGCCTGGTACTGCCGCGCATTCGGCTCGCCGCGCCAGCTCGCGCTGCGGGACGCTGGCACTCGATGGGGCGAGCAGCACCGAGCAGTGCGCGGTGCGGAGCAACTGTGCCGCCACTCTGCCCACCAGGAGCCGCTCCACGACGTGGTAGCTGTGGTTGCCTGCAGCGATGAGGTCCGCATTCACCCGCGCCGCGAATGCCATGATCTCCTGCGCCGGATTCCCCGCGAGCTGCAGCGGTGTGACGCGTGCCGACCGGTCGGCCCCCATTTCGTGAACCGTTCTGGCGAGCAGTTTCCCGGCGAAATGGGCATAGCGCGCTTTCCAGTTGCAGAGCGCGTCGCGCGGCAGCTCGACATCCGGGCACACATGCACCAGCGAGAGCGTCCCGGTATCGTCGAGCAGCGCGAGCGCCGTGCGCGCCGCGTTCACACTGGACGGACTGAAGTCCGTCGCGGCCACGACAGTATGGGGAAGCCCGGTGCTCCCCGGTGCCAGCGCGAGTACCGGCACGTGACTCCAGCGCGCCACCTCGAGCGCAATTTCTCCGCAGGACGCGCCATCGCCGGGCTCGACCTGTTCACAACCGAGCGCGATCAGATCAACGGCCCGCTGCTCTCCCTCGGCTGCGATCGCCCGCGCAGCGCGACAGTCGTGCACGCAAGCGGTCTGCAGGAGCGTGGCCTCTTCCCGCGCGGCAATCGCGCGCGCCACGCGAAGCGCGCTGTCGGGTTCGGATCCCGCCTGAGTGGCAACGAGAATGCGATGCATGAGTTTCCTCCGGGATCAGATGCGCGCGTGCATGATGCCTCGTGAATCCCAAGCTATTTGACGAGCATCGCGCAGTCTGTCGGCGGAGTCTCGCCCATCCTGTAGGCCGGAACCACACATCGTGTCGGGCTTCGCCTCACGCATCGATGATGCGCGGCGGCTCAGCGGCTGGCCCGGAGCGCGTTCACGATGACCGCGAGGTCAATGGCCTCCTGCGCGATCGCGCCCGCGACGGGCGGCAACGCACCGCCCGCGGCGAACAGCATGCCAACCGCGCTGAGCCCCAGTCCCGCAAGGATGCATTCACGGGCAATCCGGTGCGTGCGCCGTCCTATGCGAATGGCGTCGGCCACGCGGGAGAGGTCGTCTGCGAGCAGCACGACTCCCGCGGCTTCCGCCGCAATGCCACCGCCGTGAGCGGCCAGCGCCACGCCCACCTGGGCCGTACTCAGTGCCGGCGCGTCGTTGGTGCCGTCACCAACCATCATGACCGTCTCGCCAGACGCGACCAGCTCCCGCACGATGGCGACTTTCTCCTCTGGGAGGAGATCGCCGTATACCTCGGCGATTCCCGCAATGTCTCCCACGGCGCGCACGTTCTCCAGATGATCGCCAGAGACGATGAGAATGCGATGCACGCCAAGCCGCGTGAGTTGCGCAATGAACCGGGCGAGCTCCGCTCGGGTCTGGTCCGCGAACTCGATCACGCCCGCCATGGCGCCGCCAATCGTGACGAACGCCCTGAGGGCAGCGCCCAGTTGCGCATCAGTGTGCAGCGCACCATCAGGGTCACGCATGTGTTCGAGCGCAAAGGACCGTGCGCCGACCGTTACCAGATGCCCGTCAACCTCGCCCAACACGCCGCGTCCGGGATCTTCGCGTGCCCACCGCGGATCAGGAATGTCGAGCGCGGCGGCGCGCGCGGCGTCCACGACGGTGCGGGCAAGCTGGTGGCTCGAACCCTGTTCAACGCCAGCCGCCAGGCGAAGCACGGTATCCGCACTGGTGCCGTCCGCTGGGACAACCCGACTCACCGCGGGCCGGCCGATGGTGAGCGTTCCCGTCTTGTCGAATACCGCAACCGTCACCTTGCCGAGCTGCTCGAGCGCGGTACCGTTGCGCACGACAATCTGGCGTCGCGCCGCGCTATTGATCCCACCAAGAATCGCCACCGGTGTGGCAAGGATGAGCGGGCACGGCGTGGCAATTACCAGCACCGCCAGCACCCGTACCGCGTCACCCGAGAGCAGCCAGGCCACCGCGCACGTGGCGAGCGTCAGCGGTGTGAACCAGACGGCATACCGGTCAGCGAGTCGCTGAAGTGGAGACTTGCTCGCCTGCGCAGATCGCACGAGCTCCACAATGCGCGCATACTGGCTCTCGCTTGCCGGAGCGAGCGCACGAATCGTCAGCAGCGCCTCGCCGTTCATCGTGCCGCTCAGCAGCCGGGTTCCCGGCGAGGTGGCAACCGGGATGGGTTCCCCGGTGATGCGTGACACGTCCACGTGCGACCGCCCATCCAGGACCGTGGCATCGCACGGGATCATCTCCCCCGGGCGCACCAGCAGTTCGTCACCGATGGCTACGTCGGCGACGGGCACGTCCTCGATCTGTCCGTCCCGAATGCGATGGGCCGTGCGCGGTGCAGCGGCCTCGAGCTCGCGCACCGCGAACGTTGCCCGCCCTTCGGCGTAACGCTCGAGCGCCTCGCCACCGTTCTGCATGATGACCACGATGAGCCCGGGAAGCGGCATGAGCAGTAGCAGCGACCCCACAATTGCCAGCGTTGCGACGAGGTCACTGGCAAACCGCCCTTGGGCTACGCCGCGCATCGTGCGCCACACTACCGGGGCTGCCGCGACCACGAGCCCGAATTCCCATACCCAGACGGCGCGTGCTGCGGCTGGAGGCAGGCGCAACAGGAGCGCGCCTGCGCTCAGCACCAGCAGTGCCGTAATGCCGGGGAACAGGGCGGTCAACCAGAGGCGTCGTGCTCCAGGGCCGGGGGGCTCATGGGGGCGCGATGGACGATGTGGAGTCATGTCACACTGTGCGACTTCGAGCGCGCATGCCCGCTGACTGGTAGAAGACGCGTTTCATTCTTCATGATAACCATCAGGCCACCGCGCAGCCGTCAGGCAAATGGTGGACTCGGTCGGAGATTCCCGTACCGCGTGCTGGGGGGACGGGACGCCGCAGCTGTCGGGGCCCGCACAGTCCGTTGGTAGTGCTGCCGCGCGAACGAATGCCTATACTTTATTCCTGGCCGGAAAGTCCGACGGCCCCTGCGTCCGTACTCGAAACCGACTTGGACATGCGCGTCAGCACATCGGCGTGATGCGCTGGTGCCCGACCTGTTCTCAGATCTTGCCCCCGCGATCCGGTGCTGTCGCGCGATACGGCACGCGCCCGGAACAGTGACGTCCATATGACCTTTCACGAAGCCGGATCCGCCGTCAGGTCCCGATGGCGGCGCGTGCTGCTTGCACTCTACCTCGTCAGCACCGCGGTCGTCTCGATCGAGAAGGGATTCGGGCGGCCCGATAACAACTTCGCCATCTTCCGCGCGTCGTTTCAGAATCTCATGGCGGGGCGCGATCTATATGCGCCGCACCCCGAGCAATACCTCGATCTGTTCAAGTACAGCCCCAGCTTCGCGCTCCTGTTCGCCCCGTTCGCCGCGCTGGCGCTGCCGCTCTCGATTCTGGCGTGGAGTGCGCTCAACGCATTTCTGCTCTGGTACGCCGTCACACGTCTGCTGCCTGGCGAGCGCGGGACGCTGGCGCTGACGCTCATCTATCTCGAGGTGTTGCGCTCGATGCAGCGCGCCCAGAGCAACGGGCTCGTGACGGCCCTTGTGATTCTGGCGTTCCTTGCGTTCGAACGCCGCCGCCAGGCAGGGGCCGCACTGGCCATCGGCGTGGGCACGGTCATCAAGATCTTTCCACTTGCGGCGCTTGCCATGGCCCTCTTGCATCGCCGGCGACTGCGTTTTGCGCTTCTCTTTGGCGCGACGATGCTCGCGCTGGTTGCGCTTCCGTTGCTGGTCGTGTCACCGCACGACCTGGTGGCGCAGTACGGGTCGTGGGGAGGGGTCGAGGCAGCCGATGCGCTGGCGGCGGGTGGCAGGGCCAGTTTGGGTGGCGGGGCCCTCTATGGCGGCGTGATGGAGCAGTTCCGCATCTGGTTCGGCGTGTCATGGTCCAACCAGACGGTGCAGCTTGTCGGGACCGGGCTACTTCTGCTGCCCGTCGCAGTGCGCTGGAATCAGCGGAATTCATTCGACTTCCGGCTGCGATTTCTCTGCTCTCTGCTGGTCTTCATGGTGATCTTCAATCACCAGTCCGAATCTCCGTCGTTCGTGATTGCAGTAACCGGCATCGCCATCTGGTACGTCTGGTTCCCGCGCACCGGCTGGCGCACGGCTCTCATGACGCTCACAATCCTCGTCGTGTCCGTGTCCTCCACGGATATTACGCCGCCGTGGCTGCGGCACACGGTGTTTGAGCCCTACAAGCTCAAGACGGTGCCGTGCATGCTGGCCTGGGTGGTCCTTCAATGGGAGCTGATGGTCCGCGGACCGCACGGGTCAGGCGAGCACTCCGAAATGCACGAGCTGGATGTCGCCGCGCGAGAGGCGCGTGCGCACGGCTGACGACATGAGCGCTTCGAGTTCCCGCTCGCGCTGCCACGTATAATCGTCCATCGCCTCGAGGACTTCGTCCACGTGTCCGACGTGCATCATGAGCTCGGTTGTGCCCGGACGCAGCCGGTCCAGGAGACTGAGAAGGCGCGGCTGCGTCTTCCGGCCACCTTGCAGCGTCATGCCCATGAAGTGATCCGGATGGGGTCTCGCCGGCGTGTCGGCTTGGGCGATGCGCCAACTCGCTCCGATACAGCACTTCTTCGCGAAGGTGGCGACGCGCCACGGGTGTATGCGCGGCGATTCAACAGGGACGCGCACGGCTGGAATTCCTGATTCGCGCGCCGCGCCGACCACCACGGGCCACAAGCGCGGCGCCGCATGCGCATGCATGTGGCTGTCCAAATGGGTGATCCGGATCCCTGCCTTGCGAAGCGTGGTGATCTGAGCGACGCATTCCCGCGTGACATCGTCGAACGCGGCGATGCCCCGGATGATGCGCAGGAGCTGCATCGGCAGCATGTAGAATTCACCCGTTTCAGGATCGGTTAGTGTGGGCACGCGGGAGAGCGGTCGCCCCTGCACCAGGTTCAGATGCAGGCCCACGCCGAGCGTGCGTCGCGCCGCACGGGCGCCACGCGCTGCGTCGTCAAAACCCGGCATGTTCGCCAGCATCGACGTCGATACGAGCACGCCTGCGTCGTGCGCTTCGAGAATGCCCCGTGTAACCGCCGGCGTGTAACCGAAATCATCGGCGTTGATGATGAGTTGACGCGCACTAGTCATATCGGCCCCGCCACCAATTCCAGCGAATGCGAACCAGGTCGCGCGCCATGCGCAGCGCATCCTCCACGAATCGCACGGTCGTCGGCTCTTCGTCGTAGCGGAAGCAGACCGGCGTCTGCACGATTGTGAAGCCCCGCAGACGTGCGACGAACAACGCTTCGACGTCGAAGCCGAACCCCGGCGTAGTGAGCTTCGCGAACACCGCCTCGGCCGCTTCCGCGCTGAAGCCCTTGAGCCCTGCCTGCGTGTCGAGAAGGCCCGGAACCAGCATCAGGCGCACGAGCAGGTTGAATGCGCGGCTCACGATGTGCCGCGTGTACAGATACGAGAAGAATGAGGGACTCATGAGATAGCGTGACTCCGGCAGAACCCGGCACGCGATGGCGATGTCGGCTCCGGCCTGCAGCGCCGCGAGAATCCGCTCGATCTCGGTCAGGGGATACGCGAGGTCCGCATCCGTGAACACCCGGTGCGCGCCTGTCGCGGCGAGCATTCCGCGCGCTACCGAGTGGCCCTTGCCACGGTTCCGCTCGTTTCGCAATACGATCACGCCGGGCAAATGTTGCCTGAATGCCAGGAGCTGCAGTGTCGTTGCGGGTGCACTGCAATCATCCACGAGAATCAGCTCCCATGAATAGTCGCGCGTGCAGAGAAACTCACGCAGTGCCGAGAGGGTGGATGGCAGGCGGTCTGCCCCGTTGAACACCGGGATGATGAGCGAAAGGACGGGCCCCTGCGCTGGCACGTGGGGAAGGGTGGAGTATGGGCACACGTGAGGACGCAGGAATATATCCGGCTGGTGGTCGTCGCGTTTTCCGACCCGCCGTCACCGCAGCAAGCCTGGTTGTCAGTGCACGTTGCCCCGTCTGGCATATCTGGCTATCATGCCCGCATCGGGCGATGCGGCTCGACAGCGCAGGTGCCCGCGGGCGGCACGTCCTGGCGACGCAGGGATTGCCTCACGGACGTTCAGGAGTTCCCCATGGCATTCGGCCCCGCCCGTTCCATCTTCCGCGGATGAAGGTCGCCGGTCACGACCAGGCTCATCCGTCTGAACGTCACCAGCACGTTCCCCGGTTCGTGCACTGGTCCGGGTTGCAGCAGTTGGCGGCGACGCTCGGATCCAGCATTGTCATCGTGGCGTTCGCGACAGTGGTCTACGCTGGGCTCTCACGCCAGGCGGAGGACCAGGAGCTGCTCGCCAGCACGCACCGCGCGATTGGCGCGATCGATCGGGTGCTGGCACAGATGACCGAGGCGGAAACGGGCCAGCGCGGGTTTCTCCTCACCGCTCGCGAGCGCTATCTGGAACCATACCGGCGCGCCCGGCGACAAACGAGGCTGGAGCTGGACACGTTGCGTCAGCTCACCGCGGGAGATCCCGTGCTGGCGGCGCGCGCAGATACGCTGGCTGCGCTTGCGGGGGACAGGCTCGCGGAAATCGACTCGACGCTTGCTCTGGAGCGCGCCGGGCACCGGGGCGCCGCGCTGGCGCTGATCGAGAGCGATCTCGGCGCACGCATCATGGATCGGGCACGCGAGGTTGCCGCGGACATGGAGCAGACGGAAACCGCGCTGCTCGCGGCCCGGGCCACGCGCGAGGCGCATCTGGCGTCTCTGGTACAAACAGTGCTCGGCGCCGGCACGCTGCTCACGATTGCGGTCGCGCTGCTCATCAATACGTTGTTCACACGCCACGCCGCTGCGCAGGAACGATCGGCGGCGGAGCTGACCACGCAGGCTGAGGAGCTCTGGAGAACGAATGCAGCTCTGGAGCACGCCGCGACCGCGCTCCGCATCAGCGAGGAGCAGTTGCGGCTCGTGCTGGGCGCGAGCCGGCTTGGTCCATGGGAGTGGGACATTCCCTCCGGCCGGGTCAACTGGTCCGCTCCGGTCGAGGCGATGCATGGCATCCCTCGCGGCACGTTCCCCGGAACATTCGAGGCGTTCCTGAACGATGTCCTCCCCGCGGACCGGGATCGCGTGCTCCTCGCCATTCGGTCCGCCGTCGAGCAGCGCACCTCCTACTACCTGCGCTACCGGATCACGCGGCACGATGGCGAAGTCCGGTGGCTCGAGGCGTACGGCGCGCTGATCCTGAATGCGGGCGGCACGCCGGAACGGCTGGTCGGCGTCTGCGCCGACATTACCGAGCGCCAGCGTGGCGAGGACGACCTGCGCTTCATTGCGCGCGCGAGCGAGGTGCTGGCCTCGTCGCTCGATTATCCGGCGACGCTCAGCACCGTCGCGTGTCTCGCGGTGCCGACGCTCGCGGACTGGTGCTTCGTGGATCTCCTTGCCGATGACGGAACACTCGAACGGCTCGTCATTGCGCATGAGGATGAGGAAAAGGTGGCGCTGGCCAGGGCGCTGGACGCACGGTATCCGGACAATCCTGCGTCTCCCGTAGGACGCTACCACGTGCTCCGGACGGGCACGCCGGAGTTCCTCTTCGAAATTCCGGACAAGCTGCTGGTGGGGACGGCACAGGATGCGGAGCACCTGCGGATCCTGCGCTCGTTTGGCATGCGGTCGTATATGGTGGTCCCGCTGGCCATCCACGGTGACGTGCTTGGTGCGATGACATTCATCTCCGCGGAATCCGGTCGCCGCTATGAACAGCCGGATGTCGCGCTCGCGGAGGATCTGGCCCGTCGCGCCGCGATGGCCATCGACAATTCGCGACTCATCGCGGAAATCACGAAGTCACGCGAGGCCGCCGAGGCCGCCAATGAGGCCAAGTCGCAGTTCCTCGCCATGATGAGTCATGAGCTGCGCACGCCGTTGAACGCCATTGGCGGATACACGGATCTGCTCACCATGGAGCTTCGCGGTCCGCTCACGGAGGCGCAGCGCGTGGACCTCGGCCGGATCAAGAAGAGCGGCCAGCACCTGCTTGCGATCATCAACGACATCCTGAATCTGGCGCGCATCGAAGCGGGGCGTCTGGATCTGCACCTGACGAACGTTCCGCTGGCGGCGGCGCTCGATGACGTCGAAGCGCTCATCACGCCGCAGATGCAGGCCAAGGGGCTGACGTTCACATCCGCCCACCCTGATACCGAACTCGCGGCGCGCGCGGATGCGGAGAAACTGCAGCAGATCCTGCTCAACCTGCTCTCCAATGCCGTGAAGTTCACGCCTTCGGGTGGCCGGGTCACCGTGCAGTGTGACCTGGTACCGGCCGGCGAATCGCCGCACGGCGATGCTGCGGGCCAAAGCCAGATCGTGATTCAGGTGCAGGACACCGGGCGCGGCATTTCCGCGGACAAGCTTGCGACCATCTTCGAGCCGTTCGTTCAGATCGATCGCCGCGGCACGGTCGAGAGCCAGCAGGGGGTGGGACTGGGACTCGCCATCAGCCGCGACCTGGCTCGCGCGATGGATGGCGAGCTCTCGGTCGCGAGCACCTTCGGAGCGGGTTCGACGTTCACGCTCACACTCCCGGCCGTCGTTGGAGATATGGGGGCAGTCCCTCACGCGGGATCTGAGGCGTCAGACTCTCATGACGCCCGAGTCGCATCGCTGGGATCCGATTCACTCCTGGCCGCGAGCTGAATCAGTCCTGGGGCGGGCGGCCGTGCCGGGCGGCCAGCCGTCGCTGCCCCGCATCTATCAGCGTCCGGGCTCGACCAGCGCGGGATGCTGCCAGTTGATTGCCGGCTGTCGCGTCGCGCCCGGATAGGGATCGCGCGGCCCCTTGATCGCTCGCCAGAGCACCCGGTTGAACAGCTCCTCGTTGGCCCGATCCTCCGCGCTGAGATCGAGTTCCTGCGATTCGCGCGCACCCATGCCTCGTTTCGGATTGCGTTCATCCAGGGCGAGGGCTGGTGTGAGCGGATCGTACGGCGCGACATCCGGTGTATCCGCAAAGACGTCGCGGAGCGGCCGGCCGTAATAGTCGAACTGCGACAACGAGCCCAGATGCAGGATCTCCGCCATGGTGGCGATCACGTCGGTCGTGTTGACGAACCGGTGAATCACACCGCCGTGATTGTACGGCGAAATGACGAGCAGCACCGAGCGATGGGAATCCACGTGGTCCGGACCGTTCTGCGCATCATCCTCGAGTACGAACACGACCGTGTTCTTCCAGAAGGGTGAACGGGACAGTGCACCAATCATGCGGCCAAGCGCGAGATCATTGTCGGCGAAGTAGGCGCGCGGCGTGAGCGCGCCCGCACGCAGGCCGGCGGTATGATCGTTCGGTAGTCGCACGACCTCGAGCGCGGGCAGGCTGTCTGTCGCGACGTCCCTGGCGAATTCGTTCAGCCAGACGTCCATTCGCGACTGGTCCGTGATGCCGAGATCGAACCCGGCATAGTAGGGATTCGTGTGATCGCGCAGGAACGGTTTGTTGCCGACGTAGCGCCGGCTCCCATTCGCGCCACGTGTCGAGTCCTGCACCACGAACTCCCCGTAATTGCGAAAGGTGATGCCCGCGCGCGCGGCCAGATCCCAGAGGTAGCCATTGGCCGGTTCTGCCACGTCATCATCCGGGATGTCCTCCGGACGATACTTCCCGCGGTTCATCCCTTCATAGTCGTAGCTGCGGCCGCGACCCGAGTACTCGCTCGGCGTTGTCTTCTCGAGATAGTCCGTGGCGTACGCTGCCGTGGACCAGTTGTGACCGTCTGCGCTCACTTCTGCATCCACGAAAAAGCGATCGAAAATGCCGAAGCGCTCGGCAAGCGCGTGATGGTTCGGTCCGACGGCGCGCGGAAAGAAGAGCAGCGCGGTGTCGCCATCCGCCTGCGTCAGATCGCCGAGCACCTGGTCGTAGGTCCGATTTTCCTTGATGACGTAGATGACATGCTGGAAGGGCGGGTAGTGTTCACCCGTGCTGTCGCGGGCGCCCCATCCGTTGGCGGATGCCACGCGTGCTGAAAGCGGCGCAAGCTGTGCGGGCGACGCGCCGGCCAGCGGGGCGCTCATGAGTGTGCCGGAGGTCTGTCCCAGCGTAAAGCTGCGCGGATGGGCACTGCGCGAACGCGCCGGCGATGGACCATCGGGATTCGGCGCGGTGCCACGCCCCTTGCCGCTCAGCACGAGCAGCGTGTTGCGCTGCACCAGGACGCCAGTGGGATACCAATCCGTCGGCACGCGACCGCTGAGCGTATCGCGCGCGATACCGCTCGCGACTCCCGCGGTGCGCGCACTGAGATCGAACACCGCCACCGCGTTGTTGTCCGCTTCGGCCACGAACAGCCGGCGGCCATTCGCCGCCAGAGCGAGCGCGTTCGGCGTACTTCCTTCGCCGGGGCCCGCAGGCGGAGCATCGAGCAGTTCGGCGACAATGCGCCGTGACCGCGTGTCCACAACATCGACGCGATCGGTGCTCCCTGACGCGACGAACAGGCGCGAGCCGTCGGCATTGAGGAGCAACGCCGACGGATGTCGCGCAACGGAAAGCCGGCCGGCATCGCGGAGCCTGCCGGATGCCGTGCCCGTGAAGATGGACACGGTGTGTCCGCCCCACGCCGACACGTACACGGTGCCATTCGGCGCGGTCACGACGCCGTACGGATACGGCTCGGTGGCAAGCCTCTGCACGACGCGCCGCGAAGCCACATCAACGACCGCGATGGAGTCGGCGAGATTTTCCGCGGCGTAGAGCGTTCGTCCGTCGGGTGAGAGCGCGAGCCCCGCGGGATAGCGCCGGCCTGACTGACGCCCGGTGTGCGGAGCCAGCACGATGCTGTCCGCGAGCGTCGCCCGGTCGTTCTGCCACTGATACGCGTAGATCACGTCCTCATTGCCACCGGATGCGTAGAGTCTATGCCCGTCCGGCGCGAACACGAGTCCGAGAAAGGCGGCGCGCTGCGGCAGTGTCTGCGTGACGCGTCCGGTCGCGCGCTCCACGATCTGCACGCCCTGCTCGCGCCAGCCGCTCATGAGCACGGCGACGAACGTGGTGTCCGGCGAGAATGCCATGGTCAGTGGCATGGATCCCAGGTCGACCGATGGCGCCACAGGGTCCAGTCGGGCTCCGGTAGGCAGACGTGCGATTGACCGGGGGCCCTGGACCGCACTGGGTGCGCCGGGACCGGGCGCGCGACACGCGGCGACCGCCGCGGCGCAGAGGAAGATCGCGGCGCGGCGCGCCAGTCGCTGGGCAGGTGTCAACCGTTCATTCCGCTCGGAGCGCCTCCATGGGATCGGTATGTGCGGCGCGGCGCGCCGGTATCCAGCTCGCGAGCAGCGCGACCAGGATGAGGACCAGCGACACGACGATGAGGGTCACCGGGTCGCTCGGCGCGACGCCAAACAGCAGGGATCGTATGAAATGCGCCACGAGCGCAAACAACGCAAGCCCCGGCAGCAAGCCGGCAAGTGTGAACGTGAGGCCCTGCCGGGTGACCATGCGCCCGATCAGATCCGGCGTGGCACCGAGCGCAATGCGCACGCCGAGCTCCCGCGTGCGAAGACTCACGATGTAGGCAACCACACCGTAGAGACCGATGGTGCCGAGCAGCAGCGTGATGATCGCGGCCACGCCAATGACGAGCATCGTGAAGGACAGGCGCGCCAGCGACGCGCGCACCAGCCCGGTCATGGTGGAAATGTCGAACAGGGGAAGTGCGGGATCCATGGCCCGGACGATTCCCTGAATGGGCTTGATGACGGCGGCCGGGTCCCCGCTCGTGCGAACCACGAGCGCCATGGTTCGCGCCAACTGCGCGGACGCCGTATCACGCGTGGGCACTTCCGGGAAGTAGACGGTGGGTGATGGTGGCGTCTGCAACGAGCTGTCGTGCGCGCTGGCGACGACTCCGACCACGGTGTACCATGGCCCATCGGGCAATGCCTGGAATCGCCTGCCCAGCGCGCGCTTGCCAGTCGAGTCGTGCCAGAAGTGTTCGGCGGTCACGCGGTTGACAATGGCCTCGTCGCTGTGCTGCTCGCCGTCGATGGGCAGAAAGGTGCGACCCGCCAGCAGCGGGATGCCCATCGCGTGGAAGAAGCCCCCATCGGTCGTGATGAAGAGCTGCAGCGGCGGAATCCGCAATGCCGCACTCGCGTCGCCCTCGACCCAGATAGGACTGGAGTTCTCTCCATGCGAGGCAAGGGGAATGCGCGATGCCAGGCCGACTGAACGGACGCCCGGCAGGTCCGCCGCGCGCGTCGTGAGCTGCGAATAGAAGCGTGCGACAGCCGAGTCGCCCGGGTAGCGCGAATCGGGAAGCGATACCCAGAGCGTGGTCAGATGGTCGGGATTCCAGCCAGGACGGACCGCGTGCAGGCGCTCAAAGCTGCGCAGGAGCAGTCCTGAGCCGGCGAGCACGACGACCGCGAGCGCGATCTGTGCCGCGACGAGCGCCCCTCGTACGCGATGTCGCGCGCGGCCGGCTGTTCCCCCTCGCCCGCCCTCGCGCAGAACGGATGCAACCTCCGCGCGGGCGACGCGCATGGCGGGAATCGCGCTGCACGCCACCGTGACCAGCGCCGTCACCACCAGGGTGAAGAGCACGACCCAGCCATCCACTCGCACATCGGCCAGTCGCGGCAGCTCCGATGGTCCGGCGTGGACCAGTGCGCGAACTCCCACGGCGGCGATGACGAGTCCCAGTGTGCCCGCGCATGCCGCGAGCACCATGGACTCGGTGACGAAATGCCGGAGCACACGAGCGCGACCGGCGCCGAGCGCGGCCCGGACGGCCAGCTCACGCTGGCGCGCGTCAGTCCGGACCAGGATGAGATTGGCCACGTTGGCGCAGGCAACGAGCAGCAGCAGGCCCGCGGTGGCCGCAACGACCCAGAGCGTGGCAGCGATGCCACCGACGACATCGGCACGCATGGGAGTGACGACGGGCTGCGGCCGCGCCTGGTCCAGGAGCATCTGTGTGGAAACGTTCGGCTCCATCATGGGCGACACATCGACCACGCGCGGTAACACTGCGCGGAATTCCCGTTCGGCGGCCGCCGGTGAGACGCCGGGCCTGAGGCGTGCCACGGCATTGTAGTTGAAACCACCGGGGAAGGGATTCGCCGGATCCAGCGCGAGCGGGAACCACAGCTCGGTTCCTGCGTCGGGAAAGCGGAATCGAGCCGGCATCACGCCCACGATCCGGTGCGCGACACCATTCACCTGCAGCGTCTGTCCGAGCACGGTTGCGGCGCCGCCGAATCGCGCACGCCACACCGCATCGCTGATGATCACGGCGGGTGGGCCGTGGGGTCGATCTTCCTCGTCGGTGAAGGAGCGCCCGATCTCCGGTGATACCTGCAGGAGCGGAATGAGATTGGCTGTGATGTACCCCGCAGCGACGCGGCGCGGCTCCGTCACGCCGCCTGGCTCCGTGACGGCGACAGATCCATCGGTGTATGCCGCAATGGCCGAGACGGATTTCGCGAAGCGCTTGAAGGTGAAGTACGTCGCGGATGTCTGGCCGGCGTGTTGCAACGACAGCGGAGGAAGATCGTTCCACACGCCGACCAGTTGCTCCGGGTGACCATAGGGGAGCGGTCGCAACAGGATGCCGTTCACCACGGCAAAGATCGCGGCCGCCGCACCGATGCCCACGGCCAGGGTGAGCACGGCGGCCGTGGTGAATACCGGCGTGCGCCGGAGCGATCGCCAGGCCAGGCGGAAAGGCTGCAGAGTGCGCACACAAGTCTCGGAAATTGGATGACGCAGCCTCTACGGCGGTGGGGCACCGCCGGTTTCGCTCGAGCCGATCGGCGCGCTCCTCGCTAGCGCGGCGCGATGGGAATCGTGAACGAAAAGGTACTGCCGCCTCCAACCTGACTCACGACGTGCATGTGGCCGCCGTGCCCCTCCACGATGCCCTTCGAGATCGCGAGACCGAGTCCTGTGCCGCGCTCCTTCGCGTTGCGGCGCGCCTGCCAGAAGCGATCGAAGAGATGGGGCAGGTGCTCCGGCGGAATTCCGGCGCCGGTGTCACGTACGGCAAAGCGGACGCTCGATGCGTCCGGCTCGGCGGTCACGTGAATCGCGCCATCCGCTGGTGTGAACTTGAGCGCATTGGCCACGAGGTTCGTCAGGACCTGCAGCAGGCGTTCCCCGTCCGCCATGACGGGAGCGAGATTCGGGGATGCCTGAACGTCCAGCGTGATGCTGTGCTCGGCTGCGATCGCGCCGAACATCGTTTCGAGTCGCGCGAGCAGCGGCGCGACCTCCTGTCGATGACGGTCCATTGCCAGATGTCCCGTCTCGATACCCGAGATGTCCAGCAGGTCCTGGATGAGCCGGTTCATCCAGTCCGCGGATTGGCGAATGGTGTCAACCATGTAGCGCACGCCTTCGTCCGCGGTGGCAAGGCTCTCGTCAAGCGCGCTCCCGCACATGGCGATCGCGCTGAGCGGATTGCGCAGATCATGCGAGACGATGCCGAGAATTTCATCACGGGCGCGGGTGGCATGCTGCGCCACGCCGTACAGTCTCGCATTGTCCACCGCGAGCGCAGCCCGGCGCGCGAGTTCCTCCGCGAGAGTGAGGTCCACCGGGGTGTAGCGTCGAGCCAGGCTGGAGGCAATGAACGCCATGGCCCCCAGCGTGCGACCGCGAGCGACGAGTGGCACCATCATGCAGGAGCGCGGCTCCAGAGCCATGAGCAGCTCCACGTGATGCGTGTGCTGCGTGACCGGCTCGAGCGCGGCGCGCGTTGCATCGGCCATGAGCACGCTCCGTCCGGTCACAATGGCCTCGCGCGTGAGATACGGTTGGTCCGAGTGCCGGGGAAAGTCGTGCAGTTGGCGCGCGATCTCCCGCATGGCGTCAGTTGCGGCGGCGGACGCCACGCGACGGGTCGCGCCGTCCTCCACGACGTCAATCAAGCATACATCCGCGCGTTCGGGTACGACGAGGCTGGCGAGATTCTGCAGCGTGGTCTCATAGTCGAGCGACCGATCCAGCAACGCGCTGGCGTTCGCGAGAAACTCGGCCCTGCGTTCCGCCGCTTCGGCTGCCGCGCGCGCTGCCTCGGCCCGCTCGAGCAGGCGTGCACGCTCCATCTCGGCCTGCTTTCGCTCCGTGATGTCGCGCAGCACCGCCGTGTACACACGCTCCGTGTCGAGACCGACCTTGGAGATGGAGGCCTCCGCCGGGAAGATCTCGCCGTTCTTCCTCCGCCCGGAGATTTCCCCGCGCTGGCCCATGCGACGTGCGGCGATCGTCGAGCGGCCGAACTCCTCGATGTGCGCTGTGTGCACGGCGCGGGACCGTTCGGGCAGGAGAAGCTCAAGAGGCTGGCCCATCACCTCCGCGGCCGCATAGCCGAACATCTTCTCCGCACCCTCGTTGAAGACGATGATGCGCTGCGCGCTATCCACCGAGACGATCGCATCGGCGGAAATCGCGACGATCGCTGACAGCAGGGTGTCGGGCAGGGCGTACTCCGATCAGGACGACAGCAGCCCGAGCTTCAGCGCCAGCTTCACGTAGTCTGCACGGTGCTGCAATCCCAGCTTTTCGTTGATGCGTTGCTTGTAGGTGTCCACGGTCTTCCGGCTGATGAACAGCATCTCCCCGATTTCCGGCGCCGTGTGCCCCTGCGCCACCAACCTGAGGACTTCCTGCTCGCGCTCGGTGAGTCGCTCGAACCGCGCGCGATCGTCGGCGTTGGGGTCCTTTCTGGTGATGCCGCGCGCGAGCACCCGTGCGGCGGACGGTTGCACGTACATGTCGCCCCGGGCCACCGTGCGGACGGCCTCCAGCAGCTCGCGATCCGCGGCGCTCTTCACGACGTAGCCCGCCGCGCCGGCCTGCAGCACCTGCACGAGATATTCGTCCTCGGTATGCATGGTGAGCACCAGCACGCGCGTCGCCGAGCCCTGGTCCGTGATGGTCTTCGTTGCGGTGAGGCCGTCGGTATCCGCCATCGTGAGATCCATGAGCACGACATCGGGCTGAAAGCGGTTCACCGCCGCGATTGCCTCGCGCCCGCTTCCGGCTTCCGCCACGACTTCGATGTCCCGCGCGGAGCCGAGCACCGCCTTCAATCCGGAGCGGACAACGGCGTGGTCATCCGCGATGACGACACGAATCAGATCTCCACTCAAGGCTCCTCCGCTGTGGACACCGGAATGGTGGCGACGACGCGCGTGCCCCGTCCCGGCATGCTGAAAATCTCCAGCCGGCCGTCTGCCAGCGCCAGTCGCTCACGCATGGAAAATATGCCAATTCCAGGCGCGGGCGACTCGGCGCCGGCGACGTCGAAACCATCGCCATCGTCTGTTACCGTGAGAATGGCCGTTCGCGCGTCTGCCGTCAATGAGATGGCAATGCGCGCTGCGTGCGCATGCACGCAGGAATTGCGCAGGGCCTCCTGCGCCACATGGTACAGCACGGCCGCCGGCGCGGCGGGGATGGTTTCGCCGCCTGCGTCCACCGCCAGATCGATTCTGATGGAACAGTGCTCTCGCGCCATGCGCGCGAGATGCGAAAGTGCCGCGCCGAGCCCCAGCGAATCGAGGATCTCCGGATAGACCGACTGCGAAAGCGTCCGCAGTGCATCCACGGTCTCACGCGTCATCGCGCGGATGGCAAGCATACGGTCACGCAGCTCGGGAGTCGGCATCGCCTGCGCCGCGGCGCCAAGCTGGAGCATCTGCGCCGCCAGCTCCTGCGCCACGGACTCGTGCAGCTCACGCGCAATGCGCGCGCGATCCGCGTCATGTGTCCGGATGACTTCAGCCGCAAGGCGACGCACGCGTGCGCGCTCGGCAACCAGCCGGTCGAGCAGGAGGTTGAGGCTGCGGCCGAGCTGCGCGACGGTCCGGTCTGCGAGCGGAGACGGCGTCGCACGCGCCGCGAGATCACCGGCGAGCACGTGCAGAGACAGCGCCTCGAGCTCCTGCACCGGCCGCAAGGCGACCGAAACCAGCAGCAGGTTCACCGCCAGCATGACCAGCAATGCGGCGCCGAGCTGCAGCATCATCGCGTGGTC
>DASVWN010000161.1:0-27117 GCA_036393195.1 Gemmatimonadaceae bacterium | reverse complement strand
GTACGGCACGATCCCGCAGCCGGTCTCCAGTTCGACGTCCACGTTCACCCACTTCCTGCCGGAGCTGGCGTGCAGCAGGTACTCCACCGCGCCATCGGCGGTGACCGTCGTGGCGTCGCCGAACATCACCTGTCCCACGTCGCCGGTCACTTCGGGGTGCGCGTTGACGTACTCTGCAATCTGCGTCGCGCCCGATGCCCACGCCTTACCCTTCCCGCCGGCGTAGGCGTGGAACTGGAGATGGGTGAAGTGTGCGGGGCGGCCCGCGAGCGCGCGCATGCTCTCGAGCGTGGTGGCGACGTTGCCCGGAAGCCCAAGGTTGTTGCAGTGGATGTGCACCGGGTGCGGGAGGCGGAGCACGTGCGCGGCGTCAGCCAGCGTTTCGAGGATTGCGCGCGGGGTAACGCCGTTCGCGGGCGCCGGGTCGTCGAGCGACTGCACCTCGCGCACGTTGCGCTTCCACCCTTCCACGCCGCCGGGATTCACGACCTTGATGGCGTATGCGCCGGTGGCACCGAGCAGCCAGGCGGCGTAGTCGCGCGCGCGGTCGCGTTCTCCCGCCGCGATCTGCCGGAGGAGATAGGCGTCGTTCCCCATGAGCACGAAGAAGCCCGCGTCGATGACCGGCGTGTCGTCGAGCTGGGCGTGCGTGTCGCGTGCGCCAGCGGCGGCCACCGCGGCGTCGAACACGGTGGTGTAGCCGAGCCCCGCGTAACGGTAGCCGGTGGTGAAGGTGCTCGGGATCGTGCCGCCCGTGCCGGACCGCGCTTCGCCTTCCACCAGCGCGGGCGCGGGTGCCGGGTCCACCGTATGCTCCTCCGGAAGCAGTCGCCGCCCCTGGTTCACGCTCGACGACGCGATGTGCGCGTGGATGTCGATGCCACCGGGCATCACCACCATCCCGCGCGCATCGAGCCGTGGTGCGCCGTCGGGCAGCGATGCCACGATGCGCCCGTCCGCGATGCAGACATCGCACACGTCGCCGTCCACTCCATTCGCGGGGTCGTACACCGCGCCACCCGAGATCCGGAGCTGGGTCATGCGCGCACCCGCGCGGCCAGCGCCGCCAGCACGGTCGCCGGGTCCAGCGGCCCGCTGAGGGGCGGGCGAAGGGGAAGCGGCACGTCGTCCATGCGAAAGGCCACACCGCCGGCGTGAATGCCGGCGATGCCGGTGTCCACCGATATCTCGCCGGCCGGCGTCGCGGCGCTCGCCCGCGGACCGATGATGATGCGGCGTACGCCGCCGGACTCGACGCCGCGCATCACGGACGGATCCCCAACGCAGAGGAGCACGTCCACGTCGCCGCGCCGCAGCAGCGTCGCGGCCGTGTCGTCCGGCCGATACCGCGGAGCGCCGCGCGAGAAGTCCACGGTCATGGGGTATCCGGTCTGCCAGGTGAGTACCGCCTCGGCGCCAGCGCGATTGCCGCCGGCGCGCAGCGCGCAGAGCGAACAGCGACCGCGCGCGTTCAGCGCCTGCACGAGCGCGGTGAGCGATTCGGCGCGCGCGGGCACTGGCTCGTTCCCGTCCGGCTCCGCGTCGTAGACGATCACGGGATAGCGTGCGGCCGCGATCCGGTCGGCGAGTTGCACGGCACGCAGCATCACGTCACCGGCAGCGTCACCGAGTGCGCGGCCGGCGACATGTGCGCGCAACGCATGAATGGCACGGGCCTCGTCCGTGTCCGCGAAGGCGACTCGCTCAGTGGCGCTGTCCGGGCCGCGGCGATTCCCGACATCCACGGCAATTACGGCGCGTCCGGCCGCCAGAAGCGGGGATGCCGCGCCTTCGCCGTAGCGTTCCCTGAAGCGCGGATAGCGTTGGGCAGGATCAACGGCCCAGTACACGAGCAGATCCGCGCGATTGCGGACCTCGGTAAACGTTGCGGCAACACGACCGCGTCGCTGCGCGGCAAGAATGCCCGCGGCCACGGTCGCGGAGCTCACGCCGTCCACCACCGCATGCAGCTTGTCCGCGATGCCTATGGCCGCGCGCTGTGCATCGCAGGAAATGTCGGGCGCAAGATAGACGAGTACGCGCCGCGCACCCGTGAGCATGGCCGCAGCGTCGGCAAGGGCGCGGTCCAGCGTCACGGGCTGGCCGGCGGAGCGGATTTCCGTGGGCACCACGCCATCGCCAAACCAGGCCACGCCCAGCGCGCACGCACCGCGGGCCTCGGCAATGCGTCCGTCGCGCACGACGATTTCAATGTCGTCGCAGGCACAGCCGCAACCGAGGCAGGTGACATGCTGCGTGCTGATGGCCGCAGTGCTCATGCCGTCACTCCCCGCCGCGAGTCCATCTCGTGATACAGCTTTTGCGCGCGGCGCACAAGCGCGGCGTAGCACGAGGCGCTCGACCGGCCTTCCGCAAAGATGGTGCAGATGGGACGGCCGCGCTGAATGTGCTCCCCCGGATGCGGCACATCGCGCACCGACGGATCATCGAGCCAGGACCGGGTGTCGGCCATGACGGCGTCGTGACGCGCATACAGCACTGCCTTGCCCGTAACGGGCGCGCCGCGCAGCGCGGCGTGCATGTCGAATGGGATGGGCTCAGCCGCGCAACTCCGCGCATGCGCCTGAAAAACGGAAAAGCCGAACGTGCGCTCGGCGAGCTCCATGGAAGCCGTGTAGCGCGGGTTCAACTCGATGACGAATGGCGCGCCGCCGGATACGATGCAGTCGAGGCCGTTCACGCCGCGCAGACCGAAGGTCACCGTCAGGGCTTGCGCCGCGCGGGTAGCGCTGCCGAGTACGCTCTGCCATTCACTGGTCGAGACGCGCGGGAGGCGCCCCAGGATGTTGCCGCAGTACGTCCAGCCTTTGGCGCCGAACGCCGGGTCGCCAGCGAGCAGGCGCGAGAAGCCGAATGGCACGGCCTGCTCGCCATTGGCGCAGAAGACGAGCGACGCGGCGATGCCGCTGAGCCGTTGCTGAATCACCTGGCGGCGGGAGAGCGGATCGCCCGGGTGCCAGAGCGCAATGCCATGGCCGCCCCCCGAAGCGCGCGGCTTGACCAGCCAGCGGCGGTGATGCGCTGCCGGCGCGCGCGGCGGCGAGGCGCGTACGTCCACGGCGGGTAGCCCATGCCGGCGCAACGTGCGCGCGAGTTCGATCGGATTGCGGGCATGCGCGAGCACGACGGGCGCATTTCCCCAGAGGGAACGGCCCTGCGCGAGCAGTGCGACGGCGCGCGGATGGTTCTCGAAGTTCGACGCGTACGCTACCGCATCAGCAGGAACCGTGCGGCTCACGCGCGCGGCGACCAGCGCGTTGTAGCGCGCGCCCAGGTCGCGCGCGAAGGAAATGAGAGTGCCGGCCTGGTGGTCCAGGTCGCCGAAGGCGTCGATGGCGGACACGTCGTAGCCCGCCCGCACTGCAGACTCCGTCATGGCCCGGGTGGAGACGCCGGCAATGAGCACTCGCGTGCGTGCCATGCTATGCGATGCCGAGTCGCTGTCTCGCGGCCGCGGGCGAGATCAGGTGCAGATGGTCCAGCACCGTGCCGCCCGCCTCGCGCAACCCCATGCGGGTCACGAGCGCTTCGTAGCGCCCGCCGGCGAGTCCGTCGGCGATCAGCGCGGCCCCCTGCGCGGCCTCCTTGGCCGTGCGCGCAAAGCCCTCGAGCCGCCGCACGGCGCCATACGGGCTGAGGCGCAGGCGCAGCGCGCGCTCGACGCCGGCCAGGTGCGTCGCGCGTCCGGAGAGCAGGATCTCGTGGGGATGCGGAACCGACACCATGAGCGACGCGACCGCCTTGACGGCGCTCTCCAGGAATGCGTCGCGAGCCAGCCGATCGCGATCGGTACGCGGTGTGTCCAGGGAGTCGAGCGGCTGCGTGTCGCCGCCGATAATGCTCGCCACGCCGCCCGTGAACAGCAGCGCCTTGCCGATGGCACCCGCAAGGAACGCGACCTCGCCGTCGAGTGCGCCCGCCGCGCGAAGCCCCAGCGGTCCCGCGGTGCCGCCGAGCCCGTCGACGATCCGCCCTTCGCTCACCGCGATTGCCGCGCTGAACGCGCCGCCCAGCTCGAGCAGCACGAACGAGACATCGCCGTATCCGCAGCCGCGCCGGGTGGCCTGGTCGTGAATCGCGAGCGCGGCGGCGCATACCTTGTCCGCCGTCCCCATGTCCACGCGATTGATCTTGCGGTACGCGGGTACCGAGGGCAGGTGCAGCACACCGGGCGTGAACAGGACGGGCAATCGTGCGTCGGCGAGTGCGCGCGCCAGCGCGCGGAGTCCGCCTATGCCGCCATTCTCGCCGGCCGGAGCCAGGTACGCCAGCCGGAGCAGTTCGTCCGTGGCGTCCTCCACGCGCGTGAGCGGCAACCCGTACCCGGATGGACCGGCAATGAGCACCGCGTGCAGCTCGCGCAGCGACTCCGCAAAGGCACCGGGCTCCGCGAGCGCATCTGCCGTGGGGATGGAGCGGTCGAGAAACAGCTCGCCGCCATCAAGCCCGACGAGGTCGATGGATACGGTGCCGGGATCGATGCCGATGCATCTCATATGGCTATGGCACGGAACGGCAATGGGGAACGGGATCTCCGCGTTCCATGCCTACGGCCGATTTCCCAATCCTCCGGCAAGCTCCAGTATCGTTTCCGCATCGAGCACCTGATTGTTGCTCTCGAAGAGACGCGCGATGCAGGCCTTGTGGATCCTCATCTTGAAGCCCCCAACGCCAATGGCGCCGAATGTCGTGATGCCGTTCTGCTGCTTGCCGTCATCGGTGACATCGATGCCTTCAATGCCGAGCGGGGGGACGGCGTTGAGATCGCACGCCACGAGCAGCCCCTGACGATTCGCCCAGGCGGCGCGCGGCACGAGCAGGACGCCCGCTGGTCCGGTGTTCAGCAGAATCTGGGCGCCGTCGAGGACGCTGGCAGCGTCGTCGCTGCCGCGCATGCAGACAGCGGTGACCTTCCCGCCAAAGCGCTGGGTGATCGCGGCCCGCACGCGCTCTCCTTCCTCGGGCTTGCGCGACGTGATCGTCACAATGGCGCCGGCACGGGCCAGGAGGCCGGCGGCGCGCGTTCCTACAGGCCCGGTACCAGCCGTGACCACAGCGCGCTTGCCCTTCACGTCGCCCACGGCACGCATGATCTTTACCACAGCCGCCACCGCGGTGGTGTTCGAGCCGTTGGAGTCGAGCATGAGCGACACGTGAAAGGGGCCGAACAAGGTCTTCTTTGCGGCCTCGAGCAGCTTCTCTCCCGCCGCCATATCGCTGCCGCCGATGAAGACGGCGGTGTTCTTCAGGTCCTTCGGACCGCGCGTGAAGATGCAGCCATGGATGAGGTCGCGGACGTCATTCTCCGCAACGCCACCACGACTCATCACCACGTCTGCACCACTGTCGTGCGCGACGACCTCGTCGAACACGCTGGGGAGACGTGAGGAATCGAGTTGCAAGAGCAGCTTCTGCATGGCGGGATGGAGTTGAGGTCAGACGGTGCGCAGATGAGGCACAGGTACGCGGCGGCGGGTGCGGCATTCCGCCATTGCGTACCTGTGCAAGCATCGAGCGCGAGCTGCGCTCCGGCAACGGCCACGCAAGCGCCATTGCCGGAGCGGTGATCGGACTCAGCCTTCCGCGCCGCTCGCGAACGGGTGACGCGCGCTCTTCGCGCTCGCGATCACGTCGTCTACCTTGGGCAGCCCCTTCATGGCCCGTTCGATGGACTGCTTGGTGGCTTCATAGTTGTACTTGAAGATCTTCTTGTCGTCGGCGGCATCCCAGTGGATGAACACGCCTACGAGGATGCAATAGTCGTCGGCCTTGTCCCTGGGGATGACGCCCGAAGACACCGAATCCACCACGGCACGTGCGACGGCGGCCTGTGCCGGTCCGAACATCTGTACGGCCTGCTTGGCGCCCTTGATGGTGACCTTGTTGTACATCACCGTGTCGGGCTTGGCCGGCAGATTGGGGGCGACGATGGCAAGGAGGCTCGTAAACCCATCCTTGTTGTTCGAGATGGCATTGGTGAAAGCCTGTCCGGCGTGTCCCGACTTCGAGCCAATGATGAGATCGATGTGCGCCACTTCGTTCCCATCACCGACCAGGGATTCGCCGACGTAGAATTCGGCTGCCATGGTTTGCTCCTCCTTACCCTTGTGGTTTGACAACGCACACGCCAACGCTGTGGACCGGCTGCTGCATGAAAATGCCGCGCGCCGCGGCGGCAACCTGGCGCGCGTGCGCCCGACATTGCCCTCGCGATCTGCCCATCCCAGTGGGGAACGTCAGTATGAAGTTGTCCCCACGATGTGTCAAGCGCGACACCATGCCGTGGACGGTCCCATACGGGCGGGGTTCCACTGGCCCCGCCCATGCGTGACATTTCCGCCATGCGCATACCCGTAGAAACGTTCCGCCTCGCCAACGGCCTGCTGGTCACGCTCTCCGAAGATCACACCGCGCCCATCGTCGCGGTGAATCTGTGGTATCACGTGGGATCAGCCAACGAACGGGCTGGCCGCACCGGATTTGCCCACCTCTTCGAGCACATGCTCTTCCAGGGATCGGCGCACGTGGCCGCGAACGAGCACTTCGAGCTCATCCAGCGGGCGGGAGGTACGCTGAACGGATCCACCTGGCTGGAGCGCACGAACTACTTCGAGACGGTACCGTCAAACCAGCTCGCACTCGCGCTCTGGCTGGAAGCGGACCGGATGGGCGCGCTCGTACCCGCGATGACGCAGCAGAAGCTGGACACGCAGCGCGACGTGGTGAAGAACGAGCGCCGCTGGAGCGTGGACAACCAGCCCTACGGTACCTGGTGGGAAAAGCTGCCCGCACTCGCCTTTCCGCCGGAGCACCCGTTCCACCATTCGCTCATTGGCTCCATGGAGGATCTCTCCGCCGCCAGCCTGGAGGACGTTGCGACCTTCTTTGCGACGTACTACACGCCTGACAACGCAGTCCTCTCGATTGCCGGGGATTTCGAGCCAACCGAGGCGCGCGCACTGGTCGAGCAGTACTTCGGACCGATCCCGCGTGGAAAGGGGAAACCGCCCCTCGGCGACATGCGCGTGCCGGAGACCTTTGGCGGGGCGCGACGTGAGCTGGTGCGGGATGAGGTTGCGGTGCCGCGACTCTTCCTGGCCTTCCGCGCTCCGGTGTTCGGATCGGACGACTACTACGCGGGGAGCGTGCTTGGCGCGATTCTCGGCATGGGCAAGGGGAGCCGCCTGCAGCGCTCGCTCGTGCGCGAGCGCCAGATTGTGTCAGAGGGCACCGCATTCACGTTCGACCTCGCCAAGGGCGCGGATCTGCTCGTCGTGGACGCCACCGCGCGCCCCGGCGTGTCGGCGGAGGTGCTCGAACGGGAGGTGGCGCGCGAGATTGACGACCTGGAGGCGAACGGCGCGAGCGATACCGAGGTGGAGCGAGCCATTGCGCTCATCGAAACCGGTTTCATCTCATCCATGCAATCGGCCGGAGAGCGAGCCGACAAGCTGTCGATGTTCGCCACACTGCTGGGTGACCCTGCACTGGTGAACGAGCAGAGCGCGCGCTACGAGCGGGTGACGACCGAGCGCGTGAACGCGTTTGCGCGCTCGCGGCTGGGCGAAGACAATCGGGCAACGCTCATGTATGACCGGGCGTTGACGCCGGCGAAACGGGAATCGGGCGCCGAACCCGCAGTCGGGGTACACGCCGAGGTGGCGCAGTGAACGGCACCAGCGGGGCGCCACCCGCCGATTCCGCATTCTCCACGACGGTCTCCTCGTTTCCCGCTCGCCCTGCTCCGGGCCCGCCGCGCCCATACCATTTCCCGGTTTTTGAGCGGGTAACGCTGGACAACGGGCTCGGCGTCATTGTCGCGCCGGTGCGCAAGCTGCCGCTGGTGACGGTCTCGCTCGTCGTCCCGGGCGGCGCCGGGGTGGAGCGGGCCGGGCGCGAAGGTGTGGCGAACCTGACGGCGCTGGGGCTGCTGGAGGGCACCACTCGCCGCGACGGCAATGAGATGGCCGAGCGGCTCGAGGGAATGGGAGCGGCCCTCGGCGCGGCGGCGGATTGGGACAGCACTGTGGTGACGCTCACCGTACTGTCGGCGCGGCTGCGTGAGGCCATGGCGCTCTATGGCGAAGTGCTCCGGGAGCCCGCGTTTCCCGAGCGGGAGGTGGAACGGCTGAAGGCCGAGCGGCTGGCGGAGATTCTCCAGCTTCGCACCGAGCCGCGCGGACTCGCGGACGAGATGTTCGCACGGTTCGTGTATGATGCCTCGGAGCGCTATGCGCATCCGGAAGACGGGAGCACGGAGTCGGTTCAGAGGCTCATGCGCGCCGATCTCGTGGGGCACTATGCCGAGCGGTTCCGGCCCGGCGGAGCCACGTTGGTGATGGTGGGAGATCTGAGCGTGGACGACGGCGTGGGCCTCGCGCGCGAGTTGAGCGCCGCGTGGAGCGGAACGGCGGCCGCCCTGCCGGTTCCCGGCAGCACCCCCGCGAACGCGACACGCACGGTGCACCTGGTGCAAAAGCCGGCCGCACCGCAGTCGGAGCTCCGCATCGGGCACGTGGGGTTGCCACGCTCGCACCCGGACTATTTCCCTGTCTCCGTCATGAATGCCGTACTTGGCGGGTTGTTCTCATCGCGCATCAACCTGAACTTGCGCGAGGCGCACGCCTACACGTATGGAGCGTTCAGCGGGTTCGGCTGGCGCATTGGCGCGGGGCCGTTCGTGGCGTCCACGGCGGTACGGAGCGACGTCACGGCGGCGGCCGCGCGCGAAGTGCTGAACGAGATCGACCGCATGCGCGCCGACGGCATTACCGAGGACGAGCGCTCGCTTGCCGTGAGCTATCTGGATGGCGTCTTCCCCATCAAGTACGAAACGACCGACGCGATTGCGCGGGCGCTCGCGGCGATGGTCGTGTATGGCCTGCCGTCCGGATACTTCGACCGCTATCGGGAGTGGATGCGCGCCGTGACGCGTGAAGATGTCCTGCGCGTGGCCCGCGAACATCTGCACCCCGATGCGCTGCAACTCGTGGCGGTGGGCGATCCGGCCGTGATTCGGGCCCCGTTGGAAGAGCTGAACGTGGGCGCGGTGCTGGAATACGACGCGGAGGGGCAGCGTGTCACCGGGTGACACGCAGGGCGCGACGGCGGCGGGGAAGGTCAGCAGCACACGCGAGTACACGGGGCGCATCATCAATCTGGATGTGGACACGGTGCGCTTCCCGGATGGTTCGACGGGCACGCTCGAAATGGTGCGCCATCCGGGCGCAAGCGCGGTGCTCCCCTTCCTGAGTGACCCGTCGGGTACGGATCCCGAGGTGCTGCTCATCCGGCAGTATCGCTATGCGGCGAACGGATTCGTCTACGAGATTCCCGCCGGCCGGCTGGATCCGGGCGAGGCACCGGAGGCATGCGCACATCGCGAGCTGCGGGAGGAGACGGGGTGCACCGCGAGCCGCATGGAGCACCTGTACACCTTCTATACGACGCCTGGATTCACGGACGAGAAGATCCACGCGTTCATGGCGACGGGTCTTACACGTGGCGATGCGCGACTCGAGGCGGACGAGTTCGTGGAGGTGAAGCCGGTGACGCTGTCGCGGGCGCTGGAGATGGTGCGCGCCGGGGAGATCGTGGATGCGAAGACGGCGCTCACGCTGCTGTACGCGGTGGGATTCCGGCTGGGGGCGTGAAGGGCGAGCTACGATTTCCCCTTTGGAGGGCGTTTCAGCCGGGGCTTGGTCCAGATGAAGATCGCGCCACACTTGGCGTGCAGGTCCCGATACCGCAGGGGCACGTCCCACCTTCGTGTATACACTTCGATGCCGAACACTTCTTCGGGCATGGCCGCGAAGTTGGGACCACCGGGCCCGCCAAAACTCATCTGAAACACTTCACTGCCGCCTGAAAACTCGAGCCCGTTGAGATACACCACCGGCGTACAGCGCATGCTATGATGCGAAAACCCAACAGTGCTGCTCATGCTGACGCCGACCCCCGCGCCGGTGCTCAGACCCACGCGAAGGCCGGGTATGCCGCGCAGCACGTCGGTGATCCAGTACGGCTTGCGTTTTGCGATGTCCTCCATGCTGATAAACGTGCCCACGCCGCTGCGGGATCGCTCGAAATAGCCCAGAAGCTGCGACGGCAGATCGTTTCTCCGTCCGTAAATGGTCACGGCCTCGAGCACCGGAACCTTGTCGCCCAGGACAACGTTCACGCTCACGATGCGATGGCTCGCGAGATTGACCGCGTTGCGGCTGGGTTCGAAGCCGACGGCGCGTGCCTCGAGCATGCGGGTTCCCGCGGGGAGGCCACTGAAGCTGAACTGTCCGTAGTCACCGGTGATCGTCGAGGCAGTCGTTCCCCAGACGGATACCTGCACTCCCGGCGCCGGCCGGTGATCGGCGGAGAACACGATCCCTGAGAGTTGTGCACTGCCACGGCGCACGATCTCGTCGTCGTGCGGAGCAGCCGTGTCGGCGACGGCAATCGCCGCGCTGTCCGATGCCACGGCGAAGTCGCGTTGCAGCACGCCCCCTGGCGGGAACACGAGCTCCACGTAACCGCTCCCATGTCCCGGCGATTGGGCGCGCACGAGCACGCGCGCGTCATACGGAATTCCGCAGAGCGCAAACCAGCCGGCGGCGTTGGCCTTTGCCGGCGTTTCGCGCTGGTCCGTGTGGAGCACGCCGGGGCCTGCCACGACTTCGGGCCAGAATGCCCTGAGCGTCGCGCCGGGAATGGGGGCGTCGCTGTCTGCGTCACGCACAGTACCGACAAGCAGCGCCGAGGAATCCCGCGGCGCCGAATGACAGATGGCGGCGCGGATGGTCCGCGCCGAGGGGATCGCGAGCGTGGTCCGCTGCGGTCGGTCGGCCAGCACCGTGAGCGGCAGTTGCGATGGCGAGAGGCCAAGCGAATCCATTGCCGGGTGCAGGAAGCCGATGAGATAGTCGCCCTGCTGGACGCCGGGAATACGGAAGTCTCCCACGGAGTCGGTACGCGCGGCGTAGGTCAGCGTGGGATGCTCTCGCGAGACGAGCTGCACGACGGCTCCGCTGAGCGGTGATCGCGACAGGCTGTCGTACACCGTGCCTGCCACGGAACTCGTGTCGGGACCGAGAGGCTGTTGTGCAGCAAGCAACCCGCCTGCCGACATCGACACCAAGCAGGCAGCGGCAACTGCTGTGATGCAGTTCCTGAAGCGCTCTACCTTCCGCTCGTGCTCGTACGTGGCCTGGTCCAGATGAGAATCGCGCCGCAGTTGTTGCCGTTGCGATACTCGGGCGGCAGCTCGGAGGCGCTGGTGTAGACCTCGATGCCGAAAATGTCCTGCGGGATCGCGGCCGCGTCAACATCCTGGTCCGGGTCGAAGGAGCTGGCACCCGTGGCAGGCGAACTCGTCGTCGTGCCGCCCGACTGCTTGAGCCCGTCCACATAGAGCGCCGGGTCGCAGAGCGGATTGAAGTTGTTCTCGGTGCGGGAGAGAAAGCCGCGCATGGCGACGGTGTAGCCAATGGCCCCCGTTGGAATCACGCGGACTCCCGGCACCGTGCGCAGCAGATCGGTGATCCGGTAGGGGCGTTTCTTCCGGATCTCGTCCTGCGTGATGAAGTGGCCGGTTCCGCCGTGCGAGCGCTTCATGAATCCCGCGATCTGTGTCGACAGATTGCGCTTCTTTCCATACACGGTCACTTCTTCAAGCACAGGGACTTTCTGCGCGAGCACCACGCTGATCGTGCGCATTTGCCGGCTGGCGAGATTGACGGAGGTGCGGGTCGGTGCGTACCCCACGGCGCGCGCTTCGAGCGTATACGTACCGGCAGGCAGGCCGGCAAGCGCAAAGGTGCCGCTATCGCTGGTGACCGTGGAAGCCGCCGTGCCCCACACCACGATCTGGACGCCGCCGGCAACGCGATGATCCGGTGTCAGAACGACACCGGAGAGTTGTGCGTTTCCCTTGCGGAGCGGCTCGCTGCCGCGTGGCGCGGACGTGTCCACCACCGCAACGGCCGCGCTATCCGACGCGACGGCGAAGTCGAGGTGCGTCAGGCCCAACGCGGGTACGGTGAGCTCCACGCCGCCGCTGCGCTGCGTCGGCGACTCGGCCTGCGCGGTCATGGCGACATCATACGGCAAACCGCAGATGGCGAACCAGCCATTGGGATCCGTCGTCGCGGCAATGTCGCGCCGCTTCGAAGCCAGCTCTTTCGGTCCCACCACGATGGTGTTCCAGGATACGAAAATGGACGCGCCCGGCACAGGCATGTCGCTGTCCGCGTCATGCACCAGGCCAAGGAGAAATCCGGTGGAGTCTCCGGGCGCGGACTTGCAGATGCGCGCGCGGAGGGTGCGCGGGGAGGGTGTCGTCAGAACGGCATGCGCGCCGGAGTCGCCTACTGCAAGGGCCCACTGGGGCGTCGAGAGGCCGAGGGAGTCCAGCGTGGGATGGAGGAAACCAATCAGGTAGCGCCCGCGTTTTACCAGTGGGATCCGGAACGCACCCGCTGCATCCGTTCGCGCGGCGAACGTGAGCGCGTTGTTGGTAAGGGATACCATCTGCACGATGGCATTGGCGAGCGGGGCCTGAGTAATGCTGTCATATACCACGCCGGTGACGCTCACGTGGGTGGTATCACTCGCGGAAGGGGTGCTCTGTTGCGCAATGAGCGCCGACGTGACAGGTGCGCACAAAGACACGACGCAGGCGACGACAGCGACTGTCGTCATTCTGGACACGATACGCTCCAGGTTGGCGAGATAATTTGCGCGGGGACTCACCCAGAGTGGATCCGGGCGCCTGTGTATTAACGGTTCACCAGGCCGCGGGCAACCATCTGGCGGCCTGAAGACTCCAATCGTAAGAGCTTGTCGCACTTCAGTCTGGCATACTCATGCCGTCGTCCTCGTGCGGGGACAGGAACGTGAGGACAACTCGGAACAGTCCCGATTCCATTCAGCCGGTCACGTCATCACAAGTGTTTGAATTGCATAGAATTACCGAATTATTGCCTATGACGGAATCACGGGCACGCACCATGCGATTTGTCGTGATGGGAGCCGCTCACCGGCAACCACGTCCGGAAAGACTTCCTGCACAGAAACCCTTCGCGGGGGAGCACGAAAATGGCTGACGCCGCGCTGAAGCAAATGGTGCCGTCGCCGGGAGTAGCTGTTCGAGAGCAGCTACGTGCCTTGGATGATTCGGATCTGGTCGCAGCCTTTCTGGACGGCGAGGAGCGCGCATTCCAGGAGCTGGTGGAGCGCTACCAGGGACGGCTGCTGAACTTCATCTACCGCACCATCGGGGACCGGGAGCGCGGTGAGGATCTCGTACAGGAGGTCTTCATTCGAGTGTACCGGCACCTCCACCGGTTCGACCGGTCGAGAAAGTTCTCGACCTGGGTGTATACGATCGCCTCGAATCTGGCCAAGAACGAGCTACGCAACCGGGCGCGGAATCCGCTCGTGCTCTTCCAGACCATCAAGAAGAACTGGCAGGACGAAGAGCGGCCGCTGCAGTTCGAAGACAGTGCATCGCGGCCTGACGACCTCTACCGCCGCCGCCATCTGCGCGAGCTGGTCGAGAACTCCGTGGCGCAGTTGCCCGAGCATCACCGGCAGGTATTCATCCTGCGCGAGCTGGAAGGCAAATCCTACGAGGAAATTGCCGAGATCACGGCGTGCAATCTGGGTACGGTGAAGTCCCGGCTGAACAGGGCAAGGAACGCGTTCGCGGCGATCATCGAGCCGGGGCTGCGATAACTGACGAGGTTGAGAGCGGGGGTGGGGTGGTGAGCGCCGGAGGGAGACCGGCCGGGGTGGAGAGACAGCGAGCGGAGCGAGAGCTTCGCTCGCTGTGTTTTGGGGGCCCCGGGAGCTGAGCCGGAGTACTCCGGATGGGCGATCCTCATGCTAAGTTTCCTCACAGCAACGGAACCCTGCGTGACTCGTCGGGTATCCTAGCCCGAATCGTTTGCCCTGGACTTCATGCTGCATATCGACTGCCGAGCTTTCCGAAGTCAGCACGCTGCATTTCTCGACCAGACGCTGTCCGACGCGGCGTTGCTGGCCATGCAGACGCACCTCGCCGAATGCGAGGAGTGTGCGCGATTCGATACGGTGCTCAGGCGGGGCTTGCTGGTTCTGCGCAATCTGCCATCCATTCAGCCGTCACCGGAATTTCGCGATCGCCTGAACGCCAGATTGCGGGCGGGTGCCGCGAGCCGCTCCATGGTCACCTATCAGGGGCCGAGCCTCGCGTCATTTCTCACCGTGACGGCGAGCGTCATGGCGATGGGATTTCTGGCGGTATCCATGCTGAACGGTGTGCGGCATCAGCCGGTCATGACACTGCCTCCTGTCGTGGCCACACGACCAGCCCTGATCGTCCCGACCCCGGTGGTGAGCTCGGGGTTCATTGCATCCGCGTCCGTGGGTTTTCCGCTCTGGTCGGCCGAAATGGCTGGTGAACAGTTGCCGGCGCAGTATGTCGGCAGCTCGTCAGGCATGGAGCCGGTTGGCCTGACGCGCTGAGTGCGTGGCGCCGGGCGAATGCTCCGACGCATTCGCGCTCGCGATCCACCGGGCAGGTCAACACAGGCGAGGTATATTTGCATCATGCCCGCCGTCACTCCCACCGCATTCCGGAAATCCGTCCAGTCGCTGGCCTTCGCGAGCGCGTACTGTCTCCATGGCGAGGACGATTACTCGAAAGACCGGGCGATTCGTGGCCTGATCGAGGCGGCGGTGAATCCCGCGACGCGCGAGTTCAACGTCGATGTATGCGCGGGTGCGAAGCTCGATGCTGAAGCGCTGGATTCGCTGCTCGCGATGCCTCCCATGATGTCCGAGCGACGCGTGGTGGTCGTCCGCGACGCGGGGATCCTGCGGAAGGCCACGCAAGCCGCGCTCATGCGCTACCTCGAGCACGCGGTATCTCGTCCCGGCCCACCCGACATCATTCTCGCGCTCGTGTATCCGGCCGGCGAGAAGGGGAGCCCGGACCGGAAGATTCTGGATCGCTCAACGGCAGTGCAGTTCGACGCGCTTACTGACCGGGATGTCGCGCGCTGGATCGCGCGCTACGCCCGGGAACTGGGCATGGACATCACGCCGGAGGCGATCGCGCTGCTCCAGCGCGCCGCTGGCGCCGACCTGCACGCGCTCGCGGCGGAGCTGGACAAACTGGCGAACTACAGCAACGGAGCGAAGGTCGGGGAAGATGCGGTGACGGCCGTCGTGGGTGTGCACCGCGGCCGCACGATGGGGGATCTGCTTGACAGCATCGCCCGCCGCGACACTCGCGAGGCGCTGGCCATACTTCCATCGGTGCTCGAGCTGCCCAAATCATCGGCGGTCACGATCGTGATGGCGCTCACGGTTCAGACGCTCGCGCTTTCGTGGGGCGTCTCACGGCGTGCGCACGGAGTTCCCGCGGGACGACTCGCCGGCGAGTACTTCGATTTTCTGAAGGGCGCGCGCGGTGCGTACACGGGGCGCCCCTGGGGTGAAGCGGCGAAGGCATGGGTCGCGGTGATTGATCTGTGGGAGGCGCCGATGCTGGACGCCGCGCTCGAGGCGCTGCTCGCGGCCGACATCGCCTTGAAGGAATCCCGCGTGCAGCGTGACGCCGACATCCTCGAGACGCTGATCCTGTCCATCTGCGCGACCGATCCCCGCCGGAAGTCGCGCGTGCGCGGCGCGGCCGCCTGATTTTCTCCGCATCACTTCTCCCTTCCCATCATGTCACGATACCCCGCACGCCTTCTCGCTTCGTTCTTCGGTCTGGGGTGTTTCCTTCCCGCGGTGCTTCGGGCGCAGCAGGGTCCTGGCACGCAGGCGGACACCATTTTCCAGCACGCGCAGCACCTGGTGGCGGACGGGCGGGGTGACGCCGGCCGCGCGATTGTTCAATCCCAGCTCGACTCGGCGCCCGCCGGATCGCCGCGCTACGTGGAGGCGCTGTACTACCGTGCCGCCCTGGCCTCCACCGCGGCAGACGCCGAGCCCGATCTGCGCAAGATCATCATCGAGTATCCGCTCTCGCCGTGGACGGCGGATGCGCTCATGCGGCTCTCGCAGCTCGAACTGGCACGTGGCGACAACGCGCAGGCGCAGGAGCACTTGCAGCGTGTCGTCACGGAGCACCCCGACAGTCCATCGCGGGGACGCGCCGACTTCTGGTTGGGGCGACTGTACTTCGCCAGCAACAACGCGCCGGCCGCATGCGCGCGACTCGCGGACGGGCTGCGCAGCACGCCGACCGCGCAGGTCGAACTCCGCAATCAGATGGACTATCTGAATCAGCGGTGTGCCGGGGTGGATACAGGCCAGGTGGCCGCGACGCCGGCGGTATCCACCACGGCAGGCGCGCAGGCGACGCCGGGGACGGCAGCGAGGTCCGGGACGCTCCGGGCCAACGCGTCGCCGCCGGTCGTGCCGACGCCCGCGCCCCCGGCCGTGCGTGCCAAGGTGCGGCCTGGGGTGAGCGCCGCGTTCACCGTACAGGTGGGGGCGTACACCACGCGGCGGGCCGCGGACGCCATGCGCGCGCGCCTGGCCGCGCGGGGTTACGCCGCGCGCGTGGTTGGTGCGGTGCAGCCGTTCCGGGTCCGCGTCGGGCGCTACGCCACGCGCGCGCAAGCAGAGCCGGTGGCGAAGGCAATCCACGGATATGTCACGGAGGCGGAGCCCCAGTGAGCCGTGCCTCGGCGACGCCGCTCATGCAGCAGTACCGGGAGATCAAGGCGCGTCACCAGGACGCGATCCTGTTGTTTCGCATGGGTGACTTCTACGAGATGTTCTACGAGGACGCGGAAACGGGGGCGCGCGTGCTCGGGCTCACGCTGACCTCGCGCAACAATGGCGGCGCGGCGGAGGTGCCGCTGGCGGGTGTACCGGTGAAGGCGCTGAACGACTACCTGCGGCGGCTGGTGAGTCAGGGGTTCCGGGTCGCGATCTGCGATCAGATCGAGGATCCGCGCGAGGCGAAGGGGATCGTGCGGCGGGCCGTGGTGGAGACGATCACGCCGGGAGCGGCCTTCGCCGACGATCTGCTGGACGGATCGCGGAACAACTTCCTGTGCGCGGTGCACGTGGCGGGTGGGCGTGTGGGGATCGCGGCGGCAGATCTGTCCACGGGCGAGCTGCGCCTGGTGGTGGCGTCGCCGGACGATGCGCGTGCGGTGCTGGCGCGGCTCGCACCGAGTGAGCTGCTCATCGCGAAGGATGCTGCACTGGCCGGTCTCGAATTAGTCGCATTTCGTGACGAAAACGCCCTGGTCACGGAACGGGAGGCGTGGGAATTCGACGGCGCCATGGCCGCCGGAGAGCTCGCGCGGCAATACGCGGTGGCTTCCCTCGAGGGCTTCGGCATCGCCGCGGAGGATGCACCGGCGGTGGGGGCGGCCGGAGCGCTGCTGCGCTATCTGCGTGCACTGCAGCCCGCCGGCATGCCGCACCTGGCGCGGCCGGTGGTGGAGCGCCCGGGACTCGTGATGCCGCTCGATGAAATGACGCGCCGCAATCTGGAGCTGGTGGAGTCGCTGCGCGGCGGCGAGGCTGGCGGCACTCTGCTCGACGTGCTGGATCGCACCGTGACGCCAATGGGTGCACGGCTGCTGCGCCAGTGGATCCTGGCGCCGCTGGTACAGCGCGCCGCCATCGAGGAGCGGCTCGACGCAGTGGACGCGCTGGCGCGGGATGCGCTGGCGCGGAGTGCGCTGCGCGCGGCGCTGGATGGCGTGCGCGACGTGGAACGGCTGGCGAGCAAGGCGGCAGCGGGGCGGGCCACGCCGCGCGAGCTCGGGGCGCTCGGCGCGTCGCTGGCGCGGCTGCCCGCGGTGGAGGCGGCGGCCGGGCGCGTGGGGGCGGAGGGCATGATCGCGACGCTGCTCGCGCGGTGGGACTCGTGCGCCGAGCTGGCCGACGAAATCACCCGGACGCTGGTGGAGCGGCCGCCCGCCGCGATCGGCGAGGACGAGAGCGTGCGGGATGGGGTGGATGCCGAACTGGATGAATTGCGCGCGCTGCAGAAGGGGGGGAAGGATGCCATCGCGCGCATCCAGGCCTCGGAGCGCGCGCGCACCGGCATCGCGTCGCTCAAGGTGGGATTCAACAAGGTGTTCGGCTACTACATCGGCGTCACCAACACGAATCGTCATCTCGTGCCCGCCGACTACCAGCGGCGCCAGACGCTCTCGGGAGAAGAGCGCTACGTGACGCCGGAGCTCAAGGAGTACGAAGAGAAGGTGCTCACGGCGAGCGAGCGGATCGAGGCGCGGGAGCGCGCGCTGTTCGAGGCGTTGCGGGCGCGAGCCGGGGCGGCCATTGAGCGAATGCAGCGGGTGGCGGGGATCGTGGCGCGGCTCGATGTGCTGGCGGCGCTGGCGGAGGTGGCCGAGCGTGAGGGCTACGTGCGACCCGAGGTGGATGACGCGTTCGGGCTGGAGATCCAGGCGGGACGTCATCCAGTGGTGGAGCGGATGATGCCGCGCGAGAAATTCATTCCGAACGATCTCGTGCTCACGGAGGACGCCCGCATGGTGATCCTCACGGGTCCGAACATGGCGGGGAAGTCCACGATCCTGCGGCAGATCGGGCTCATCGTGCTGCTGGCGCAGATGGGCAGCTTCGTACCGGCGGCGCGGGCGCGAGTGGGGATTGCGGACCGGCTGTTCACGCGCGTGGGTGCGAGCGACAACCTGGTGCGCGGCCAATCCACGTTCATGGTGGAAATGACCGAGACGAGCGCGATCCTGCACACCGCCACGCGGCGCAGCCTGGTGCTGCTGGACGAGATCGGGCGCGGCACGTCCACATACGACGGCGTGTCGATCGCGTGGGCGGTGAGCGAGCACCTGCATACGGTGGCGGGGTGCCGCACGGTGTTCGCCACGCATTATCACGAGCTCACGGAGCTGGCGGATGAGTTAGTAGCAGTCCGCAACTATAACGTGGCAGTGCGCGAGGTGGGCGAGGAGGTGCTGTTCCTGCACCTGCTGGTTCCGGGTGGCGCCGACCGGTCGTACGGGATCGAGGTGGGGCGACTCGCCGGGCTGCCCGACGGGGTGCTGGCGCGGGCCCGGGAGATCCTGCGGCGGTTGGAGGACGGGCATGTGGTGCCCGATCCGGTGCCCGGTACCCGTGCACGACGGCTGGAGCGCGCGGAAGCGGCGGCGCAGCTCACGCTCTTTGCCGGCGCGGAGCACCCGCTGCTGGAGCGCCTTCGCGGGGTGGACATCAACGGCCTCACGCCGCTGCAGGCACTGCAGCTCCTCGCGGAGGTCGTGGAGGAGGCCAGGACGGCGCACGGCTAGCCGCGCGCCGCTAGTCGAGGGTCGCGAACAGGTTGTTCAGCGACTCCGCCAGCGTGGGATGCGCGAACACGCCGTCACGGAGCGTCGTGTACGGCAGGCGCCCCATCATCGCGATCTGGATCTGCGCCATGATCTCACCCCCGCCGACGCCGAGAATGGAGCAGCCAAGGATCTGGCCGCTTGTCGCGTCCACGACCGCCTTCATGAAGCCGCGCGATTCATCCATCTCGAGCGCGCGCGCGACGTGTGACATGGGCATGGAGGCGATGCGGATGTCGCGGCCGTCGCGGCGGGCCTGTGTCTCGGTGAGCCCAATGCTGCCCAGCTCCGGATCGATGAACACCGTGTACGGCACGAGTCGCTCGCGGGTGGTGGCGCCACCGGCGCCGAGGAGATTCGTGCGCACGATGCGGTAGTCGTCGTAGGAGATGTGCGTAAAGGCGGGGCCGCCCTTGACGTCGCCCAGCGCGTACACACCGGGCACGCGTGTCTCGAGGCGGTCGTTTACCGGGATGAATCCATGCGCATCGAGCGCAAGGCCTGCCGCGTCGAGGTCGAGGGCCTCGATGTTCGGCACGCGTCCGGTGGCCACGAGCAGGTGGGTGCCACGCAGCGTGGTCTCGCCGGCGGCGCTGCGTACGGTGAGCGCGATACCGGCCGGATCGCTGGCGGCGCGTAGCGCGCCGGTGCCGAGCTGGATGTCCACGCCATCCTCGCCAAGGATCGCGGCGACGGCGGCGGCGACGTCCGGGTCCTCGCGCTCCAGCAGCTGCGCGCCGCGCTGGACGATGGTCACGCGGCTGCCGAAGCGCCGGAACATCTGCGCGAACTCCAGGCCGACGTAGCCGCCGCCAAGCACGAGGAGATGTCCGGGCACCTCGGCCAACTCCATGATGCTCGTGGAGTCGAGTGCGGGAATCGTGTCGAGTCCGGGCAGCGTCGGCATGGCGGGGCGGGCACCCGTGTCGATGAATACCAGGTCAGCTTCGCAGTGCTGCTCGTGTCCGTCCGGATGGCGCGCGACCACCGTGTGCGGGCCGGTGAAGCATGCTTCGGCGTCGAGCAGTTCGACACCCGCGGTGATCAGCCGGCGCTCGCTTCCCGAGCGGAAGCTCTCGACGATGGCACGCTTGCGTTCGCGCACGCGCGCCATCTCCACGTGCAGGTCGTGCAGCTGCACGCCGTAGTCGGCGCCGCGCCGCGCGAGATACGCCACACGTGCGCTTGCCACCATGGTCTTGGTGGGCGTGCAGCCTTCATTGATGCACGTGCCGCCCACGTGCGCGCGCTCGATGAGGAGCGTGTGCCGGCCGGCCTTCGCGAGGTCGCGCGCCAGCGGTACGCCGGCCTGGCCGGCACCGATGATGATGGCGTCAACGTGACGAGTGGGCATGACCACTCTTGCCTGGCGTCCTTGGAACGGATGATATTCGATTGGCGACCGCGCTTGCTGGCACTGTCGTGGGACGCAGTTCTGCGGCGCGTGATCGCCTTCGGGAATGTACCCCTGACCCGGCGTCATGCCAGCTTCTTGGGATCTTGATGAGACGCTGCGCGCCGCAGTCTTCGCGCGCATGAGCCAACTTCGGGCCCGATATGCCGACCGCATACCGGCCGCGGAGCTCAGCAAGGGCATTTGGCTCGATGGTAAGCGTATCTCGATCTGGAATCAGCCGAAGGGAATCTTCAAGCCACATGAACTGGGTAGCAATGGCGCCGCCCTGAGCGTGCACACGTCCGTGGACTCACCGTACGCCGACGAGCATGATCCGGAGGCGGGACGGCTGCTGTACAAGTATCAGGGCACCGACCCTGTTCAGCGGGACAACGTGGCGCTGCGACACGCGATGGAGCGGCAACGGCCGCTTCTCTATCTCGTGGGTGTCGATCCGGGCGTATACGATGCCGTCTTCCCGGTGTACGTGACTGGCGACGATCCCTTGAATCTGCAATTCACGCTGATGGCTGATCAGCTGGACGCGTCCACGCACCAGAGGAGCGACACACTCACCGTTCTACGGCGTGCATATACAACGCGCGCCGTGATGGCCCGGCTGCATCAGCAGCAGTTCCGGCGGATCGTGCTGCAGGCCTACGCGAATCGGTGCGCCATCTGCCGCCTTCGGCATCTGGAGCTACTCGATGCCGCGCACATTTTGCCGGATCACGATCCGCGCGGCGAGCCGATCGTTCCAAATGGACTCGGTTTGTGCAAGATCCATCATTCCGCCTTCGATAGTTACATCATTGGGATTGATCCGGACGCGCGCGTGCACGTGCGAGGCGATATCCTGAGCGAAATCGACGGGCCAATGCTGCGCTACGGGTTGCAGGAAGCGCACGGAACGAAACTTCTACTGCCGCGTCGCACGGACCAGCGCCCTGCGCGGGACTTCCTCGCCGAGCGGTTCGAGCGGTTCAAGGCGGCGTGAGCGACAGAATCGCCCACGCCGCCCTGCTTTCCAGGCATACAGAGTCACCCTCGTTCCACTAGAACAACGCGCTCCTGGAACTACCGGCGGGCGAGCGTTCCGACTCGTTGCCAGGATGAGTCGGGATGCAGCACAACGGTGACCAGGATGCCGTCAGTCGTTGCCTGCGTGGACGCGCCCTGCCGCGCAAGTTGGGCGGCCACCTGATCGGGACTGAGCTTGTAGAGACCGCCCGTAATCGCGTCTATCGCCAATCCGGGCAGTCCCCCAAACACGAGATTTCCCCACACCCATCCGCTTGTTCTGCGCGTAAGCGTTGCCTCGAACGGCTGGTAACCATCGAGTTCCATTCGGACGATGTGGTTGTTCTTGCGACTCAGGTGCACGATGGTTGGAGTTTGACCCAGTGCCTGCTTGTCCACGAAAACTCTGGCACTGGTAGGAGTGGACGAGAGGCCAATATCTTCGCTGCCGCCATGCATGATGCTTGCGCAGCCGCTTGCTGCCAGCAACGCGAGGACGAGAAACGTAATGCGCATTCTGCTCTCCACATTGAAAGGGAATGCCCTTCATCGGGCGAGCAGAGAGTAGCATGGGGGTCTGACATGGAGGCCGTCGTTCACCCGCCGCGGGGGCAAATCCCGGCTACCGCCCCATCATGAAGTGCAGCACGTCACTGCGTGTGACGATGGCGCTCACGGTGCCGCGCACGCGAATGAGCAGCGCCGGATTCGTCTTGCTGAGCAGCTTCATCGCGCCGTCCAGCGGCTGCGCCCCATCCACCACGGGGAAGGGCGCGTCCATCACATCGCGCACGGGGACGTCGAGCACCTTGGTGTCCTCGAGCGCGCGCGCCGAGAGCGGGCCCTCGCTCACCGAACCAATGCAGTCGCCGTCATCCATGACGGGGAGTTGCGAGACGTCGTGGAGATTCATGAGCCGCAGCGCCTGGCGCACGATCGCGCCGGGCGCGATGGCCACGATGGCGGGCGCGCTTTCCGGCTTCTCCTCGAGGAGATCCGCGAGCCGCAGCCGTTCGGGCTCGAGCAGCTGGTTCTCGCGCATCCACTCATCGCTGTAGAGCTTGGACAGGTAGCGCTCACCGGTGTCGCAGAGGAACGTCACCACCAACGCATTGGGGTCATCCACCTCGTGCGCGACCTGGAGGGCGACGTGCGCGATCAGCCCCGCGGAGCCGCCGACGAACAGGCCTTCCTCACGCGTGAGCCGCCGCGCCATGGTAAACGCGTCCTTGTCGCTCACGGTGCGGTAGTCGTCAATCAGGCTCATGTCGAGCGTGCCGGGAATCTTGTCCTGGCCAATGCCCTCCACCTTGTATGGTGCACCCTCGCCATGCGAGGCGCCGTTGCTGCGCCAGTGATTGGCGAGGATGGAGCCCACGGGGTCGCCCGCGATGATGCGAATGGCGGGGTTCTTCTCCTTGAGAAAGCGCCCCACGCCCGTGATGGTGCCGCCCGTCCCTGCCGCCGCGACGAAGTGCGTGATGCGGCCGTCGGTCTGTTCCCACAGCTCGGGGCCGGTCGTGTCGTAGTGCGCCTGCGGATTGGCGTCGTTGTAGAACTGGTTCGCGAGAATGGCATTCGGCGTGTCGTGTGCGATGCGCTTGGCCATCATCACGTAGTTGTCGGGATGGTCCGGCGGCACGGCGGTGGGCGTCACGATCACCTGCGCACCGAAGGCCTTGAGCAGACGCACCTTCTCCTGCGACATCTTGTCCGGCATGGTGAAGATGCATTTGTAGCCTTTGAGCGCCGCGGCGATGGCGAGCCCGATGCCGGTGTTGCCGCTCGTTCCCTCCACGATGGTGCCACCGGGCTGGAGCTGCCCCTCACGCTCGGCGCGCTCGATGATCGGGAGTCCGATCCGGTCCTTCACGCTGCCGCCCGGATTGAAGAACTCGGCCTTGCCGTACACGGGCGTGCGCAGGCCGCGGGTCACGCGGTGCAGCCGGATGAGTGGCGTCCAGCCGACGGTCTCGAGGACAGTGTTGTACGGACGGCGGTTGCGTTCGACGGCAGTCATGGCGTGACCCGGGACGGAGGCGCGCGATCCAGAATGGAGTCACCGGGGAGCGGCGGCTCGCCCGGATGGCGGAAATAGACGGGCAGATTGATGGACACGCCCACCGGGATGCCCTGCGTGCGCGCAGGGCGGAAGCGAAGCTGGCGTGCTCCCTTCACGGCCGCCGAGTCGAGCCCCGGGTAGCCGGAACTCTGCAGCACCTTCGTGGACTCGGGCCAGACCGTTCCGGCACTGTCAATGTGAATGTGCAGCAGCAGATTGGCCTGGACTTTCCTGGCGAACAGTCTGGGCGGATAGTGAAACGGTGGCTGCGTATTCAGCAGCACCGGCAGGTCATCCGGGGGAGCCTGCGAGGACTGAACACTCTCGATGACCTTCTGGGCGGATTCCTTGTCGATGCAGGCCCCCAGCGCGACGGTGGCCAGAAGTGCGATCAGCACGGGGCGCATGAGTGATGAATGTACACCCGGATTCCCGGGTTCGCCTTGCCGCTGCTCTCGCCACGGTCCATCCTTCCCGCATGAAGATCACGGTCCTCATGGGCGGTACGTCCGCTGAGCGTGACGTATCGCTCTCGTCCGGACTGCGCATCGCGCAGGCACTGCGCCAGTCGGGGCACGAGGTCACCTCCGTGGACCCCGCGCGTGGCGTCATTGATGAAGCTGAAGAGGAGATGCTGCGCGCGGGCGGCGTGGTGAAGACCGCTCCGCCAACGCTTGCCGAATTGCAGCACCTTTCCCGCACATCGTTGTCGCCGACCCTCGGCACCTTCCCCGCCGTGCGCACCGCCGACGTCGTCGTCCTGGCGCTCCATGGTGGGCAGGGAGAAGACGGAACGGTGCAGGCGCTCCTCGACATGGTGGGTGTGTGCTACACCGGGAGCGGACATCTGGCCAGCGCGCTGGCCATGGACAAGGATCTCTCCAAGCAGCTCTTCCGGGCGGCCGGCGTGCAGACGGCGAACTGGCTGATGGTCACGCGGTGCCGGGGAGTCATTCCGTCAGAAGTGGAAATCGAGCAGGCCCTCGGTTGGCCGGTGGTCGTGAAGCCATCCAAGCAGGGGTCCACTGTGGGGCTGTCGATCGTACAGGAAGCGGCGCAGCTTCGCGTCGCGATCGACGAGGCGGCGCGCTACGACGACGAGATCATGCTCGAGCAATTCGTTCCCGGGCGCGAGCTCACCGTGAGCGTCCTGGGCGATCAGGCACTGCCAGTGGGAGAGATCATCCCCAGGCACGCGATCTACGATTATGAATGCAAGTACACGCCCGGGATGGCCGTGGAAGAATTTCCGGCGCGGCTGCACCCGGATCAGGCTGCCCAGGTGCAGCAGCAGGCTCTGGCGGCATTTCGCGCGCTCAAGCTTGACGGTTACGCGCGAATAGACTTCCGTATGACGAACGGGGGAGAATTCTTCTGTCTCGAGGCGAATACGCTTCCGGGGATGACTCCGACCAGCCTGCTTCCGCAGGCCGCGGCCGCGGCCGGGATGGATTTCCCCACACTGTGCGAGCGGATCGTCCAGCGGGCGGTGTCGAAACGGAACAGGGGGCAATAATGCGTGCGACGATGGGTCCGACGGCGGCGATCGCGGGGATCGCGCCCGGTGTACAGAGCCATGGGATCTGGACCGGGCGACGGCAGTTGTTCGTGCGCTTCGCGGCTGAGGCGGAAACGGCGGTCCTGTACACGGCGGCGATGCTGGCGCGGCATCTGGAGCGCACCGCAGTGGCGTCCACCCTGCACTCCATCTCGCTGAGCGGGCGCGACCCACTGGCGAGTGCGGACCTGATCGCGGAGACGTTCGCCCAATGGAAGACGTCCATTCCGGTCATGCTGGACTGCGACGGTCAGCGCCCGGAAGTCATCGACCAGGTGACACACAGTGTTTCCATGGTACAAATCACGCCGGATGTGGTGGATGGGCCGGCATCGGAGCGCGCGCTGCGGACGCTGGCGGGCGCGGTGACGGCGGGGCTGGATCACGCCGTGGTGCTGTCGCCACGCGACGGTGCGACGGATGGACAGATGCTGCGGTTCGTGGAACAGGCGCATTCCGCCGCTCCCGGCACGAAGATTGTTATCCATCCCTTGATGAGCCCTGAGCGCAGCTCGCTCGACGCGCGCTACGCCACGTTGCTGGAGCAGGCGATGTTCATTCACCACGACACGGTGCTGCTCATGCGCATCCCCGGGGGCGTTGGGACGAGATAATCGAGCGGGCCAACGGCTGCAGGAGGAAACAGCGGTGTGGCCTCGCGGGTAAAATGCAGGATGAGGAAAGGACCGTTCACTGTTTCAGGCCCGCATGTCGTTCACGAGCGTTGACGAGCAGGATTATCCGCGGATTACCCCGGCGGTGCGATGGCTGATCGCGATCGACGTCGCGATCTACTTCGTGCAGCTTACGCTGACGGGCCCCGCGAACATGCAGCGGGCGCTCGCCTTCCAGCTCACGGATCTCACCACGCGTCCGTGGACGATTTTCACCTACATGTTCGTGCACGCGGGGTTCTGGCACCTTGCGCTGAACATGTGGATGTTGTGGGTGTTCGGACCGCGCGTGGAGCACATGTGGAATGCGCGGAGTTTTTCGTTCTACTACGTCCTGTGCGGGCTGGGTGGCTGGCTCTTTCACCTCATGGTTGCGGGCGACTCAAGCTATCTGCTGGGGGCGTCAGCGGCGATCTACGGTGTGCTGCTCGCCTACGCGATGCAGTGGCCGGACGACGAAGTGCGGTTCTTCCCGTTCGTGTTCATCGCGATGAAGGTGCGCTGGTACGTGGTACTGCTCATCGGATTGAGCCTGGCGCAGGGAATCTGGTCGGCGGGGTCGGGTTCGGGGATCGCCTACATGGCGCATCTGGGCGGGCTGTTCGTGGGATATCTCTATCTGCGGTTTTCAGCGGCGCACGGGATCGAGCGGCTCCGGAGCCGCGTATCGCAGGCGCCGGACATTCCCGATGAGCCGCCGCGCGCGATTCCCCGCGCGCATCCGCGTACCCGGGAGCGCGTGAACGAGGTGGATGAGATCGTCGCCCGCAGCAACGCCGTGATTGCCAAGCAGCAGCAACAGCAGGCCGCGGAACCCTCGCTCGCCAACAAGGTGGGGAAACAGAAGTCCGAGGAGCTGAACCACGTACTCGACAAGATCTCCCAGCGCGGCATGGAGAGCCTGACGGGGGAGGAGCGGCGACTGCTGGACGAGATGTCGAGGAGACTCAGGGGATAGGGAAGGAAGAGCCCCCCGGTGGAATTCCGGGGGGCGGTACCGCTACGTGATTCCCGCGGCGGTGACGCGGCCTGCGCTCAAAGCATCGGCCTGTTGGCAAGGTAGC
>DASVWN010000160.1:0-5646 GCA_036393195.1 Gemmatimonadaceae bacterium | reverse complement strand
CGACAGGTTCTCGCGCTGCTCACCACGCTGCCCGGGGTTCATGTCGTACTGGTGTCAGGCAGAGCCGCGTTCGACGTGCAGCGGATGGTTCCCGTGCGCAACGTGTGGGTGATCGGCAATCACGGATTCGAAGTGATCGCGCCCGACGGCGAGGAGCAGACCCCGGCGGAGCTCGCACCGGTGCGCGGCGCGGTGGCGCGTGCCGCGCGGCGACTGGAAGTACTGGTCGCTCCGGTGCCCGGCGTGACGGTGGAGGACAAGGGGTGGACAATGAGCGTGCACTATCGCCAGGCCGACGAGGCAGTCGTGCCGCGACTGCTCGACAGTGTGCGACAGGTGGCGCTGCCGCTGGGTCTTCGCGTGACGGAAGGAAAGAAGGTGATCGAGGTGCGGCCGCCGGCGCGCGTGGACAAGGGGACGGCCGTGATCCGCCTCGGCGCGACGCTCGGCGCGTTCGCGGATGAGGCGAGCATCCTGTTCGTGGGCGACGACAGCACTGACGAAGATGCGTTTCGCGCGCTGCGTGCCCGTCGCGCCGGGGCGGTCACGGTTCGCGTGACGCATGGTGATGACGAGACGCCGACCTCCGCCGAATTCACGCTGCGCGACACGGCGGAGGTTCTGGCGTTCCTGGAGTGGCTGCTGCGACAGCGGCGGTGAGGCGCCGCTACTTTTTCTTCTTTTTTCCTGCGGCTTTCGCCGCGGCTTTGCCGTGCGCTGGTTTCGCTGGCGAAGATTTTTTCGCGGCCGGCTTGGCGGCCGGTTTGGCGGCCCGCTTCGCCGTGGGCTTGGCCGGCTTGGCGCTTTTCGCGGGAGCGGCAGGCGTTGCGGGCTTGGGCGACGGTTTCGCCGGGGCCGCTTTCGCGGGCGCCGGCTGGTGCGCTGCCGGTCGCGCCACAGCCGGAGCTGCCACGCTCGGCCTGGTCGTGGCGACCGGTTTGGCGGCGGCGGCCGGCTTGGTTGCGGCCGCCTTGGGCGCCATTGGCTTCTGCCTGCCGTGTGCTTCCTCGACCTCGCGAATGAGGCGGTCGGCTTCCTCCTGGGCCATCTGTCCGCGGCGAACCATGTATTGCACGAGATCGCGTGCGCTTTCCATGGCAAAGGAAGAGAGGCCGGCCGCCGCGCCAATCACGTCCTTCATGGCAGCGGCAATCTTGCTGCCGGCCTCCTGACTGATTTCCTGGGCACGGAGCGCCATTTCCGCGACAGTGTCGCGAGCGTCCGCGCCACGATGGCCGAGTCCTCGTCGCGGGGGCGGCGGAGGGGTCGTGGCTCCAGCAGTCGGGGTAGTCTGTGCTGCCTCTGGCTTGTCCACCATGTGAAATCCCGCTCCGTGGTACGCGGTGAGAGAAGGGTCTCAGCTGCAGGAATGTAGGGGCCGGTGCGACCGATGTGCTGGCGCGGCAGTCCGGGCCGGATTGGCGAGGGTAAGTATAGATTTTCCTGAGCGATCTGCAAGTGCGTTCGGCGATTGACTTTGCCGATCAGGAGCCGGCTCCGCGCAGAGCGACGCCGGGCTTTTACGACCATTTTTCGCACAGTTACAAAGCATTATGGCGACAGTTACGCGAGATTTACCACTTGTAGGCCTCAGAGTGCTCGATTTGACACGCGTGCTGGCCGGTCCGCTCTGCACCATGATGCTCGGCGATCTGGGTGCCGATGTCATCAAGGTCGAGCGTCCGGCAAGCGGGGACGACACCCGGGGATGGGGGCCGCCCTTCGACGCACGGGGGGAGAGCGCCTACTATCTCAGTATCAATCGCAACAAGCTGAGCGTCGCCGCGGACCTCACGGTGGAGGCTGACCGGGAGATGATCGCTGAGCTGATGCTCGACGCCGACGTGGTCGTGGACAACTTCCGCCGCGGGACACTGGCGCGTCACGGCTTGGATCCGGCCCGGGTGCTTGCCACCAGACCTGAGCTGGTGTGGTGCACCATAACCGGCTTCGGCGCCGAGAGCGAGCGGCTCGGCTACGATTTTGTGGTCCAGGCAGAAAGCGGCTGGATGGCGATCACCGGCGAAGCCAGCGGCGAGCCGATGAAGGTTGGCGTCGCGCTCGCCGATGTGGTAACGGGCAAGGATGCCGTGACTGCGATTCTCGGTGCGCTTGTGCGCCGGTTCCGGGGCGGCGAGGGCGGATTCGTTACGGTGTCGCTCGCCCACAGTGCGACGGCGGCGCTCGTGAACGTCGCGCAGAACGTCCTGATCACCGGCCGGGATGCGGGGCGCTGGGGGAATGGCCATCCGAATCTCGTGCCGTATCAGCTCTTCGATGCGGCTGACCGGCCCGTGGTGATCGCCGTGGGCAATGATGCGCAGTGGCTGGCCTGTGCTCGCGCGCTGGAGCTGCCGGATCTCGCGCGCGAGGTGCGCTTCGCCACGAACGCCGGACGCGTCGCGCACCGGGACATCGTGGTGGACGCCGTTGCGCGTCGTGTCCGCGAGCGGCCGGCGGCGCAATGGCTCGCGGCGCTCGAACGGGCTGGCGTGCCGTGCGGCCTCGTGAAGGGTGTGCTCGAGTCGCTTCGCGAGGTGAACGCCTCGGCACTCACCGGCGTGGCGTCCGCCGTTGGCGGCCTGGTGCGCTTTCCGCCGCCCATGCTCGACGAGCATGGAGCGCGCATCAGGCGGGAAGGGTGGAACGTCTTCCGGTCCTCGGACATCGGCTGAGTGGTACGCGAATGGGAATCGGGGTGGGGCGGGCCTCAGCCCCTGATTGCGCGTCGCACCATTTCCGGTTACGCCGCCCGCGTCAGGTCGTCTTCAGGGCATGACAACCCTTGCACACCCATTCCCGGTGGTTGCGGGCCTATCGAGCGGGCGCACGAAGCGTTACACTAGCGGCGTGAAAACCTCAGTAGCGGTGACGCCGGCCATCGACGCCCAGGAAGCGGATCACGAAGTGATCACGCGCATTCTCGCCGGCGATCGTGATGCATTCGGGGTCCTCATCAAACGCTACAGCGATGCGCTCTACCGGCACGCGCTTGGCATGACCGGGAGCCCGGATGTCGCGGAAGACATTCTGCAGGCGTCATTCATCAAGGCATATCAGCATCTCGGCGAAGTGCATGGCCGCTTCGATGCATGGATCTTTCGCATCGTGGCAAACGGGTGCAAGGATTGGCTCAAGAATATCCGGCGTTCGCATCTCAGTTACGAGGAAGATGATCAGCCTTCATCGTTCGCGACGCCCGACGAAGACCTCGATCGCACGGAGTTGCGCACCGACCTCGATCGCGCGCTCGCGTCGCTGGCACCATCACTGCGCGAAGCGTTCATCATGAAGCACGTGGAGGGACGCTCCTATGAAGAGATGGCCGAGCTGTTGTCCACGACGGTCGGGGCACTAAAAATGCGCGTGCACAGAGCACGCGAATCACTTCAGGCTCTTCTTGAGGAAAAATACGCCTAATGCTCGATAACCTTGATCCCAGAGACTCCCGACCCGACGAACCGGCGCGCACGCGGGGTGACGCGCCAGCTCCCGTCCGGCCAGTGAGTGACCGGGAAGTGCCTCTCGCGGGAGGGACGGCCATGGCGGACATCCACGCCTGGCTGGACGGTGAGGTTCCCGAGAGTGCCGTCCGGCGTGCCGACACCGCGCACGACGTGGAATTCTGGAACCGCATCGAGAAGGATGTCGAGGTGCGCCGCCAGATGAAGACGCCGGTGCACGTCTACGCGCAGATCATGGACTCCCTGCCGGAGAAGGTGCCGCAGGTCACACCCTGGTGGCGGACGGAGCACGCCGTGTCGCCCATGTTGCTCATCGCCGCCGGTGTGGGACTCCTGGCTGTCGGCGTCGCTGTCGGAGCCCTGCTACTGCGCTGACGCAACAACGGGCGCAACAAAGGGGCAGCCCCATGGGCTGCCCCTTTTGTCAGATATGGATGGCCCTGCCCAGCACCGCCAGTGCCGCTTCCTTCGTCGTTTCGCTCAGCGTGGGATGGCCGTGTACGGTGATGCCGATATCCTCGCTCGACCCGTCATACGCGAACGCCAGCACCACTTCGCTCACCAGCTCGGACACGTTTGGCCCGATGAGATGCGCGCCAAGCAGCGCGTCGGTCTTCGCATCCGCAATGAACTTGATGAAGCCCGTCGTCTCGCCCATGGTGCGCGCGCGTCCGTTCGCGGAGAACGGAAACCGCCCCACGCGATACTCGCGCCCGCTCTCCTTCACCTGCTGCTCCGTGAGTCCGACCGCGGCGATTTCAGGCCAGGTATAGACAATCGCAGGAATCTCGCGGTAGTGCATCGTCGCCGGCTTTCCCGCAATGACCTCGACGGCGACCACGCCCTCTTCCTCCGCCTTGTGCGCGAGCAGCATGCCGCCCACGACGTCACCTATGGCATACACGTTCGCCAGATTGGTCCGCATCTGCTCATCGACGACGATCTCGCCGCGGGGGCCGAGCGCGAGCCCGAGCGCCGTGGCATCAATGCCGGTCAGGGCGGGCTTGCGGCCGACACACACCAGCACGTAGTCCGCCTCCAGCGTCTCGCGTGCGCCGTCGTGTTCCACGTCCACGAACACGCGCGCGTCTTCCCGCCGCGCGCCGGTGACCTTCGTGCTCGTGCGGATGTCGAGTCCCTGCTTGCGGAATACCTTGTCCGCTTCCTTCACCACCTCCGCATCGTTCCCGGCGAGAATGGTGGGCAGCAGCTCGATGATCGTCACCTTCGCGCCCAGCCGGCGCCACACGGAACCCAGCTCGAGCCCTATCACCCCGCCGCCTACCACGATCAGATGCTTCGGCACCTCGGGAATGGACAGCGCGCCGATGTTCGACAGGACGCGCTGCTCGTCGAACGGAAGAAACGGAAGCTGAATCGGAACTGAACCAGTGGCGATGATGACGTTCGCGGCCTGGTATTGCGTAAGCGTGCCATCCGCCGCCGTCACGTCCACGAGGTTCCCCGCGCGCAGCGTGCCGGTGCCGCGCGCCCAGGTGACTTTGTTCTTGCGGAACAGGTATTCAATGCCGCGCGTATTTTGCGCGACCACCTCGGTCTTGCGGCGCAGCATCGTGTCGAGATCGAGCGCCACGTCGCTCACGCGCACGCCGTGCTCCGCCAGGTGCAGCCGCGCAAACTCGAAGTGCTCGGACGACTGGAGCAGCGCCTTGGACGGAATGCATCCGATGTTGACGCAGGTGCCGCCCAGGGTGGGATCCTTCTCCACGCATACGGTGGAGAGCCCGAGCTGCGCGGCGCGAATGGCGGCGACGTAGCCGCCGGGACCACCGCCGATGATGACAACGTCGGTCTTCTGGACTGGCATTAATCGATGAGCATGGCCGCCGGATCTTCCATGAGCTCCTTCACGCGCACGAGGAACAGCACGGCCTGCTGTCCGTCCACGATGCGGTGATCATAGGAGAGCGCGACGAACATCATCGGCCGGATCTCCACGCGGCCATCGATGGCGACCGGGCGATCCTGGATCTTGTGCAGGCCGAGAATGCCGACCTGCGGGTAGTTGAGAATCGGCGTCGAGATGAGCGAGCCGAACACGCCGCCATTCGTGATGGTGAACGTGCCGCCGGTGAGGTCGTCCATCGTGAGCTTGCCATCGCGCGCGCGCGTCGCGACCGCCGCGAGGTCGCGGCTGAACTCGATCATCCCCTTGCGATCC
>DASVWN010000159.1:0-2952 GCA_036393195.1 Gemmatimonadaceae bacterium | reverse complement strand
TGATACGAGATGAGCATGGCGAGCAGCACCATGCACGTCAGCCCCACGGCCATGAGCGGCAGGCCGTGATACTGGATGTCATAGATCGCCGAGATGGCGCCGAGCGCAAGCCCTTCGAGTACGGCGTAGAGTGGCGCCGTGAACGGCGCCGTGGCCGGCTTGAAGATGGCGATGAGCGCGACGATGAACCCGCCCAGCGCGCCCACCAGCGTGGCGGGCCCCACGATCGCGGGATTGGTCTTCGTGGCCACCCAGACCCAGCCGGCGGAAAAGACGGTCAGCGCGACAAGCAGGATGGACTTGTAGATCGTCCCCGAGATCGTCATCCGCGCCGCGCCGACATCGGCGGCGACGCCTCGAAAAACGGATTCCTTGAGTGCGGGATTGGTGCGATTCATGTCAGTCAGGGAATGGGAAACGGTATTGCATAATATACCGAACGGGCGACAGGCAATGGGGAACGAGGTCCCTCAATCCGGTCACCCATTCCGGGTTCTATTGCCCGGCACCCGGTATGGGTGGTTCCTGAACCCACCCGCTGGGCCGTCGCGCCCAGATCGTTCCATCATCGCAAACGACGAGCACCTCGTTGTCGCGTCTCACCGCTGACACCGGACGGCGCACCTGAATGGTACCCTCCGGCGGCAAATTGGATCGCGACGGTTCGGGGGACACCTCGGATCGCGGCGCCTCGGCCGGTGGCTCAGGCGGCGCCTCCGGCCGCAGCGCCTCCGGCCGCTCCTCGTGCACCGTCTCGGCCTCGGACATCGCCTGCTCGATGTCGTACCGATCTTCCCTGCGCGGCGCATCCGCCAGGATTGCCGGTGCAGATGGCACCTCACGCTCCACCGGCGCGTGATGCGTGAGTGGCGCCGCAGGAGCGGCCAGGACATCCACGCCACCCGTCTGCGCTGGAGGTGGAGGGGCTTGCGGTGGCGCAGGTGGCGGCGGCGCCTCCGGCTCCGGCCGAGCCGTCACCGGACGCTCCCGCAACCGCGGATAGTTGTGCACGTAGTCCCACACGCGCGAGAGGAGATTCACCGATTCCACGTGTTCTTCATCCAGGCGGCTCGCGTATTCGCCGCGCGCGGCGTCGAGCTGCTGCAGCGCGTCGCGCGCACGCGTGCGTTGCAGCTCCGCTTCGCGGGCCGCCGCATCGCGTTCCGTGGTCGCGAGCGCGTACTGCTCCTTGAGCGTGGCCACGTACGACCGCAGCGATGCACTCTTCTCCGTGAACTCGCGCTGCGCCGCGGCGAGCGCGCCTTCGAGCCGGGCCCGGTCCTCCTCGAGCGCCTTGATGCGCGCCATGAGCTCCGAGCGCAGCTCCGACGCAGCGGTCCGTTCGACGTGCAACTCCGCCGTTGTCCGCTCGAACAGGTTGCGCGCCGCGGCAAGGTCCGCCTCCAGCCGCACCGTGGTGCGCGAGCTCGCATCACGCATCGATGCCAGTTCGGCGCGCAGATTGAGCGCGCTCTCCTGCGCCGCCGCCAGCTCCGAGGCCGCCGCCGCCCGCCGCGCGATATTCTCGTGCCGCTCCGTCTCCAGCGCCGCGGTCAGCCGCAGGTCCACATCGCGTGCGGCAGCACGCGCCGCTTCGAGCGCCTGCTGCTGCGCGGCGATGGTCCGCTGTGCGTTGTCGAGGTCCGCGGCGAGCGCAGGGCGATCGCGGCGCAGCACTGCGAGCTCCGCGAGGACTTCATCATGCTGCTGCGCGCGCGACGTCATCTCGGTGATCATTCCCTTCATCCGCTCGATCACCCGATCACGCCCGCGAATCCGTGACAGCAGCACGCGCCGCACGCCGGTGAGCTGGACGCGCGCAACAAAGGCCGCGATCAGCGCGCCCACCGCCACGCCAATCATGGCCCAGAATATCACAATCGCTGCGGACACATCGTTCAAGGATGACCTCGGCTTCGGAGCTGATCCGGCCCGCGTCAGCCGGTGAGAGACCACGCCCGGGCTAACGCAAGCGCCGCGCCCGGCAAAGCTTCCGATTGCTATTGGACAAGTCTAATCAGTGCAATCGCTTGAAAGATGGGGTCCGTTTGCGTGGCGCGTACGCATCACCAGTCCTTGCCAGGAGTTGTGGAGTGTTCGCCACTGATTGGGTTGCTGTTCTGGGACATGACCTGCGCTTTCTGGATGGCATCCAGCTCCCGGCGCGCCTGTGATTCGGTGATCTGCTTCACCGATTCGCCGCTCTGCGATGAGCCGAATCCGCCGCCGGGCGACGCTCCGGCGCCGGTCTGCGGCTGGCCGGCGTACCCCGCCTTCGTGAGGTTTCCACCACCCCCTTCCGCCTTGTGCGCCAGCCCCGTCCCGAACCGGTCGTTCTCCGAGGCGAGCGTCCGCACGGCGAGCTCCAGATTCCACTTCGCGTCGGCATCGTGCGGATCTGCCACCAGCGCATCCTCGAACGCGGTGATCGCGGCGCGCAGACCGGGCTTCCGATCGGTCTGCCCCGCCGCGTACTTCATGTACGCGTTGCCAAGGTTGAAGCTCGCGCGCGCGCGCACCGCGCGCGAACCGCCAAGTGAGAGACGATAGGCGTTCATCGCATCCTGGAATCGGCCCATGCGGTAGAGCGCATTCCCCATGTCGTACGAGAGCGTGGCGCGCTCGTCGGCGTTCGCGCGCGGACCCAGCGCCTGCAGCCTGGCGCGAAAGCCGTCGTACGCCTCGCGGAATCGACCGGCGTGGTAGAGCGCAACAGGTCCTTCATGCTCGCCGGGCTCTCCCTGCGCGCCGATTGCGGCGAACAGCCCCGCCGTGAGGAGCACCATCGCACCCGCCCGCGCACCCGCCCGTGCACCCGCCCGTGCACCCGCGCCGAACGCGAGCCGCTCGCGCCAGCGCACCGCGCGGCCAGCGCGCTGCGGCAATCCCAGCGCCGATTCTAGAACCAGCGCCAGGATCGCCAGCGCGAGCGGCCACTGGAAGCGATCGGGA
>DASVWN010000158.1:0-3964 GCA_036393195.1 Gemmatimonadaceae bacterium | reverse complement strand
TCCTCGGGCGCGTGCGCCAGCGCGAGGTCGCCGGGCCCGAAACAGATCGCCGGAATGCCGGCGTCGTTGAGCAGCGCGCAGTCGGTCCACGCGAACATCGGCTCGATCCGCGGCTGCTCGCCTGAGTGCTGCAGCGCCGTGCGCAGCGCGCGCACGATCGGCGCATCCTCGGCAACATCGCTCGCACCCATGGCCAGGTCCAGCACGACGTCCGCGGCAAAGGTGGGCCGCCGCGCCCGGATCCGCGCGCAGGCGTCCTCCACCTCGCGCAGCACATCCGCGTCACGCTCGTCCGGCAGCGTGCGCCGCTCCAGTTTCACCGTGCACCGATCCGGATACGTCGACATTCCCGTGCCGCCCTCAATGAATGACGCATGCAACGATCCCGGACCGAGCAGCGGATGCACACGCCGCGCCAACGTACCTTCCTGCAGCGCATCCAGCTCCGCCAGCAGCAGTCCCGCATGCCGAATGGCGTCCACGCCAATGTCCCAGCGGCTGCCATGCGCCGCGCGGCCATGAACGGTCACGGTGAGAAAGGCAAATCCGCGGTGCGCGGGCGCGATGGCCAGACGCGTGGGCTCGGTGACAATCGCGCCTGCGGCGCGCACGCCGCTCGCCAGCAGCGCACGGGTGCCCAGGCTCTCGAATTCCTCGTCCGCCACCGCCGCCAGCACGACGGGCGCCGTGAGTCCCGCATCCTGTGCACGCACCGCCGCGGCGCACATGGCCGCGACGCCCGCCTTCATGTCGGCGGAGCCCCGCCCGTAGATCCGGTTGTCCCTCACAGTCGCGTCGAAGGGAGCATGCGTCATGCCCGCCGTGCCAACGATGTCGAGATGCCCGTTGAACATCAGCGCGGGGCCATCGGCGGCGCTCGTCGCGCGCGTCGTACGCGCCACGACATTCGGTCGCCCCGGCGCGGCATCACGCACCTCCACATTCAGCCCCCAGGCGCGCAGCACCTCGCTCAGCACACGAGCCACCGCCTGCTCGCCCGGTCCGCCGGGCACGAGTGAGGGGTTCCGCGAATCCACCGCGACGAGTGCGCGCGTGAGCGCGATCGCGTCGCCCCGTTCGATCGTCATGCGCCGTCCACCTGCACGCCGTTCATATCGAGCGTGAACGCCAACGGCTGTGCTACCCGCGCCATCGCCGCACGTACCTTCGCGGCGCGCTCCGCCGGAGCAATGGCCAGCACACACCCGCCTCCGGACGCACCCAGTGCCTTGCACCCTGTAGCGCCGGCGGCTCGCGCCACCGCGATCACGTGCTCGATGCCCGGCGTCGTGATGCTCGGATGCAGCGCGCGCTGATACTCCCAGTGTTCGTCCACGAGCTCGGCCACGTCGCTCAGCGCGCGACGTTCGAACGCTTCGATCATCTGCCCGGCAAGCGCACCCATGCGTCTCAGCGCCTGCACCACGCGTCGCTCGCGCGCGCGGTACGCATCCATCACGGCTGTGATCGTGTCGCCCGAGATGCGTGACTCACCGGTGTACGCCACGATGCACCGCGCGCTGATGTCACGCACGAGGTCGGCCGGTGCATCCAGACACCGGATCGTCACGCGCTCGCCGAACCGCATTCCCAGCAGGCCGCCGAACACGGCCGCGTAGTGATCCTGACGGCCGCCGGCGATTCCCATCTCTTCCACTTCCACATCGCGGCTCCGCTCGGCGAGCGCCGCCCCATCGATGTCCTCGCCGCGCCACCGCGCAATCGCCGCCTGCAGCGCAACACCTACCGCGGAGGAGCCGCCCAGCCCGGCATTCTTCGGGAAATCGCTCGACACTTCCGCCGTCACGTTGCCGAGTTCCGCCCGGCGCAACGCGGCCTGTGCGAGCGCCGTGTCGCTCGTCGCGCTCGGGGCGCGTGCGTGCTCGTCGTGCATGCGGACCGATGCGTACAGCGTGATGGCCGCATTGCAGACACACCCGCCCTGCTCCGTGGACCACGGCGGAACGTCCGTCCAGCCGCCGCCAAAGTCCATTCGCGCGGGTGCGCGCGCCGTGACGAGCCGCATCAGATGACGGGGACCCCGATTTGCATGAGCGTATCCTGGGCGAGGATACGAGAAGCTAGCGTGCCGTGAGCCCATTGCCAGTCAGGTGGTTCCTGCACAACATCAGTATGTCCGCGTGACGTCCCTGCCGTCCACCCGGTGATTCATGCCCGATCTGTCCCGCCTCCTGAGCGATCGCACACTCATTATGCTCTCCAATCGAGAGCCGTATGAGCATCGGCGCATCGACGGGGCGGACCGGGAGCGGGCCATCGAGGTGCGGCAGCCGCCGGGCGGTCTCGTCACCGCGCTCGATCCCACCATGCGTGCCACGCACGGCGTCTGGGTGGCATGGGGCTCCGGTTCCGCGGACGCGCAGTGCGCCGATCCCCAGGGGCGCTTGCACGTGCCGCCGCACACGCACGACTACGTGCTGCGCCGGGTCTTCCTCGACGCCGGCGATGTTGACGGTTACTACCTCGGCTTCGCGAACAGCTCACTCTGGCCGCTGTGCCATCTGCTCGTGCAGCACTTCCGGTATCGCGCGGAATACTGGGAGCGCTACCGTGCCGTGAACGAGAAATTCGCGCACGCCGTCGCGGATGAAGTCGGGCGCGCGGAGAAGAAGCCCGTCGTCTGGATCCAGGACTACCACTTCGGTCTGGTCTCCGAAATGCTGCGCGAGCTGGCGGAGCCGCTCTTCATCCACCAGTTCTGGCACATCCCCTTTCCGCCCACCGACATTCTGCGGCTGTTGCCGTCGCGTGTGATCGAGGCGCTGCTGCGCGGGATGCTGGGCAACGATCTGCTCGAGTTCCACACCGAGCGCTACGCGCTGAACTTCCTCGGTTGCGTCGCGGAGTTCATTCCCAACGCGAACATTGACGCCGATACCCTCTCCGTCACCTACGAGGATCGCCGCGTGGATGTCGCGAGCTTTCCGATCAGCATTGACGTGGAGCACTTCAGCAGGCTCGCCGCCACGCCGGAGAACACGGCGCTCGCCGAGCGGCTGCGCGGGCGGTACACGAAGAATGGATGCAAGCTGGGCGTCGGCGTGGATCGCGTGGATTACACCAAGGGCATCCCGGAGCGGCTGCAGGCGCTCCGCCAGCTCTGGGAGGAACACGCGGAGCTGCGCGAGAAGTTCACCTTCCTGCTCGTGGCGACGCCATCCCGTTCGGAGATTCGCGCGTATCGCGAGCTCGAGGAGGAGATGGTTGCGTGGGTTCACGAGATCAACGCGCGCTTTCGCACGCCGCGATGGACGCCCATCGTCCTGATCCACGAGAACGTCAGCTCGGAGGTGCTCGCGGGCGTGTACCGCGCGGCGGATCTCTGTCTCGTCTCGTCGCTGCAGGATGGGATGAATCTCGTCGCGAAGGAATTTCTCGCGTGTCAGCTCGAGGAGCGCGGCGTGCTCGTGCTCAGCCGCTTCACCGGCGCCGCCGAAGAGATTGACGGCGCGGTCCTCATCAATCCGTTCAACATCGATGGATTCGTGGACGGCATTCGCCGTGCGCTCGAGATGAGCGACGCCGAGCGCAAGGTCCGCATGCACCGGATGCGGACGCAGCTCCGGGGCCGGACCATCTTCGACTGGCTCGCCGCCATCCTCGAACGGAGCGAGGACATCATCGCGGAGCGCACCCGCGAAATTGACGCGGCGTGACGCACCCGCTGTTTGCCCAGGGCACCGTCGCGCCCGCGGCTGCCGCGCGCCTCGCGGGTCATCCACTCGCCGTGATGCTGGACGTGGACGGCACGCTCGCCCCGATCGTGCCGCGTCCCCAGGATGCGCTCGTTCCCAACGAGACCCGACAGGTTCTCGCGCTGCTCACCACGCTGCCCGGGGTTCATGTCGTACTGGTGTCAGGCAGAGCCGCGTTCGACGTGCAGCGGATGGTTCCCGTGCGCAACGTGTGGGTGATCGGCAATCACGGATTCGAAGTGATCGCG
>DASVWN010000157.1:0-14257 GCA_036393195.1 Gemmatimonadaceae bacterium | reverse complement strand
GCGCATCGGTCCTCTCGAGATCGTCCCGGCGGATGTGAGCATGGACGAGCAGCACGGACGGGTGGGCATCGTGTCGGTGGTTGCGAACGAATTCGAACTCTGGACATGGCCATGGCGATGAGGCTGATGACAATGAAACTGGCGCGCCGCGCCGCTGCAGCCACGACGCTGCTCGGCGCGGTTGCCGCGATGGCGGCATGCACGAAAGAGGCATCACGCGCGCCGGCGGCGGCGAGCGACTCCACGGCAGGTACGGCGACCGCGAAAGCTGCGTGCGCGGGAGACAACGGCGGCCTGACGCTGCCAGCCGGGTTCTGCGCGACGGTGTTCGCGGACAGCCTGGGGCACGCGCGGCATCTTGTTGTCGCGCCCAACGGCGTGGTGTACGTGAATACGTGGAGCGGGAAATATTACGGGAACGGCACGCCGCACCCTGGCGGTTTTCTCGTCGCGCTGCAGGACACGTCGGGCGATGGACGCGCCGATGTCATCGTGCGCTTCGGGCCCACCGCCCAGCAGGGCGGACACGGCGGCACCGGAATCGGGCTGCACGCCGGATCGCTCTACGCCGAGGAAAGTGACCGGATCGAGCGCTATGCATTGCCGTCATCGGGCATGGCGCCGACCGGACCGGCCGTGGTGGTCGTCTCGGGACTGCCCCTCACCGGCGATCATCCGATGCATCCGTTCGCCATCGATTCCGCGGGCGACATCTTCGTGGACCTTGGCTCGGCTACCAATTCGTGTCAGGTGCAGAACCGGACGCTGCGATCGCCCGGCATCCAGCCCTGCACGGAGCTCAGGACGCGCGGGGGGATCTGGAAATTCAGCGCGAACAGCACCGGACAGAAGTTCTCCGCGGCGTCGCGCTACGCGAGCGGCATTCGCAACGCCGATGGGATCGCGATTTCGCCGTCCGGCGCGCTGTTCTCCACCATGCACGGCCGCGACCAGCTCTCCAGCAACTGGCCCAGGCTGTACACGGCCGAACAGAGCGCTGAACTGCCGGCGGAGGAGCTGCTGCACGTGGTGCAGGGTGGCGACTATGGCTGGCCGTACTGTTACTTCGACGGCGCGAAGAAGCAGCTCGTGTTGGCACCCGAGTACGGCGGGGACGGCACGAAACAGGGTCTGTGCGCATCGAAGCGCGCGCCGGCAGCGTTCTTCCCGGCGCACTGGGCGCCGCTGGGCCTCACGTTCTACAGCGGGAAGATGTTTCCGGCGCGATACGAGGGTGGCGCGTTCATTGCTTTTCACGGCTCGTGGAACCGCGCACCCTTGCCGCAGCAGGGGTATCTGGTAGCCTTTGTGCCCATGCGCGGCGACAGCGCGAGCGCGCCGCAGGAGGTATTCGCCGATGGTTTTGCCGGCGCCGAGAAGCAGCCGGGGAGCGCGGCGCATCGGCCCGCGGGCGTGGCCGTGGGCCCCGACGGCGCGCTCTACATCGCGGATGATGTCCACGGGCGCGTGTGGCGCGTGATCTACCACTGACTCCACTTGGCACGTTTCAGGCAGCGTGGCAGAGTCATTGGCTGAAGCGAGCGATTCCCGCTCGGGATTGCGCAGGTGCGACATGCGCTGTTGACAGAGAGGTGAGATGATGCGTTCAACATTGCTGGCGTTGCCGCTCGCGCTGTTTCTCCCGGTGGCCGCGGAACAGGCCGTCGCGCAGGAGAAGCCGTCGGCCCTGAAGGTCACCGGGTTGGAGTACGAAGGCTGGCGCCAGTACGGCGTGCAGTGCGCCCGCTGTCATGGGCAGGACGTAGTCGGGAATCCGGTCGCGTCACACCTCCTCCAGTCGCTGGCCGCGGGTGGACCCATCGATACGGAAGAGAAATTCACGGCAGTCGTGCGAGACGGCCGCGTGAATCGCGGCATGCCCGGCTTCAAGGAGATCATGACGGCTGACCAGATCAAGGCAGTGTATGCGTACGTGAAGGGCAGAGCGGACAAGCGCATTCCGGCGGGGCGTCCGGCGAAGCCACCGGACTGATCGGCGGCCAGTGCGTTCTCGTGAACGCCTGCCGGAACCCGGTTTCCTGTTGACAGCCTGAAGAAGCTGGATTACCCTGTACCTTCAGTTCACCTGAAGGAGCAGGACACGTGACCGGGACGCGGTCCGAGCTGGTACAGGGCACGCTGGAAATGCTGGTGCTCAAGACGCTGGCCCTCGAGCCGATGCATGGCTGGGGGATCGCGCAGCGGATCGAACGCCTCTCCCATGATGTGTTCCTGGTGACCCAGGGATCGCTCTATCCGGCGCTGGTGCGCATGAAGCGGCGCGGCTGGATCACGTCGTCCTGGCGCACCACGGAGAACAATCGGCGCGCGCGATACTATGCGCTCACCGCCGCCGGCCAGCGCCAACTCGAGCAGGAACGCGTCTCCTGGCAGCGCGTGTCGTCCGCCGTGAACGACATCCTGCGCGCGAGCCACATCCCTGCCACGACATGAGCCCGCTCTCCGATCTCCGGGCGCGGCTGTCGAGTCTGGTGCTCCGTGGCCGCGAGGAACGCGAGCTGGCGGAGGAGCTGCGCTTTCATCTGGCCATGGAGGCCGAGTCTCGTCGCGCAGCGGGCGCTTCGCCATCCGAGGCCGAGCGCCAGAGCCGCATCGCGCTGGGCGGCGTGGAGCGCACCACGGAAGACGTGCGCGACGCACGAGGTACACGCGTTCTCGAGGACTCGCTGCGTGATGCGTCGTACGCCATGCGCACGCTCGCTCGCAGTCCGGGATTCGCGCTGGTCGTCGTTCTCACGCTCGCCCTGGGGATCGGCGGCACGACGGCGGTGTTCAGCGCCGTTGACGCCGTGCTGCTGAAGCCGTTGCCGTACCAGGAGCCGGGGCGTCTGGTCCGCCTCTATCAGCACGGTGCGAGCAATCCCGGCGACCGCAGCTACGTCACGCCGGTGCACTACCTGGCGTATCGGCGGCAGCTGTCGTCCTTCGAGCACCTCGCGGCCGTGCTCACGTACAACACGACGGGCGAGGACCTGGCCGGCAACGGGCACGCCGAGCGCATCCAGGTGCTCCCGGTGAGCGCCGACTACTTCGATGTCCTGCGCGCGCACCCGGTGATCGGCCGCGACTTTGAACCCGGCGAAGAGAACGGCGCTCCGTCCGTGATCCTGAGCCATGATCTGTGGGAGCGGCTCTATCACGGCAACCCGGGCGCGGTCAGTGCGGCGCTCGTGATGAGCGGCACGCCGTTCACGGTCGTGGGCGTGATGCCGGCGAACTACGCGGATCCGATGGCGCCGGGCGTGGCTGCCTGGGTACCACTCGATCTGCGGCCCGGGCTCGACGCCAGCAACGCCGACAACCACTACCTGGATGTGGTCGGGCGATTGCGCGCCGGCGTCACGCTGTCGCGGGCGCAGGCGGAGCTCAATGCACTCGATGCCACACTGGCGCGACAGTACGCCGGCACCAGCGATCTGCGCGCCACGCTCTATCAGTTGAAGGAGGACGTCGTTGGCGGAGCGAGCCGATCGCTGCAGCTCATGCTCGGCGCGGTCGCGCTGGTCCTGCTGCTCGTGTGCGTGAACGTCGCGACGCTGCTCCTCGTGCGCGGCTCGGCGCGCGCGCACGAATTTGCCGTGCGCGCCGCGCTGGGCGGCATGCGCGGGCGACTCGTGCGACAGATGCTCATCGAGAGTGTGGTGCTCGCGCTCGCGGGGGAGCTCGCGGGACTGGTCGTTGCGCGGATGGCGATGGACGCCATCGTGGCGCTGGGCGCGGGCTCCGTGCCGCGACTCGATTCGCTCACGATGGATTCCGGCGTGCTCGCGTTCTCGCTCGCGGTCACGACGGCGAGCGCCATCGTGTTCGGCATCCTGCCCGCGCTGCGTGCGGCGCGGGCGCAGCCGATCGACGCGCTCCGTGCGGAAGGACGCGCGCTCTCCGGCGGACAGCGGCAGAGCCGGATGCGTTCCGGGCTCGTCACCGCACAGGTTGCGCTCGCGTTCGTGCTGCTCGTGGGTGCGGGGCTGCTGCTCGTGAGCTTCCATCGCCTGCGGTCGCTGGATCTGGGTGTCAAGGCGGACCGCGCTCTCGTGTTCGAGCTGCATCTTCCCGAGGCGCGCTATGACTCCAGCGCTCGAGCGAGCTTCTACGAGGCCATCGCGACCCGGATCGCGCAGCTGCCGGGCGTGCGCGCGGCCGGCGGCATCTCCCGCCTCGCTGCAACCGGCTCCTTTCACGAGTGGGGCACGAGGGCACTGACCGGTCCGCTCGTGGGAAAGCCCGACGGACAGGTCGGCGCGCAGCAGCGAGTCGTGTCCGGCGACTATTTCCGGGCGGCGGGCATCCCGATCCTCGAGGGACGCGCGTTCGATGCGCGCGATGACGCGAGCGCGCCACGTCGCGCGATCGTGAGCACGTCGGCGGCGCACCGGCTCTTTCCTGGTGTCGATCCCATCGGCCAGCGGCTGCGTACCGGCGGGTTCGACTGGGACGTGATCGGCGTTGTTCCTGACGTGGGGCTGGACGTCGAAGGCCGCACGGCGCCGACCGTCTACCACGCCCACGCGCAATTCGCGGGCGACCGCAACTGGGCATTGACGCAGGTCGTCTCCACGAGTGGATCGCCCGCCGCGCTGTTGCCCGCCATCCGGAGCGCCGTTGCCACGATGGATCCGGAACTGGTGCTGTACCGGCCGATGACCATGGCGGACGCGATCGGTGCGGGGACAGCCCAGCGAAGGTTGACGCTCGTGGTGCTCGCGAGCTTCGCGGCGATCGCACTGCTCCTCGCGGCGCTGGGGCTGTTCGGCGCGCTCTCGTACTCGGTGAAGCTGCGCGCGCGCGAGTTCGGCGTGCGCATGGCGCTGGGTGCCGAACGCGGCGCGATCCGGCGACTGGTCCTGCGTCAGGGACTCGCTGTCACGATAGCGGGTGTGGCCGTCGGGGTCCTGGGCGCGCTCGCGCTGTCGCGCATCATGGCCTCGGTGGTGTTCCACGTGAGGCCGCTGGATCCGGCTGTGCTCGCCGGTGCCGTGCTCTTCATTCTGCTCGTCGGCGCGGCAGCCGCGTATCTGCCCGCGCACCGTGCCACGGCGGTGGATCCCCGATCGATACTGCAATAGGGGCCGGGTTCCCTGGAGCCGGAACAGCGTCGTCATGGTTATTCTCCCTGTGACGAACGTGACACCGGATCACGAGGCCGGAAAACGGGAAACGGTCAGGAGGAGGACGTCCATGCGATACGCACATACGGAGATCACCGACGCGGAAATTCCGCGCGCGTCGTTTCCCTTCGCGCAGCACATGCTGGATTCGTACGTCAGTGAAACCAACAAGGTTCACTCCGTGTGGACCAGCTTCACGGATGCGGACTTGGGGTATTGTCCGCATCCCCGCGCCAGCACCGTGGGCGAGATCCTGAAGCATCAGTTGCTCTCCGAACGACGATTCTTCGGCGAGTTTCTCGCTGCGCCGGAATTGCCGGCCGCGGACGTGCTGCCGCAGCCACTGACGATCACGAGCGCTTTGGCGCGGCTGGCCGATCTGGTGCGGCACCGGCTCCCCTTCCTGGCGGCGCAGCGCGAGCCCTGGTGGCTGGAACGTGTGCCGTTCTTCGACGTGGAACGGCAGCGCGCCTGGATCTTCTGGCGACGGCTGCTGCATACGGCGCATCATCGCACACAGCTCACCGTCTATCTCAAACTGCTGGGACGCGCCGTGCCGTCCACGTATGGCCCCACGGCGGATGTGACCTGGGAGGGCGCGGACCCGACGCAGAGCGTGGCGGCCGCCTCGCGGCGCTGACGCCCCCTACGGTGCGGCGTGCTTCCCCTGCCAGCTCGGATACGTGCCCAGCAGGCGGCACTCCCGACTCGCGGTCTGGAGCAGGTAGAGCGCGGCGGTGGCGTGCGGATCCAGTGCCGGATGCTCGAACTCCAGGAAGAACTGATACGTCCACGGTTCCCGGGTGGGACGCGCGCCAATGTGCGTGATGCGGAATGATGCGTCCGCGAGCGGCTTGAGCGCGGTCACGAGCGACCCCGCCGCGTCGGGGAAGACGCAGAGCACCGCCGTGCGTGAGAGCGTGCCGCGTGCAAGCAGCGCCGGCTCGCGTCCTACCGCGAGAAAGCGGAACTGAGAATCCGGACGATCCTCCACGCCGTCCGCGATGACCTCCAGCCCGTAGTACTCGGCGGCTCGCCGGCTGCCCAGTGCCGCGCGCGCGGGATCGCCCAGCTCGGCCACCTCGCGCGCCGCGCCCGCCGTGTCGTCGGCCGGCACGGCCCGGATGCCGGGGTGCCGCTCGAGAAAATATGTGCACTGCGCGAGGATGAGCGGGTGACTCGCGACCGTGCGAATCTGCGCGAGTCGGGTGCCGGGCAGAGCGAGCAGTGCGAGTCGCACCGGCAGCACGACCTCCGCGCAGATCACGAGCCCGTCGTGCAGGGCCAGCAGATCGTAAGCGGAGTGCACGTCGCCGAGCACCGTACTCTCGATGGGGAGCATGCCAAAATCCACGTCACCGCATTCGGCGGCATCCATCACGGCCTCGAACGTCGGCATGGGAACGGCCTCGACATCCGGGCCCCACAGCAACCGGATGGCGTCTTCGCTGAACGCGGCCGGCTCGCCCTGGAAGGCGACGCGCAGGCGCGCTGCCGTGGAGAGCGCGTCGGGTTGCGGGAAGGGATCCTGCTGGGGAATGGAATATGACATCCGCTCTGGGCCGAACGAGGCAGGCGGCGACTGCTCCGCCGTGACGCGCTGAAAGTTGTGCGCCGTCGCGCGAATGGCAACGCCGCGGGCACGCCCGACTCAACAGCCGGCGGCGATGCTCCGTATTGCAAGTGAACATCCATCAGGAGTCCGAATGCGTACGTGGCAGCCCACGTTCACCGGCGCGCTCGTCGCGATGACGCTCGCCGTCACGGCCCAATCGGCCGTCGCGCAGCGCGGCGGTCCGCTGAGTGATTCGGCGAAGGCCGTCCGCTGGGATCTGGAGCATGAGCTCGAGTCGCTCGCGGTGATTGACCGCAAGCTGATGATACCCATGCGCGACGGGGTGAAGCTCGCCACCGACGTGTACTATCCGAAGCACGCCGAGGGCAAGATCCCCGCAATCTTCGTGCGCACGCCGTACAACTTCAACTACTGGGACATCCAGAACGGCGTGCCCGCGAACATGGCGGCGGTGCTCGCGGCGGTGAAGCGCGGGTACGCATACGTCGAGCAGAACGAGCGCGGTCACTTCTTTTCCGAAGGCAAGTACGACATTCTCGGGCCGCCACTCACCGATGGTTACGACGCCATCCAGTGGATCTCCACGCGTCCGTGGTCGAACGGAAAGGTCGGGCTGGTAGGATGCTCGTCGACGGCGGAGTGGCAGTCGGCAGTAGCGTCCACGGCGCCACCCGGCCTCGCGACGATCATTCCCGAGAGCTTCGGTGCCGGTGTGGGACGTGTGGGACCGTACTACGAACAGGGCAACTGGTATCGCGGCGGTGCGGTGCAGATGCTGTTCATCGACTGGCTCTACGGCGAACAGAACGAGACGCGGCCAATGTTCCCCGCGAACGCGACACAGGCCGACCTGGTTCGCGAGTCGCGCTCGTTCGACCTGGTGCAGCACCTGCCGCCCGTGGACTGGATGCAGGCGTTCTGGCATCTGCCCGAGAAGGACATCATTCGCTCGGTAGATGGGCCGCCGGGCATCTTCGCGGATTCTGTGGCGGGGATCGCGACCGGCGGCGCCATGATCGAGCGCACGCCGAACGATCCGGCGTGGTATCGTGGCGGCCTGTGGCACGACGACATGAAGATCAACGTGCCGGCGCTGTACTTCATGTCCTGGTACGACGTCTCCATCGGGCCGAATCTCGCCGAGTACAATCACGTGCGGGCAACGGCCGACCCGGCCATCGGGAAGGAGCAGTACGTGATCATCGCTCCCACGCTGCACTGCTCGTACACGCGGGCCACGGAGAACACCATCGTGGGAGAGCGCAGCGTGGGTGATGCGCGCTACGACTACGAGGCGCTTACGTACGACTGGTTCGATCACTTCCTCAAGGGCGAGAACAACGGACTGCTGGACACGCTGCCCCGGGTCCGCTACTACACGATGGGAATCAACCGGTGGCAGTCGTCGGATACGTGGCCGCCGAAGGGCGCCACGCCTGTCACGTACTTCCTGTCGAGCGGCGGGAAGGCAAACACGCTGCATGGCGACGGCGGCCTTGTGCTCAAGGCGCCGGGCCGTGACCTGCCCGACACGTTCACGTACGATCCCATGCATCCGGTGATGTCGCACGGCGGCAACGTGTGCTGCCAGCCGGGGCTCACGGGCGGGGCGATGGACCAGCGGCAGATGGAGGAGCAGCCGGACATCCTCGTGTATTCGTCGGAGCCGCTGAAGGAGGGGATCGAGGTGAGCGGCCCCATCACGTTCACGGTCTACGTGTCGTCGGATCGCAAGGACACGGACATTACCGTGAAGCTCATTGACGTGTATCCCGACGGGCGCGCGTACAACCTCGACGAGAACATCCAGCGGCTGCGCTATCGCAATGGCTACGACAAGCCGGTGGCATTCATGCAGCCGGGGCAGATCTACCGCGTGCAACTGCAGCCCATGAACACGAGCAACTACTTTGCGGCGGGCCATCGCATCCGCATCGAGGTGTCGAGCTCGAATTTTCCGCGATTCGATCGCAACCTGAACACCGGTGGCAGCAACTACGACGAAACGGAGCCGCTCGTGGCGCACAACGCGATCCATCATTCCAGGCGCTATCCTTCGACGCTGACGCTCACGGTCGTGAAGCCAGCGAAGAGCGCGCGGTAATGGCGCACGCCAGAGCCCGTTTGTCGCGCGTATTCGCGGGGGTCGCCCGGCATGCGCTGACCGGCCATATTTTCCCGTTCCCGCCGCCCGGAGCACGTCCGGGCGCCATCACTCCCCGCACCACTCGATAGAGGACTGTGCATACTTACCTGAAGCATTCCGCGGTAGCGCTCGCGCTCCTCGGAGCAGCGTGCGCGCGCGGCAGCGCACCGGCAACGGGCGCCGCGCCCTCCGCCTTCGATCCGTACGCGCCCGCTGCGCGCATGCACGCGCCGCAGCCGACAACGGCGGACATCACAGCGGCGGATCTCCGTACCCGGCTCTACATCTTCTCCGACGATTCCATGATGGGGCGCGAGGCGGGCACGCTGGGGAACGTGAAGGGAACCAACTACATCGCGTCCGAGATCCGGAAGATGGGTCTCGTCCCGGCCGGTGATAACGGGACCTTCTTCCAGACCATTCCGCTCAAGACACGCACCCTCAAGGACAATCCGACCTTCGCCGTGAACGGCGCGGCGCTCACGCCGTTCACCGACTTCGTGCCGCTGGGACCGGACTCGTTCACCAATCCATCGGTGCCGATCGTGTTCGGTGGCACCGTGGGTGATTCATCCGAGACGATCACCGACGACCAGGCGAAGGGCAAGCTGGTGGTCTATGCAACCAACGCCGCGCGCATGCGGCTGCGCCGGCCGGGCGGCGCGATGCGGGAGGTACCCAGCGCCGCCGCGATTGCCGTGATTGCGCTCGAAGACATCCCGCCGCAGACGCTCGCGTTCGTGAAGCGGCCGCGCGAGTTCCTGGATGCCGGCGCGTCAGCCGGCCCGGCGCAGGCGCCGCAGTTCATCATCAGCAAGGCCGCCGCCGCGCGCATGTTCGATGCGCCGCTGGACGGACTCACGGCGGGAGCGGCCGGGCGGAGCGCGGCCGTGGACGTGGAGTACGCGGTCACGCCGGTGGCCGACCCGGCGCGCAACGTCGTGGGGATCATTCCCGGCAGCGATCCGGCGCTCAAGGCGGAGTACGTCGCCATTGGTGCCCACAATGACCACCTGGGCGATCACGCCCGCCCCGTGGACCACGATTCGCTGCGCATCTGGAACCACATCGTGCGCCCCGAAGGCGCCGATGATGGACGCAAGCAGGCCACGCCGGAGCAACAGGCGCAGGCGAACGCCGAGCTCGCGGCCTTCCGCGCGAAGTATCCGCACTCCATGCGTGTGGATTCAATCGACAACGGCGCGGACGACGATGGTTCCGGCTCGGTGACCGTGCTCGAGATCGCGCAGAAGATCCAGTCCATGAAGGTGAAGCCGAAGCGCTCGATCCTGTTCGTCTGGCACGTCGGGGAGGAGAAGGGCCTGCTCGGCTCGCGCTGGTTCACCGATCATCCCACCGTGCCGCGCGATTCGATCGTCGCGCAGTTGAACATGGACATGGTGGGACGCGGCGATGCGGGCGACGAGACCGGGCGCACGAAGGATGGCACGCCGATCCATGGGAGTCCCAACTACCTGCAGCTCGTCGGCTCGCGCCGCCTCTCCACGGAGCTGGGCAATATCGTGGAACAGGTCAACCGGGACGACCATCACGACATGCAGTTCGACTACTCATTGGATGCCGACGGGCATCCGTCGAACATCTACTGCCGCAGCGACCACTATGAATACGCCCGCTACGGCATTCCGATCACCTTTTTCACCACGGGACTGCATTCCGACTATCACCAGGTGACGGATGAGCCGGAGTACATTGACTACACGCACATGGCGAAAGTGGGGAATCTCGTGGAGGATATCGCCGTGCACGTGGCCGATCTGGATCATCGGCCGGTGGTGGATCACCCGAAGCCCGATCCGACCGGGGTGTGCCGACAGTAGCAGCAATCGCCGATGCAGGGCACAGCGCGCCACGGCCGGAATTCGGCCGTGGCGCGCTTGATTCAGGTTGTGGCTCCCGGGACGCCTGTGAGGGTCTCGTGTTGCCACTCAGCGAGAATGTCGAGCACGGCCTGTGACTGCCTCTCGCTCCGCCACTCCGCGGTGCTTCCGCCAATTGTACTTCCGCGCTAGACTCGGCTCAGCCATGCCGACTATCAAGGGCATCCCAGGCCCATATCGCCTGTTCTTTTACAGCTTTGACTGCGCTGAGCCCGTGCACGTCCATGCCCAGCGTGAGTGGGCGACATGCAAGTTCTGGCTCGATCCCATCGTACTCGCCGCCAACCACGGTCTTACCCCTCGCGATCTGACGGCTGTGCGACGCATTATCTTGGAACACCGGACCCGCATCCTGGAGACCTGGCATGAGCACTGCGGCACAACCGGGTAGCGACCCGCGCGCGCGGGCAATCGAGGTGACGGCGGATCTCATTATCGCGCACCTGATAGATGGTCGTACCATCAGCGTGCCTCTCGCCTGGTCGTGGCGCCTCGCGGAGGCGACGCCTGAGCAGCGGGAGCACTACGAGATCATCGGTGATGGCACGGGAGTGCACTGGCCCGACATCGACGAGGACATCAGCGTGGAAGGCATGCTGGCTGGTACTCCTGCCCGCCGGCCGACCCGGCGATAGCGACGTGCGCAACATTCGCTATTCGCTCGTCACGTGCGGCGTTCGCTCGACAGCCTGCGCGGAGCGAACAGACGGCTCAAGCGCAGGTGCGGGCGAAATGTAGTCTCGAACATCTCTATGGCGCCGTCGATCTTCCTGGCAAACTCGTCATCTGCCTCTATAGCGTAGACGATCGCGAATTGCCGATCTATTCGCTCTGCGGCCTTCTCCGGGTGGCGGAAATTGTCCGCATGGATGTCGCGCAGGTAAAGGCTCAAGGCCGCATTCAACTCTCCGGTACAGCGTTGGAGTCGTCGCTCGCACTCGCGCACTGTATTGCCCCACAAGACCTCGGCTTCGAGCATTTCCAGGGACAGGTCGGACAACGCGCCTGCAAGCGGTTGCCACCGACGCTGGTAGACAAGCGAATCGCAGCGCTTCATGTCTCGCGTGATGTCGACTCCATCGGGATCGAGACCCGCATCCTTGTATGCCTGGACCATTTCGCCAAGTGGCACAGACGGACTTCTCACCTGGGCGATTTGATCTCGAACCTTGAATGCTGCCCGTAGAACGCGCCGCGCCAAATCGTACTCGGCCTTTCCCTGAAGTTGAACCTGCCATGCTCGCAATCCCTGCACCGCTACCCATGCGGCAACGAGCGCTGCAATCGCTGTCGCGATCTTCTGCGCGGCGTCAAACCACGTCATCGCAGAAGGCCGTCACTCTGGCTTTCCCAATCCGGCATGTGCACACTCATTACCGCCTTGAACAGCCGCCCATGATTGGGAATTCGCATGTGCAGGAGTTCGTGCACGATCACGAAATCCTGAAACCCGTGCGGCCGATAGACCAGATCCTCTGCCAGCGTGATGACACCGTTGCTGGAGCACGAGCCCCACTTGCGAACCATGCGCTGAACCCGGATCGTTCGCGGCTCGACTCTGAGTCGCCGCGCCCAGTACTCGACGCGACGCCGGAGTCGTCTCCGGCGCTCAATCGTGGTCTTCGGCGTCATCCAGGAGCACGGCAAGGATTGCATCGACAACTCGGCCACGCACGGCCTGATCGAGTCCGAGCAGTGGCCGGTACAGTGCCGAACGAAGTCGGCGGCGCTCGTCGGGATTGACGCGCGCATTCGGGAAGCGCGTGAACGCCTCTTCCGCCTCCTGAGCAAGCGTTCCGGGGTCAATCTCCGCGGCGCGCAGTGCAGGATCATCCCGGAGCGACCAGTACACGCCGAACGCCCGGGGCGAAAGGCCGCTCTCCTTCGCTGCCGTCACCGCCGCATCGCGCTCGGCCGCCAGCGCCTCGAGCCGATCCATCGCCGCCAGACCCGTCGTCGTGCGATTCTCGAGATCATTGAGGATCCGCTCGGATCGTTCCCTGAGAGTCACGAGCACGGGCGCCAGATCGGGATTGTCCTCGATTTCCTTGTTCAATCCCCGAGTCAGGTTAATGACCTTCCCTTCGTCGGTGCCTGGCGCTCTTCGCAGCCCTTGCAGGGTGCGAAGGTCGAACGTGACAGTCTTTACCAGGTGTCCAAGCCCGTAGCTTGAGGCGGATTCCTTGATCAACTGCGCGGTCTTGTACGCCACGTCGGCGCCGTACCCACCCTGACCACTGTACGCGTTCCGCACCGTCTCATACAGTTGGGCCAGTCGCCTGAACGGCTCGATATGATCGCGCAGCTCGGCGCAGGGCGAGAGAATCTCCCACAGCGCTTCAATTTCCTTGTAGGCATCAAAGAATGCCTTCCGTGCCGCCGGGTCGAGAAAGCGGTTGTACACCAGACGCTCCAACCGCTCGTCCGCGGATCCGCCGTCTCCGGCATCGAGGAATTCGCGGCGCGCGCGATCGAGCTTGACCAGAAGGTCCTTGAGCAGCAGGTCGAGGTCCTCGATGACGCCGCTCACGTCCGAGCTGTCAAACGCGAGCGCCTTTTTCAGCTCCCGGAGCACGCCAACGAAATCCACCACCAGGCCAACGCGCTTCTGCACGCCGTTGGCGTCAACGTACGGGCGGTTGACGCGCGCGATTGCCTGGAGCAGCACGTGATCCCGCATCGGCTTGTCGAGATACATGCAGTAGAGCACCGGCGCATCGTAGCCCGTGAGCAGCTTGTCGGTCACGATGAGGATCTTCGGATTCTCCGCCGGCTTCTTGAACAGCGTGCGGACATCCGCCTCCCGCTCCTCCGATAACTGCAACTGGGCCACCAGCGGCCGCTCGACACTGTCGGCCGGATTCGCGGTGTATACGACCTCCGACCATTCGGGCGGAAGCAGCGCATCGAGCGCGCGCTTGTACTTCGCGCACGCCTCCCGGTTGACGCCGACCACGAAGGCCTTGAGGCCGAGCGGCTGGACGTTCTCCCTGAAATGGTTCGCGATGAACGCGGCGACCTTCGCGACGCGGTCGTCGGCCGTGAGGAACGTCCGCAAGCCGACGGCGCGCTCGAGCACCTTGTTCAGCTCGTCGATGTCGGTGACGCCCTCCGACTCAGCGAGCTCGAAGAACTCCTTGTCGAGCCGCTCGGCGGGCACGGTCATCTCGCTCGGCGCCATGGTGTGACTGATCGGCAGAGTCGTCTCATCCTCGATCGACTCGCGGATCGAGTACTTGTCGAGATACCCCTGTGGGTCGTCGGCGCCGAAAATCTTGAAGGTGCCTTCGCCCTGCGCCGTCCTGGCAATCGGCGTCCCGGTAAACCCGATAATTGTCGCGTTGGGCACGGCGGCCATCATGTAGCTGCCGAGGTCCTTGGCGACCGAGCGGTGCGCCTCGTCGATGAAGACGTAGATGTTGTCGCGCGTGTTCGCATTCCGGTCCATCCCTTCGAACTTGTGGATCATCGAGATGATCAGGCCGCGCTTGTCGGTCTTGAGCAG
>DASVWN010000156.1:0-31795 GCA_036393195.1 Gemmatimonadaceae bacterium | reverse complement strand
GACACAGCGGCCGAGCCGGGATTTCTCGTCGCGCGTCCGGGTGAGATTCCGGCGAGTGCCTTTGCCAGGAAGATCGAGGAACTCACCACGCTTGGTCGCTACATCGTGTGTGAGGTGGACGGCAGGATCGCGGGGCACGCGTTCCTCGATCCGATGCGACTGGCCGGAATTGCTCACGTCTTTCGTCTCAATCTTGTGGTCTATCCCGGATATCGCCGTCGGGGTCTGGGTGGAGCGATGCTGGCATCGCTACTGGAGTGGGCGCACAGCGACGGACGAGTCGGGAAAGTGGAACTGAACGTTCGCGCCTCGAATGCGGCGGCCATTCGGCTCTACCTGCGTCATGGATTCGAGCAGGAAGGCCGGCTGCGGCGCCGGGTGAAGCTGCCTGATGGGTCGCTGGTGGATGACCTGGTGATGGGGTTGGGGATAGGTGTCGTTCCCTAGCCCCTAGCCCCCTATGACCACGAACCTCGTCACGTTCCCCCGCCGATCTTCCACACCGGCTTCGAGCAGTTCCGCGCCGTAGCGCGCGGCGGCGTCGGCTGACGCGATGACGGCGTCGGCGTCGAGACGGTTCATCATGAGATCGCGTACGCCACCGGCCGTATCGCAAACGGTAAGGGCTTCACAGGCGGGGTGCGCCGCGAACCAGCGTGTGCACTGCTGCAGCGCAACAGGGTGTGACGCGACCCGGCGCAGCGACGCCGTCCTGGTGCCCGGACGGGCGATGAGGCACTGCTGCACGGGATAGTGCAGTGCTCCGTGCACGGTGAGCGTCCCGTCCCGGGCGCGTGCCGCGTTGTCGTAGATGAGCCCCGCAATGGTGTTCCACACCGGCACCACGCCGCGCGGCGCCGCACCCGTTCGCACTGATGCGAACAGGTCGTCGAACGTCGCACAGCAGAGCATCTCGATGCCGGCGCCGAGCAGACGCCGTGCCGCTCCCTCGCTGAACGAGCCGAGCTCTCCCTGGATGGCGACCTTCACGCCGTGCGATCCTCAGCGTGTCGGGTGAGCGAGATGATGCGCCAGAAGAGATCACGCACCGCTTCCTCCGGGAGCGCCGCTTCACGCGCCAGCTCCGCGGCGCGGCGCACGACGCGCGCTTCCTGCGCGGGGTCGAGCAGCGGCAGGCCGGCCGCGCGCTTGGCGGCGGCGATACTCTCGCCGAGCTGCACACGCTCGGCTACGAGGCGCAGGATGGCGCGGTCGACCTGCTCGATGGCGGTTCGTCCCATTGCGAGCGCATCGGGGGATGCGCCGTTCTCACCGGCGGTGTTCATGACGCCACCTGATGCCGGCGTGTGGCCGCACGTGCCGCGATCGGGCGGGACGGCACCACCGTGCTCCGGGTGGCACCAGCCAGCCGCCGGCCCGCCGCCACGGCGAACGTCGCGACGCCGCGCATCATCGCGTCGAACTGGTCGAGCGACAATTGCTGCCCACGATCGGAGCGTGCCGCCGCGGGCTGCTCGTGCACCTCGACAATGAGTCCGTCGGCACCCGCGGCGACGGCTGCCCAGGCCAGTGCGGGCACGAGCGTCGCGTCTCCGGCGGCGTGGCTCGGATCGACGATGACGGGCAGGTGCGTTTCGCACTTGAGCACTGGAATGGCGGAGATGTCGAGGGTGAACCGGGTGGCACTCTCGAAGGTGCGTATCCCGCGCTCGCACAGGATCACGTTGTGGTTGCCGCGCGCCATGATGTGCTCGGCCGCGAACAGCAGTTCGGTGATCGTGGCCGCGAAGCCACGTTTGAGCAGCACAGGGCGGCCAATGCGGCCGACTTCCGCGAGCAGGGCGTAGTTCTGCATGTTGCGCGCGCCGACCTGCAGCACATCCGCGTGTTCCGCCACGAGGTCCACCTGGCGCGTGTCGAGCACTTCGGTGACAACGGGCAGCCCGGTCTCACGGCGCACCTGTGAGAGCAGCGTGAGCCCTGCTTCGCCGAGCCCCTGGAACGCGTACGGCGATGTGCGCGGCTTCAGCGCTCCACCGCGAAGCGCGATCGCACCCGCGTTCCGCACACCGAGCGCGGTCGCGCGCAGCATCTCCAACCCTTCTACCGAACAGGGGCCAGCGATGACCACGACCCCATTGCCGCCTACCACGGCGTCGGGCGCACTGCCGATGCGGACAGGCGTGGTCGGGAGCACGCCGGCGGCATCGCGCGATGCGAGGTGATACGGGCGCGTCCATCCCGACACGGACTCGACGCTCGCGTCGGTCTTCAAGTGCTTCGCGTCGCACGCAGCCTCGGGATCACCAAGGCAGCCCACGATGACGCGATCGCCACGCCGCACCGCGTGCGTGCGCAGCCCGCTTCGTTCGAGGCCTTCCCGGAGTGCATCGACCTGTTGATCGGCCACGCCGGGCCGCGTCGTGATTACCATTGCAGTCATCTCCAGCAGCGAAAACTTTCGGAGGGGGACAAAAAAAACGGCCCGTCACGTGACGGGCCGCAGGGGATCTGGGGTGTGCTGATCAGCTATCTGTGCACAACGCTCCGCCGCGGGCCCGTGTGAGGTCCGTAAAAAAAGTACGCGGCGTAAAAGCGGGAGCGGTGCGACATGGTAGGACACATGGTAGAGGTTCGCGCCGGGTGCGTCAAGAGGGTGGCAATCCGCAGAGGGCCGCGAGGGCGTATCGCGGTTGACCGGCAGTCCGTACCTCGTCACTATCACAGTCAGGGGCGTTCGCTCAACCCGCCTGTATCCCGTTGCACGGTTAAAGTCATCCCACATGCAGAGACTGCGACGCATCGCCGGCCTGGTGCTCTTCGGCGGCAGCCTCACCACTGCCGCGCTCGGCGCCGCGCGACTGACCTTCGGCATTGCCATTGGTCCTCCTTCGGGACCGGTGCTGCCGCTCGGATCTGCCGATCCGTCGCTTCCCTTCGCCGTGGCGATCATGCTGTTCCTCTTCGGTGCCGCGCTCGCACCGCCGGGCCGGCGCGCCCGGAAAAGGTTCGAGGCCGCGCGAGAGCCACTGGCCGAGCTTGGCGCAGCGACGCCGTCGTTCGATGCGTCCGTGCACGCCGGGGAGCGGGATGCCGCGAGTCGAAACCCTTCGACAGAGAAGCCCGTTCGGTAAACGTGATGACGACGCCCAACCAGCCGCCGATGTGGCCGCAGCCCGCGGCCCCGCAGCCGCCATCCATCCACCCGGTGGTGATCGACCCCGCGCTCGTGCCGGAGCGACGCGGGACGAGAGCGTTCATGGCCTCCATCCGATTCGATGGCGACTGGACGCTGCCGCGGCTCTTTCGTGCGATCGCCTTCATGGGCGAAGTCAAGATCGATCTGACGCGCGCGCGCATCGGCGCAGGCGTGTCGCACATCGAACTGCGGGTGATCATGGGCAACGTGACGATTCTGGTGCCGCCCGAGTTGCGTGTGGAGTGCGACGTGGAGCCCCTCATCGGCAGCTTCGACGTGCGGCGCGGAGCCGAGAGCACGACCGATGTCAATGCGCCGCTTGTGCGCATCACCGGCACCGCCTTCATGGGCGCCGTGGAGGTGAAGATCGTGGACCCCAATTCGCCATCGCGACTGGCGAAGTGGTGGACCAGACTGCAGGGCGGCTGACCGCGCGCCGGCTGCCGCACGCGCTTCATGTCCATTGCGGGCCGGACACGGGGCGTGAATTATGGGATAACGCTTCTTCCCGCCCCGTGATGACTCCTCGACCTCGCCTCGTCCAGCCACTCGACTTCACCGCCCGCAGCGATGAACAGCTCGTGGTGCAGCGCGTGCGCGAGGGCGACACGTTGGCCTTGGAGATGATCTTCGCCGCATTCCACGAGGAATTGCTCGCGCATGCGCGACAGATCGTGCAGTCGCCGGCGGTTGCCGAAGAAGTCGTGCAGGATGTGTTTCTGGCCATCTGGACGACGCGGGAGCGGTGGAGTATCCGGACATCGCTGCACGCGTATCTCTGGCGTGCCGTGCACAATGTGGCCACGCGAGCCGGCACGTCGCGCACCCGCGGCCCGGCGCGGGGACTTCGGCTCGAGGACGCCGAGCGTACGCTGCCGGTCCGCTTTGCCGACGCCGCGGCCGCGCCCGATGTCCTGGCCGAACGCTCCGCGCTCGCCGATGCGGTGGAGGAGGCGGAGCGCATCATGCCGCCCCGCGCACGCGAAGTCTTCGCGCTCAGGCATCAGCATGAGCTGTCCAACCGCGAGATCGCATCCACGCTCGGCATCTCCCTGAAGACCGTGGAGACGCACATGACGCGCGCGCTCACCACCCTGCGCAAGCACCTGACCGGCTGGCGCGACTCAGGGTAATCCTGCCGACGCTCCCTCTCATCTGTCATGAGGGACAAGTCCGGCGACAGGCCCTGGTCGCCACACGGTGCGAAGGCAAGCGATCGGTTTCCCGCCTACGATGGGATGCCGCTCGCCGTGCTGCGTCGCTACGTGCGGGGGGAGAGCGACGCGACCGAGCGGCGGCGCCTGGATGAGTGGGCGACCGGCCGCCCCGAGCGACGACGCTACCTTGATGCATTGCAACGGCTGCGTGCGCGCGCGCCGATGGATGCCGGCGTGCGCACCGATGAGGCCTGGCTGCGGCTGGCCAGACATCTCGAGATGCCGGCGCTCCCCACTTCCTTCGCCCGACCGGCCTATCGTCGCGCATTCCTGGCCGCTGCTCTCGTTGTCGCGGCCGTGCTGGGAGTGGCCTTGTATTCGGGCACCGCCGCGACCCCGACTCCCCCTGCCGCGGCGCCCGCCATGCGACTCATCGCGACCGCCAAGGGGCAGCGTGCCGAGATCCGGCTCAGCGATGGCAGCAGCGTCGTCCTTGGCGTGGACAGCCGGCTGCGCTTCGCGGCGGACTTTGGCACCCGGGCGCGCGACCTGTATCTGGACGGCTCGGCGTACTTCAATGTCGTGCACGACAGTACGCGTCCCTTCCGGATTCACACCACGACCGCCGTCACCGAGGACATCGGGACGCGGTTCATCGTGACGGCATATCCGGAAAGCCACAGCACGACAGTGGTCGTCACGGCCGGCCAGGTGTCGCTGCGCCCCGCACACGCAGCCGCCGTTCCGTCCGTGCATCTCGCGTCTGGGCATCTGGGCCGTGTGACGGCGAACGTTTTCGCACCCCAGGTGAGCGCCGTGGATACCACGGGCTACACGGCGTGGATGCAAGGCCGCCTCGTCTTCCGCGATACACCGCTGGCGGACGTCGTTGCCGAGCTGCGTCGCTGGTATGACGTGGATGTGCGGATCGGGAATCCGGCGCTCTCACGTCTGCCGCTGAGCGCGTCGTTCACCGTGGAGTCGTTCGATCAGGCCATTGGCGTCATCAGGACCGTTCTCCCGTTGCGTGCGGTGCGGCGCGGGAACGTGGTCACACTGTATCACCGGTAGCTGCATGCGGGCCCGCGCAGGGCCTGGATGGTCGCGTTCATTCAAGGGGGGCAAGATGCGCCAGCACGTCAGAACAGTGGTCGGAATTGGTACGGCATTGGTGATGGCCTGCGCGGCGTTTCCGCGGACAGTGACCGCGCAGAGCACGCGGACAGATCTCGCCGACAGCGCCCCGCGGTTCCTCGCACAGTTGTCGCAGGGCCCGGTACCAGTGGACCTCGCGCGCACGCCGATCCTGCAGCACCGCATCGCGCTCGATCTGCATCGTGCCACGATTGCCACCGCGCTCGACGCGATAGCCGGTGCCACCGGGCTGCGCTTCGCCTACAGCCGCGCGGACGTGCCCGTGGAGCGGCCGGTGCGGCTCGCTGCCCGCGACATCACCGTCGCCGCCGCGCTCACCGAGGTCCTGCTCGGCACGTCAGTGGATGTCGTGCTCACCAACGACGGGCAGGCCATGCTGGTGAAGCGCGCGATCCCGCACGCCAGGGCGGAGGGAACGGTGAGCGGCACCGTGACGGCCGCGGCGAACGGCGAGGCGCTGCAGGGTGCGCAGGTCTCGCTGGTGGGTACGCGCATCGGCGCGCTCGTGAAGTCGGACGGGCACTATACGTTCACCGCGCCACCGGGGCGGTATCTGCTGCGTGCGCGCCTGCTCGGCTACGTCCCCATGCAGGACAGCATCACCGTGACCGACGGGCAGACCACGCAGCACAACTTCCAGCTCAGGACATCACTGGCGAGTCTCAACGCCGTCGTCGTGACCGGTACGCGCCAGCCCGGGCGTACCGCGGTGGACGCGCCCGCGCCCGTTGACGTGTTCACGGCGCAGGACATTCGGCAGAGCGGCGCCACGGAGACGAGCCAGATTCTCGAGCTGCTGGCGCCGTCGTTCAACTTTCCGCGCCCCACGGTGACCGATGGCACAGATCACATCCGGCCGGCGACGCTGCGCGGACTGAACTCGGATCAGGTGCTCGTGCTCATCAACGGGAAGCGGCGTCACAACAGCGCGCTCGTGAACATCAACGGGAGCGTCGGCCGCGGCTCCATGGCGGTGGATCTCAACGCCATCCCGCCCGAGGCCATTGATCACATAGAAATTCTCCGCGATGGCGCCGCGGCCCAGTACGGGTCTGACGCCATTGCCGGCGTGATCAACATCATTCTGAAGTCCGACGCGCCGGGCGAGATCTCGGCGCAGCTCGGACAGACGGGGCGCGACGACGGTCGCACCGGTGTGGTGGACGGCAGCTACAGCTTCGCGCTGCCGAAGAGCGGCTATCTCAATCTCAGCGGCGAGTACCGCAGCAGCGACAGCACGAACCGGAGCGGGCCGGACAGCCGCGTCCAGTACTTCAATGGCGATCCGCGCAACGACATCGCATCGCTCAACAATCGCATCGACAGTTGGGTGGGCGATCCCCGCATTCGCGGCGGGTCGGGGATGTTCAACCTGGGCGTGCCGCTCAAAGGGAGCACCGAGCTGTACGCGTTCGGCGGATTCTCGTACGAACGCGGGCTCGCCGCGGGCTTCTTCCGTCGTGCCCTGGACGATCGCACCGTGCGCGCGCTCTATCCGAATGGATTCCTGCCGCTCATCGGGAGCCACATCTGGGATCTCTCCGAGGCCACCGGTGTGAAGGGGACGCTCAGCGGCTGGAACTGGGACCTCGGCAGCGTGTTCGGGCGGAACAGCTTTCGCTACGATGTGGAGCACAGCGCGAACGTGTCGATGGGAACGGCTTCGCCCACGTCGTTCGATGCCGGCACCATGATCTTCGACCAGTGGACGACGACGCTCGACGTGCAGCGCGGTTTCGACGTGGGCTGGTCACAACCGCTCAGCGTGGCCTGGGGCGGTGAGTTCCGGCGTGATCACTACGCCATTCACGCGGGAGACGACGCATCGTGGATGGATGGCGGGGTGCCCATCCTCGACGGTCCCGACTCGGGTAAGGTCGCCGCCACGGGATCGCAGGTGTTCCCGGGCTTCCGGCCGTCGGACGAACAGAACGCCTCGCGCACCAACGTGGCGGGCTACGTGGATGTGGCGGGTAATCCCGTGCCCCAACTGCTGATCGACGTCGCGGGCCGCGTCGAGCATTACAGCGACTTTGGCGGTACCGCCACCGGCAAGCTCGCCATGCATTACGAGCCGGTGAAGGGTTACGCGCTGCGCGGCTCCATCAGCAACGGCTTTCGCGCGCCATCGCTTGGCCAGGAGTATTTCTCCACGACGTCCACGAACTTCATTGCCGTGAACGGCGTGGCGACGCCGTTCGACATTCGCACCTTCCCGGTGACCAGCGCCGAGGCGCAGGCGCTGGGCGCCAAGCCGCTCAAAGCCGAGACGTCGCACAACTACGGCATTGGCATCGCGCTCCAGCCTGTATCGAATCTGTCGTTCACGGCCGATTACTACCGCATTGACATTCAGCATCGCGTTGTGCTCTCCGGCAACTTCATCGGCGCGGACATTCAGCAACTGCTCCAGGATGCAGGCTTCGCGGGAGTGAGCGGCGGGCGCTTCTTCACCAACGCGATCAGCACCCGCACGGAAGGGCTGGACCTGGTGCTGCAGACCGGCGCGAGTCTGGGATCGGCGGGCACGCTGCGATTCACCGGCGGGTACAACCACAACTACACGCACGTGACGCACGTGGATTCCACGCCACCGGAGCTCGCCGCGCATCAGCAGGTGCTGTTCGACCGAACGCAGTTCGGCCTCACCGAAGTGGCGCAGCCGCACGACAACCTGCGTCTCAGTGCCAACTGGGATATCAGGCGGTTCGGCCTGGCGCTGTCGGAATCGCGCTATGGTTCCGTCACCGGCATTGCCACCACGCCGTCGAACGACCAGACTTACAGCGCGAAGTGGATCACCGATCTCTCGCTCTCCTGGCGGTTCCCGAGTGGGCTGAGGTTCACCGCCGGCGCCGACAACGTGTTCGATGTCTATCCGGACCGGACCATCGCTGCGAATTCGAGCGGTGGGATCTTCGTCTACAGCGGGTTGTCGCCGTTTGGTTACAACGGCGCGTTCTACTACGTTCGCCTTTCCATGGGATTGTGAGTCATTGATGTCGAGACTTGCCTGGCGTGCTGCGCCATCACTCATTGCGCTGGCGGCGTTCGCGGCGGCCTGTCATGCGCCGGGCGCGGCGCCCGTCCCTGCTCCCACGAACGGGCCCGCGGCCGTTCGCGCGACTGCGCCGGCGCCGTATCCCCCGGGCTGGCCGCTGGCGACCAACGCCGCATCGCGTGCAGTGCACAGCTCGCACGCAATGGTCGTGAGCAACAGCGAACTGGCGAGCGCCGCAGGCGTGGAGATCCTGCGCAAGGGTGGCAACGCGGTGGACGCGGCCGTCGCCACGGGATTTGCGCTCGCTGTGACGTTTCCGCAGGCCGGGAATATCGGGGGCGGCGGATTCATGGTCATTCGCATGGCGGACGGTCGCATGGCGGCGCTCGACTATCGCGAAATGGCGCCGCTCAGTGCCACGCGCGACATGTACGTGGACTCGGCCGGGCATCTCACGATGAAGGGCCGGGTAGGGCCGCTCGCATCCGGCGTTCCGGGCGCGGTGGCCGGGATGGCAGAAGCGCTGCGCAAGTACGGCACGCTGCCGCTCTCCACCGTGATGCAGCCGGCGATCCGGCTGGCCGCGGACGGATTCACGGTTGACAGTGCGCTGTCGGGCGCACTGGTGGGAGCGCAGAAGCTGCTCACGCCGTTCGAGGGCGCGACACTGTTCTATCCCGGTGGCCGCGCGCTGGCGCCGGGTGCACGGCTCGTCCAGCCCGATCTTGCGCGCACGCTCAGGCTCATCGCCGCGCAGGGACCGTCGGCATTCTATACCGGCGCGGTGGCGGACAGTCTCGTTGCCGAGATGAAGCGCGATGGTGGAAACATCACCGCCGCTGATCTCGCGAACTACAAGGCCGAATGGCGCGCGCCGATCGTGGGCACGTATCGGGGCGATACGCTGGTGGCGATGCCGCCATCGTCCAGCGGCGGCACCACGACCGTTGAATCGCTGAACATTCTGGAGACGTGGCCGGCACTTCCCCCGGCTGGCAGCGCTGCGGCGGTGCACGATGTGGCTGAGGCGTTCCGGCGCGCGTTCATTGACCGGAACAGCGAGCTGGGAGATCCGGCATTCGTGAAGAACCCCGTGGCGCGGCTCACGAGCAAAACGTACGCCGACTCACTGCGCACGACGATCGTGGCGGGGAAGGCATCGAAGACGCCCGCCTTCGACGCGCACGGCGAGTCCATGCAGACCACGCACTATTCGGTGGTGGACGCCAAGGGCAACGCGGTTGCCACGACCACGACGCTGAACGGCTATTTCGGTTCCGGCGTGTACGTGCGCGGCGCGGGGTTCTTCCTGAACAACGAGATGGATGATTTCACATCGCAACCCGGCACGCCGAATCAGTTCGGGCTGGTGCAGGGCGAAGCCAACGCCATCGCCCCGGGCAAGCGGATGCTGAGCGCGATGTCACCCACGATCGTCGTGGGCAGGGACGGCAAGGCGCTGCTCGTGGTTGGCGCGGCGGGCGGCCCGACCATCATCACGGCAACGACGCAGATCATTCTCAACGTGGTGGACTACCACATGACGCTGGCGGACGCGATGGCCTTCCCGCGGATTCACGAGCAGGCGCTGCCCGACAAACTCGTGTACGAGCGCGGCGGGCTGTCTCCTGCCGTGGAAGATTCGCTCAAGACGATGGGCTACGAGCTGGCGCCCGTGGGTCACCTGGCCAATGCGAACGCCGTGTTGCGTGTGCCGGGTGGCTGGGTGGGCGTCGTGGAGCCGCGATCCACCGGTGGGGCGGTAGGATACTGACATTTCGCGTCGCGGCGCCGGCTGGCCGCTGAGGTGCCATCGCCAAGCGAACGCAATAAGGGTCTGACCCCCATGAGGGTCTGACCCTTTCGCCTTCTACGTACTCTTTGCCGCCTCACTACGTCACCAGGCGTACGCCGCGTCCAGCCAGAAGAACCTATGCTCCCTCCAGTCGGTCGCGCCGTCGCGCGGCCGCCGGCAATCAGGCCTTCATGAGGGAGGAACGTCAATGTTTGCAATACGTGGAGTCCAGGCGGCCGGGCTGATGCTTCTCGCCGTAGCGGCTCGGCCCATGTTCGCGCAGGGCGCGCCAGAGCTGCGGCAGGGCGCGCGCATTCGGGTAGCGGGCGCATTCAGCCCGAACGAAATCGGGACGGTCCTGTCATACGGGAACGACACGCTCACGTACGTCCGGGCCGAGGCGGCCGATACCGAGTCAGTGGCCACGGCCGGCATCTCCCGACTGGAGGTCAGCACCGGGACGCATCATCGCGTGCTGCACGGCATGGCAATGGGAGCGCTGGGCGGGCTTCTGGTGGGCGGCATTGTCGGCGCGGTGACCTATCGGAGCCCGGACTGTGCCTCGAACACGAACGACGGCTGGAATTTCTGCGGGCTGGGAGACATCGGCGCCGGTGGCGGTGCGGCAGGCGGTGCGGTCCTCGGTGCGGGGGGCGGCGCGCTCATTGGCGCAGTCGTGGGACTCCTCACCCGATCCGAGCGCTGGCGGACCGTTTCACTCGATTCGCATCGTCTTCACGCGATCGTTGCTCCGGCTCCCGGCGGTGTGGCCCTGGGACTGCGGTTCGCGATGTGAACCGGGTCGGCCCATACTGGCTTGCATGGGCCAGCGGATGGAGGAGAGACACAAGACCGGACCTTGCGCGAGCAGTGGTCCGGTTCCTGTCCACTTCCGATCCCGGCCGTCTATGACCGGTGCACACCGCGCACTAGATTCAGGATTCCGCCCGCCATATGGATGGCCAGCGTGGCGACCAATCTGCGCGAACAGCTCCAGGACACTCTGGGTGCCGCCTATCTTCTCGAGCGCGAACTCGGGGGCGGCGGCATGTCGCGCGTCTTCCTCGCGCAGGACCGCTCGCTCGAGCGCCTGATCGTCATCAAGGTGCTGCTGCCCGAGCTCGCCGCCGGCATGAGCGTGGATCGCTTCCGTCGCGAGATCCTGCTCGCGGCGAAGCTCCAGCATCCCCACATTGTGCCCGTGCACGCGGCGGGCGAGTCGCACGGCCTGCCCTACTTCACCATGCCGTACGTGGACGGCGAATCGCTGCGCGGCCGCCTCGCGCGCGATGGGGAGCTTCCAGTCTCCGACACGCTGCGGATTCTCCGCGATGTCGCATCGGCGCTCAACTACGCGCATTCGCGAGGCGTCGTCCACCGCGACATCAAGCCGGACAATGTCCTGCTCTCCAGTGGTGTGGCCGTCGTGACGGATTTTGGCGTGGCCAAGGCGCTCACGGTGTCCACGTCCACCGCACACTCGGGAAGCTCCTCCAGTTCGAGCACGTCCACCGGACTGGCACTTGGCACGCCGACCTACATGGCCCCGGAGCAGGCGACCGCCGATCCATCCATGGACCACCGCGTGGACATCTACGCCTTCGGCATCATGGCGTACGAGATGCTCACCGGGCAGCCACCGTTCACCAATCGCTCGCCGCAGGCCGTACTCGCGGCCCACGTGACGGAGGAGCCGGAGCCGGTCGAGCGACGGCGTCCCACCGTCCCGCCGCAACTGTGCGCGCTCATTGCCCGGTGCCTGGAAAAGCATCCAGCGGACCGGCCGCAGTCCGCCGGTGAGATCATGCAGGCGCTCGACGCGATGGCTACACCGAGCGGCGGGATGCTGCCCACCGGAACGGTTCGCGTCGCGCGGCGCGGCGCGCTGGCATCAGGCTCCTCACCCGTGCTTCATACGACGCGCTACGTACTCTTGGCGGCGGGTGTCCTGGTCGTGGCCGCGATGCTCGTGCTCCGCATGCGCTCGCCGTCCATGCTGCGCGGGCTCTTCCCGGGAAAGGGCGACGCCGTGACCTCGGCGGTGGCGCCGGTGCACGACTCGGTCGCCGAGCGGCCGGCGCGCGACAGCGCATCCGCCGTACGGCCGGATTCGGATCGAAAACCTGTGCGCACCGATCGGCCGGCTGCACACGCGCCACCGGCCAACGGTGCAGCAGTCCCGCCGCGTCGTGCGCATCGAGCGACAGTCGCCGCCACGGACACGGCGCGGGCGCACACGCGAGACTCCCTGCCGGCCGCACCCGAGCGTGCTGCCGCAGAGACGACGCCGGCGGCCCGGATTCCCACGCCCGACACGGCGCCAGCCCGGAGCATTGCGCCTCGCACCGTCGCCGCCGAATCACTGCGCGCCCCGCCACCCGTCATCACTCCCCCCGCCGTGCCCGCGCGCGATCCGCGGCAGGAGATCAGTGCCCTCGTCGCCAGCTATGCCGCCGCCATCGAAAAGCGCGACATTGCCGCCATCCGCCGCGTGTACCCCGGCCTCACGCCGTCGCAGCAGCAGGACTGGTCGCGATTCTTCGAGACCGTGCAGGACGTCGTGGTCACGCTCCACATTGCAAAGCTCGACGTAGCCGACAGTGCGGCAGACGCGGATCTCACGGGGGAATATGTCTACGACAACCTGAGCACACATCGCAGCGTGCGACAGGCCGTCACGTTTCACACGACCCTGCGGCGAAACGCGGGCATCTGGAAGATGGTCACGATCCGCTGACGTCTGACTCTCACCGCGTTGCCGCTCGTCAGAAGTTGTATTCCAGCCCCACCGTCCAGATGAGATTCGGCCGCAGCCCGCCGCGATTGAGGGGCCAGCCGCCGTTCGCCACGATGGTGACGCCCTCCTTCGTGAGCAGCTTCACCCCCACCGTGCCGTTCACGATGTCGTCGCGGATGTCGGGAATGTCCGCGGGGTGGATGATGCGCCGGTATGGCGATTCGATCACGACGTCGCCGGGCACGGTGAGATGACTCGTGCCGACCTGCAGTTCCGAAACGAGGTCCACGCTGAGCGTCGCCCATGGCGCCATGAGATGATCGAACCCCGCCGTGGCCAGTATCATGTCGTTGTCCAGCGCACGCTGCTGGTACAGATAGCCCAGGTTGACGTGCGGTGAGAACGCGCCGAACCGTGCGGAAACCACCGCCAGGCCGCGCGCGGCGAACGCGCCCGCACCGAGCAGGTCGTCTTCACTGCCGGTGGGGAAGCGCCCTTCCGCATAGAGCGCCACGGACAGCGGGTCGGCGTCGTGTACATCGATCTTGATGCGCGCCGCGACGTCGCCCACGCCGGTCGCTGATCCGTTCACGTCGCGCGATGCCTGCAGCACGGGGTTCTGCTGCGTGCCGGCGAAGTAGTGGACCGCCGGCGGTCCGCCGAACGGGACGATCTGCGCGAAGCTGTGGCCGATGAGTGATGTCTTGACGATGGGCAGGACCACACCAAAGTCGATGTGGTCGGTAAGGCCGTAGGTGAACTGGAACGACGTGACGCTCGTCGTGATATCGAGCATCAGATTGAAGTCTATCGTCTCGTTCTCCAGCGTTGGCACGCCCATGAGCGAGCAGTCGCCATGCGACAGGGAGTCGCATCCCGGGAAGTTCACGTTCTCATGCGTGAACACCAGATGCAGGTCGCTCAGGTCCGCACCGCGCAGCGTACTGAAGTGCATGCTGGTATGGCTGACCCCCGCGAACAGGCGCCCGCGCCCGAGGGTCTGCGCCCGCTCGGCGAAAATGGGACCCGCGGACACGGAGGTCCGCACTGGCGTGCCGCCCTCGAAGCGGAAGGTGGCGCCGCCGCTCGCGGCGCTCACGGGAATGTTCGCCACGTTGCTGCTCACCGAATTCGTCAGAAAGTCGATGATCGTTCCGTTCGCGCCGTTCGCCGATGGCACGAAGTGATTGCCATGAAGCCGGATCGCATCGGGGTTGTTGGGATCCGCCGTGCCGCCAAGGAAGAGCGGTTCCTGTCCGGGCGTGAAGATGAAGAGCTGCGACAGCGTGCCGATGAGACCTTGCGCCCGCACGGGAGCGCAAGTCAGAACGATCAACAGGACACTCCAGAGCGATGTGCGCATACGTCCTCCCGCGGTTGGCGTCGCGTCGGTGGGCCCCAATGATAGGAGAACCATCGCGTCGCGCAACGCTGCGACTCAGGCTCTTGCCTTCCCCGCGCGCACCGCGACACTCTTGTCCCGTGAGGATGGTTCCGCGTCGTCACGAGTCTCGCACGTACGCCCGCTACATTTTCCCGAGCAGAGGCTGCCATCATGTCCTTCCGTCGTACAGCCATCACCGTCGCAGCGCTGTGCCTGGCATGCACCGCAACGGGTGCCGCACAGGCCAGGACCCGCCCCGGCGCGTCCGCGACGCCAGCCACGCGCGCCGCCGAGTCCCCGGTTCCTGACATCCCCTACACGAAGTTCGTGCTGGAAAACGGACTCACGGTGCTCGTCCACGAGGACCACAAGGCGCCGGTCGTGGCCGTGAATCTCTGGTATCACGTGGGCTCCAAGAACGAGACGGCCGGCAAGACCGGCTTCGCGCACCTCTTCGAGCATCTCATGTTTGCCGGGAGCGAGAACCACAACGACCGCTACATCCCGACCGTGGAAGCGCTCGGCGCAACGGACCTGAACGGTACCACCAACGAAGACCGCACGAACTACTTTGAAACCGTTCCGACCACGGCGCTCGATCGCGTGCTCTGGCTCGAGTCGGACCGCATGGGGCACCTCGTGGGCGCCATCGATCAGCAGCGCCTCGACCTGCAGCGCGGTGTGGTGCAGAACGAGAAGCGACAGGATGAGAATCAGCCCTACGGCAAGACCGAGCTGGTCATTGCCGAAAACACCTATCCCGCCGGCCATCCGTATGCGCATTCGGTCATCGGCTCGATGACGGATCTGAACGCCGCATCGCTGGCGGACGTGAAGGAGTGGTTCCAGACATACTATGGCCCCGCGAACGTCACCCTCTCCATTGCCGGTGACATCACGCCCGCCGTGGCGCGCGAGAAGGTCGAGAAGTACTTCGGTGACATTCCGTCCGGTCCGCCCATCGTCAAGGAGGGCGCGTGGGTCGCCAAAATGACCGGCGAGCATCGCCAGGTCATGCAGGACCGCGTGCCACAGGCGCGCATCTACAAGATCTGGAACGTGCCGCAGTATGGCACGCCCGACGCCACGTATCTGGATCTCGCGTCGGACATTCTCGCCGGCGGGCGGTCGTCGCGCCTCTACAAGCGGCTTGTCTATCAGGACCGCACGGCCACGAGCGTGGCCGGCTATCTCGACGCGCGCGAAATTGCGGGTCAGTTCGTGCTCGTTGCCACGGCGCAGCCCAAGGGTGACCTCCATACCGTGGAGAAAGCGCTCGACGAGGAACTGGCGAAGTTTCTCGCGAATGGTCCAACCGCGGCGGAGCTCGATCGGGTGAAAACGGAGTACCGCGCCAACTTCGTGCGCGGCATGGAGCGCGTAGGCGGCTTTGGCGGCACGTCCGACATTCTCGCGCGCGGTCAGACCTTCCTGGGCGATCCAGCGGCGTACAAGGTGCAGCTCGAACGCGTGCAGCACGCCACGGCCGCCGAGATTCGTGACGCCGCCAGGCGCTGGCTGAGCGATGGCGTGTACGTTCTCGAGGTCCACCCGTTCCCGGCGTACACGACGGTGGCGAGCAGCGTCGACCGCACGGCCATGCCGCCGCTGGGCGCGCCCCCCGATGCGCCGCTTCCGGCCGTGGAACGCCGGACGCTGGCGAATGGACTCAAGGTGGTGCTGTCGCACAGGACAGCGATTCCGATGGTGCGCATGTCGCTGTTGCTCGATGCCGGATTCGCGGCGGACAAGGCGGGAGCGCCAGGCATCTCGTCCATGACAATGCGGATGCTGGACCAGGGTACCGCGACGCGGTCCGCGCTGCAGATCGGCGACGCGCTCGCGTCGCTCGGCGCCAGCCTCAGTGCGGGCGCGGGACTGGACGTGGCCACGGTCTCGCTCTCTGTTCTCAAGGACAAGCTCGATCCGGCGCTCGGCATCTACGCTGATGTCATTCTGCACCCATCGTTTCCGGCGAGCGATTTCGCGCGCGTGAAACAGGCGACACTCGCCCGGATTCAGCAGGAGAAAGTCCAGCCCACATCACTGGCGCTGCGCGTCATGCCCGCCCTCCTCTACGGTCCAGGCCATGCGTACTCGCAACCACTCACGGGAAGCGGTACCGAGGAGTCCGTTCGTGCCATGACGCGCGATGATCTCGTGCGGTTCGCGCAGAGCTGGTTCAAGCCGAATCATGCGACGCTCGTCGTGGTGGGCGACATCACCATGCAGGAGCTTGCGCCAAAGCTCGAAAGCGCGTTCCAGGGCTGGAAGCCTGGCGATATTCCCGCGACGAACATCGCGACCGTCCCGGGGCCGTCCCGGTCAGAGGTCTACATTCTCGACCGACCCGGCGCCGAGCAGTCCATCATATTCGCCGGATCGCTCGTGGCGCCGACGAACAATCCCGAGGAACTCGCCTTCCAGACATTCAACGATGCGTTCGGTGGCTCGTTCAGCTCGCGCATCAACATGAATCTGCGCGAGGACAAGCACTGGTCCTACGGCGTCTTCAGCTTCGCGCAGGATGCCCGGGGGCAGCGTCCGTGGATCATCTACGCTCCGGTGCAGACGGACAAGACGAAGGAATCGCTGGCGGAGCTGGTGAAGGAGCTGCACGACGTGGCGTCGAGCCGGCCGCTCACGGATTCCGAAGTGCAGGGCGCGAAAGACCGGGAGACACTGACCCTTGCCGGACGATGGGAAACCGGGAGCGCCGTGTCCGGTGCGTTGCAGGAAATGGCGACGTACGGGCTGCCCGACGACTACTACCAGACGTATGCCTCACACATCCGGGCACTCTCGGCGTCTGATATCAGCAAGGCCGTGTCCGATTTCGTGAAGCCGGACCATGAGGTGTGGGTGGTCGTGGGTGATCGCGCGAAGATCGAGGCGGGGATTCGTGGGCTCGGACTGGGAGAGGTGAGCTTCCTGGACGCGAACGGAAAGGTGGAGAGCGCGACACCATAGCGAGGGCCGGGGGTTGCGAACGGCATATGTATGCGGTAATATATATGCCATGGACCGTACGACGGTGTTTCTCGACCGAATGCTCCTGCGCCGCGCGCGCCAACTGGCGCGGCGCGAGGGGAAGAGTTTCGCGGCGGTGGTGCGCGAGGCGCTCGCCGCGTATGTGGCAGCCGCGGAGCGTCCGACCTCGCGGTTGCCCAGCATTGCCGGGAGCTTCGCCAGCGGACACGCGGACACCTCCGAGCGCGTGGATGAGCTGCTCTGGCAGGAGCCGCACCGCTGACCGTTCTCGCGGACACGGGTGCGCTCTACGCCCTCATGGATCGAGATGACGCCTGGCACACGCGGGTGCAGTCGTGGTGGGAGCGTGCGACGGAGGACATTCTCGTCCCCGTCGTCGCGCTTCCGGAAGTTGCGTATCTGCTGGGAAGCCGCATCGGTGCCGTCGCGGAGACGGCATTCGCGCGCGCGGTCGGTGCGGGTGAGCTGGTGCTCGAGCCTCTGCTGTCAGAGGACATCGTGCGCGCGGCCGATCTCATGAGCATCTACGCCGATGCACGTCTCGGCCTCGTGGACACGTGCATCATGGCCGCTGCCGAGCGACTCGAGATCCTGGGGATTCTCACGACAGACCGCCGGCATTTTTCCCTTGTCCGCCCCCGCCACACGACATCGTTCCGGCTGCTTCCGTAAGAGCCATTGCCGGCGGGATCGGCCGGCCAGTCCCGGCTAGAGCGATTTCAGATACTGCACCAGATCCGCCATCTGCTGCGGCGTGAGGTGCAGATTCTTCACGGTGTTGTAGCGAGCCACGACGGCGTCCAGGGTGGGAGCGCTTCCATCGTGGAAGTAGGGCGGATGCTGCCACACGCCGGCGAGCGGCGATGTGCGATACATCTTCGTCGCGCTGCGCGCGGCGTATCCCGGTTCCGTCACTACCTCGGATGGCGCGTGAAGCCGCACATTCGCGTCCGTAAGGAGAGTGCCGGCGTGACATGTCGCGCACTTTCCGGCGCCGTTGAACACTGCCTTGCCGCGGGCGGCCGCGACGGGGTCGAAGCTGCCTGCCGGCGGTGCCGGGGCCTGGATGCCGAGCTGATACGCCTGCAGCGCGGCGAGCCTGGGGGCAACCAGATCGGGCGACTGATGGATGTCGATGCCCAATCGCGGCTCCGAGAAGTCACCCTGGCCGTGCATCTGCGTCACCGCCACGTAGCGGTTCCAGTACTCGATGTCATTGCCGTCGCCCGTGAAGGTGACGCTGTGGATGCCGGCCAGACCGTAGGCTGGTGAGATGACCACCGGGGCATTGATCCCGTCGAAGTTGAACCTGGGGTCATAGCGGCCGGCGCCCCACGAGTTGTATACGGCCTTCTGGGCGGCGGTGAGTGCGGGAGAGAGTGCGATGATTGCGCCGGGGTTGAGGTCGCGATTGGGCCGCCCATCGAGACGCGAGCCGATGCCCGGTGCAATGCGATCGTCAACCGTGGAATGACAGAGTGCGCACGTGACGCCGAACCGCGTGACGTGGTTGTTCTCGTCCACGGTGGCTACCACTCCAACCACCGCGCCAAGCTTGAGCAGCGCGACCGTGGTCGCCGGGTCTCTGAGATTGACCTGGCCGGCCTGGATGGCCGCGAGCACGGATGGCGGCAAGGTGTCCGCATCCACCTTGAGGCCGACCGAGAGCGCCGTGACGGGGTCCACCGTTTCGACGACGTCATTCATGTGCAGCGTGTCGGTCCAGAACTTCTCGTCGCCGAAAGTATCGAAGCGAAAAGTCTGGCGGCCGGCGGTGACATTGATCGGACCCGTGGATCCCGAACTGTCACACGAAGCGATGGCGATGGTGCCGGACGCAGCGAGCGCGGCGCAGATGACAGGGACGGCGCCACGGTGCACGACGAATGCGCGAGTGCGGGCGAACCGAGCCGCGAGTTGCGCGAGTTTCAGCCTGTCCAGCATGTCCCACCTCGGCGTCATCTGTAGTCGGGCGGCCCGTCGGCGTGACGGTCCCGGCTTCCCCTGGGCACGTGGCCCATCACGGCTGCGCGCAGCCAAGGGAAGTCGTGACGCGATTATACGATAAGATGTTTCAATTTGTCAATGTTTAATATGAAATATTGTGATTGACGACGGACGGCAGCGGTGCCGCTGCCATCCGAAGGCGGCCAAGTTCAGATTATCAAACGACTTGCGCTGGAGCCGCCGAGTTCTCGATGGCCCAGTTCAGCGCAAAGTCAGCAACTTCCTCCCACCCTGACTGGCCCAGCCTGTAGGGCGAGCGCCCAGGGAACTCCTTGTAGGCTCGGGCAATCCCAGTCCGGCGAGAGGCCGTGGATCAGCAGATGGTATCTGGCGCAGCGGTGGCGGTCGGAGGTGGTGTCATCTGACCCTCACTGATAGCGCGCCACGGTGAACGCGGTGAGTATGGGGACGTGTATCGCGTAGACGACAATGGAGAGCGTGAGCACCACGAGCGGTCCGCCGCTCATCCCATCACGCACCAGCGCGAACTCGATGAGGCCGGCGACCACCACGTACGCCAGCAAGGCCCACTTCGCCACTTGGAAGAAACAGGACCAGGCGAATGTCTTCACGCGACTCAGCGCCAGCAGATTCACCGCGAGCAGCAGCACGGACGCAGCGAGCAGAATCTCCGCGGGGAGCAGCGGCACCTGTCGGGGCAGGTACGTCGCCAGATAAATGCCTCCGGCCACGATCAGTGCCAGGGATACCATGCCGAGCTGCGTAACCGGCGGCAGTGCGCGCTCGTTCATCCCGACCGGATCCGGGTCATGATCACGAGAATGGCGACCTGGAGGGCACCCGTGAATCCCGCACTGTACATGAAGCGCTTCATGAGCGTCTGAATGACGGCCGGATTCGGCCGCGGCTTCTTGAGCTCCACGAGCACCGCGATGTTCGCCGGCGCCAGCAGTCCGAGCGCGATGACCGCCATGCAGCCCACCACCACATAGCTGGCGACCACCCAGCCGTGCAGGAAGTACGAGCTGTTGACCGTGCCCATGAGCGTTCCGAGCTGCCAGCCGGCGGCCAGCGTCACCGTGACCACGGTGGGCATGATCAACACCATGCGTGGCATGAGTCTGGTCGTGAGCTCGATGCGTGCCGGCACGGAGAGCCGTCGCATGCTGGGCCCGAGGATGAAGCCAAGAAACAGATCGAGAATCGTCCAGGCCGCGCCGAAGGCCACGTGCAGGAATACGAGAGGCCAGAGCTTGTTGGCGATGATGGCGACGACGAGCAGCGCGAAAATGGCGGCGACAAAAGGAATGCCCATCCGCGGCACGATCTCGAAATCGGGTCGTGGCAGGGACGCGCCCGATCCGGCGGGCGAATCGGGTTGCGGCAAGCGTATCGCGACATCCGTCATGCGGCGATTCTAGACGGGAAGCGGCTCGTGGTCAAGCATGCGGCTCCCGCGGCCGGGAATTCGAGAAACGGCGTGCGACGTCGTATCATCAGGGCCAGCTCCGCCTGCGTTCCCTTCCACCTCGTACGCTCCGGCCCCATCCGCCCCGTGTCATGAGTGACCATCGCGCCGCTGTCGCCGCAGGATTTCTCGGATGGACGCTTGATGCGTTCGACTTCTTTCTCGTCGTCCTCACGCTCACGGCCATTGGCGCCGAGTTCGGAAAGTCGGATGAGGCGATCACACTCTCGCTCACGCTGACGCTGGCGTTCCGGCCGGTCGGCGCGTTCATCTTCGGGCTGATGGCGGACCGGTATGGGCGACGACTGCCGCTCATTATCGATCTGGTGTTTTTCTCCGTGGTGGAGGTACTCACGGGACTCGCGCCGAATTTCACGACCTTTCTGGTGCTGCGCGCGCTCTATGGCATAGGGATGGGGGGCGAATGGGGCGTTGGCGCCTCGCTCGCCATGGAGAAAGCTCCCCGCGCGCGCCGCGGTGTCCTCTCCGGGCTGCTGCAGGAGGGCTACGCGGCGGGCTATCTGCTGGCGGCGGTATGTTACTTCTTCGTCTTTCCGCGCTGGGGATGGCGGCCGCTGTTCTTCATTGGCGGGTTGCCGGCGCTGCTGGCGATCTACGTGCGGCTCAAGGTGAAGGAATCCGAAGTGTGGGAGCGCGCGAAGCACGGGAGCTGGGGCGAGCTCGGCCGCGGCATCATCTCGCACTGGCGGCTCTTTCTCTATCTCACCGTGCTCATGGCCATGATGAACTTCGTGTCGCACGGCACGCAGGATCTCTATCCCACCTTTCTCGAGCGCGGCTGGGGTTTCACCCCGCACCAGCGATCGGCGCTGACCGCGTTTTCAATGGTCGGGGCGATTCTGGGGGGCGTGCTCATCGGCCACTTCTCCGATCGCCTTGGCCGGCGCAAGGCGATCGTCATTGCCCTGGGGCTGGCGATATTGAGCATTCCGCTCTGGGCATTCGCGCCATCGGTGACCCTGCTCGTGGCCGGTGCATTCCTCATGCAGTTCATGGTGCAGGGTGCCTGGGGTGTCATTCCCGCGCACATCACGGAGCTCTCGCCGGATTCGGTGCGTGGCTTTCTCCCCGGCTTCGCCTATCAGTGCGGCGTGTTGATCGCGAGCTCGATTGCGTTCCTCGAAGCATTGCTCGCCGCGCATACGAGTTATGCGACATCCATGGCGCTCGTCGCCTTCATTGTGTGCGCGGGCGGCATGCTGGCGGCGGGACTGGGATGGGAGCGGCATGGCGTGGTATTCGGCGCGGAGCAGGCTGATCGCGCGGCGCCACTTCCTGCCAGCATGCTGCCACCGGCTGGATGATCCGCTCCACGTTGCGGGCACACTATTCGCAGCAGTTCCAGCTCGATCGCTCGCATGGTATTGTACAATGTGGAGAGGCGCGGGACGCGAGCTCGAATTCCGGCTTGCCCCCGCGCAGCAGAATCAATGCAGAAGGAGATCGAGATGGCGGAACCCAGGGGACGGCGGCCGCGTGCCTCCAAACGGACTGACATGGTGGACCAGCTGAAGCGTCGCGTGTCGGAGCAGGAGGTGCCGCTCGACGCACGTGTGGATGATGTGCCGGAGATTCAATCCCAAGCGAGCCGCGTGGTGAGTGACGATGTCGTACGCCGCCGCGCGTACGAGCTCTATCTGATGCGTGGTGCGCAGCAGGGAAGTGAACTGGACGATTGGTTTCGTGCGGAGCGCGAGGTGCGGCAGAACGAGCGCGAAGGACCTGCGGCAGTCTAGTTCGATATCGGTTACTCGGGCTGCGCCTGGATCGTTCCGGTTGTCACGATCTGGACGGCGTAACCTTCGAGGGAATCCGGCAGGGCGCGCCGCAGGCTGTCAGTGAGCCGGGCGACCATCACGTACACGGTCGGGTGTCCGTTGCGCTCACCCTGTCCCACACCGACCACGCCGGGAATGGCCATGAGGGAGTCGGTGTGGCGTCTGAGCACGTCGCTGATCGAAGGCATCGCATGCTTCCCGGCGTTGCCGCCTGCCGGCTCTGGAGCGCGACAGGCGGCATACGCCGCCAGAAGTATCACGGGGAGGGCGTACCGCAGGATCACTTCCCGTCAATCGTAGCGCCAAGCGCTGCCAGCACGGCGTTGATCGGATTGCCGATCGTCGTGGTCTGGCCGCCCGCGAAAAGCAGGGCGACCGGATTGGCGTTCGCATCATCGGTCACGATGAGCGAGCCGGAATCGCCGGCCTTGCTGAACGCGCCTCGCTTGCCACCCACAACGACCTGGTTCACGAAGGTGGCGACGCCGACATCGTACTGCACGGTCACCGTAGCGTTGATGGCCGCGACCTGGCCGTGCGTGCAGCTCGTGGTGCGGCCACACTTCTGCACCGCCATGCCCACCGTGGCGTCCTTTGTCGTGTGATTCGGCTGGCCGTAGCCGCCACTGAATGTCGCGTTGCCAACCAGCGCGGTCGTGGTGCTGGCCAGCGCCGCGTCCACGGTGTTCGATCCGCCGCTGAAGTTGATGGTCACGAACTGGGAGAGCGTGCCGATCGAGCTGCCGGCGGGAATGCTGCATTGCGGGCTCGTGTCATAGCGACCGGGCTGCAGAATTTGCTCTCCCGGGCTTCCGGCATTCTGGCGCGCCAGGACGTGGTTGTTGCTCAGGATGTAGACACTCCCGTTCTTCGTGACACGCGCGCCCAGAGTTCCCGCGGCGCACTCGTTCTCGTTGCCGATGGAGACGCCAAGGGGAACCGGGCGGGCAAAGGTGCCGGAAGGATCCACGCTGCCGCCACCGCCGCCACCGCCGCCACCTGGCTTGCCCTTGCGGGGGAGCACGGCCAGGAAGGGTCCGGTCGGCATGAGCTTCACCGGAACGCCGTCCAGTTTCGCTGGCAAACCGCCCACGGCACCGTTCGCGGTCATGATGACAACTGCCGGTGTTCCGTTGTCGGAAAGTCCTACGCCAATGCCTTCCACTCCGGCGCGCGTCATGATTTCGCGTTCGTGCTTGCTGCGCGCGGCCAGGGCGGCACGAAAGTCGGGACCCTGCTGGCCGCCACGAGCGAAGTCGGGCCCGCCAGCGGTCGGCGCAGGTGGACTGGTGGTGTCCGTACAGGCGGCTACGACGCCGAGCGCGAAGACGAGCGCAATGCGGCGCGGGAGTGCGGTGGCGCGGCGGATGCATCGCATGAGAATGGCCTCGTCGCTGTGACCGGAGAACGCCGCCGGCGGGGCGGCGCGGATGGGGTGGCCCATTATGGTTCGTGCGGGGAGATTGCGCCAGCACCGCCTTTCGGGCGGACCTTGACGGCAACGGGTGCCTGCCGCACGCTTGAGGTGAGACGTGGTGGTCGACATCGAGCCGCGCGGGCTGCACGATGTCCGCCCAATGGAGGGCCGACCCGTGGACGAGCTGACGGCAGGAGATCGCAGCGTGGGAACAACGGCGCCGCCCGATGGCGGCAAATATGTCTACTGCATAGTGCGTAGTGCGCGACCATGCGAATTCGGCGCGATCGGAATTGGGGGTGAAGCAAATCGCGTGTACACCGTGCACCACCAGGATCTCGCGGCCGTGGTGAGCGATACGCCCATCGTGATCTACGATCCGACGCGCGAGAACGTGCTGGCGCACGAGTTCGTGAACGAGACCGTGATGCGCGAGCACACGGTAATACCGATGTCGTTCGGCACCGTGTTTCGCTCGGGCGACGATGTATCGGAGCTGCTGCGTTCCACGTACGAAGCGTTCAGCGACGTGCTCGACAAGATGCGCGACAAGATCGAATTCGGGCTCAAGGTGCTCTGGGATCGCGAGCGGGTCATCGCGACGCTCGAGCGCACCAACGAGGAGATCCGCCGGCTCAAGGATGAGATCGAGCGGAACGCCCAGAACTCCACCTACTTCGCGCGCATCCAGTTGGGCCGGCTCGTGGAGGCGGCCCTCGAGGAAATGGGGAACGCGTTCGTGGCGGACGTGCATGCGTCATTGCGGCCGGTCGCGGTCGCCAGCCGCAGCAACAAGCCGATTGGCGACCGCATGATCATGAACGCGGCGTTCCTGGTCGAACGCTCCGAGAGTGAAGCATTCGATGAGAAGGTGAAGGCGCTCAGCCACCGCTATGAAGAGCTGCTCACCTTCAAGTACACCGGTCCGTGGCCGCCGTACAACTTCGTGAACATCAAGCTCAAGCTCGAGCGCGCGGACTGATCCAGCATGGGGCTTCTCTCGAAGCTGCTCACCTTTCCCATCTCCGCCCCGGTCGCCGGCGTGCAGTTTTCGCTGGAGACCGTGGAGCGTGTCGTACGCGACGAACTGGTGGATGACAGCGCCATCAAGGAAGAACTCATGGAGCTGCAACTGGCGCTCGACGAAGGAGACATTGACGGCGAGGAATATGTGCGCCGTGAAGCGGAGCTCATGCAGCGCTTCCGCGAGGTCCGCTACTGGCGTGAGCGGTTCGGCATGGGCGTGACCGGCGGTCCGGTGCGCGTGCAGCACGATGCGGAGGAGAACGGCTGAGCAGCCTACTCTACTACGTATACGGGGTGGTGCGCCCCGGCATGGCCGTGGCGCCGGCGCCGCGCGGGCTGGATGGGGCGCCCGTGGTGCTCGAGCCTGCTCCCGATACGGTACCCGCGATCGAGATGCCGGCGGCGGCACTGGTGTCGCGCGTGGATGCCGCGGCATACTCGCCCGCCGTGGTCGAAGCGCGCGTCGGCGACGTGGAGTGGGTCGGGCCGCGTGCCGAGGCGCATGACGCCGTGCTCACGTGGGCAAGTGAGCAGGACGCCGTGGTGCCGTTCCCGATGTTCACGCTCTACGCCAGTGCCGAGTCGCTGCACGGGATGCTGCGCGAGCGCGGCGCGGTGCTCGACGCACTGCTGCGGCGCGTCGCGCAGGCGGACGAGTGGTCGGTGCGGCTCTTCCGTCTGGACGATCAGATGGCCGCGGCGCTCACTGCGTGGAGTCCCGCCATGGCGGAGCTCGAACGCCAGGCGGCTGCGGCGACACCCGGCCAACGTTACCTGCTCGAGCGCAAGGCGGATGAGAGGCGCGGCGCGGAGCTCCTCCGTCTGAGTGCGGAAGCCGCGAACGACAGCTTCACCGCGCTGTCCAGCCACGCCGAGGCGGCGGTGCGTGATGCGCTCCCGGCCGCACGCATGCGGGAACGCCAGGCTGGTGCGGCGATTCTCGATGCGGCGTTCCTCGTGCACCGCGATCGCGGCGCCGGCTTTCGCGCGGCCGTGGCCGAACTGGCCCGAACGTTGGAGCCCAGGGGACTGCGGATCGCGCTGAGCGGTCCCTGGCCGCCCTACCACTTCGTGCGCGAACCGTCGTGAGCGACGGCGAGCTCGAACTGGCTGGCGACGAGCGCCTCGTCCTCGGCGATCTCCTGAATCACGTGCTCGACAAGGGCGTCGTGATCAGCGGCGATGTAACGATCTCCGTGGCCGACATTGACCTCATTCGCGTCGGGCTGAATGTGTTCATCACGTCCATCCAGACGGAGCTCGAGCACGCTGTGCTGGAGCGCCCGGTGCACGATGCCGACCTATCTGTACTGCGTGATTCCGGCGGGATATGAGCCACCGGCCGCGACGGTGGTCGGAGTGGAGCTCGCACCGGTGCGAGCGCTGTCGTCCGGCGCGCTGGACGCCTGGGTGAGCACGGTTCCCGAAGCGTCCATTCCGCCCACCCTGGCGAACGTTCGCGCGCACGACGTCGTGGTGCGCGCGGCCATGTCGCGTGCGACGCCTGTGCCGGCGCGACTGGGACAGGTGACAGCGCACGACGATGATCTGCAGCGCTGGATGCGGGATCGGCGGGATGCGCTGATCCGCTCGAGCGAGCGCGTGCGCGGCTGCGTGGAGATGACTGTGCGGGTACTGCTGCGCGGTGGGAGTGCGAGCGGCGGCGCGCGGGAGTGCGGCGAGGCACCGCGTGATTCCGGGCGCGTCTATCTGGACTGGCTGCGCGCGCGGCAGCAGGCCCTGCGGGACAGGGAAAGTCAGGCCCGTGAGTTGCACGAGGAAATCGCGCGCATGACGAGCGGAGTGGTACGGGAGACCACGGGCGTCTCCGTGAATGCTGCTGCGCCGCTGCTCGAAGTGGCGCACCTGGTGCGCCGCGACATGGTAGCGCGGCACCGGGAGATTGTACGCGCGGTGGTGGAAGGGCGGTGGGGGTTGCGCCTCATGCTCACCGGCCCCTGGGCGCCGTACAGCTTCTGTGTCGCCGCAAATGAGTGATGCGGAACGCGGGCGCCCGGATGAGGCGACTGTGCCGCACGCAGAGGTGACGGCGGGAAGCATTAGCGAGTTCGAAGCTGAGCTGCGCGCGGTGGCACGAGCGTTGCCAGCACGCATTAACGCCCTGCCGGAGAACGTCGACAGCGGATTGGCGCGCCTCGTCTTGACAGTGGTCGAACTATTGAGGAATGTCTTGGAGCACCAGGCGGTCCGCCGCATGGATAGCGGGTCGCTCACCGATGAGCAGATCGAACGATTGGGGCTGGCGTTGCTGCGATTGAACGAACGCATGGACGAGCTGAAGTCGGTCTTCCATCTCACGGACGAGGATCTCAACATCGACCTGGGGCCGCTGGGGCGCCTGCGATGAGGAGGGCGGCGATGTCCGTGCGACGCCTGCACGAGCGTGGTCACCATTGACACTGGAGCACAGCGGATTGTCCGAGCACGGCGTTTCCACACGCAGCCACGGCCTCGTTGAGATTCTCGACCGGGTGCTGGACAAAGGCCTCGTCATTGCGGGAGACATCAAGATCAACCTGGCGAACGTGGAGCTGCTCACGATTCAGGTTCGCCTTCTCGTGTGCTCGATCGACAAGGCGGAAGAGATCGGATTGAACTGGTGGCGCTACGATCCGCGCCTCACAGCCGTGGCAGCGACACCGCATCTCACGAACGGGGACGACCTGGAGGGGCGACTCGCGCGTCTCGAACGCCGGCTCGACGCCCTGGCTGGTCCGTTGCCTTCAGCCGGGCCGCGCGCCGGGTCGGCAGGTCCTGAACCTCCTCTCACGGAGTGAGCACGTCATGGCAATAGAGCGTTCGCCGGGGGGCAGTTCCCTCATCGACGTCCTGGATCGTGTGCTGGACAAGGGGATTGTCATCGATGCCTGGGTCCGCGTGTCACTGGTTGGCATTGATCTCGTGACGGTCGAGGCACGCATCGTCGTGGCGTCCATTGACACGTACCTCAAGTACTCCGAGGCCGTGGGCATGACGGCGCCAGGATCGCGGCCGCGCGAAATCCCCGGTACCCTCACCGAAACGGAGCTGGAGCGCGTACAGCGCGAGAACATCGAGTTGCGGTCGCGACTCGATCAGCTCCTCGCACCGGGGCGCGTCAGTTGATGTCATGACTGCTCCGAGCGTGACGGCTGGCACTCCGGGCCTCGCGCGCCGAACGCCACTCGAGTTTCTCGCGACGCTCACGGAAGCGCCCGATTTTGCGACGGCGGCAACGTTCGCTGTCACCGAGCTGACACGCAGTGCAGGAGTCGCGCGGGGCTGCCTGCTCGAGGCGCAATCCGCCACCGACTCTCTCGTGGTGGTCGGGCATTCGGGATTCGACCTTCCCCTGCCGGCCTTCTCGCCCATTTCGCTGGGCGATCTGTCGAATCCGCTGGTGGTCGCCACGCTCGGCCTGCAGCCGGCACGCCGGCGCGATGCGCGATTCGCGTACCGGTCGCCGATCGAGAACTGGCTCGCCCTGCCGATGCCGCAGCCGTACCGGCGCGGCGCGCCCGCGCTGCTGTCAACGTCGCACGCCGCCGAGCTGCTGAACGCCAGCGGCGCCGAAGCACTGGCGAACGCTCCGCGCTTCGGGCAGTCGTCCGGCGGGGTGTTCGTGCTCGACGCCACGGACCTGGACGATGCCGTGGTGCCGCAGCTCATCCAGCTCGCGATGCTCTGCGGACCGGTGCTCAGCCGGCTGTCGGAGCTGAGCATTGCGCGCGCCGAAGCAGAACGGCTCAGGCAACTGTCGGGGCGACTCACGCTCATGATCAACGCGCTCCCCGATCCCATTGTCATCACGGATGCGGCGAACAACATCCTCGTACAGAATGCGCGCGCGGAACATCTGCTCGCCACGTCGGATGCTGATTCGCCCGGGCGGCGGCGGGCGCTGGAGATGAACAATCTGCTGTTCACCTCGGGACTCGCGCGCGCGGTGATGACGGCGGGCGAGCGGTCCGCGCCGCGCGAGCTGAATCTGGTGGATCCGGGCGAAGGGACCGATCTGCTGTTCGAGCTCCTGGCTCATCCGCTGAATGACGACGAGCGGGGGGGCGCCGTACTCTCGGTGCTGCGCGATGTGACGGATCTGCGCCTGGCCTCCGACGAGCTCGAACGTCAGGTACACCAGTCGCGGCAGGCTCGCGTCCAGGCCACCAAGGAGCGCGATCGTCTCAACGTGATTCTCGGCAATGTAGCCGACCCGATTCTCGTGACGGACGATCAGGCGAAGATCCTGCTCATGAACGAGAAGGCGGAGCAGCTCTTCGAGGTGGGTGATACCGGCGGCAGCGCGTACGAATATCACGTCAAGCGCGCGGTGCTCAGCAACGACACGCGCTTCACGACGTTCATTGCCGAGTTCTCGCTCTCCCCGGAACGCGCCCGGCGCGAGCGCATGACGCTCGTCCGTCCCGAGGACGGCACCGAGCTGCCCATTGAAGTGGTGTCCGGCAAGATCCCCAACGAGCGCGGCGAAGCCGTGGCCATCGTCTCCGTGCTGCACGATCTGACCAACCAGGTGGAGAACGAGCGCCTCTACCGCGAGCTCAAGGCGTTCTCCACTGAGCTCGAAGCGCGCGTGCGCGCAGCGACACGCGATCTCGAAGCCCAGAACGAACAGCTCAAATGGCAATCCCAGGAGGTGGAGAAGGCCAACAAGCTCAAGTCCGACTTCCTGGCGAACATGTCACACGAGCTGCGCACGCCAATCAACGCCATCATGGGGCATTCGGCGCTGGTGAGTGATGAGATCTACGGGCCGCTGAACAGCCGCCAGCATGACGCACTGCGGCGGATCGGCGCTGCCGCCCAGGACCTGCTTGCGCTGATCAACAACATTCTCGACCTCGCGAGGATCGAGGCGGGCAAGATGCCCGTGACCTGGGAGGATGTGGACCTGCGCGGCGTGATCGCCGAGCTGGATCAGCAGATCGAGCCACTGGTGAAGAAGCGCGGGCTCACCTTTTCAGTGTCCATGTGCGACGGCTGTTCGGCGATCCGGACTGACCGCCAGAAGTTCAAGCAGATCCTGCTGAATCTGCTCTCGAACGCCATCAAGTTCACCAGTCACGGCGGCATTACCGTGACGGTAGAGCGCGATCTGGATGCGCTGCGCGTCGCGGTGGCCGATACGGGCATTGGCATCCAGCCCGGCGATCTCGACGTGATCTGGGAGGACTTCCGCCAGGTGGATCAATCCATGACGCGCGAGGTCGGCGGTACCGGACTGGGACTCAGCATCGTGCGCAAGTTCATGGAGCACCTGGGAGGTCAGGTGACGGTAGCGAGCACGTACGGCGTGGGGACGACGTTCACCCTGTTGCTGCCGCTGGCCTTTCAGCAGAACGCGGAGGACGTCGTGCAGCACGCCGGACACGAGGCGAGCTGATCACGCGGTCATTCCACCCGCAGCGCTTCGGTCGAGCTGCACGGGCTGGACGATCTGGGTCGTGGAGAGACGCTGGAATTCGAGCGGGAAGCGGACGTTCGCCGGCAGTACTCCCACAAGGTGGCGGCCGGTCTGGTTGGATCAAACGTGGATCAACGGGGTCAGAGTCGATCGAAAATCAATCGCCTCTGACCCCGTTGATCTCATCCTCATCGCCAGAATCGCCGTGCGTACACTCGTTCCCTGCACCACAAGTGATTCTTGCCGCTGCGTGAGAGCCTGGCAGTTCATTGCTGGCGCGCTGCTCATCCTTGGCGCGTCGCCTGTTCTCGCCCAGGAGGTGCGAGCTGATACCGCGCGTGCCGACAGCGCGCTCTCGGGTCCGTTGTTCACGAAGAGCAGTGCGTGGATCGCTGGCGGCGCGCTGGCGGGGACTGCCGCGCTCATGCTTGCCGACCGTGGCATCACCGAGGAATTCCGCGATCCGGGACCGCAGGGGAGCAGAGCCCTCCGCGACGCTGCGAGCGGATTCAACTGGCTGGGCGATCCCGGCACCGTAGTGCTCAGCGTTGCGCTGTACGGATCCGGGCGACTGTTTCACCAGTCGAGCGTGGCGGAGATCGGACTGCGTAGCGCCGAGGCGATCGCGATCAGCGCGGCGGCCACGTACATGCTCAAGGGGATCGCCGGCCGGAACCGGCCATATGTGAACAATCTGGATTCCGACCACTTCGGCCTGGGTAGCGGCTTCGGCAGTGGCGGTCACACTTCGTTCCCATCGGGTCATTCCACGGCCGCGTTCGCGCTCGCGTCGGTAGTCGCGTCGGAGTCGAAGATCCACTGGCCCCACGCCGCGCGATACGTCCCATTCGTCGCCTATGGGGCAGCCACGGCGGTGGCGGTTGCGCGGGTCTACTCCGACAAGCACTGGGCGAGCGATGTGTTCCTGGGCGCGGGAATTGGCACACTTACCGGACTCGGCGTGGTCCGCTATCATCGGCTGCATCCCGACTCGCGGCTGGACCGGTGGTTGTTGCACACCCAGATCATGCTGCCAGGGCCCGGACAGGTTGGCGTAGGCTGGACAATGTCGGCGCCGTAATGCAAAAAGGGGTAGAGGAACGACAAGATCACAGGCTCGTAAGAGCATCAGGAGGGTCAGCTGCGATTGATTTTTCAATCGACGCTGACCCTTTTTGATCCTGACCATTGTGATCCGACAAATCGAAACGTGGGGGGAGCGAGGTGAATTCGCGCAGACAATTTCTGATCCGCGCCCCGATCGGGCTGCTCGGAGTGGCCGAGGCGTGCCGCGGGCGGAGCGAAAAACCAGTGG
>DASVWN010000155.1:0-17870 GCA_036393195.1 Gemmatimonadaceae bacterium | reverse complement strand
AGTGCGGCGCGTGAAAGTCGAAGTCGTTGGTCGAGGCCATGAGATACCAGCGCACGTGCTCGCCCTTGCGCATGGTGAGTGCGTCGAGCGGCATACTGCCGTGCACGAACCCGTTGATCGAGAACTTGACGAACCAGGGATAGATGTCCTGCCGCAGCGATGGGTTTGCCAGCGGCCCCAGGTGTCGCAGCGAATCCTCGGACAGATGCAGGTTCTCCGGCGCGAGCCAACTGTCCTGCTCCTCAACCTGCATGAACGACGCGATGATCTCGCGGTCCACATCGGCGGGCGAGCCGTCCGGGCGCGCCTTGCCGCGCGCGGTGATGATCATGGGACCGAAGAGCCCGGTATTGATGTCGCGGACTTCGTCCACGTGGGAGTGATACATCCACATCACCGAGCTGCCATCCATGGGACCCGGACCGGCGCGCTCGGGCACCGGCCAGACGTACGTATAGGTTCCGCCCGGCGCCACGCCGTCGTCCGCCTTGTCGCCGCCGCTGGTGCCGTCGTTGTAGGGCACGCCTTCCGAATTCTTGTCGTAGAACACGCCGTGGGGGTGAACGCTGTACGGTCGATTGGCGTTGTTCCGGAAGACGACGCGAATCGTGTCACCCACCACCGCGCGAATGAGCGGGCCGAGGAAGCCGAGGTGTTGCCACTCGGGGGCGCGCGGCGCGAGCGTGCGGAAGGTGCTGTCGGTGTACTGGCGGTAGAGCACCTTGTGATACACGGTACTCACCGGGCGCGGCTTCGCGTTCGCGAAGAACGCGGTGTCGGCCCAGGGGCGCCCCGCGATCTCGTCGCGCCCGCCGGGCACGTAATCCCAGCTCACAGGGTCGGCCGCGATGTAGTACGTGCGAGTACGCGGGGCCGGCGATTGACCATGCGCAACGGCGCCAAACGGGTTGACGAGGAGAAACAACAGGAACGCCGCTGGACTGCGGTGCGGAAATGCCGGCATGATCGCGCCTCGGGGGTAGGTGACGAAGCGGACTTGATACCGTGCTGGCGTTACGCAGGCGCTACCTGAGCGTTATCGCGGGTCCGGAGAGGTGCCGGGACGATGGCCTGAGCCTGCGTTCTTCAGCGCGGCTGCTCGCCGAGGCGGCGGATCTCCTCGAGGACCGCGATGTCCGCGGCATCCTGGAGGCGCCCGGTGCGCTTCGAAGCAATGAGGTGCTCAAGCGACGCGGTGGGGATGCGCACACCCTCCAGCTCGAACGTCCGGGCAGCCGCGTACGCCTCCGCAAAATGCACGCTCCAGGCCACCGTCAGGATATCCACCCGGGGCATGTCGCCAATGATCGTGACCGGTTTCGTGATGATCTCTTCGGCGAGCCATTCCCGGGCGAAACCGAAGCCGACGGTTTCCAGTCCCGCGAGCACACGCTTGCCGTTCGCGAGCGTCGGCTCGATCAGGATGTCGATGTCCCGTGTCGCGCGACTCGATCCCCAGAGCTGCATCGCCATCCCTCCGACGAGCACGTAGCGGGCACGATGCCGGTGCAGCGCGGCACAGACTTCGGCGAGCCGCGTTTCGTAGCGCGTGCTCACCGGGCTCGTTCCTCCCACTGCAGCCAGGCCAGGTAGTCCTCGTAGCGGTCGAACGTGATCACCCGGTCGCTGCGCCATCGCGGCCGAACGATCTCTGCCACGCGACCGGTCCGCTCGGCCTCCTTCACCCGTTCCTCAGGCGTCAGCGCAAGATCCGCCTCGAGCTGCGAACGCCGGTACTCACCCAGAGGGGATTCGTCGGACGATGCGAATCCGGACGCAGCAGGCTGCCCGAGTGCACTGGAAGGCGCGAGTTCGGCACTGGCAAGGTAGCGCTGCAGCGCCTGCACGAGCACCCAGCTCCGCGAGCGGCCGAGCACCTTGGCGCGCCGGTCTGCCAGCTTGACGAGTGAGCGAGGAATGGTGATGGCGATTCGCGTGAGCGGCATGGTATGATCCGATCATACTGATTCGTATCACGATAGACTCCGATGCCGCCTGGGGTCAAGTGAGAGCGCGGCAGTCGTTGCAGGCTCCCTGCCTGGAATCGCGCTGCTGGAGCGGTGCCCGTAGCTTCATGCCATGGATTTCCCGTCGCCAATTCAACGGATTGTGCTCGCCACGCTCGTGTTGTCCGTCGCGCCATGCCTGCGCGCACAGGGCGCTCCGCCCAACGTGCCCGGAACCTTTAGCCTGCGTGCCGATACCCTCGTGCTTGCCTACGAAGGCCGGCCGATCTTCCGCGGCGTCGTCCAATCCGCCGGCGCGCGCGTTGACGTGCGCATGATGGCCGACACGGTCCATGACGCGGTCACGCAGGTCATCAAGTTCACCGCGTACGGCGGCAGCGTTCGCGTCCGTGGCGCAGTCACCGCGGGCCCGCAGGCCTTTGCCTGCGAGGTGGACCCCAGGCAGGACGCCGTGCCGATGGTGCGCACCGCATCGGGTCCCGACGTCAACCTGCTCAATCGGGCCGTGTACGATCGCGCGCGCGACTGGGTGATCTCCGTGGACTTCCCCGCACGTGTCACGGTAATCCCCGGTGCCGGCGCGGACAGCACGACATTCAGCATTGACGCCGAGGGCGGGGAAGTCGCGATCCGCTTTCGCCCGCGCTTCTACGAGATGCACCGCGGCCTCCGCGCGTTCCAGCCGTGGACGTACAGCACGTGGCGGCCGTCGGTCGCGGGATGGTCGTCGTGGTACGCGTTCTTCGATTCGGTGACCCAGCGCGACGTGGAACACACGGCCGACGTCCTGTCGCGCGTGCTGAAGCCGTTCGGCTATACGTACCTGCAGATCGACGATGGCTACCAGCGCACGCCGGTTGGTCCGCCCGCGCACTGGCTCGATGCGAACGCGAAGTTTCCGTCCGGACTCGGCGGCGTCGCTCGCGACATTGCGTCGCACGGGCTCGAGCCCGCCGTCTGGACCAACGTGGCGTTTCACGACAGCGCGTACGCGCTGGCGCATCCGGACGAGTTCGTGCGCGACACAAGCGGCGTACCAGTGTGGGGAAACTGGATCGGGTTCGTCATGGACGGCGCCAACTCGGCCACGATGCGCGATCTCGTGGTGCCGGTGTACGACAGCCTGCGGCGCATGGGGTGGACGTATTTCAAGGTGGACGCGCTGCGTCACCTGCGCTACGAGGGCTACAACAGCAACGCGGACTACTTTCGCGCGCGCGGGCTGCCGCGCGACTCGGTGTACCGCGCGTTCGTGCAGGCGATTCGCGGCGTGATCGGCCGCGCCAGCTTTCTGCTCGCGTGCTGGGGAATTCGCCCGGAGCTGGCAGGGCTGGTCGACGCCGTGCGCGTAGGCGACGACGGCTTCGGCTACGGCGGCTTCGCCGAGTACAACTCGTTCAACAACGTGGTCTGGCGGAACGATCCCGACCACATCCAGATCGGCGCCGCCGACGCGTACCGCGCGACGACGCTCACCTCGCTCACGGGATCGCTGCTCATGCTCACCGATCGCCCCGACGTGTATCTCACCGATCGCGCGGAGGCGGCGAAGCGCGCGGCCCCCGTACTGTTCACGCTGCCGGGGCAGATCTACGACGTGGATCCGTCGCGTTCCTCACGCATTGGCGAAGCCGCCGTCACGCTGAGCGGCGCGGGCCCGCGCCCCTTCGACGCCGACAAGCGCCCCGCCGCGTCGCGCTATCTGCTCGATGTGAACCGGCCGTTCGGGCACTGGTCGGTGCTCGCGCGCATCGGCGGCGACACCGCACGCATTCGATTCAGTGAGCTCGGCCTGCCCACCGACCGCAGCTACCTGGTCTACGAGTTCTGGACGCAGCGGTTGCTCGGCGCGTTTCGTGAGCAGTTCTCGCCCGGCGCGATAGACCCGCGCTTCCAGGTCCAGGACTTCTGCATCCGCGAAGCGCTCGCGCACCCGCAGCTCATCGCGACCAACCGTCACGTGAGCTGTGGCGGTGTGGATCTCCGCGACGTGGAGTGGACGGCGGATACCCTGCGCGGCGAGAGCGAGCTCGTGGCCGGCGATGACTACGTGCTCGTGGTGCACGAGCCGGCCGGTTTCCGGTTCGTGCGCGCCGAGGCGACCGGTGTGACGGTGGTATCGTCATCGGCGCGCGGCGGCGTGCGGCGTGTCCGCCTGCGCTCGGCGGGGGGCGGGCGGGTGCGGTGGTGGGTGTTGTACGGCGTACCGGGAAGCGGCGTGCTGCGCGCGCCTGCGGGAAGCGCCCCACGGCCTGCGGCCGCGGGGCTGGGGGAAGCGGGGCCGTAGGCCCCCTGCGGGAAGGGGCCTTCGTCCAGTACCGGAGGCGGGCGGGGGCGCCGCTTTCCCAGCCGCCGGGCCGGTGGGCCCGGCGGCGCTTCCCGCAGGCGCTGCGCCTTTGGCGCAGTCGCCGCTTCCCGCAGCCAGCCGGAGGCTGGCGCTTCCCGCAGGCGCGCTTTGCGCGCCGCTTCCCGCAGGGCGCCACAGGCGCCCTGCGTCACCGCGCCAGCCAGTAGGACAGCTTTATCAGAAAGATGTCGTTCGACCGCTGGCCGAAGAGGTTGTCCAGATTGCCGCCAAAGGACTGGTTGCCTTCGAATGTCGTGTTGGCATCCCGCCCCTGGCTCCAGACCAGGAACAGCGTCGAACCCGCGCGATACTCCCAGCGGAACACGACGTTCGAGCGGAACTGCTGGAAGTTGAAGCCGCCGGGATCGTTCGTCACCGCCGTGTCGGCATACGGTTGATAGCGATCCGCGTACGACAGCGCCCTCGGCTGGTCCAGCTCGCGCACGTTGCTGTACGTCCCCTTGGAAATGAATGGGGACGCATACACCTGCAGGGACATCTCGGGCGTGAACGTGTAGCCCAGCCGCCACGTGAGTCCCAGCGTCTTCTGCTCGAGGTGCGCAAAGGTGTAGTGCTGCGCCGCCGTGGAATCGGTGAAGGTGCCGAAGTACTGGACATCGTTCCGGTTGCGCGTGTAGTTCGCGCTCAGCGACGTCGTGAACCGCGTCGAGACCTTGAGATCCAGCTCCGGCATCAGACTGATCGATGTGGACCGTCCGCCGTCGCCCCGGAAGAAGTTCGCCCCGAAATACGGGACCAGCGCGTTGCGATCGTCCCCCTGGATGTTGATCCACGGCGCGAGATAGGGATCCTGCCGGATGGCGGGTCCGCCCCGCGCACAGCGGTCGCAGAACGTCGTGCCCATCTGCCCCACGGTGCCGCCCATGTGCAGCCACCAGCGATTGTTGAATTGCGTGTGCACGTTGGTGTTGAAGGCACGCTCGGTGGGCAGCCCCGCCACATTCCAGTACTGCCAGTAGTTGAAGTTCCAGCGGAGCTGCTGCCAGAACTGGTTCGGCGTGCGGAACGCCAGCGCGGCCCAGTTCATCCACTGCTGCTGATCCGCCTGGAGCAGGAAGCCCACGTCGTTGATCTCGAATCCCGGGGTGCGTCGCTCGTACGCGGTCTCGAACTGCAGCAGCCTGCCGCCCACCTTGGCGACGCGCAGCTCGAGCGAGTTGCCCGAGAGCGACGTCCGCGTCGAATCGAACACGAGCGGGCCATCGGGACGCTGATAGAGGTGCACGGGATCCCGCTGCGTGCGCGCGATCGCGGCGGCGCTGCCCGCCACGCGGCTCACGTCGAACGAGCCGGATACCTCGAAGTCGCGATGGAAGCGCCGCCGCGCATCGATGCCGCCGCTGTATGCGCTCGATCGCAGGTATGGATCGCTCGACGCATCCATCGAGCGATTCACCGCCGTGACAATGAAGCCGACGTTTCCGTTTCCATTCGCGAAGTCCTGGTTGGCGCGGACCACGCCATAATTGGCCGACGGTTCCAGCGTGGTGCCCTGCGGGCCGGCCACGTGATCGGTCACCGCATCGAGCACGCCGATGGCGAAGCCGCTGGGCAGGCGACCCGTGAGCTTGGTGGCGCCGAGTATCCGGCTCGCCGTGGGCGAGGACGCATCGCCGTAGATGTCCGTCAGCTCCGGTGCGCGCCCGATGCGCCGCGAATAGAAGAGCCCTTCGCCCGTGTTGCAGTCGAGCACGACCACGCAATTCACGTTGAAGGTGAACAGGCCCTTTCCCTCCACGAAGAACGGCCGCCGCTCCGTGAAGAACGTCTCGAACGCGCCCAGGTTGAGCTGCGACGGATCGGCCTCGACCTGACCAAAGTCGGGATTGACCGTCGCGTTGAGGAGCAGCTTGGACGAGAGCTGATACTTGAGGTCACCGCCAACGGTGAACTGCTGATCGCGCGTGTAGCCCGACGCCGTGGGTTGCTGCACGTTCTTCGTGACGACGTATGGCGTGATCTCCGCGTCGCCCGGCCGCGCGAGTCCGTTCAGCCCCGTGAGATCACCGAACTGCGACACCAGCCCCGAGCGCGACATGCGGTAGAGCGGCCAGGTGATTGTCTCCGTGCGACGCTGGATCACCCGCCAGATGAGAATGCCGAACGTGCCGTTGTTCCGCGCGGTGTAGTGCAGTTGCGAGAGCGGAATGCGATACTCGGCCGTCCAGCCGAGTGAATCCGTGCGCGTCGCGACATCCCAGATGGCGTCCCAGGCGACGTCCTCGGTGCCGTCATTGTAGATGGCGTAGTCGGACTTGACGCCGGCCGGGTTGACGGAGAATTCGTAGCCGGTGCGCCGGTCGTGATACGAGTCGAGAAGAATCGTGACGTGGTCGGAGGCCGTTTGATCATCACGGCGCGACAGGAGGCTCACGATACTGTCGGGATGCTGATCGAAGGAACGGACGAATACGTAGAGGTAGTGCGAATCGTATGCAATTCGCGCTTCCGTACGCTCGCTGGGCTTCGCGCCTTCCGTGGGCTGCGCCTGGAGGAAGTCGCTGATGACGGGTGCGTTGCGCCAGACCGGGTCGTCAGCACGGCCGTCAATGACCGGCGGCGTGGCCGCGCGCGTTGCGCGGACGGTCGTGCTCGTGGCCGGTGGAGTGGGCATCGACACGAGGTGCGCCGCCTGCAGCAGCAGGAGCAACCCGAGCAGCTGAGTCACGTGATGGCATCGCTTGAGAGGTCATCGCGTTGGACAGCGGCTGCAAGTGATTGGTTGGTACCAACAGGGGCAGCCCATGGGGCAGCCCATGGGGCTGCCGCATGGGCTGCCCCTACCCCTACTCCACCACGGCACACCCCGCCACGGTCGCGCAGCGCGGATCCACCGGCGGCAGCCCTTCGCGCGATAGTTGTGTGTTTACGATGGGCAACTGTGTCGTCCAGAGTCGTGAGAGCCGGTCGGTGTAGCCCCGCAGTTCCGTCGAGAGAATGTGAAAGATCTCCGGCATGTGGTTCGTCGGCCGGCCATCACCGCGCTCCGCCATGGAGAGCAGCGTCGCCAGCCTGTTGTTCACCTTGATGGGGAAGTTGAGCGGGTCCTGCCCGCTTTGATTCTTCACCTGATAGATGTCCTGCTCGATGGCCGATGCCTGGGCGGCGAGCGAGTCCGCCATCGCCTTGAATGCCGTGCTGGTTGACCGGCCGGCGCGATTCTCGAGCTGCGCCTTCACGCGACGGATGGCGATCACTGCTTCGTTGGCGTCCGTGGCCCTGTCGCGCACATTGCGCGAGAACGCGTACTGCGCGCGCAGGTCCGCATCCGTGACGCCCGTGCTCCAGCGATTGCGTTGCACGACGACCGGCGCGCTGAGCGTGCGGCCGTCCGCGGTGAGACGCACGGTATAGCGACCCGGGGGGAGCGCGGGGCCACGCGTGCGCGCGCCCCAGAGAATCATTCCCGGGAACGTCACGATGCCCTGCGCGCGCAGATCCCACTCGAGCGAATTGAATCCGGCCTGCATGGGCAGATATGTCACGGCCTGGCGCCGCGACGGTGCGCGCCCGGCCGTGTCGGCCTTGCTGGTGTCGGGCTCGAAGGTGCGCAGCACCGCACCCGTGGAATCCAGGATGTCGAGGTGCGCGCGATGCGGCGCATCCTCCAGCCACCAACTGATGGCCACGTCCGGTCCCGAGCGTACGCCTTCGGGCGGCGTGAACAGATGCGCCGCCGACGCGAACAGCGCGGCGTTTGCCTGGCGGAGCGGCGCAATGTTGTCGAGCACCCAGAATCCCCTGCCGTGCGTAGCGATCACGAGCTCGTTGCCATGGACCGCGAGGTCGGCCACCGGGACGTCGGGCAGATTGAGCGAGAGCGGCTGCCACGACGCGCCGTCATCGTACGACAGATACACGCCGTGCTGCGTGCCGGCGTAGAGCATGCCGCGGCGCGTCGGGTCCTCGCGCACGGCGTGCACGTAGGCATCCGGCCGAATACCCTTGACGATCTTCGTCCAGGTGCGGCCGTAGTCGTTCGTCCTGAAAATGTACGGCGCGAAGTCATCGAACAGCGGGCGCCGCACCGAGATGTAGGCCGTGCCCGCGTCGAACGATGACGCGTCGATCTGGCTCACGCGCCCGAAGTCCGGCATGTCGCGCGGGGTGACGTTCGTCCACGTTTTGCCGCCGTCGCGCGTGACGGACACGCGCCCGTCATCGGATCCCGTCCAGATCACGTTGACGTCGCGCTTGCCCGGTCCCACGCTGAAGATCGTGGCGTACACTTCCGGCCCGTTCATGTCGCCCGTGATCGGCCCGCCGGACGGGCCCAGTGTCTTCGGATCGTGCCGCGTGAGATCGCCGCTCAGCGCCGTCCACGTCTGGCCGCCATCGGTCGTCTTCCAGAGCCGCTGCGATGACGTGTAGAGCGTGGTCGGACTCACCGGCGAGAAGAGAATCGGAAAGGTCCACTGCCAGCGCTCGCGAATGTCCCGTGACGGCTCGCCGGAGTAGAACCAGGGATACGGATTCACCTCCCGCGTCTGCCCCGTGCGCCGGTTGTACCGGTCGATGTACGAGCCGTTGTTCCCGCCGGAATAGTAGACGTCCGGATCGCGCGGATCGGGCGCAATGTAGCCGGGCTCGCCGCCGGCGACCTCGTACGCGTACGCCATCCCGCCCGCGGTGAGGTCGGGCGCCGCGCTGCTGTCGCGGCGCATCATGGTGCTGTCACGCCGCGCCGTGCTGCTGTCATGACGCGCCGCCCGCTGCCGCTCGCGCTCGAACGCCGGGAGATTCCAGTCAAAGGGAATGCACAGCGTGCTGTTGTCCTGCTGCGCGCCGCAGACGTGATACGGGATGTGCGACGTGAATGCGACGTGGTAGAACTGCCCGGTGGGAAAATCCTCGTCGGTCCAGCGATGCCCGCTGTTCACGGACACCGCGCCGCCCCCATCGTTCCCCACCACGAGGTGCCGGACGTTGTCCGGATCGATCCACAGGTCGTGAAAGTCGCCGTGCGTGCCGTTGATCGTCTTCAGCGTCTTGCCGCCATCGGCCGAACGAAAGAGCGACGTGTTCTCCATGTACACGACATCCGCATTCTTCGGATCGGCGAAGACGTGCGTGTAGTAGAACGCGCGCTGACGGATGTCGTGGCTGTCGTTGGCGAGCGTCCACGTGGCGCCCGCGTCGTTGCTCCGGTAGAGCCCGCCCTTCTCGTTCTCCACGAGTGCATAGACGCGGTTCGGATCAGCGCCCGACACCGCCACACCAATGCGGCCGTCCACACCCGATGGCAGCCCGGGGTTGCGCGTGATCTCCGTCCACGTGTCGCCGCCGTCGGTGCTCTTGAACAACCCGCTCCCCGGGCCGCCGCTCGACATGTGATATTCGTTGCGGTACGCCTCCCAGAGCGACGCGTACACGACGTTGGGATTCGATGGGTCAATGCTCACATCAATGGCGCCGCTCCGGTCATCACGAAAGAGCACGCGCTTCCATGTGTTGCCGCCGTCGGTGCTCCGGTACACGCCGCGCTCGCTGCTTGGCTCGCTGTACTTGCCGAAGGCGGCGACGAAGATGATGGCCGGATTCGTCGGATGAATCCGGATCTTCGAGATGGCATCGACGCCGGCGAATCCCACGTGCGTCCACGTCTTCCCCGCATCAGTGCTGCGATAGACGCCGTCACCGGGCATGATGTTGCCGCGGATGCAGCTCTCACCGGTTCCGATGAACACGATGTCGGGATTGCTCTCGCTCACCGCGACGGCGCCGACCGATGCACTGGCGATCTGCCCGTCGGTCACCGGCGCCCAGTTCTCTCCGCCGTCGGTCGTCTTCCAGAGTCCCCCGCCGGCCGCGCCGAAGTACGCCTCCTGGGGCCGCCCTCTGACGCCGCTCACTGCGATCGAGCGTCCGCCGCGGTCGGGTCCAATGTTGCGCCACTTCCAGGCGGCGAGAAAGGCGGAGTCGAGCACGAATGGCTCGGCGCTGTGCGCGGCGCTCGGTGCAGTGTTCGAGCCCGAGACCGAGCCGGCGCCCACGAGCGCGGCCAGCGACAACACGAGGAGCGAGCGGAGAGAGGACATTGGCAGGAGGTGGGGAAGGGGAGGGTGAGGGGAGGGGCAGGAAGACTGGACAGACAGGATTTACAGGATTCGCAGGATCAACAGGATTGACTGGAGCCGAATGGCCCGGCAGTTGTCACGCCATTACGTGACAGAAATAGCATGGGAACGGCCGCGAATGAATCCTGTTCATCCTGGCAATCCTGGCAATCCTGTAAATTCTGTCCGGCTGTTGCCGTGCGCGTCGCGGCCAGCGACCAGATAAACTATAGCCCTCTGGCCCGGCGGCCATGATCCCCGGCTCGCCGCAGTCGCCTGCTTCACTCCTCAACCCTCCACCGCCGCATCGTGCCTTCCCGTCGCAGTCCGCGCACTGTCGCCAGCGCGATCACGCTGCTCGTGCTGCTCTCCTGGCTCGCCGCCGCATCGGCGGTACGCGACGCGCTCACGCTGGCCACTGTGCCCGGCGTGCGTCTCGTGCGGCCGTTCTGGTACGTCGTGCTGGCGCCGGCGTGCACTGTGCTGGATGCGCTCACGCTGCTCTCGGTGCCGCAGAATCTCGCGGTCATCATCTCGCTCGTGGTGATCTACATCCTGTGGCGCGTTGCGCGCTGGCCGGCGGGGCGCCGGTCCGTGCTCCGCGAGCTGCGACTCGCGCTCCGCGCCCTCGGTGTGCTCGTCGCCGTGTACGGCGTGGGCATCGTCGCGCCCCGGCCCATGGCCGCCCTCCGCGTGTCCGACCCCGACGCGGTCATCGTGGACATGCACAGCCACACGAACTATTCGCACGACGGACGAGCCGACTTCAGCCCCCGGGTCAACCGGGCCTGGCACAAAGCGGCGGGTTTCGACGTTGCATACATAACCGACCACCGCAGCTTCGATGGCGCCACGGAAGCCATGGCGCTCAATCCGCGCGTGTCGGGCGACAGCATCGTCATGTTGAGCGGACTCGAATTCGTCATGCACAACAGCCATCTCATCGCGCTCGGCATCAGCGCGCCGGACGAACGCTGGCTCTACGTGGACCGCCGGAAGGCGCACCCCAACTGGCCGCCGCCGGTCAGGCCGCCACCGGTGCTCATCCAGACGATTCCGGAGAATCTTGCCAATCTGCCGCCGCCGGACTCCACTGGCGCGCATGGTGTGGTCGCGATCGAGCTCTCCGATGGTGCACCGCGAGGAATCGCACAGGCGCAACGCGATCGCGCACGCATCCTGCGCCTGTCGGACAGCCTGCATCTGGCGCTCGTGGCCGCCTCGAACAATCACGGGTGGGGACGGACGGCGGTGGCATGGAGCGTGTTGCGCCTTCCGGGATGGCGCGCGCTCACTCCGGATTCGCTCGACAACGCCATCCAGCAGCGCATTCGGACGGCGCGGCGCCAGGCGGTGCAGGTGATCGAGCGCCGTAGCCCAAGCGCCGATCGCTCGCGAGTCGCACTGGCGGCCACGCTCCCGGCAGTGGCGTGGAACCTGTTCGTAACGCTTTCACCGGTGGAGCGGGTCTCATGGATCGTGTGGGCCTGGATCGTCGCGATGCTGATGCCCGGCGCCGGGCGACGGGTGGGACAGCCGGACGGATAAACGCACGCGCGGCGTACCCCGTCGCTCCGCGTGTCCACGCCGTTGTCGAAGACCGCGCGTTCGTCTACGCCATGCTCATCCTCGCTGGCACCGCGCTCGTGCGACTCGCGCTCGCCGCGGTGGTGCCGGTGGTGCCGGACGAGAGCTACTACTGGGATTTCTCGCGCCGTCTCGCCGCGGGCTACTTCGATCATCCCCCGGCAATTGCGCTGCTCGTGCGCGCGGGGGTCGCGCTCTTTGGCGTGAGCGCGCTCGGCGTGCGTTTCTGGCCCGTTGTGGCGGGGTGGCTCGCGTCCGTGTTGCTGGTGCTGCTCGCGCGACGTCTGGGCGGCGATCGCGTCGCGCTGCGCACCGCGGTGATCATTGCGTGCGTGCCGCTCGCGGCCGCCGGTCTGGTGATCGCGACGCCGAGTACGCCGCTCATGCTCGCGACGGCCGCCGTGCTGTATGCGCTGGATCGCGCGGTGACGGAACGCGCGGGGAGCCGCGCGTCGCTCGGTTGGTGGCTCGTGGCCGGCGCCGCACTGGGATTCGCGCTGCTCGCTGATTACGAGGGTGCGCTCATCGGCCTCGGCGTGCTCGTCGCGCTGCTCGCGTTCGCGCCGCTGCGCCGTCAACTGGCAACGCCCGCGCCGTACCTCGCGGCGCTCGTCGCGCTCGTGCTCTTTGCGCCCAACATCTGGTGGAATGCCCGGCACGACTGGGTCTCGTACCGCTTCCAGCTCGGGCACGGACTCGGCGGCCTGCATCACGTGGGCGTCGCCCATCTCTGGTCGTTCCTCGGCGGACAACTCGCCGTGGCCAGTCCGATCCTGTTCGGGCTCGGCGCCATCGCGGTGACGCGCGCGCTCCGGCGCGGCACATCGCGAGAGCGACTGCTCGGCACGATCACGGCGACATCCATGATGGTGCTGCTCGTGAGCGCGCTGCGCGGCCCGGTGGAAGTGAACTGGACGGCAACGGCATACCTGCCGGCCATCGCACTCGTGGCGCTCTGGCCCGGGGGTGTCGCGTGGCGTCGCTGGCTCGTGGGCGGATGCGCGCTGGGGGCGACGCTCGTGCTGCTGACCTGGGCGCAGGCGCTTGTGCCCGTGCTGCCCATCCAGGCCTCGGACGACCCGACCGCACGCGGCACCGGATGGGCAGAGCTCGCGCAGCGCGTAGAGCGGACGGCCGCGACGCTGCGCGCGGACCCGCCACCGTGCGCCGGTCCGGGCGACCCCGCGTGCCAGTCTTCCGCGCCCCACACCGTGTGGATCGCCGGCAATCGCTATCAGGAAGCGTCGGAGCTCGCCTTCCACATGCCGTCGCACCCGATCACCTTCTCGCTCAACCTCGACAGCCGCCCAAACCAGTACCACCTCTGGCCGCTGCTGCTGCACGAAATCAAACCCGGCGACGACCTGGTGCTGGCGCTTCCCGACGTCCCCGCCGGCGCCGCACAACCTGTGATCGAGCAACTGCAGCCGTATTTCGCAACCGTTCACCGCGCCTACGCAGTGGCGCTCATGCGTGGGAACCAGGTGCGTGAGCGGGAGGAGGTGTGGGTGTTGCAGGGGGCCACGGAACGGCTCCCTGTCCCCAGCCCCTAGCCGCTGGCCCGCCAGCCGCCTATCAATCCCTATCCCCTATCCTCTAGCCCCTGGCCCCTGCAATGGGCGACTCTCCCTGCTGGCTCCACGAATTCGACGACTTCTCCATGACCTCTCCGACTACCGCCATCGCATCCGATCTCGCCACGTGGCTCGACGCGCAGAACGAGCGCATCCACACCGAGCTGTACCAGTTCCTGCGCATCCCCAGCGTGAGCGCGCAGGAACAGCACAAGGCCGACATGACACGCGCCGCCGAATGGCTGGCGAAATCCATGAGCGATGCGGGGCTCAAGACGGAGATCATGCGCACCGGCGGACACCCCGCCGTGGTGGGCGAGTGGCGTGGCGCGGGCGCGAACGCCCGAACAGTCCTCATCTACGGGCACTATGACGTGCAGCCCCCCGAGCCGCTCGACCTCTGGACCACACCTCCCTTCGAGCCCACCCTGCGCGACGGGAAGATCTTCGCGCGCGGCTCCGTGGACGACAAGGGTCAGCTCTTCCTCCATGTCAAAGCCATCGAGGCGCATCTCGCCACGCGCGGCAGGCTCCCCGTCAACATCATCGTGCTGGCGGAAGGCGAAGAAGAAGTCGGGAGCGACAACCTCGCGCCCTTCATCGAACGCAACAAGGCACGGCTCGGCTGCGACTACGTCGTGATCTCGGACTCGTCGATGTTCGCTCCGGGGCTGCCGTCAATTCTGTCGTCGCTGCGGGGGCTCGCGTATTTCGAGCTCAATGTGCAGGGGCCGGCCGGTGATCTGCATTCGGGCAGCTACGGCGGCGCGGTGGTGAATCCCGCCATGGCGCTCGCGCGCATCCTCGCCACCTTCCACGATGAGCGCTGGCACGTCGCCATCCCCGGCTTCTACGATGACGTGCGCGAGTGGCCGGAGCCGGTGCGCCGGCAGATGCGCGCGCTCCCCTTCAAGGACGAAGAGGTGCGCGCCGAAACGGGAGTGCCCGCACTGGACGGCGAAGCCGGCTTTACCACGCTCGAACGCTTGTGGACACGCCCCACGTGCGAGATCAACGGGCTGCTGAGCGGCTACACGGGCGAGGGCGCCAAGACCGTACTGCCCGCGAAGGCGATGGCGAAGGTGAGCTGTCGCCTGGTGCCGGATCAGACACCGCAGCAGATCGAGCGCGTACTCACCGCGCACGTGCAGCGTGTCGCACCCAGGGGCGTGACGGCAACGGTGAAGGCGCTGCACGGCGGACGGGCCTGGCGCGCCGATCTCGAGGGACCGCTCTTCGACGCCGCGCGTCGCGCGCTCGCCGCCGCATTCGGCAGGGAACCCGTGATCACCGGCGAAGGCGGCTCCATCCCCGTGGTCGGCGACTTCGAGCGCATCCTCGCCGTCCCCGTGCTACTGATCGGCTTCGGACTTCCCGGCGAAAACGCGCATGCTCCCAACGAATGGTTCAGCGATGACAACTTCGTGAAGGGAATGAAGGCGATCGCCGCGCTGTGGGACGAACTGGGTCAGGTCCCCTGACTCCTGATCCCTATTCGCTATCCCCTGCCTACAACCCCGACAGCAACGCGTCGTTATTCGCCGTCGCGCCAATGCGCTTGATGAGCCATTCCATGCCGGCTTGCGGCGGCATCTGCTGGAGACCGCGACGTAACGTGAACACCGCATCCAACTGGTCGGGGCGGAAGAGCTTGTCCTCGCGGCGCGTGCCGCTCGTCGCAATGTCGATCGCGGGATAGATGCGCTTCTCGGCGAGGCCGCGATCGAGCTTGATCTCGCAGTTGCCCGTGCCCTTGAACTCCTCGAAGATCACGTCGTCCATGCGAGAGCCTGTTTCCACGAGCGCGGTGGCGATGATCGTGAGCGAGCCGCCGCCGTTCTGTGGTGCGACGGAGCGCGCGGACCCGAAGAATGCCTTCGGCTTGGCCATCGCGGTGGCGTCCAGGCCGCCGCTCAGCGTGCGCCCGGTGCCGCGCTCCACGGTGTTCGCCGCGCGTGCGAGGCGCGTGATGGAGTCGAGCACGATCACGACGTCGCGGCCGCTCTCCACGAGGCGGCGGGCCCGCTCGAGCGTCATGTCGGCCACATCCACGTGCCGCTCCGCCGGCTGATCGAAGCTCGACGCCACGACTTCGCCGCGACCCCACGAAATCATCTCGCTCACTTCCTCGGGGCGCTCGTCCACGAGCAGGACGAGCAGCACCGCCTCGGGATGATTGATCGCGACGCCTTCGGTGATGGCCTGCAGCAGCATCGTCTTGCCCGCGCGCGCCGGTGCGACGATGAGCGCGCGCTGGCCGTAGCCAATGGGCGCGATGAGATCAATGGCGCGACGCGTCAGCTCGGGGCCGCCCTTGGCGGGCTTGCCCGTCTCGAGCGTGAGCTTGCGATCGGGATACGATGCGATGAGTGAGCTGAAATCAGGGCGGCGCGCGGCGAGCGACGGTTCGTTGTCGTTCACCTTCTTGATGTCGGCCACCGTGGTGCGGCCGCGATGATCCTTGCCGATCGTGGCTTCCACGAGGTCGCCGCGGCGCAGCGCGAACTGGCGGACGAGATGCGGGGGAACGAAGGGATCGCCCGGGACGGGGAGATAGCTGTCGGAGGGGCCGCGAATGAAGCCGCCGTCGCGGCCGGAGTCGAACCAGCCCTGTGTTTCTCCCTCGGCTACGATGACCACCGGCTGACCGCCATTGCTATGCTCGCTGCGGGGATTGCCTCGACCACGTCCCCTGCGACGTCGGCCATTGCCGAACGCGCGATTGTCGCGCCCCGGGTTGCCGCGCTGACCTGGACCTGCATTGGGTGCCGGCGCCGATGTGGTGCCGAGCTCCGGCTGGGTGGCGTCACCTCCGTCGGGCGGCGGAGCGATTCCTTCCTCGCGATACGGGCTGGACTCCGGAGCGGTGTCCAGAAGCGTGCGGTCCTGCGGACGTGGTCCGCGCCCGCGCCGGGGGGGACGTCGACGGTCGTTCATGCTGCGTTGGTTGTCATGGGGTTTTCGCTTTGCGTAATGTTGCGCCTCGCATTCGCGGTGCGCCTGATACGCAGAGATGCAATTCTCTCACGGGATGCATGGCCGCGCGCCTCGTGCTGCACGGCCGGTACGCTACCTGTATGGAACACGAACTTCGGGCTGGCCCTTGCCGGCCTCCACGAGTCACGCGGGTCGTCAATGCGCACGCACGCGCCTTACGACACTCTGCAACAACTCGCCTGCGATGAGTTCTGGAATGCTCCGCGCCACGCAGTAATCACGCGGCGGCGACGGCACTCGACATTGAGGCCAACGGGAGCATCACGCCACAAGGGCTTTGCCTCTCACTGGAGGCGATCGCGGGGACATGCCGCCGCAATCACTACGAGTATCACTTCCTGAACGGGATTCCGCAACCATCGGGCCGCGCGATACCCCGCGCCACAATTACCCGGTCAATGGCCCAATCGTTCCTGCACGACGGTGTCCAGCTCTCGCACGATTCCAATGACCCGTCGGGTGAGAGCCACGACACGCTCAACGGCCGCGGCCTGTTCCGGTTCGAGCGATGCCTCCAGCCCGAGCAACTGTGCTTCAGCCAGCAGTGCCGCCAGCGGATTGTTGAGCTTGTGCTGGACGAGGGCAGTCAGTCGCTGCAAATCGGTCCGACGATCTCCTTCCGGAAGCGAAGACGACCCGGATACGGGGCCCGTCACGGACTGACACCGGCAGTAGCCATCACCTAATTTAACTACTTATGCTCGCATCACCAATGGACTACACCGCGGAAATCGAACGGGCCGTACTGGCCTATCGCGAGAGCAACAATGTGGCCGAGTTGCTCGAACGGCTGTCGGCGATCGCCGAGGGCGCGGATCCCGAGAGGCTGCGCGCCGCCGTCGCGCCCTGGCGCGACATTCCGGAGGTGGCGGGCCCGATCTATGAGCGCATCGTCGCCACCTGCCCGGACGACGCGCAGGCGCTCGTGATTCTCGCGAACGCGTACTGGCTGGCGGGGCGTGGGCCGGACGCGGTGGGCGAGCTGGCCACGCGCGCCATGGCCGCCGATCCCGCGAACCGCGGGGCCTGGCATCTCTGGGCGCTCAGCGAGCCGTCGCTGCGTGAGCGCATGATGCGCTGGCATCAGGTGTCGGAACGATTCCCCACCGATGATCTTGCGCGAGCGAACCTGGCCGACAACGCGGCCAGTCTGGCCTCCACGGAGCACGATCGGGAAGCGCTGCAGGTGGCGCTGCGCAACTACAAGGCGCTGCTGGCAACCGCCTCCCACCCGGAACAGCGCGCCGCCCTGGAGCAGGCGGTGTCGGTTCTGGAACAGTGGTAGGGGCGGCGGCGACAGGGGCAGCCCAAGGGGCTGCCC
>DASVWN010000154.1:0-5853 GCA_036393195.1 Gemmatimonadaceae bacterium | reverse complement strand
GAGAGCTCGCCGATCCACCCGGCCCAGTTGTTGGTGATGGTCATGAACGCGCCGTGAAGCAACACCACCGGTTCGCCGCTGCCGTGGACTTCGTAGTACATGTTGAGTCCATTGACTGGCGCGTAGCCCGTTGTTGGCTTCTGCTGCGCCGACACGTCAGTCGCCACGAGCGTCATCAGGAGGAAAGCTGTTGTCCGCATGCTGGTGTAGTTCCGTTTCATCTGAACACTCCTGGCGAAACGCACCCATTACGGGAATCTCTGGTGGATGGATTGGCTGCGTCATTCTGTCTCTGTGCCTGATGCCAGGCTGGCGAGAAGCTCGTCGAGCTGGTCGAGCGCCTCGGGCATGGCGGCCGTCGATCCGGAGTCAAGCGCCTCGTTCGAGGGATAGAGATCGTGCACGATCAGCAACGTCTTGCCGGCGTTTTCCTTGAAGGTCACCGTGGTGATGGTCTTGCCGCTGTCTCCTTCCTCATTGGTCCAGACGAGGCGTGAGTGCGGTGTCACTTCGAGGTACGTGCCGAAGAACTCCATCGTCGAATCTTCGTGGGGAAACACCAAACGATACTGCCCGCCAACGCGAACATCCATTTCGCAGGAAAGCAGGGTCAGCCCATACGACTTTGGTACCCACCACCTCCTGAATAATTCTGGCCTGGTCCACGCCTCGAACACGAGGCGCGCAGGACCGTTTACGGTTCGTGTGACGACGAGTTCGCGCTCGGACTTCCGTTCCACCGTCGTGTGGTTCTTCGTGGGGGTGGCCTCACTTTCTTTTTTTTCGTCCATGGACTCTCTCCTTGCGGGTTAATTCCTCGACAACGTTGTCCAACTCGTCGAAGCGTGCGCTCCAGAGCTGGTGGTACCTGTCGATCCATGCCGCCTCTTCCTGCAGTCCGCGGGGGCCGAGCCTGCAGGTCCGCACGCGCCCGACCTTCTCCGTGGTGACGAGCCCCGCTTGCTCCAGGACGCCTACATGTTTCTTCATGCCCGTGAGGGTCATGTCGAACCTCTCGGCAAGGGCCGTGATCGAAGCGTCCGCACGCCCGAGCTGCTCCAGAACGCCGCGTCGGGTGGCGTCCGAGAGCGCGCCGAACGAGGCATCGAAGTGGTCTTGGAAATACTGAACCATGTGGTTCAGTATACAACATGGCGTGACGGCGTGCAATGGGGGGCTGAGCGCCCGCTGCGTTGCCGACAGATCCGACGCGACGCGCCGGTACAGCCGGGGAGATAGGTAACAGAACTGTCTGAGGACATGGGTAACACTGTAGGGTTACCCTCGAATGATGAAATCCCGCTCGTCGAGGGTCGCGAGCAAGACCTGGATGCCATCACGTCGTGCGTGATCCCTGGCTGGCATTGCGCCCGGAATAGCGTCGACCCAGATTGGCGGGCAATCGGCCACCTTCCTCGGAGGGCACTATGGGTGCCGCCGCTGCTGCCGTCATCATCGCGAAAGAGAAGGATCTCGTTGCCCACTTCCGTCTCGCCGGTGCTGTCAGCGCGGCGACTGCGAAGTCGGTGACGGAGCTTGGTGTCGACACGAGGCTCGCCTGGAATATCCTGGAGCGGCGTGCGATCATCCGTGACGCCGGCCAGGGTCTCTACTATCTCGACGAGCTCGCGTGGCTGACGCACCAGAAACGGCGCCGACGCCGTGTGATGGCGGTGCTCGTCGTCGTTCTCGCCCTGTTTGCCGTCAGCGCGTTCGTGGCGATGCGCGCCACGGGCACTCAACACTAGAGGCCGGAATCGACGACTGACGTGCAGGGCTGTCTGACGAACCTTGCAGCCGACGGGCGATCGTCGGAGTTGCGATCGCTGACACGAACGCTCTTGTTTGACTCGCCCGCGGCTGAACTTGGGCGTTCGGCAGCGACCACCATTGGTGAAGAAATGGCTTCTCGAGTCATCGCATCGAAGCTTCTCCTGCCGTTCGCATTCGATGCTCCCAATGGACTGGCGGCAAACGCTATCGCGAGCGATGAATCATGTCGCCTCGTCGCAGAGTGATCCGAAGTCGCATCGCGAGAGACAAGTCCACATGCAGCGTCCAGGAGAGCAGACGGTGAGCGAGCGTGCAGCGTTGACGATGTCGTCGCTGCTTTCAATTCTCCTGTTCTCACTTCACGTGGCGGATGATATCGCTCGTGGCTTCGACAAGGGCGGGGTTGCGACCCTGTCTGCAGTCCCCATCTGCGTCATTTGGCTCTACGGGACGCTGGTCCTCGCTGGCCGGCGATCAGGATACATCATCATTCTGCTCCTCTCGCTCCTGGCCCTGGTCGTTCCAGTGATCCACATGAGGGGACGAGGCGTCGGAAGTCAAATCGCGCACTCGAACGGGGGCTTGTTCTTCGCCTGGGCGCTCATCGCGCTTGGCGTGAGCGCGCTCTTTTCCGGCATTCTCGCGGTGCGCGGACTCTGGAGTATGCGCCGCGCCAGAGTCCCTCATTCAACAAGTTGACGACGAAGACTTCTCATTTGTCGAGGGGATCAATCAGTCGGGCAAACACCACTGCGGCGATTCGGGACCGGCGTCTGCGAGCGGAGTAACGCCATCGAAACGCGCCCTGTGCACCCCTTGCCAGACGAACGCCTGAGCTGACGAACGGTTTTCGGAATTGCGCGGCCTGTGGCCGGTGCATCGACGCAAGTTGACCCAGCTCAACCGCGTTCGGGAGCTTCGCGAGTGGGCGATCGCGCCGGGCAACCGCCTGGAGCGCCTCGTTGGTCGCGGGCGCGGGCAGCACAGCATTCGCATCAACCAGCAATATCGGATTCGTTTCCAGTGGGAGGATGGCTATGCCGACGAAGTCGAAGTCACGGACTACCACCAGGAAGCGGGCTCGCAACAGCGCCAGCGAGACGCCGCTCGTTCGTCGACGGCTCCCGACGGAGGTGCCATGAACACGCGTTGTCTCGATCGCCCGTCGAGCGGCGCACGCTGGAATTCCGACGCAGTAGTACGGGAAGCGCCTACTGGGAAACAAGTTTCCGCTGACAGACCGTCGTACGTCCGCCCGCCATCTTCTTGGTCGGACAGCGTACCGGAGGCACAATCCAATGACAACGGCCGGCGCACAAATGCATTGGACAGCCGGGTCTACTGGGGAGCACGGTATCTCGCTGCGACGAGTGCTGGTTGCGTGCGGAGTCGTGGGCGCGGTGCTGTACCCGCTTGCGGATATCTTCGCGGCGACGCGCTATCCCGGCTTCAGTTACAGAGACCAGGCGGTCAGCGAGCTCTTCGCTATCGGCGCGCCGACGAGCGCGATCGTGGTGCCTCTGTTCACACTCTCGAGCGGCCTGCTCTTTCTCTTTGCAATCGGAATCTGGATGTCAGCGAATGGTCAGCGCTGGGTGCGGCCGATGGCTGTGATGATGGCGCTGAATGTGATCGACGCTCTCGTTCTCTGGAATGTCTTCCCGATGCACATGCGAGGGGTGCAGCCCACCTTCACCGACACGATGCACGGTCTGCTCGCGATCGACCCATTCCTCCTGGCGGCGGTCGTGCTGGGTGCGGTTGCCTTCCGAGGCTGGTTCCGCGTTTACACCGTGACGACGATCGTCTTCACAACAGGTCTCGCGATCATCAGCTTGTCTTTTGTAACCGCCATAATAGCTAACCAGCCCACGCCGTGGATGGGCGCAGCCGAGCGGGCGTCTCAGTACGCGATGAACCTCTGGTATGCGGTGCTCGCCGTGGTGCTGCTGCGAAAGCAACCGGCCGCCCTGCAAACGAGGTCTCAGGTTTAAGCTGTCGATCTCTTGCGCAGGATGCCGCTGAGCTAAGGCGTCAGGCGGCCGCTGGGGCATCCGGCAAGGAGCAACGATGACCAGAAACGTCGGCAATTTCGGGTACTGGTCCGGGATGGCCGCATTCACATCGACAGTGGCCTATGACGTCGTGCAGATCTTGCAGGTTGCCGGCCTGCTTCGCTTTCCTGCTGACGAGATCCTGATCTATGGAACATCCCTCTGCATCGTCGTGCCATTCATTCTGGAGATGGTGGCCTTCCATCATCTGACGCCGCCGGTAAAGCAGTTCTGGACTCATGCAGCGCTGGTCTTCACGGCGATGTATGCGGTATTCGTCAGTGCGAATTATGTGATCCAGCTCGCAACAGTCATTCCCGCAAAGCTCAGGGGCGGATCTGAGGCCATTCGCATCCTCGAACAGAGCCCACACTCCTTGTTCTGGGACTTTGACGCCGTGGGCTATGTCGCGATGGGCCTGGCATGTCTGCTGGCCGTTCCTGCGGTCGATGGTGTCGGTTTCGATCGCTGGGTCAGACGATCACTGATCGCCAATGCGCTCGTTACCCCGCTCATTGCTGTCGTCTACTTCTCTCCGACGTTTTCGACCAGGCTGTTGTTCCTCGGCTTTCCCTGGGTGATCACGGCACCTCTCTTCATGCTGATGCTGGCACTCATGCTGAGGAGAAGGCAAAGTGCCAGCACGGTCATGGCCTGACCAGCGCTTGCTGCGGGCGAGTTGCCGCCGACTCGACCAGCCGATGCATCGACTGCCTGCCATGTTCTGGTATCGAACGGTTCGCTGACAAAGTGTTCTGCCCCGGTTGCGACAGGTTGGGTTGGATCATGGATCGCCGATGCGCGCTCGCCCGTGAGTTTCTGCCTCGACTGCTGGATCTGGAGCAGATCCGTCTCGCCTCGAGGAGCCTCTCGTGCTCCGATACGTCATCGACTCCTGCTCCGACCAGAGCTCATTCGCTATTTTGAGACCACCCCGCCTGCGGCCTGACGTAGCGCTGCACCTGACAGGCGGACTTCGGAACGCCTCGCTGCGCTCGACTCGTGTCTGGTCCGCCTGCAGGTGAGCGCTGGCGTTCGGCGGACGACTCCTGGCTCTGGAGAGGACGGATGAATCGTCGCCAGTTTGTCGGCAGCGCGGCGGTGCTCCTTGCCGCACCACGGCTTGCGCGGCAGGAGCGCCGGCGCACGCGGCTCGTCCTGCTCGGCACCGCGGGCGGCCCGCGGCCGCGCACGACTCGGTCGGCGCCCGCTCAGGCGATCGTGGTCGACGACACGGTGTACGTCGTGGACTGCGGCAATGGCGTGGCGCGACAGCTCGTGCTCGCGAACCTGCCGCTCCGCGCCGTACGACACATCTTCATCACACACCACCACTCCGACCATAACGCCGACTACGGCAACCTGATCCTGCTCGCGTGGGCCGCCGGGTTGCGCACCCGCCTCGACAGCTGGGGACCTCCGCCGCTGGTGCGCATGACTGACCTGTTCTTCGAGATGAATGCGACGGACATCCACGCCCGGACGGTCGACGAGCGGCGCATCCCGCTCCGGCCGCTGGTGCACGCCCACGAGGTGTACGGCGGCGGGCCGGTAATGCACGACGAGAACGTCCGCGTGACCGCGGCCCTCGTGCACCATCCGCCGATCGTGCCCGCCTTCGCGTACCGGTTCGACGCCGCGGATCGCTCGATCGTCGTCTCCGGTGACACGACGCCGAGCGACAGCCTCGTGGCGCTCGCGCGGCGCGCGGACGTACTGGTGCACGAGGCGCTTTTCGACGCCGCCGCGGTCGACCGGCTCGTCGCAAGCGTGCCCAACGCGTCGGATCTGCGGCGCAGCATCCTCTCGCACCACACGACGGCGGAGGAGGCCGGCCGCGTGGCGGCGGAGGCGCAAGTGGGCACGTTGGTGCTCTCGCATCTCGTCCCGGCTGAGGACCCGGCGGTGACCGAGGCGATGTGGAGCGACGCAGCGCGTAAGCATTTCGGTGGCCGCGTCATCGTCGGGAAGGACTTGATGGAGCTATAGCATGCCGGCTATGCCACGCCAGGAGGCTACAGATGCA
>DASVWN010000153.1:0-9057 GCA_036393195.1 Gemmatimonadaceae bacterium | reverse complement strand
CGGAGCGTGAGCCACGTCTGGATGACGAGCTGGGACGGCGCCACCACGATCCAGGCGACGACGAGCACGAAGAGCGAACACGATCCGCGCTGGAGTCCGGACAATCGCTATCTCGCGTTCCTCTCCTCGCGCGAGGGCGCCAAAGAAACCCAGCTCTGGCTGCTCGATCGCCGAGGCGGCGAGGCGGTGCGGATCACCAGCGTCGCGGGCGGCATCTCCGACTACGCCTGGTCGCCCGATGGCAGACGCGCGGTCCTCGTGTCGGAAGTTCCTGACCCGGCCGACGCGGACACCACCGCACCACCCAGGCCGATCGTCATCACGCGCTACCACTTCAAGAACGACGACGAAGGCTACCTGGAAAACCGCCATTACCATCTCTACCTGCTGGACGTCGCCACGCACCAGGTGCAGCAGCTCACGTCGGGCGCCTTCGACGAAGAGAATCCCGCGTGGTCCCCGGACGGGCACTCGATCGCGTTCGTGAGCAACCACGATGCCAATCCCGATCGCAGCGAGAACTCGGACGTGTTCGTCATGGAAGCAACGCCGGGCGCACCGGCACGTCAGCTCACCACCTTTCGCGGATCCGACGACGGCGACCTCGCGTGGAGCCCGGACGGCAAGCGCATTGCCTACCTGCGCGGGAGCGAACCTCGCTTCTCCGCGTACAGCCAGGATCGCGTGGCAATGGTCTCCGTGGATGGCGGCGCGCCGCGGATTCTCACCGCCGCGCTCGATCGTCCCGTGCGATCCCTCCGCTGGAGCAGCGATGGCGCAGCCATCCTCGGCATCGTGGAAGATGACCGGGCGCGCTATCTCGCCCGTGTCAACCCGAACGACGGCGCGGTTCAGCACGTGGTGGATGGCCAGCGCGTGGTCAGCGCGTTCTCCCAGAGCCGGAACGGTGAACTGGCGCTCGTGGTGAGCACGCCCACCGAGCCGCCGGAAGTGTACGCCGTGACGGATGACACGCTCCGCCGCCTCAGTCACCAGAACGATGCCTGGCTGAGCGGCGTGCAGCTCGCGTCCACCGAGGGTATCACCGCGAAGGGGAAGGACGGCACGGTGGTGAACGGGCTGCTCGTGAAGCCGCTGGGATTCGTGGCCGGCCGGCGCTATCCGGCGCTGCTGCGCATCCATGGCGGCCCGAACTCGCAGGACCAGTACGACTTCCACTTCGAGCGACAGCTCTTCGCGGCCAATGGCTACGTCGTCTTCACCGCAAATTATCGGGGCAGCGCAGGGCGGGGCGAGGCGTACGGCACGAGCATCTTTGCCGACTGGGGCGACAAGGAGGTCAAGGACCTGCTGGCCATGACGGATCACGTTGCCGCCATGGATTTCGTGGACCCGACCAGGCTCGGCATTGGTGGATGGAGCTACGGGGGCATTCTCACGGATTACACCATAGCGTCGGACAACCGGTTCAAGGCCGCCATTGCCGGCGCCGGGAGCGCGTTGCAGCTCTCCATGTATGGCAGCGACGAGTACGTCGTGCAGTACGAAGAGGAGCTGGGTGTACCGTGGAAGCACGAGGCTGCATGGCTCAAGGTGTCGTATCCATTCTTTCACGCGGACCGCATCCACACGCCCACGCTTTTCCTGGGGGGTACGGCGGATTTCAACGTGCCGGTGATCGGCGGCGAACAGATGTACCAGGCGCTGCGCAGTCTGGGGGTGGACACCAGACTGATCATCTATCCTGGACAGCACCACGGCATTGGCCGGCCGAGCTTCAAGGTGGACCGGTTGAAACGCTACCTCGCGTGGTACGATCAGTACCTCACACCACAGACGAACGCGGCGACGACTGCACGGTGATCCGCCGCTGGAACTTGCCGACGGCCGCGCTGCTGACGGTGCCGGCGCTCGCTGCGTCACTCTGCGCGCAGCAGCCCCTCGACTCCGCAACGCGGGACACGGGGCAGCAGTCGCGCTCCCGGATTGCGGGCATCGTCCTGCAGCCGACGCCGGTCTTCGACTCGGTCGAGTCCCGGCGTTTCTGGGGCTACCGGGTACTGAACGCGCTGCATGTGGTTACCCGGCCGTGGGTGATTCGCGAGGAGCTGCTCTTTCACGACGGGGAAGCGTACGACAGTGCGCGCGTCAATGAGACGGCGCGCAATCTGCGCGCGCTCGGCGTGTTCCGCACCGTGCGCATCGACACCGTCGTCACCGATTCCGGCACGATCGTGCGCGTGACCACCCAGGATGGCTGGACGACGAGTCTGGCGCTGGATCTGCGGAGCAGCGGCAGCCAGTTGCTGCTCACGGCCGGCGCGCTCGAGCGCAATCTCGCGGGGACCAACACGCGCGCTCAGGTGCTCTATCAGCAGAATCCCGATCGCTCGCTGGTGTTCCTGAGCCTGCAGCGACCGCGACTCATCGCGCGCACGATCGGCATGGGCGGTACGTACGAGCGTCGCAGCGATGGTCAAGCCGCGACGGGGCTCGTGGACTATCCCTTCTTCTCGCTCACTTCGTCATACGGTGGATCGCTTGCCGGGGAGTATCTCAACGGGCGCGTGCTGCGATTCGTGGCCGGCAATACGACGGCCGCGGACTCCGTGCGCCGGAACTACGAAATCGCGCGCGCGTCGTTGGGGCTCGCGCTGCGTTCGAGTCACAGCGGGTACGTGCGTGCCGGACTCTACGCGCAATTGCGCCGCGAGGACTACCTGCCGGGCAGCGTAGCGGGACCATTCACGCGCACAATCTCCGCGGCGGTGGGACCATGGATCGAGGCGCGGCACGCGGATTTCCTCACGCTGCGCGGATTCCAGACCGTCGGTCGTGATGAGGACATTGACCTGGGGCTTGATGCGAGAGCGCAACTGCTGGTGGCGCCGCATGACTGGGGCTACGACCGCAGTGGCGCGGGCACCGCCTTCTCGTTCTCGCTCGGACACCGCGTGTCGAACGGATTCGTCCTGCTCAACGGCCAGGCAGATGGTCTGCTCAACGGTGCAGGTCTGGACTCGGGAAGTGTGACGGGGTCGGGCACCATGGCGCTCTTCGGTGGCGAACACCTGCTCGGCGTCATCAACGTCTCCGGCGGCGCGCAGCGGAACGGCTATCCCGGCGAGGAGTTCGACTTCGGGCTCGGCTATGGTCCACGCGCCTTTCCGGCGCACTCCTTCACGGGGAATCGCTATTTCCTCATGAGCGCCGAGGGACGCTGGATGCCGTTTCCGTCCGTGCTGAATCTGGTCGCAGTGGGGGGCGCGCTGTTCGCGGATCATGCAGGCGCCTGGTACGCGGGCTCGCCGCGCCGGACCGGCACCGACGCGGGGTTCGGGTTGCGCCTGGCGCCGCTCAGGACGGGGAGCCTGATCATGGCGCGCCTCGATCTGGCATACCGGTTCCGGAATGATGTCCAGCGCAGCGGCTTCGTCTTCGTGGTGGGCGAGGGATTCGCGTTCCAGAGGTTCTGATGGTCAGTCGGCGGAGGTGCGCGGTGGCGGGCAGCGTGCGGTTCCCCGGCTGACGGCGGGACAGGATCACAGGATTGGCAGGATTGACAGGATTGTCACGGAGCAGTTCCAATAAAAGACGCCATCTGTTGAACGGACGGAAAGCTGAGGGCTCCGGCAGGGGCTGGCCTGTCGATCCTGTCGATCCTGAAATCCTGTCTTGCTTTTTTCGTGGGGTGCCGGAAACCTGACCGGCAACCTGCACTCGACCTGCGATCAACCCATGAGTTTCTGCATGTCGGCGTGCGTAAGATTCGTGCGCACAATGGTGGCATAGCTCGTCTGTTCCCGCAGCTCCGCTACCGCGCGTCGCGTGAAGTCGAGCGCCGAGCGCATGACGGCGCCGCCAAGGCTGATGCGGGCGACGCCGAGTGTGGCGAGTTCGTTCACGGTAGGCGAATGGGGACCCACGAGGATGTTGACCGGCGCCCCGAGTTCGCGCACGAGCGCGCCTATGGTGGGTGCATCCGTGAGGCCAGGCGCGAACAGACAGTCGGCCCCGGCATCGCGATAGGCCGCGAGGCGTCGCACGGTTTCCGCGAAACGGGTACCTGGTTCGCCCACCTGCGCCAGATAGACATCGGTGCGCGCATTGATCACGAGGGGGACGCCGGCCCTTGACCCGGCGTCTCGCGCGGCGTGGATGCGCTCCACCTGCGCGCCGATGTCGAACAGGGGGTAATCGGGGTGGTCCCTGGCATCCTCGAAGTTGAAGCCCACCGCTCCGGCCTCGATCGCACCCGTCGCCGTGGCCGCGGCATCCTCCGGTCGCGGGCCGTAGCCGGCCTCGAGATCCGCGGTGACGGGCACCCGTACCCTCGCCGCGATGCGCGCCACAGCGGCGAGCATCGTGGCGCGCGACATGCGCTCTCCATCAGGGTAGCCGAGTGACCAGGCCATGCCGGCGCTCGTGGTGGCGATGGCGCTGAAGCCCGCCTGTTCGATTATGCGTGCGCTGGCGGCGTCCCAGGCGTTGGGGAGTATGAGTGGCGCCAACGGTGCGTGGTGCATGGCGCGCAGGCGCTCCGCCAACGCGGCCTGACTCTCGGTGCTCATGGCTCCTCTCCGCTAGCGACGAGCTTCCGTGCTCGTCATGCAGTCGCCCTTGAGATACCGCGCGAGATACGCGTCGGTCTGCTGCTCGATGAGGTGATAGCTCTGGAGGTTGTACGCCGCGCCGTGCGCGCCCGGCGGATAGATGCGCAAGTCGATGTTCCGGCCCGCATTGGTGGCCGCGGTGAGCAACTGCATGGTGTTCCGCGGATGCACGTTGTCATCCATCATGGAGTGAATGAGCAGGAGATGCCCGGTGAGGGCGGCGGCATGCCGGACCGCCGAGCTCGAGTCGTAGCCCGCCGTGTTGTCCGGCAGCAGCCCCATGTAGCGTTCGGTGTAAATGGTGTCATACAGCCGCCAGTCGGTCACCGCCGAGTTGGCCACGCCCACCGTGAAGATGTCGGGATACATCTCCATCGTATACACCGTGCTGTAGCCTCCGTAGCTGGTCCCCGTGATACCGATGTGCTTCGCATCCACCCACGGTTTCGTGGCGAGATAGCGTGCCGTCTCCGCGAAGTCGTGGCTCTCCCATTTGCCGAGGTGTTCGTAGACGACCTTCATGAAGGCGCTGCCGTAGTTGTTCGTGCCCCGGTTGTTCACGCCCACCACGATGTATCCTTCCTGCGCCAGCCATTGCGTGAAGCCGCTCGGGTCGAATCGATCATACACCTGCTGTGAGCCGGGACCGCCATACACGGCGAAGATCACGGGATACTTCCGCGTGGAGTCGAAGGGCACCGGCTTCACAATGGAGGCATCGATGCGGACGCCATCCGAGGCGGTGAACGTGAACAGCTCCGGCGTGGCGTACGCGTGCGACGCGAGCCACTCGCTGCTCCCGGTGTTCTTCTCCAGCGTGCGCAGCTTGCGCCCGGCCGTGTTCCAGAGCTCCACCTGCCGGGGCTGAGTGGTGGAGGACCAGTGATCCATGTAGTAGCGCGCGTTCGGCGACATGTCGATGCTGTGCGTGCCCGCGGCGGTCGTGAGCTGCTTCTGTGCCGTGCCGTCGAAGTGAATCGAATAGAGCTGGCGCTGCAGCGGTGATGCCTGCGTGGAGGTGTAGTAGATGAGGCCGCGCTTCGTATCGATTCCCTCGACGCGCGTGACGCTCCACTTGCCGTGCGTCACCTGCCGGATGAGCCGGCCCGAGTAGTCGTAGCGATAGATGTGCTGCCAGCCATCACGGTCCGAGATCCACACGAATTCGTGCAATCCGGCCGGAAAGGTGAGCATGTCCTGCACGCCGGCGTAGAAGTCGTACACGTCAATCCACGTGTTCGACGTCTGCGTCATCACGAGACGCCGGCCGCCGGTGTTCACATCGAAGAAGAACAGCTTCATCTCGTTCTGCTTGCGATTGAGCGTGACCACCGCGAGCGAATCGGGGCGGCTCGTCCAGTAGATGCGCGGAATGTAGAAGTCGCCCTGCTCGCCTGTATCGAGCCAGGTGTGATGGCCGGTGCGCACGTTCACCACGCCAACGCGCACCGTGGCGTTGGAGTCGCCCGGCTGCGGAATGCGCAGCGAGTCGTACGCGGGATGCGCGCCCGAGAAGTTGCTGAGCTGCACGATCGGCTCGGCGGCCTCGTTCACCTGCCAGTACGCGATGTACCGGCTGTCGGGCGACCAGTTCCACGCCTGGGCCATGCCGAACTCTTCCTCGTACACCCAGTCGAAGTGTCCGTTGAACAGCGTCTTCGTGGCGTCGTGCGTGAGGCGTGTCTCCTGCTTGCCGGCCAGATCGTATACGAACATGTCCCCATCGCGTTCATAGCCAAGCATCGAGCCATCGGGAGACAGTTCGGCGGTGCGTGCGTTGCGCGCCGCGAGCTGCAGCGAACGATCAGCGAGTGTGTACACATAGAAGTTCGACGTTCCCGAGCGGCGATACAGGCGCTTGAATCCCGTCTGGAAGACCAGATGCTTCGAGTCCTTCGCCCACTGGAAGGAGTCGTACTCGAATGGCGCGCTGGTGTCGGGAAAGGTGAGTCCCGCGGCAGTGAAGAGCAGTGTGTCCCGGCCCGTGGCTGGATCGAAACGGCGGATCACCTGTTGATGCGACAGGGAATCAGTCTCGATATACGAGAAGCGGTCGCCGCCGTCGATCCAGTTCACATCGCGCGGGCCCGAGCGACCGGAGAGGACGCTGGAGGCCTCAAGGGCCTGGTCGAGACTGGCGAATCGTGTCTTCTGCTGAGACGACGCGGCGGCGGGAAGCGCGAACAGCGAGGCGGTCGCCAGCATCGTCGCGAAACGCACATGCATTGGGGTACACTCGCGGGTAAGGGGACGGGCTGTGGGACGACGAATTTCTATGCGAAAGGTTCGGGCGACGCCAGTGTGGCGCGCGTGCGGACCCGGCCGTATGTTCGTCGGTGAATTCCGGCCTGTGGAGACCAGCCATGACTACAGCGGAACACCGGGCGCCAGCATCCGTGTCTTCCCGGAAGCCGGACGACCAGGAGATTGACGTGTATGGGCTCACGCATCCTGGAAAAGTGCGTCAGACGAACGAAGATCACTTTCTGATCTGTTCGCTGCGCAAGCAGATGAACGTTCACCTCACGAGCCTGCCGGACACCGCAGCGTTGACCAGCGGCGCCGAGCGCCTGGCCTTTCTCGCGATGGTGGCCGATGGCGTGGGTGGCGGCGCGATGGGTGAGGAGGCGAGCCGCCTCGCGCTCGAAGCCATCATGGAATACGTCAATCATTGTACGGCGTGCTTCTACGCCGCCGACACGAAGGATGACGAGGTGTTCGCGAACGCGCTCCGCGAGGCGGCCATGGTCAGCCACGAGCATCTGCTCAGGCAGGCCGAAATCGATCCCGACAGTCGCGGCATGGCGACGACCCTCACGCTCTGGCTTGGGCTGTGGCCCCGCGCGTACCTCCTGCAGGTGGGCGACAGCCGCTGCTATCAACTGAAGAGAGGGGAGTTCAGGCAGATCTCGCGCGACCAGACCATGGCACAGGAACTGGTGGATCTCGGCGTCCTGGCCAAGGCCGATGCTTCGCGCACGCCGTGGGCTCACACGCTGTCGAGCGCCATCGGCGGCGCGCAGACGGCGCCCATTGTCACGCGCATGGATCAGGACTGGGGGGACGTCGGTATGCTGTGCAGCGACGGGCTCACCCGGCACGTGCCGGACGAGCGCATTCGCGACCAGCTCCTCGCGATGACGTCGGCGAAGCAGGTGTGCGAGGCGCTGCTTCAGGATGCACTGGACGCCGGCGGTCGTGACAATATCACCATACTGGTCGGGCGCACCGGAGCGAGAGAGGGCGGCGACACGTAACCGCCTGAACAGCCCGGAAGACCGCCCGCCGGGCCCTCGCAGGGGGCGCCGGATGTAACCCGTCGGCGCTCACCGCGTCCTACTGGTATGGATCCAGACGCCTCCCTGCCGCCGGAGACCGCTTCGGCGCGTCCATGGTGGTCCGATGCGAGCAACGCGATTCCCTCCCTCGCGCTGCTCTATGCTGCGGCGTACATCGCGTATCGTGGCGCCGGCGGCGGGAGCGATCTGGTGGGTCGCATCATTGCGCATCTGCTTTTTCTCCCGCTCAATCTGGCGACAGCGGCGATGGCGTGGCGTGCGGCACGACGGCCGGGAGTGGATGAACGGACCCGGCGTGCGCTGCACCTCATGGCAGTCGCCTTCGCCTGCGTGCTCGCCGGCAATATCGTCTCGTTCTACCTGGGCATGGTGCTGAACGGCGATCCGGGGGCGAGCTGGACCAACATCTTCTACTTCCCCTTCTATCCGTTGATGCTCCTCGGACTGCTCGCGTTCCCGCTCACGCGGCGCGAACAGCATGAGCACCGGAAGTTCATGTTCGATGCGGCGGTCGTCCTGCTGGCCAGCGGTCTCGCCATCTGGTATCTGGTGGTCCGGCCGACGGTGGTCACCGAGCAGCTCACGCCAATGGGCAGCGCCATCGCGCTCGCCTATCCGCTCGGCGATCTGCTCGTCTTGCTTGGTCTCACGACGTTTCTGCTGCGCCGCCCGAGGGAAAGTCGCGGCGGGCCGCGCGCGATCCTGGTGGCTGGCATTGTCGTGTACTGTCTGTGCGACCTGGCGAATGATCTCGTCGTGCTCAAGCTCGGCTGGGGCGGCCTGAACTGGACCGATCTGACGTATCTCGTGGCGTACTGCCTGTTGATTCTCGGACTGTCCCGGTTCGAATGGCCGCGAGAGGCACTTGTGGCAGCCGACAATGCGGCGGCCATCACGACGCAGCCATTCAGTCCGCTGCCGTACGCCGCGATCGTGATGGATTGCATCCTCGTGCTGTTCGTGGCGCATCGCCAATGGTCGGAACCGCTGGCGGTGCTGGCCGTGGGCACGCTCGGCACCATGCTGATCGTCGTGTTCCGTCAGGTGGCTGCGGTGCAGGAGAACGCGGCGCTGATCTCGGAGCGGGCCACGCGCCAGGTCGAAGCACGCTTCCGGGCGCTCGTGCAGCACTCATCGGACGTGATCATGATCGTGAATGGCACGGGAGTCATTACGTACATGAG
>DASVWN010000152.1:0-10770 GCA_036393195.1 Gemmatimonadaceae bacterium | reverse complement strand
CGGCGCCATCATCGCCGCGTTTCTTTCGCTGGGCAAGCCGGTGGCCGACATCGAGAAGCTGTACGTGGACTTCGGCCCGATGATGTTCCGCCGGGAGCCCTGGTACAACCAGTGGAAGTTCAAGTACCGCGCCGAGGCCGTGGCGGGATTCTTCCGCGAGCACTTCAGCGAGGGCGATGCACGGGGTACGCCCGCGCTCATGGGATCGTCGCGCATCAGGACGCTGCTCCTGATCATCATGCGGAATGCGACCACCGGCTCGCCGTGGCCCGTGTCGAACAATCCGGCATCGCATTACAACGATCGGTCGCGCGAAGACTGCAACCTGGACGTGCCGCTCTGGAAACTGCTGCGTGCGAGCACGGCGGCACCCACGTTCTTCGCGCCGGAGCGCATTGACTACGGGACGCGCAGGTTCCTGTTCGTGGATGGCGGTGTGACCCCGTACAACAACCCATCGCTGATCGCCGTGCTCATGGCCACGCTGCCGCCGTACAGAATCGGCTGGCCTGTGGGGCGCGAGGCGCTGCACGTGGTGAGCGTGGGCACCGGCTACGAGCACGTGCATCTGCCGGACAAGGTGGCCGAGAAGATCACGCTCATTGACCAGTTGAAGTTCGTGATGCCCGCGGTGCTGGACGCGGTGAGTGTGGAGCAGGACACGTTGTGTCGTGTGCTGGGCGACTGCGCGCTCGGCGCGGAGATCGACCGCGAGCTGGGCGCGCTCACGGAGGCTACGCTGTTGCGGCCGGAGCAGCAGTGGTTCACGTATGCACGGTACAATCAGGTCTTCAACGTGAGCACGGCGGAGGATGCCGGGAGCGGCCCGGTGGATCTCCGGCTGGATCGCGTGGCGAACATGCCGTTGTACCAGAAGCTGGGGAAGGAGTATGCGGAGAAGAATGTGAGGGTGGAGCAGTTGTATCCGCGGAGGGTTGTGCAGACAACCTGAGACGGCACTGTCGCGAGGGTATCACTTTGGCCTCGAGTGTGCGAGTATATAATCCCGGCTCCTGCCCTACGTCCTCTTGTACCTTTGCGTCTAGTGTCTGACCCACGCGCTCGCTCCGGCTGGGAATCCGATTTCCCCACCTTCCGCTCCGCTCCGCCCGCGCACGTACGCGAGCACCTGAACGAATTCGTCTCAGATGCCTCGCCGGAGCAGATGCGCGCCTGGACCGACTCGATTCCCCCGCTGCAGCGAGAGGTTGATGAAGTTCTCCTCCGGGATGCACTCGCATCTCGCTACTCTGCGATTCTCGAGTACGAATTGCCCATGGAATCGCGCCGCCCGGATGTCCTCCTGCTCGTGGGCGCCGGCGTCATGGTGATCGAGCTCAAAGGAAAACTCGACGCGTCACAAGCAGACGTGGATCAGGCTTCGGCATACGCTCGGGATCTTCGCTGTTATCACCGTGACTGCGCGGATCGCGATGTGGTGCCGGCTCTCGTGCCCACCAGAGCGCGCGGCTATATCGCGAAGCGCGAGGGTGTCCACGTGCTCGGCCCAGACGCATTGGACTCCTTGATTGGCGATGTGGTATCGAGCCGCGCCGGCCCCGTCATCGACCGCTCCAGCTTCCTCGCCGAGAGCGCTTATTGTCCGCTGCCGACGCTCGTCCAGGCAGCACGCGAACTGTTCCGCTCTGGAGAACTGCGGACGATCCACCGCGCGCGAGCGGCCACAGACCCCGGCGTGGACGTGATCTCGCGTGTCATTCACCAGGCTGCGCTCACCAAGTCGCGCCATCTCGTCCTCGTCACCGGCGTACCGGGGGCAGGAAAGACGCTGGTCGGGCTGCGCACGGTGCACGCTCACTATCTCGACGATCTGGCCATTGCCCGCGCCGATGGCAAGCCCACAGCGCCGGCCGTCTTCTTGAGCGGAAACGGCCCGCTCGTCGAAGTGTTGCAGTACGAACTGCGCGGCGCCGGCGGCGGTGGCAAGACGTTCGTTCGCGGTGTGAAGGATTACGTCAAACGCTACACCGACAAGCCCGACCTCGTGCCCCCCGAGCATGTGCTCGTCTTTGACGAAGCGCAACGCGCGTTCGATGCGGAGATGGTTGCTGCGAAGCACGCCAACGGCGCGGCCAAGTCGGAGCCCGAACACTTCATCGAATTCGCCGAACGCATTCCGGAGTGGTGCGTCGTGGTTGGACTGATCGGCAGCGGACAGGAGATTCACGTGGGCGAGGAGGCGGGGCTCGTGCAATGGCGGTGGGCAGTAGAACGGTCGCCTCAAAGCAGTGAGTGGACCGTTCATGCCCCGCCTGCGGTCGAAGCTCAATTCCGCGGCAGCCAGGTGCCCGTGGATGTAAAGCCGGAGTTGAACCTGGATACCGAACTGCGCTTTCATCTCGCCAGGGACTTGCACGGCTTCGTGGCACGGCTGCTGGCCGGTGACTCCACATCGGCTCTTCGACCACTTGCGGGACGTCTGGAATCCGAGGGCTTCCACCTGCGTCTGACTCGCTCGCTCGACGTCGCGAAGCAATACCTGCACGACAGGTATAGCGACAATCCCGACGCTCGATTTGGCATCATCGCATCGTCGAAGGATCGCGACCTCGTGCGGTTCGGTGTGGCCAACGATTTCCAGTCCACGAAGCGCGTTCGCTTCGGTCCGTGGTACGGCGATCCGGAGAACGATTACCAGCGACGGAGTTGTCGACGGCTCGAGACGTGTGTCACCGAGTTTGGCGCGCAGGGACTGGAATTGGACGCTACGCTGCTCGCATGGGGGACGGATTTGATCCGAGACGGGGGAAAGTGGTCCAATGCCAACGCACGGGGCTACAGGAAGGGCGCGAAAGTGCGCGACCCGTTCCAGCTACGAGTGAATGCCTACCGCGTGCTGTTGACGCGGGGCCGGGATGCGTGCGTAGTGTTCATGCCGCCGTTGGCTGAGGTGGACGAGACGTACGGTTATTTCGAGGCAGTGGGGTTTCGCGTTATCTGAGTGCGGTGCGTCGAGCGCCGCTATCCCTTGAGATCCCTCCCCCACCCCACCCCTCGGCTGGACAGACGCTGCGCCCTCACGCATCTGTTCTCCAAGAATCTTCGCACCCTCGTCCGCCACCGAGGACCACCCCGTGGACACCCCTCAACCCCTCGACCCGGAGTTCCTCGCCTTCCAGCAGGCGCTCGCCGGCGAATACTCGCTGGAGCGCGAGCTGGGCCGCGGCGGCATGGGTATCGTCTACCTTGCCCGCGAAGTGCAGCTCGAGCGGCTCGTCGCGATCAAGGTCCTCCCCGCCGCACTCGCCGCGCGACCCGGATATCGCGAGCGCTTCCTGCGCGAAGCGCGCACGGCGGCGCAGCTCTCGCACCCGAACATCGTCCCCATCCACCGCGTCGGCGAGGCCGGCGGCTTCGTCTTCTTCGTCATGTCCTTCGTCGAAGGAGAAACGCTCGGCCAGCGCGTGCGCACCCGCGGGCCCGTCAACGTCGCCACCGCCGCGCGACTGCTGCGTGAGGTCGCGTGGGCGCTCGCGTACGCGCACGGGCGCGGCGTGATTCACCGCGACGTCAAGCCGGACAACATTCTGCTCGAGAAGGAATCGGGGCGCGCGCTCGTCACCGACTTCGGCATCGCGCACGTGCGCGCGGTCGATACAGAAGGGGACGCGACTGTGGAATCACTCGCCGAGCGCCCCATGGGCACCGCGAGCTTCGCGAGTCCGGAGCAGATCGCGGGACGCACCGTGGATGGTCGCTCCGACCTGTATGGGCTGGGCGTCGTGGGATTCTACGCGCTCTCGGGACGGCTGCCGTTCGACGCGCCGACCGTGCCCGAGCTCCTGGCGAAGCAGCTCGGCGAAGCCGCTCCGCTCGTGGATCGCGTCGCGCCCGGCGTGCCTGGCACGCTCTCGCGAGCCATCGACCGCTGCATGCAGCGCGAGCCCGAGTCACGGTTCGCCGGCGGCGAGGCGCTGGCCGAGGCGCTGGAGCCGGCGTCCATCCAGCGCAGCGAGCTGCCGACGCCGCTCCGTGCCTGGCTCACCACGCAGAATCCGGCGCGGCTGCTGCTCGTGGGATGGGCGGGGGTATCGGGCATCACAGCGATCACCCAGTTGTACATGTTCCTCCACGGCCGCCTCGGCTACGGGGGATATTCGCTGCACAACTTCAAGGTCGCGACGGTGCTCACGCTCGTTCCGCTCGCGACTCTGGCCGCGTTCCATCTGCGCCAGACGCGCCGCGCGCTGCAGGCCGGCTACTCGGTGGCCGACCTGCGCACCGCGCTGGCGCGCTGGCGCGAGATCCGGCGCGAGGAGCTGGCGTTCGAATCCACCGAGACCGCCCGTGGTCCGCGCATGCTGCGCGTGTTCACGTGGGTCTCGGTAGGCGCGCTCGCGGGATTCGTGGCGCTCGCCATGAAGGATCAGCGTCTCGTGAACACCGGGAGCACGCTCGTGCGACTCCTGACGGTCTCGGCGTGGTCCGCCGGCGGCAGCCTGCTGCTCAGCAACGCTCTGGGCGTGCGCCTTCTCCCGAAGAAGCTGCGCTCCGCGATGCTCGGCGGACTGCGCACGGCGTTCTGGAATTCGAAACTCGGATCATGGACCGGCGCGCTCCTCTCGCGCGGACGCACCGCGCCGCAGCAGGTGCTCAATCGTCCCACCGAAGCGGCACTCGGCCTCGCGGCCGGCGAATTGTTCGCCGCACTCCCCACCGCGTATCGTCGCGATCTGCGCACGCTCCCCGATGTCGTCGCGCGGCTCGAGGCGCGCGCGGCGCGCATTCGCGAGCACGTCGATGAGCTCACTGCACTCGCCGCCAACGCGGAGCGCGAGTTCACGCCCGCGCAGGATGAGCGCGCGCGCGAGGCCACGGCTCGTCTCGTCGCCCAGCGCGACAGCGCACGCCGCGATCTCGCGCAGGCCATTGCCGCGCTCGAGGGCATTCGCCTCGATCTCCTGCGCCTGCATGGCGGCGTGGATCGCGCGGACACGGTGACCAGTCTGCTCGAACAGGCGCGGCGCGTGGAGCAGGACCTCGATGCGCTCGTCGGGGCACAGGCGGAGGTGGAGCGGATCACGACGACCGGGCCGGCGGAGGACGGACTCCGGAGCGGAGCACGGCTGTCGCCGGGCTGACGACCGGAGCGGGACGCACGAGTCCGAGTTATTGACTTAGTCCACTGACTTAGTCATATTAGCTCCATGAAGACCGCGAAGACGACGACGTACAACGTTCACGAAGCCAAGACGCATCTCTCGAAGCTCCTCGAGCGCGTTGCCGCCGGTGAGGACGTCATCATTGCCCGGGCCAACGTGCCGGTCGCGCGCCTCGTGCCGGTCGTGCTGCCCAGCGCCGAACGTCCGCTCGGCACCGAAAAGGGGCGCCTCATCATCGCCGAAGACTTCGACGCCCCGCTTCCGGACGAGATGCTCAACGCGTTCGAGTCGTGAGGGTTCTGCTCGATACACAAGTGTGGCTCTGGATGCTGGCCGCCCCTGAGCGCCTGTCCAGGCGGGCCCGTTTGCTTGTCGTCTCCTCCGACAATGAGCTGGTACTCTCGGCGGCCAGTGCCTGGGAAATCGCGATCAAGTTCGCACTCGGCAAAATCCAGTTGCCCGAGGCACCAATCGAATACATCCCGCGCCTCATGACCCGTACCGGCGTCACTCCGCTCCCGGTCCATCACCGGCATGCTCTTCACGTCGCCACCCTGCCCGCGCACCACCGCGATCCCTTCGATCGCCTCCTTGTTGCGCAAGCACAACTCGAACAGCTTCCGATTCTCACGGCCGATCGAGTCTTCCGCCGCTACGACGTCAAGGTCGTTTCGGCGTAGCTCGGCGGCCTGTCGCCCGACCAGATGGCCGCGCTGCTCTACGGTGACTGGAAGAAGAGCCAGACAGCCACTGTCGTTGGCGTCGTGCCCGACACCCGCTATCGCGATCTGCGCCATGCGCGTGCCAGCATCTACGTTCCGCTCCGCCAATCGTTCTTCCCCTTTGTGCCAACGGCGCTGGGCATCATCGGCGCGCTGCTGGCGAATCGTCTGCTCGCGTCGTTGCTCTACGAGGTGACTCCGACCGATGCGGTCACGCTTGTGGCCGTCGCAGGATCGCTGCTCGCCGTCGCGTCGCTGGCGACATTCATTCCCGCGCGGTCGAGCACACGCATCGATCCGGCGATCGCGCTGCGGGTGGAAGGATAGCCGGTCGCCGCCACGTCGCAGATACGTCGTATCGCGTATGGCATCGGCACCGTACCCGCAGCCTCAGGTATCAACCGCGAGCCAGTGACATGACCGCAGCAGTCTGCCGCCAGGCGCAGCGTGCAGTGCTTGACGACGTGCACGGGAATGCAAACGCAGTGTTCCGTTCACTCGTGCAACGATTTGGCGGTGAAGCTCGGAGAGGACAGATTATGCTCGGCACATGCCAACTGGACAGACGGCGGGCCGAGGAGCTAGCATATGGGAATGGCGATCAGCGTTCCGCGCTACACAGTGGACGATCTCGAACGCTTCCCCGACGATGGGAATCGCTACGAGCTGCTGGCCGGCATGCTTCTAGTGACGCCTGCGCCCCGTGCAGCGCACCAGATCGTCGCAAATCGCATTCAGACGCGACTGACCGTGCTGTTGGAGTGGCCGGGGCACGCGCGCGTCGTTGGCCCCGGCGCGATAGTAGTCCCTCCAGCCACCCAGCTTCAGCCGGATATCCTCGTGTACCCTGCGCGATTCAGCCCGCAAACCGACTGGGCGACGGTGACCGAGCACTGGCTGGCGGTCGAAATATTGAGCCGTTCGTCGCGCATGTACGATCGCGAGGTCAAGCGCGCCGCATATCTCGCGCTCGGCGTGCCCGAGCTCTGGCTGGTGGACTATCACGACAGAAGCGTCGAGGTGTGGCGTTCGCGCGGTGCACCGGAAGTTGTCCGCGAGGCTATCCGCTGGCACGTTCCGATACTCGAGCTTATCGCGGTCGTGGACCTGGCCGAAGTCTTCGCCGGATTGGAGTGAGCAGGTGTGCGAGAAATGGGAATCAGAGTCAATTGAAAGCAAAAAGATCAGAGTCGATTGTTTTCAATCGACTCTGATCTTTGCTCTCCTTCGCTCCTCATGTTCCGATCCCCTGGCACAGATCCTGGTGGGCATGCGTCGAGTATTCGCAGCGCGGTGGCCCTTCAGGAAGCAACGAGCACTGATGGACGGTCGAATCGAGAGCGGTCTGCATCAGACTCGCCAGCCGCTCGTGATACCATGCGGGATAAGGAGGTCCGAGCCAGGCGCTGCCGTCGACAAGTGACTGGGTGCCCAGGGAGTCCAGTTCACGGCCATGAGAGCGCTATCTCGGTAGCCGGCAGGATCTCCTCCTTCTCATCCACGCGGCGCTCCTGTTCGTCCAGCGTCAATTCTCCCGCACCTTCTCCACTGGCGTCAATCGCGCGAGACGCTTGCGCGCGTCAGCAACACGAGGCTGGAGCTCGGGATCGGCGTTCTTCCAGAGCTCGATGAATGCCCGATATTCCTCGGCGGCCTTTTGCGTGTTCCCCATGGATTCGTACAACTGTCCCAGCCGCTCACGAATGGCCGGCAGGCGAAGCGGATCCATGCCCGGTTCCGCCTTGAACCACGCCGGCGTTGCGACGTACTTCTCGAAGTAGAATGCGGCGGAGTCGGCGCGTCCCGCCGCGTCCCAGGCACGCGCAAGGTCGAACGCCAGGCAGGGCGCGCATTCATTAGCCGGCGCGCCATCCGAGGCCACATCGCCCATGCGAAACTCCGCCAGCGCATCGCGCGGCTTGCCATCGGCGAGCGCAATCTCGCCCAGCGCATCATGAAGTTCCGGTTCCTGTACGCGACGCACCGACGTGTCGGTCACTTCGGCACGATAGCGCGCAATCATGTCGTGCGCCTTCGCCGCCTCCCCGGCGCGCGCCAGCACCGCCGCCGCGAAGAGATAGGGACGGTCCACCATGGGCAGATCGCGAAAGCGAATGCTGCCGACGGCGCTGTCGAGTTGCGCGACAGTCGCCGGAGACGGACCCTTGACCACGATCTCCATCGCAATCGGCTGCAGCACGTATCGGGACGGCGGTAACTCGCTGGCGGTGACGGCTTGCTTCGTGAGGGACGCGAAATCGCGCAGCCGACCATCCAGGAGCGACAGGGATGCCGAAGCCTCCAGCCCGATGCGGTTCCACGCGTCACCGCCTGCTCGACGCAGGCTGTCGCTGAGCGATCGTACGCGCCCGTATTCTCCTTGTGCGAACCACACGTAGCCGTCGCGCGCCAGGCCGTACTCCTGCGACACCTGCGCGAGCCGTGTCACTGTGGACGCCGCCGCCGCGATCTTCCCCTGGTCCAACTGCAGCTCCACGATGTTGCCGAGTGGCGTTGCGCTTTCAGGAGAGAGCCGCGAGGCCGCGAGGTTCAGCGACTCCGCGCGCGCATACTGGCGGCGGGTTCGCAACTCCTCGCCCAGGTTGATCATCGTCACGTAGCTGGTACTATCGCGCTGCAGGATGGCTTCGTACGCCGCGATCGCCTTTGCGCGGTCACGACCGGGTCCCAGCCCGAAGTAGCGGGCGGTGACCATGTCGCGCTCCGTCGCGGGAAGCCGGCCTCTGTAGCGATACGCTTGCGTGAGCGCCGAGTCGATGGCGGACTGGGATCCTCCGTAGTTCGACAACACCGCGCCCAGCATGCTCCACGCCGACGCGAAGGTGGAGTCGATCGCGACCGCCTCGCGCACGAGGGGCACCGACCGATTGTCGCCGAGCGCGTTCGCCCTCGCGGCCTCGCTGTATTTCCTCAGCGCGTCCAGCGAACCCGTTGTCGCCTGCGCGAGCGGCGGCGTCGCGTTCACAGTGCGCAGCGATTCGCCCGCCCGTCCGCGCAATTCGCGCGCGAGCTTGTCCGCAGCGTCGATCAGACCGCGTGGCCCATCTCCGGTTTCCCGGAACGAGGCCAGCTCACCGCCGGAGTCGGCACGGATGAGACGGATGGAGACGATGTACCCGCCCGGCACGCCGGTGACTTCGCCGTCCACGATGGCCTTGATGCCCTTGCGCTGGGCAATCTGGCGCGCAACACCGGAATCCACACGAGTGGTTGGAGCGCGCTGCATGAGTTCGAGCGCCGACACGATTTCCGCAGGCTGCACGAGTGTGAACGCGGATGATCCCGCCAGCCCCGCGCGCACCGCGTCGCTTACCACGCGCCCGAGCGAGGAATCCACGTTCGTCGTGCGGAAATCGGTGAGCAGAATGGAGTCGTGTTTGTTCAGCCGCCCCGACGCGAACAGTGACCCGAACGGCCCGATGCCAAGCGTGCGCAGCGCCATGAACACCGCAATGGCCGCGATGAACGCGCCAAACGCGTACATCCCGCCCCGCGCCGTTCGGTACCAGCTCACGTGCGGCGCCGCCTTGAGCGCGATCGTCGCGATCGTGCCGTGCATCGTCGACGGCGTGCCGCCCGGCGTGTACGTCGGCGTTGCCGTCAGTGCGCGACGCGTCACATGCTGCACAAACCCGGTCCACAGGACGACCGGGAGCCCCAGCGCCATCACGATGAGCGCGCCCGGGAACACCCAGTCAGGCAGACCGACTCCGACAATGGCGGCCTTGGCGACGATCGCGACCACCACGAGTGCGACAGCATAGATCGCGAGCGCCTTCCAGAACATCCGCGGACCGCCGAGCAGCACCGCGGGCATGGCGACGCCGCCCGCGCTCGACATGGTCTCCAGTACGCGCAGAATGTCGCCGGCGCTCTGTGGCCGATCTGCCGGGTTCTTCTCCAGGCAGCGCATGACCAGATCGGCGAGCTGTGCGGGCACGTCGCTGCGCAGCTCCTGTATCGATCGCGGTTGCTCGCTCATGTGCGCCGCGAGCATCCGCTGCGCGGTTCTGTCGGGAAACACGAGCTGCCCGGTGAGCAGCTCGTACGCCATGGCGCCCAGCGCGTAGATGTCCGCGCGGGAATCGACATTCGCGTCGCCCGCCGCCTGCTCCGGCGCCATGTAGGCCGGCGTCCCGATGGACGTGCCGATTTGCGTGAGCGTTGCGCCGGGTGCCGCCGTGCGGGCGGCGCTGATGGCCTTCGCGATCCCGAAGTCCGTGACGACCGCCGTGCCGCCCGAGAGCAGCACGTTGTCCGGCTTGATGTCGCGGTGGACGACGCCGCGCTGGTGCGCGTAGCCCAGTGCCTTGGCCACATCCTTCAGAACGCCCACGACCTCGCCGGCTGCGAGCGGCCCGCGCGCGAGACGCGCACGCAGCGACTCGCCTTCGACGAACGGCATGGTGTAGAAGGGGAGACCGTCCGTCTCTCCCGCTGTGAGCACCGGCACGATGTTCGCCTGCTGCAGCGCTGCCACCGTCCTGATTTCGCGCTCGAACCGATCGGCACTCAACCCCTGCGCCAGATCCGGCGAGAGGACCTTGATGACGACCTTGCGTTCGAGCCGCCGTTCCTCCGCCACGAATACGCGGCTCATGCCGCCGCCGCCCAGTTCACGTTCGAGGCGATAGGCGTCGCCGAGGGTGCGCTGGAGATCGCCGCGCAAGTCGCTCACCGCGGCTCCGTCCTTCCACTGGTAAGGCTGGTCATTACTTCACTGCCACGCTGTGCCGGGAGCAGCGACATCGTGGCGTCCGGCATGGCCACGCGACGTGGCATGCCATGATCCCTTCATCATGGGAAAGCGGGACAGAGGGGGGAGCCGACAGACGTGTTCAACTCGACGGGCCAACAATACACGAGATACCGGCGCCGCGCAAAAGGGTCAGAGGCTCATAAGG
>DASVWN010000151.1:0-69866 GCA_036393195.1 Gemmatimonadaceae bacterium | reverse complement strand
GGAAGCGGGCGCTTCTGGCGCCCTGCGGGAAGCGGCTGGCGGGCCGAAGGCCCGCAGCCTGCGGGAAGCGGTCGCCCGCGGCTCCCTGCGGGAAGCGGGGCCTGCGGCCCCTGCGGGAAAAACCCCGGATTCGGCATCAGGGTAAGGAGAATCGGCACGGTGGGAGTCGGGAGTGCTGTTCCTCAGTCGCCGGGCCGGTGGGCCCGCCGGCGCTTCCCGCAGGCGATGCGCCGCCAGGCGCCATCGCCGCTTCCAGCAGGCGCGCTTTGCGCGGCGCTTCCCGCAGGCCGCCGCCGCAGGCGGTCGGCCGCTTCCCGGCGCAGCCCCTACTTCCAGCTCCCGCCCAGTGCCTTGTACAATTGCACCGCCGCAGTGAGTTGCTGCAGCTCCGCCTGACTCAGGGCCAGCTCCGCGTCGAACAGGCTCCGTTGCGCATCGAGGATATCCAGATAGCTCGAGATGCCCGTCTGGTAGCGTAACTCGGCGAGCTGCAGTGCCCGGCGCAGCGCCACAGCCTGGGTTTCCTGCGCGATCCGCTGGTCGCGCGCGGCGCGCACGCCCGCCAGCGCATCACTCGCCTCGCGCAGCGCGGTGAGCGCAGTCTGCTCGTACGCCGCCCGCGCTTCCTCCGCCCGGGCGCGCGCCGCGCGCTCCTGGTTCTCGAGTGAACCGCCAGTGAAGAGCGGGATGGAGATGCCGCCCTGCAGTTGGTACACCTTCGTCTGCTGGGTGAACAGATTGCTGGCGTTGGGCGACTGTGTGCCGGCGCTCGCGATGATGGAGATGTTCGGCAGGCGAGCCGCCCGCGCCACTCCGATGCGCGCGCTGGCCGCCGCGTACTCGCGCTCCGCCTGCTGGACATCGGGCCGCCGGTCCAGCAGCGACGCGGGCAGCGAATCGGGCACGGTCACGGCGCGCGCCGCCTGCTCCAGCGCCTCACCGCGCGGAATGGTCGTCGGAGCTTCGCCCAGCAGCACGCTGAGTGCATGCTCCTGGGTGCTCCTCGCCTGCTCCACCTGCGCGAGCCGCACGGCCGGGACCGCCACTTGCGCCTCGAACTGCCGCACATCGAGCTCGGAAATCACGCCCTGGCTGAAGCGCTTGCGCGCCAGCTCGAGCGTAGCCTGCCGTGACGCGAGGGTGCGCTGGGCGATGGCCTGCTCCTGATCCAGCTCGAGCAACTGCAGATACGCCGTGGCAACATCGCTCACGAGCGTGAGCACCGTGCCGCGCTCCGCGGCTTCCTGCGCGGCGAGGTCCGCATTCGCGGCCTGGTACGCGCGCCGCGTCTTCCCCCAGAAGTCGAGCTCCCAGGCGAGATCGCCCGTCAACCGGAGCGCCTTGAACTCCGATGGCGGAAACGCACCAAACGCCACCTGATTGGTGCTCGCCGATCCGTTGACCGTCACGCTCGGGAACAGCGGCGCGCGGGCGACGCCGGCCTCGGCGCGAAACTCCGTGATGCGGGCGCGCGCGAGCGCGATGTCGCGATTCTGTTTGAGCGCCGTTTCCACCAGGTGCGTGAGCGTCGAGTCCCGGAGAACATCGAGCCATGCGATGCTGGCGATCGAGTCCGGATACAGTACCTGCGGCGCCGGACGTGGCATTGGCCGCGCCGCGGTATCCGCCGTGTCGGCGGCACGCGCCGCCGCGAGCGAATCGAAGAACGCGCGCGTGGTGTCGGAGGCGGCACTTACGCCCACCCGCGTCGCCGCCGGGACCACCGGCTCCGGCTGATACTTCGGCCCCGCCATGCAGCCCGCGAGCGCCAGCGCCGCGAGCGCGACCAGTATCGCGCGCGCCGTCATCGTGCGTCTCCAGCGGCGACCGCGTGGTCATCGTGCCCGCGCTCCGACACGCCGCGAATGACACGGAAGAAGAGCGGGATGAAGAAGATGCCGATGGTGGTGGCGAAGAGCATGCCGGCGAAGACGCCGGTTCCAATGGAGTGCCGACTGGCCGCACCCGCGCCGCCGGCCACCACCAGCGGGCTCACACCCAGAATGAACGCGAACGATGTCATGAGAATCGGGCGAAGTCGCTCCCGCGCGGCTTCCACGGCCGCCTTGCGAATGGTGTAGCCCTGCCGGTGCAACTGACTGGCAAATTCAACGATGAGGATGGCGTTCTTCACCGCGAGCCCCACGACCGTGATGAGTCCGACCTGGAAGTAGATGTCGCTCGCCGTGCCGCGCAGCCAGATGCCGAGGAATGCGCCCAGCACACCGAAGGGTACGCCGAGCAGCACCGCGAACGGGACGGCCCAGCTCTCGTACTGCGCCGCGAGCACGAGGAAGACGAGAATGAGTCCCAGTACGAACACGAGTCCGGTGGTGCCGCTCGACGCGCGCTCCTGATACGACTGTCCCGAATACGCGATGCCCATGCCTTCCGGTGCGAAGCGCGTATTCACGAGGTTGTCGAGCTCATTCATCATTTCGCCCGTGCTGTGCCCGGGCTTGGGCGCACCGGTCACGAGCGCCGACGAGAATCCGTTGAAGCGCGAGAGCAGCGTCGGTCCGCTGCGGAATTCCGTGCGCGTCACGGCGGAGAGCGGAATCATGGCATCGTTCGATCCGCGAACGTACAGGCGTCCGATGTCGCTCGGCTGCTGGCGGAACGGCGCCTGCGCTTCGGCCTGCACTCGATACGTGCGCCCGTAGAGATTGAAGTCGTTGATGTAGAGGGTCGACAGGAACGACTGCATGGTGCCGAACAGGTCGCTGAGCTGGATGCCGCGCGCCTTGGCGGCCGCGCGATCCACGTCCACGTACACCTGCGGCACGTTGGCGCGGAAGTTCACGTTCACGCCGGCCACCGCCGGCAACTGATTGGCCGCCTGCGTGAACGCCTGCACTTCCCGCGCGAAGTCCGAGATGCTCTTACCCGCGCGATCCTGGATGTTGGCCTCGACGCCCGCCGTCGCACCAAGTCCGGGAATCTCCGGCAGGTTGAAGGCGAAGCCCGTGGCGTCCTTCATGCCGAACAGCGCGCCGTTGAGCCGGCCCGCGATGGCATCGATGCTCTCGTTCGGGCCGCGCTCGTCCCACGGCTTCACGTTCACGAAGACCGTGGCGCTGTTGGGCTGATTGGAGCGGCTGAGGATGTCGAGTCCGGCGAGCGCCACGATGTTCTTCACCGCGGCGTCCTTGCGCAGGAATGCCTCCACGCGGCCCAGCACCGCTTCGGTACGCTGCAGCGACGCGCCATCGGGGAGCTGCAGCGCCACCGCCATGTAGCCCTTGTCCTCGGTGGGAATGAATGCCGTCGGCACGTGCCGCCAGAGCAGCGTCGCCAGGCCGATGATCACCACGAAGACGCCAATCCACGCGCTGGGCCGGCCGAGCATGCTGTCCACGCTGCCGATGTAGCCGCGTGTGACCCGCGCGAACATCCGGTTGAACCAGCCGAAGAAGCCCGTCGTGTGCGCCTCGTTCGACTCCGTGAGGAGCAGCGCGCACAGGGCGGGCGTGAGCGTGAGCGCCACGAGACCGGAGATGACGACCGCGATGACAATGGTAATGGCAAACTGCTTGAACATCTCCCCGGTGACGCCTCCCACGAATGCCACCGGTACGAACACGGAGCACAGCACGAGCACGATGGCGATGAGCGCGCCGGCCACCTGGCGGATGGCCAGGTCGGCCGCCACGCGCGCCGATACCTTTTCGGCCGCCATGATGCGTTCGACGTTCTCGATGACCACGATGGCGTCGTCCACCACGATGCCAATGGCCAGCACGAGCGCGAACATCGTCAGCACGTTGATGGAAAAGCCGAGCATCAACAGTCCCAGAAAGGTACCGACGACGCTGACGGGCACGGCAAGCATGGGGATGAGCGTCGCGCGCCAGCTCTGGAGGAAAACGAACACGACGAGCGCCACGAGGATGAGCGCCTCGACGAGCGTCACCACCACCTCGTGAATGGACGCCGTGACGAATGGGGTCGTGTCGAACGGAATGGAGTAGTGCACCCCTTTGGGGAAGGAATGCGACAGTTCCTCCATGCGCTGGCCGATCTCGGTGCGCACCGCCAGCGAGTTCGCGCCCGGCCGGAGATAGAGCAGCGTGAGCGCGGTGGGCCGTCCGTTCAGGCGGCCGGCAAAGTCGTAGTTCTGCGCGCCGAGCACGGCCCGCCCGATGTCGCGGATCCGGATCAACGATCCATCCGGCTTGGCGCGCACCACGATGTCGTTGAACTGATCGGACGTCTGCAGGCGCCCGAGCGTGGTGACGGGCAGCGTGAGATCCGTCCCCGCCGGAGACGGCGCGCGTCCCAGGCGGCCGGCGGGGTTCGTGGTATTCTGCTCGCGCACCGCCGCGGCGACGTCACTCACCGTGACGCCAAGCTGCGCCATCTTGTCGGGGTCGAGCTGCAGCAGCATGGAGAACTGCATCTGCGGGAATGTCTGCGCGTTGCCGACACCCGGCAGCCGCTTCAGCTCATCCTCGACGTACAGCTTCAGGTAGTTCGTCAGATACGCCGCATCGTAGGCGGTGTCCGTGGAGGAGAGGGCCACCACCGCCAGAATGTCGGAGTTCGCCTTGAGAATCGTGATGCCGTTCTGCCGGACCGCATCAGGCAACTGCGGCTGCGCAAGCGCCACGGCGTTCTGCACGTCCACCGCCGCGAGATCCTGATCGCGTGAGACGTCGAACGTGATGTTCAGACTCATGGAGCCGTCGCCGGCGTTGGCCGACGAATAGTAGAGCAGCCCCTGGAGCCCGGAGAGCTGCTCCTCGATGGGAGCCGCCACGGCGGTCGCCACGTCCTGCGCGGTGGCGCCGGGATAACTGGCCGTGACGGTCACGGCCGGTGGCGTGATCTGCGGGTAGCGCGAGATCGGCAGCCGGCGAATCGAGAAGAGGCCGAGGAGCGTGATGACAATCGAGATCACGGCGGCCAGCACCGGACGCCGGATGAAGAAGTACCTGATCTCGTGCTGTTGGCCGGCGGGTGCGCCGTGTACCGGCTCCGTCATCGGCTCGCTCCGCCAGGAGCGGGTGACTGGATGGCGGGCGCCGTGGAATCCGCGCTGAGCGGAACGGGTTTGGCGACGGCACCGGGTCCGACCTTCTGTGCACCGTCAACGATCACGCGTTCGCCGGCCGAAAGTCCCTGATCAATGATCCAGAGATCGCCGCTCCACGGGCCGGGGTGCACGTCGCGGGATGCCACGGTGTCGCCCTTGCCCACGACGTACACGAACTGTCGGCCGAGCGCGGACTGGACCGCGCGCTGCGGGACCGCGAGCGCGTTGTCACGCACGAATCCCACGAGGCGAACGCGGACGAACTGACCCGGCAGGAGCAGGCGATCGGGATTGGCGAAGCGCGCCCGGAATTCCTGCGTGCCCGTGGATGGATCCAGTGCCGGCGCCACGTAGTCGAGCCGCCCGATGCGCGGGAACGTTGCTCCATTCGGCAACACGATCTCCACCTTGAGCGGACTGCCGGGCTGTATGAGCGCGCGATCCGCAGCGTTCGACTTCCACTCGATCAGTTGATCCGACGCGGGACGGAAGGTGACGTACACCGGGTCCAGCCGATCGATCGTCGTGAGCAGATCGGCTGGCCCGGTGACCCGCGCGCCAACGTCCAGATTCGTGTTGCCGATCCGGCCGGTCATCCCCGCGCGAATGGTGGTGTCATCCAGATCCTTTTTTGCCTGGTCGAGCGCGCCGCGCGATGCCTCGTACTCGGAGCGCGCATTGTCCACGTCCTGCTGCGCCACGGCATGCTGCGGCAGCAGCGGCTCGAGCCGCGCGAGCGTGCGCCTGGCATTATCGAAGCGGGCGAGCGCGCTGCGATAGGCGGCCTCGTAGCGCACCTGGTCCAGGCGATAGAGCACCTGCCCTTCCTGCACGACGGACCCTTCCGTGAACGTGCGCGACTCGATGACGCCATCCACGCGCGCGCGCACTTCGACGCGCCGGTACGGCACCACCTGCGCGCTGAACTCGTAGGGCTCAGGCACCGGCCTGGGCGTCACGGTGACGACCGCGACCTGCGGTGGCGGCGGCGCCTGCGGCGGCGCCTTGGCGTGACATGCAGCGGCCAGAACAAGCAGAATGCCGGCGACCGGCACACGGTGAAAGGATTCTGATGCGGAAACGTTCATACGGCTGGGGCAGCCAGTGGAAGTCATGAGGAAAAAAGATCGGGTTGATCGCCTGCAAGGGGTACGCCCGCAACCAAACGCCTGCTGAGACACGGAAGTTTCAGCCTGCATGCGCCGCAGCCGCGCTCGTCAATACGCTATCCCAGACGCGGTGCGAGATGCCGGCTTCCGCATCCCGAACTCGGTGAAATAGCCCGAATTCCGCTTGCGGCCGTGGGCCGGCCCGTGCCGGGCACACCCCTTGCGTCGCGAGGGAAGCCGCTCTATCGTGCCTCAATCCCCTGCCCGGCGGGTTGGCGTGAACGATCTCGACGTCAGTCTCATGCGTGGAACCCTCGACCTCCTCATCCTCAAGTCATTGAGCTGGGGTCCGCGTCACGGCTACGGCGTAGCCGAGTGGATCGAGCAGGCAACGCAGACCACGCTCCTTGTTGGCGAAGGCACGCTCTATCCCGCGCTGCACCGGCTCGAGCGGCAGGGGTACGTGGACGCCGCGTGGGGGCTCTCGGAGAACAATCGCAGCGCGAAGTTCTATCACCTCAGTTCCGCGGGACGGCGCCGCCTGCGCGCCGGCAGTTCCTCCTGGCACGCGTTCGTGGAAGCAGCGGGGCGCGCACTGCGCGCCACGTCACCGGTGCCAGCATAATGACAGACGAGCCGCGCCCCCGCCGTTTCCGTCTCGACCTTGGCGCGCAGCGTGCCGAGCGCGACGTGAACGAGGAGATCGAGTTCCACATCGGGATGCGCGCCAGAAAGCTCGCGGATGCGGGGCTCGATCCGGTCGCCGCGCGCGCCGAGGCGGAGCGGCAGTTTGGCGACCCCCGCTGCGTGCGCGATGAATGCGTGACGATCGATCGCGCGCGGGTACGGGCGGCCGAGCGCGCGAATCACGTGTCCGACCTGCGTCAGGACATGCGATTCGCCTGGCGCACGATGCGCGCGAACAAGGCCGCCACACTGACCATGGTCGTGATTCTCGCGCTCGGCATTGGCGCGAACACCGCGACGTTCACCCTCATTGACGCGCTGCTGCTGCGCACGCTGCCGATTCCGCATCCGGAACGGCTCGTCAGTATCGGAGACCCCAGGCGCACCGGATCACTCTCGGAAGGCACACCACGCTCCGATATCGCGTCATACCCATTGTATGCCGACGTGCGTGATGACAACCACGTCCTGTCGGGACTGTATGCCACGGGTCGCACCGGGCGCGTTGATGTGCGCGTCGCCGGCGATCCCGCATCCGCGGGCGCCGACAGCGGCACGGCTGGCGATGAGCCGGAACATCCCCGCGCGCGGCTCGTCTCGGGAAACTACTTCTCCGTGCTGCGGGTGCCGGCCGTGGCGGGACGCACCTTCACCGGCGACGAGGACCGTGCGCCGGGCGCCGATCCGGTCGTCGTCATCAGCCATGACTGGTGGCAGCAGCGCTTCGCGGGCGCGCGTTCGGCGATCGGCCGCTCGATCACCATCAACGGCGCGCCCCTGACGATCATTGGCGTCGCGCCGCCCGGGTTCACGGGCGACATCGTCGGCCAGCCGACGGACATCTGGATTCCGCTCATGATGCAGCCCGCGATCATGCCGCATCGCGACTGGCTCGCGGATCGCCAGACGAGCTGGCTGCTGCTGATGGGCCGTCTCAAGCCCGGCGTCTCGCTCGAGCAGGCGAGAACGCAGCTCTCGGAAATCGAGCGCCGCTCGCTCGTGGCCCACGCATCGGCGAATGATATCGGCGGCGTGGAGCGCGGCCTGCGTCGCAGGCCCGTACAGGTGGAGAACGGCGCTCGTGGATTCTCCTACTATCGCGCCGCGTACGCGCCGGCGCTGTTCACGCTCATGACGGCGGTGGGACTCGTGCTGCTGGTCGTGTGCGCCAACGTCGCGAACCTCATGCTGGCGCGCGCGACCGCTCGTGGACGCGAGATGAGCGTGCGCATGGCGCTGGGTGCGGGACGGTCGCGACTGGTGCGGCAGCTCGTTACCGAGAGCATGCTGATCGCGGCGATCGGCGGCATGTTCGGATTGCTGATCGCCTGGTGGGGAAGTCTGACGCTCCTCCGTCTGGCCGGCGGCGGACCGACTCCCATTCCGCTCGACGTGCATCTCGACGGCCGCATCCTCGCCTTCACGGCGATCCTGTCGATCGTGACGGCCGTCCTGTTTGGCGTCGCGCCCGCGCTTCGCGCCACGCGCGTGGAGCTGGGGGCGGCGCTGCGCACCCAGGGGCGCGGCGTCGCCGGCACCGCAGGCCGGCCGGGCCGCCTGCCCCTGGGCAAGCTGCTGGTCGTGGCGCAGGTGGCCCTGTCGCTGCTCCTGCTGGTGGGTACCGGCATGCTCGTCCGCAGTACCCGACGTCTGCAGCAGGCCGACGTTGGCATGGCGCGCGACAAGCTGCTCATCTCGCGCGTGGACGCGGAACGAAGCGGCTACACGGGTCCGCGCCTCATTGCGCTCATGCACGACCTCACCGCGCGCCTGTCGCGCGTGCCCGGTGTCGCCGCCGTGTCGCTGTCGGAGAACGGAATCTTCAGCGGCACGGAATCGGGGACGACGCTGCAGGTGGAGGGTTTTGTGGCGCACGCAGATTCGGACACGCTGGTGGCCTACGATGATGTCGGAGCGGGCTACTTTCACACCATCGGTGCCCGCCTGCTGCAAGGGCGTGATTTCGAGGATCGCGACAACGAGTCCGGGTCCAAGGTCGTCGTCGTGAACGCGTCCATGGCGCGCTTCTTTTTTCCCAACGGAAGCGCGATCGGCCATCACATCCAGAGCGACAGTGCGTCGTGGACCATTGTCGGCGTCGTGGCCGATGTCGAGGAGCAGAGCGTACGCAACCCGCCCGTTCGCCGCGTGTACTTCCCCACGGTCCAGATGTCGCAGCAGCCGGGCGAGTTCTATCTGGAGGTTCGCGCCACCGGTGATCCGGCGCGACTGGCGGTGCCGGTGCGGCGCGCGCTGCACGCGGCGGACGCGACGCTCACCGTGCTGAGCGCGGACGCGCTCGACGATCTCATTCGCGATTCCATCAGCCAGGATCGGCTGGTGGCGCAGGTCGTGAGCTTTTTCGGCCTGCTGGCACTCGTGCTGGCGGCGCTCGGGCTCTACGGTGTCATGGCGTACGCCACACTGCGCCGCACGAGCGAATTCGGGCTGCGCATCGCGCTCGGCGCGCGCGGGGGCGACGTCACGCGCATGGTGCTGCGCGAGGCGCTGCTGCTCGTAGCGGCGGGTGCGCTCGTGGGAGTACCAGTGGCATTGCTGGCCACGCGCCTGTTGCGCAGCCAGTTGTTCGGCATTGGCCTCTTCGATGCCCCATCGGTCATGCTGGCGATTGGCGTGCTGGGCGTGAGCGCGGCCGTGGCGGCGTGGCTTCCCGCCATGCGCGCGGCACGCGTCTCGCCGCTGGAGGCGCTGCGCGTGGAGTGAGAACGACGGGATTGGTCACGCGCGCCGCCTCGTGCGTACATTTCCGCCATGCCAATTCTTCCTTCGTGCGTGCGACGTGCCGCGGCGGTGCTCAGCACCGCGACGCTCTTCGCGCCCGGCGCCGTCCTGGCCCAGACTTCCGCCGCCGGCTCGCTCTCCCCAACGGAGCAGCGCATCGTGCGCTCCGTTGACGCGCACAACGCCGACGCGCTCGCGCTACTCATTCGCCTGGTGAACATCAACAGCGGAACCACGAACTTTGCGGGCGTGCGCGAAGTTGGCGCGATCCTGCGCGCGCAGTTCGACTCGCTCGGCTTCACCACACGCTGGGTGGATGGCAGCGCCTTCCAGCGCGCGGGACATCTCGTGGCGGAGCACTCCGGTCCGGGGCCGAAAATCCTGCTCATTGGCCATCTCGATACCGTGTTCGATCCAGACAGCCCGTTCCAGAAATTCGAACGACTGGATGACAGCACCGCGCGCGGTCCGGGCGTGATCGACATGAAGGGAGGCGACGTGATCGCGCTCTACGCGCTTCGCGCACTCAGGGATGCGGGCGCACTCGACTCGATGCACGTCGTGGTGGTGTTCGATGGCGACGAGGAGGATGCGGGCGCGCCGCTCTCTGACGCACGGCGTGCGCTGACCGACGCCGCAGAGGGCGCGGTCGCGGCGCTCGGCTTCGAGGATGGCGCGGGCGATCCTCGCACCGCGGTCATTGCGCGGCGCGGCGATGTGGAGTGGCTGCTCACCACCACGGGCGTGCCGGCTCATTCCTCGCAGATCTTCACGAAGGACGTCGGCGCCGGCGCCGTGTACGAGACCGCGCGCGTGCTCGATCAGTTCTATCAGCAGCTCTCGCACGAGCGGTACCTCACGTTCAACCCGGGCGTCGCGGTTGGCGGCACCACGACGTCGCTCGACTCGACGCATACGGCGGGCACCGCGGCCGGCAAATCGAACGTCGTGGCCGAACAGATGCAGGTCGCCGGCGATCTGCGCACACTGAGTCCCGCGCAATTGGCGCACGCGAGAGAGGCGATGGAGGCGATCGTCGGGAAGCACTGGCCACATACGACGGCGACGATCACTTTCGCAGACGGCTATCCCCCCATGGCACCCACGGCCGGCAACCGGAAGCTGCTCGCGATGTACGACCGCGCGAGCCGTGATCTCGGGACCGGTCCCGTCGTGGCCGTGGACCCGTCGCGCGCGGGCGCGGCCGATGTCTCGTTCGTCGCCAACGCGGTGCCCATGGCGATCGATGCACTGGGCCTCTCGGGGCATGACGATCACACCGACAAGGAGACCGCAGATCTCCGCACGCTGCCCGTGAAGACGAAGCGCGCCGCCGTGCTCATGCTTCGCCTGACACACATGAAGAACGCGCCGCGCGTAAACGGCCAGGCCACGCAGTAGTCGCATGCCTGAACTGGCAACGTACGCCGCCCAGCGATACGTGCAGCCGCTCCGCGAGGGCGGCTCGCTTCCCGCCGTTGTCGAGACGGAGGGCGGCCTGTTCGTGGTGAAATTTCGTGGCGCGGGCCAGGGACCAAAGGCGCTCGTGGCGGAGCTCATCGTGGGATTGCTTGCGCGCGCTCTGGAGCTGCCTGTGCCGGAACTCGCGCTCGTGGAGCTCGATCCGCTCTTCGGCCGGAGTGAACCCGATCCGGAAATCCAGGACATCCTGCGCCGGAGCCACGGCACCAACGTTGGACTGCGCTACCTGGACGGTGCATTCAACTTCGACGCCACCGCCGCGGGTGATCTCCTGCCGGCGGAGCTGGCCGCACGCATCGTCTGGCTCGACGCGTTCACGACGAATCCGGATCGCACGCATCGCAATCCCAACATTCTCGTCTGGCGGCGCACGCCCTGGTTGATTGACCACGGCGCAGCGCTCTATGCGCATCACGACTGGGCACGCGTGGATGACGCGCGCGTGCGAACGCCCTTTCCGCTCATCGCGCAACACGTGCTGCTCGCGCGGAGCGGCGAGATCGAGGCGGCGGATGCGCACGCGACCGCCGTGCTCGCCGACACGTCGCTGCACGACGTGCTCGCCGCGGTTCCGGACACGCTGCTCGGCGAGAACGCGGCGGCCGATCGCGAGCGCTACGCAAACTATCTCCGCACGCGTCTCGCCGCACCGCGTGAGTTCGTGGCGGAGGCCATGGCCGCGCGCGAGCGCGTGCGCCGCACTCCGCCGCAAGCCCTCTCGGCCCGGCGATGACTCGCGAGCGCATCGCCTACGACTTCGCCGTTCTGCGTGCGGTGCCGCACGTGTACACCGGCGCATTCGTGCCCGTGGGCGTCGTGCTGCACGCGCGTACCGCAGAGTTCCTCGGCGTGCGCGTGCTCACCGATCCGGCCGCACTTCGCGCTCGGGTGGGACACATGGACGTCGAGCTGCTCGCGCGGTATCTCACGTCGCTGCGGGCAATCTGCGCCGGCGATGCGACGGCCGGCCCCGTCGCCCTCTCGCCGCCATCCGAGCGCTTTCACTGGCTCACGGCGCCGCGCTCCGATGTGCTGCAGAGCTCCCCGATCCACAGCGGGCTCACCACTGACCCGGCGCGCGAGCTCGACAAGCTGTTCGTCGTCTACGTTGGCGAGCACGACATCATCTGACGGGAACCATCCGTCTGTCAGTATCGCTTGAGCAGAAGTAGTGGGTCTGATCCTGCGTGGCCGCGCGAGGCATGCTCCGATTCTGGCCCCGCTGCGGCGCCAGAGGCGTCAGCAAACCCTTCTGCACGAGACAGCATCATGACCACGACACTTGATCGCCCGGCATATGCGTCGGGCACGTTCGCCATTGGCGGTGATCTTCCGGTCCATCGCCTTGGCTTCGGCAGCATGCAGCTCACCGGCCCGGGTATATGGGGAGAACCCGAAGACTCCAACGAAGCGGTGCGCGTTCTGAAGCGAGCCGTCGAGCTTGGCGTCACGCTCATTGACACGGCGGACTCGTATGGGCCGTACGTCGCCGAAGACCTCATCAGGAAGGCGTTGTACCCGTACCCTGATGACCTCGTCATTGCCACCAAGGCCGGCCTCACGCGCGCGGGGCCGGGTGACTGGCGCCCGGTGGGGCGGCCCGAGTATCTGCGGCAGGAAGCCGAGATGAGCTTGCGGCGCCTGGGGCTGGAGCGCATTGACCTCTTCCAGTTGCATCGGATCGACGAGAAGGTGCCCCTGGCCGATCAGATTGGCGAGCTGGCGCTGTTGCGGAACGAGGGAAAGATCCGGCACATCGGTCTCTCCGAAGTCACCATCGAGCAATTGCGGCAGTCACAGCGCATCGCGCCGATCGTGTCGGTGCAGAACAGGTTCAACCTGATTGACCGCGCATCCGAGCCGCTGCTCGATCATGCCGAGGCGAACGGGATCGCGTTCATTCCATGGTTCCCGTTGGCGACTGGCAAGCTGGCCAGCGAGGACGGTCCGCTGCAGGAAGTGTCGCGCCGCCTGGGGGTCACGCCATCGCAACTGGCGCTGGCCTGGCTGCTGCATCGCTCGCCGGTGATGCTGCCGATACCCGGCACGTCATCGGTATCGCACCTTGAAGACAACGTGGCGGCTGCCGCCATCACGTTATCCGACGCGGACGCAGCATTGGTCGGCAGCGCGGTGAAGCAGGACGTGCCGGGCGAGCAGAAATCATAGCGCGCTCCCCGTCGCAGGCGCTCACCCCAGCACATCCCTGAGGGAGCAGGAAAATCCAGGCAGGACGTCTTCGCCGCTGAGCATCCCATCAGCGGCGATGAGTGACAGGCTGCCGTCGCGCCGATGGACGCGTGCCTGGACGCGCGCCGGATCGAGCACCCAGACCAGTCGCACCCCCGCCGCCAGCCAGTCCGCGACCTTGGCGAGCACGTCGGCGGGCGCGTCGTCCGGGGAAACGATTTCCACGACGAGATCCGGCGCTACCGACGCATAGCCACGATCGGGAATCTCGCTGGCCCGTTCCCGTGCAACGAAGGCGACGTCCGGAGCGCGCACCGTGTCGGGGTTCGACTGGAGTCTGAATCCGGTGTCCTGCGCGAACACGGCACCCAGGTTTTCGCGGCGTACGAAGTCGCTCAGATGGAACGACAGCGTGGCCGCCATACGTCCGTGTCGTGTGCCCGGTGGCTCGCGTACCACGAGCTGCCCACGAACCAGTTCGGTCTGCTTGTCGATGAGAACGAGCCGTTCGAGCTCGTCCGCCGTCATCAATCTCGAAAGGGAATCCACGGTTGCACACTCCTCTGCATGGAGTCGCTCGGGATAGGGCGAAGACCAATATGGCAGGGACGGCTCCAGGAACTCTCATCAATCCATCGCACACCGACCTCCGAGCCGGCGAACGGGGCGCGTCCTGGTGGAGACGAGCGAGAATGGACGCTTTTCGAAGGGCATTTCCCCTTGCATCAAAACGTTCCACGCACTAATTTCAAGCTACCGAACAATCACCGAAGTGCCGCCAGTAAGTAATTATAATTCAAGGGCTTGGAACGAGACAGTGAAGCGGCCAGAAAAGCGGCCTGCACGGCGCGGACGGCACGAGGAGGGGCCGCCCAGCTACACCTTGGAGCCGCTGGATCCGTGGCTGAAATGTGGTCCGGATACGTCAGTCTCGGAGCTCTGGAAGGTCGTTGAAACGCGGCCGGCCCTGCGCATCTACCACCTCGTTTTTCTGGACCGGTACGGATGGTACTGTCTGCATGGCAGAGACTGCCCGGCGGTGGCTGAGGTGCAGCGAGTTGTCCGGGAAATGACCGCGCGCATCGCGGCAAGGGAGTCAACAGGACGTCGAAACAGGAGCAGCACATGATTGCACGACAGGATGCATTCGGCACCAGGAGCCAGGTGTGGAGCGCGCTCGCGGCACCTGTGCCGGCCGGCGCCATTTCCTGGCGCCAGGATGGGAAGGCAATTGCGCGCGACGGGCGCTATTTCGCGCGGTTCGTCTGTTACATCGAAGCCAATACGGTTCGCGAGCGGCTCGACACGGTAGTACCCGGCGAGTGGAGTCTGACACTCGAGATGCTTCCGCCCATCAGCACGGGTGACGACAACGACGCCGTCTGCGCCTTCAAGGCGCGGCTGCAGGTACTGGGCGTGGTGCGCGAGGACGTCGGCACCGGGCGTGACTACAAGCAGGCGTCAACGGACGCGTTCAAGCGTGCCGCCGTCCGCTTCGGCATTGCCAACGAGCTGTACTCGTACGAGCAGAACTGGGTCGAGCTGGACGGCGACGGACGCGGGGCGAAGCCCATCGAGGATCCGGCGCAGGCGTACGAGCGCAAGTTCGGAAAGCCCCGTGGCGCCGAGGAGCAGAGTGGCGGGGCAGCGGCTGGCGAATCCAGCCAGCCGGAAACCGCGGCGGCGTCTGCGGCGACAGCCGGCGCCGAAGAGGTGAGCTGCCCGGTCTGCGGTGGTCGCATGTGGGACAACCGTCTCACCAAGCGCAATCCGCGCGCGCCGGACTTCAAGTGCCGCGATCGCAATTGCGATGGCGTGATCTGGCCGGCCCGCCCCTCCGAGCCCGCCACGGCGCCCACTCCGGAGCACGATGGCGAGCAGCTCGTGGCGGTCGCTGAGGAGAAAAAGCCCTCTCGCAGGCCGCGCAGCGCCGTTGACGTCGCGGCGGGCGACGAGGGTCGCTTCTAGCCTGGTGCGCCCCGGGGGAGGATCTCCCCTTGGCGCATACACTGGGAACAGGCGTCACTCGATTCTGAATGCGCCTCATCGGGGAGCGAGTGAAGAAATCACTTCTTCACTCGCTCCTTTTTCAGCGATGCATTCGCCCATCACCGCCGTGAGGCCGCGCCCGCGCAAGGGGCGATCACCACTCCCCGTGGCACTCGTCGCCGTCGGACTCGCGATCGGCGGGTTGTCAATACGGCCGTGGGGCGCGTCAGAGCGGCATACCGTGCGTGCTCCCACGCAGTTTCGTCTGCCATCACGGCCGAAAACGCTTCGCATGCCTCCTGCAAATCACCCCTGCAGTCCCGGCGCAGGAGTTTGCCGGGATACACAACCATCAATGTCATAGCGGTCCATCAGGAACCGCTCGACCTGGAGGAGACAGCCATGCCATCGATCATCACGCGCCCCAACTGGATCACCAGCGACTTCCCGCGCACGAACCGGCTCATGGATGAAGTGCTCACCCGGTTTCCCTGGACTGATCTGCTGGGCACGAACGGGGAGTCTACCTCGACGTGGATTCCGCCGGTGGACATCTTCGAGTCGGACGATGAGCTGCGGCTCGTCGCCGAACTCCCGGGGGTGAAGCCGGAAGACGTGAAGCTCTCCGTGAATGACTCCACGCTCACGATCCGCGGTGAGAAGAGCCAGGTCGCCGAGCAGAAGAGCGGCACGGTCCATCGTTACGAGCGGAGCTACGGATCCTTCGAGCGCAGCTTCCAGCTGCCGCGTACCGTGGACGCCGACCGGACCCGGGCGGCATACGAGCATGGTGTGCTCACGATCAGCATCCCCAAGGCCGAGCAGGCGAAGGCGCGGGAGATCAAGGTGGACGTGAAGAAGTAGATCGCGGCCGCCTCGATCAAAGCAACGTGCGCCCGCACCGTGTGGTGCGGGCGCACGTTGCTTCAGGACATGCGGGAACGTACGATCCGTCGCACGATTCCAGTCGCTCAACTGCCGGGATGGTACTCCCGCTCGGTGTGCCCCTTGAGCTGCGACCGGTAGAAATACACCGTGCGCAGATTGCCGCTCGCGTAGCGCGCGATCTCGTCGCGGAAGTGCGGCGAGGCCGGATCGCCGCTCTCGCCACCCGCCGTCACCGCTCGCGCCCGCACGCTGTCGGCAAATTCCACCACGGCGACGAAGCTGTTCCCGCTCGTGCCATACCACTTCTTCGTATTCGGATAGGGCCGCGCGCCAAATGATGCGAGCGATCCCCAGCGCGATGAAGTAAAGGGCACGGGAACACTCGGCTGTGCATCGTCGAAGTGCGACTCTATGGCATCGTCGAGCCGCTGGAAGCGGTTGATCTCGCCCCAGGGTGTCTTCCAGGAGCCAAAGTCCCGCGTCAGTCTGGCCGACGCCGCTGCGAGAGACTGCAGCAGGTCAGCCGCCTTCGCGCCACTGGCGACGAAGTCCATGGGCGAGACGCCTGCCGAGCGCGCCTCGTGCGCCACGCGCCGCAATACATCCTCGCCCCAGAACACCGCCAGCGACGTGGGGACCGAGGACGCGCCCCAGCGGAAGTCCCATGCGCGCAGCATCGCGATCTGCGCCGCGAGCGCGCTCCGCAAGCTGTCCGACGCCGGCACCTGGTCATACGCCTTGAGGAGCGGCGGAATCATCTGCGCGAAGGCGGGGAGATAGCTGTCGAACGCCATCGCCGTGAGTGAGCTCATGGTGACGTTCTTCGCGCCGGTGAGGAGCCGCAGCGCATGGTGTCCGCGCGGCGACTCCTCGGTGCCCATCTCCACGTAGCGCGGGAAGTCCGATCGCCTGGGGCTGTATTTGCCGGCGGCCGACCACGGCCAGTTGTTGGAGTTGTACAGCCAGCCACTCTTCGGATCGAGAAGGTGCGGCGACTGGTCCACCGAGAGCACCGGGCCCCAATCGGTCGCCGGATTGCTGCCGTCCACCGGCTTCGTCCAGTCGAAGCTCGTGTCGCGCCGCGGAATGAAGTTGGCGTGGAAGTAGGCGATGTGCCCGTCGGCATCCGCGTACATGGTGTTGTTGGACGAGTTGGCGTGCAACTGCATCGTCTTCAGATACGCCTTGTAGCTGGTGGCCTTGGTGCGCAGGTACGACTGCTCCAGCGCCTTGATGGGGAGCTGCATGAGGCTGATGCTCACCCACTTGTCGCCATCCCTGCGAATGACGGGCCCGTGTCGCGTGTAGTAGGCAGTGAAGACCTTCTGCGCCATCCCCGCGCTCGTCCGGTAGGGTACCGTGATGGTCGTCGTCGTCATGGGCAGGTACTTGTCGCGGTACTTGTAGAAGTACTTGCCGTCTTTCTCCCTGACGGTTTCCAGGTATTCATCCACCGCGTCCACGCCGCTCGAGGTGTGCATCCACCCCGCGCGCGGGTTGAATCCCTGATACACGAAGAACTGTCCCCACGTGACCGCCCCGTAGGCATCGAGGCCTTCCTGGCTCGCCATCTGGAGCTCGGAGCGAAAGTAGAATGACGTGTGCGGATTGATCCAGAGGAGCGCATGGTGATCCGCCGTGATGGACGGCGAGATGGCGATGCCGTTCGAGCCGGTTGGCTCGCTCGGCGGGCCATCGCCGGCGGATGAGGCCGCCTCTGCGGTATCGCCGTAGAAGGCGGCGAGCCGGCGCAGATCCACGCGCTCGATGTCTCCGCCAATGCTCCCTTCGCTGAACGCGAGCGCCATCCATGGCTCGAAGTGCGTGATCACGCGCGGCTTCACCCTGGGGTGCGTCGACAGGTAGAAGTTGAGGCCGTCGGCAAAGGCGACCATCAGCGTGCGAAGCCACGGCGGGCTCGCGGCGTATTTCGCCCGCAGCGAATCCGGATTCATGAACAGCTTCATGCGCAGATCGCGATAGATCTGCGACGCGCCGTCGGTCTCGGCGAGACGGCCGAGCGCGTTGATGTAATTCGTCTCCACGCGATTGAAATCATCTTCGGCCTGCGCGTACTCCATGCCGAAGACGGCATCGGCGTCTGTGACGCCGTAGACGTGCGCGATGCCCCAGTCATCGCGAATGATGGTGACGTTCCGGGCGTGCTCCTGCCAGCGCGCCTGTTCCTGAGCCGTGGCGCCGCGCGGGGCAATCGTCACGCATGCGGCAAGGATGAGCGTAAGCGTCTTCATGTGGCAAAGCTGATGGAGCACGATGGTCCGGCTGTCAAGAGGGATTGCCTCATGGTTGCGCTCGACAGGCGTCCGCGCTCGTGCTTGACGCGTCTGCGCGCGACACCTAGCGTCGTAGCACCTGTTGATCTACCTCTGCACGGAGGACTGCCATGACTGACTGGGCGCAGGATGTGAAGACGCACGTTCCCAACGCCGACGAGACGGCGATCGCGGGAATCGTGAAACACTGCGGGATCGCGCTGCAGAAAAGGGATTCCTCACTCGTCTCGTTTTCCGACAAGGCCGAGCTGGATCGGGTGCGGAACAACTTTCTCAGGAAGAAGCTCGGCCTCACGCAGAGCGATGCCGAGCTCGATGCCGCCATAGCCGAGGTTGGCGAGAAGCTCAAGGGCGCGCACACCAGGAATCGCGTCACGGTCTATTACATGCTCGCGGACCGCTTCGGCAAGCTCGGTTCCTTCTCATCGGCGAAGAGCTAGAGTTCGTCCTCGAGTAGCTGGAGCGGGCCGGGCCACGTGCAGCTCCCGGCTCGCTGATGAAGGCCGGGGTGGCGGCGAGCCATTCCGGCCTGTCTGTCATCCGTGAGGGTCGGCTCATCCCCCATCTCTTGCCAAGCTCTGGTTCACATCCCATACTCGCGCATCGCACCGAGGCAAGGCAGGACGCATGTCGGCAACTCGACCCCTGACGTCACCGGCACTCCTCATGCACCTCACGATCGTGACGCGTCTGTCGATCCTGGCGGCAATGCCGCTCGCCAGCGTGTCTATCGCAGCGCAGACGGTGCACGCGGACAGCAGCCTCGCGACAGTTTCCGGAACCGTGTACGACAGCCTCGACGGGCATCCGCTGGCCGGCGCGCTCGTCCAGATGGTCACACGCGGCAACACCGCGGGGATGCGCAGCGTTCGCACGGATTCCCTGGGCGACTTCCACCTGACGGCCGTGCCACCGGGCGAGTACCTGATCGGCTTCTGGCATGTGATGCTCGATTCGCTGGGACTCGATGTGCCGCCGCGAGCGCTCAGCATCGAAGCGGCCGCACCGCTGCGAATTGCACTCGGCATCCCATCAGCCTCCGCCATCCATGCTACGCTCTGCCCATCTGCCGAGCCCGGCGACTCCTCCGGGTTGCTGCTGGGCTTCGTCCGTGACGCGGACACTGGCGGACGCCTGGCGGGCGGTGTGGTGGATCTCAGTTGGATGGAGCTGGTGGCCAACAAGCGCGGAATCCACAGCGTGCGGCACGACGTGTCGTCGAAAGTCGACCAGGCCGGATGGTACGCGCAGTGCGGCCTGTCGTCGGCCGGCCCGATCGCGGCACACGCGACGGTCCACGACAACGAGAGTGGCATCATTGACATTGCCATTCCGCCGCACGGTGTGCTGCGCCGCGATTTCAGCGTTCCCGTTGGTGCGGCCGCCATAGCGGGCGCGGGTCGCAACGCCGACGTGAGCGACAGCAGCGCCCAGCCCGGCGGGCCCGTCCGGCACGGCAGCGCGGGGCTTGCCGGGAGGGTGCTCGATGAACACGGCAAGCCGCTGTCGGGCGCACAGATCATCGTGTGGGGCAGCGGCATTGTCACCGTGACCGGAGACGATGGCACGTTTACGCTATCCGGTCTCGCGGCCGGCACACAGACCGTCGAGACGCACTACCTCGGTTACACGCCAGCGGAAAAGGTGGTGGACCTGACGAGCGGGCGAGTCGTCAGCGTGACGGTCACACTGAATGACCGGGTCAATCTGCTCAGCGCTGTCACCGTGTACGGCAAACACAAGGGGCCGCTCAAGGGGCTTGCCGGTTTCCTGGAGCGGCGGGCGCTCGGCTTTGGACGGTTCATCACGCAGGCGGACATCGCGAAACAGCGTCCAGCTCGATTCACGGACATCCTGCAGGGCATTCCGGAAATCAAGGTGATCCCCACCGGCAACATCCACTACACGCTGGTGTCCACCAGCGGCAGCGCCCTCGGCGGTCCCTGTCATCCCGAGGTGTACATCAACGGTACACGCCTGGTGAACGTGGATGATCTGGACCAGTTCCTCGAGCCGGCCGACGTCGTTGGAGTGGAGATCTACAACGGCCTCAGCGACACGCCAGCGGAGTTTCAAGGCAAGGGACTCTGCGGGACGGTCGTGATCTGGACCAGTCCGCACACGGACACCGCCCTGCGGTAGCAAGGCAGCGAAGGGGTCAGAGGCCGATAGGGGTCAGAGGCTGATGAGCCTCTGACCCCTATTGGCCTCTGACCCTTATCCGCTTTTATCCTTACGGTGCGACGCTCGCCGCGGTGAGCACGAAGGCGCTCGTCGTGACTTCACCCGCTGTTACTGACGCGCTGGCCGGAACTGTCGGATTCGTGGTGAACGTGACGCCGGTGGGCGCCGTGAAGTTCACGCTGTAGCTCCCCGCGGGGAGATACTGGAACTGCGCCTGGAACACGCCGTTGCCCGCATCCGTGAGCGCGAGCGTGTGGGTGCTGTTGTCGCTCGCGGTGATCACCGCGGAGAACTGGCCCAGGGTGAGCGGCGACGCGTTCAGCACAGGCATGGTGAGCGATGCATCTTGCGTCATCTGCACGGTGAGGCCGCCGGAGAATTCCACATCAGTGGCCTTGACCACGGGGTGCATGACCCACTGCCCCGAGCCGCCGGCGACCTGTCCGAAGCTTTGCGCCACGTTGAAGTCCACCAGCAGAATCTTCTCGCTCGAACCGATGCTCACGTTCCCATCGGGAAGATTCACCTTGAGCCCGCTCTGGCCGAAGCTCGGCATCTGGAGTGCGCCGGAGACGACCGCGCCGGAAGGCAGACCCGCATAATCCGGCGACGACGCATAGATGCTCGTGCTACCATCGCCGTTGTCCACGGCGATGTACGCGCCCGTGATCACGAAGCGAAGTTGGCTGTAGCTGCCAGCGGGAACCACGGCATCCTGTACGAGCTGCGCAGTGGAATTCGAGAGCGTGAGCAGGTCGGTGGTAACGGGCGTGTTCATGAGCACCGTCGTGCCGCCGGATCCCTGCAGATCAATTTCGGCAATCGTAACCACCGCCGCCTTCACGTCGCCCGGCGCATCGGTGAGCAGCAGCGAGATCTTGCCGGTACCCGCCGAAGTCGAATCAGAGCCGCAACCGGCGAGGCCGCCGAACAGCATCGCGCCCAGACCGATGGTGGCCGCGCAGCGCGCGGCGCGCGAGGTGATTCCGATCATATGCATGTCTCCGTGAGAGTAGTTGCGTCCGTTACGCCCGGCCTGGAGCGGCCGGCCGGGTGGCAGCGGTGATGAACCAGTACTACGGCTTGCCAGGGTGGCTGGGTGGGCCCGGCGGCGTCGCCGGTCGGCCATGTCCCGCCGGATTGGCCGGCACTCCGGACGGCGGCCCGCCCTGCGCTGGTGCGCCGGCTCCCGGCACCCCCGCCGGACGGTGCGACAGTCCAATCGCGCGCCCATCTGCGCCGGGTTCGCCATTGCGCGCGTTCAACGCCTGCTGCGGCAGCGACTCGAGCTCGGCGTCACTGGCTCGCGCGGCGAGACGCTGCATCACCCTCTCCAGCGCCTGGTCCGATGGAAGGCCGCGAGTGGTGAGACTCCCCAGCACGTACAGCGGCACGACCAGCGAGCGTCCGGACGGTGCGCTCTTGGCCAGCGTGGCGACGTCTCTGCCGGCAACTCCTTCGCGCAACGCCTCGGCGGCTGCTTCGATTTCGTCGCCGCGCGGCGTGCCTTTGCGCGCCGAGTCCAGAAGCGTTCGCGCGGTCACCTGCCGTGAGGCCTGCCCCTTGAGCGCCCCCACGATGTCGTTTGGCGGAACGCCACGAGCCGCAAATTTCAGCGCGCGCTGTTCGAGTGCCGCGCCGGGCAGTCCTCGCGATGTCGCCTCAGCCGCTATCGACAGCACCTGGCTGGCGACAGAGTCGGGCAGCACTTCGCGCAGTCTGGCGGCGGGGTCCTGCTGCGTTGCCACCGTCGTCGCGCCGCCCTGCGCGGCGAGTGAGGCGCAGCACAGCAGCGAGACCATGCTCATTGTCATTGCACTGTATCTCATTGTCCCTGTCTCCCTGACTCTGATGGCCTCGCTGCAGTGCTGGCTGCCCGGTGCCGCGATCGGTGTCCGCATGAAAGACTCCAGCCATTGGCGTCCGGGTCACATTCAAATGGCCTCACCGGCCGAGCGTCGCCCCGAAGGCAACCCGGCACTGGCTCAGGGAGCAACCAGCACGCCCACGACGCCGCCGAACTCGTCGGTTACCGCGATGAGTCCGGGCGGTACTGTCCAGTCGCCGGCGTCCAGCCGGATGCTCACCTGGTACGCGCCGGGTGCAGTGACGATACGTGCGCTCCACCACCCATTGGCTGCAGGCGCGAGCTCGAGCGGCAACCAGTTCGTAAGGTCTCCGCGAATCTCCACGCGAGTGGCACCGGGGGCGAGCACCCGAACGATCACCATGCTGTCCGATCGCATTGCCACGATTTTCTGCGCGGTCCCGGCGGCGGTGGCTTGTGGTGAGTTTTCCATGGGACGCTGCCGCCCGGGCAATGATCTCGCTGGTGCGCTCAGCCGGACAGCGAGAGAGACGAAGCGGCCGTTGGGAAGGGCCTGTGTGAGATCCGCGGCATAACTCCCACCGCTCGCGACGATGGCCATGTGCGGCGCCACCCAGAGTGCTACAGCGAGCGATCCCCACGCCGTGCTTCCGGCCGGCCCCGCCAGACCGTGGCCGCTTCGCGCGCCCAGAGTTCCTTCGAGCTGAGCGCGTCCCGCGTTCCATTCCCCGCTGAGCCCGACGTCCGTGTAGTGGATGCTGTCTCCCACCTCCGTGGGAGTAACGGCGGCCGAGAGGGTAACTGTGCCGGAGCTCAGCCACACGCCGGCATCGCCGAAGACGACGGAACGCCACGCCGTGCCGTCCCAGGCGCGCCCCGCCCCACCACCGCCCCATAGTCCCCATCGGGACTGCCCGTAGTGCAGCCGGGCGAGCCCCTCGAGCTGCCCGGTGCGCGCGCCATCCTCGTGCGCCGATCCGCCAGCGCTTCCACCCAGCTCGCCGCGAAAGCGAGCAAATTCACGGGAAAAGACACCGGCCGTGGCGCTGCCTTGTCCAGTCCACGATCCTGTGCTCAGCTCGGCGATCGTGCCGGTCGCGTCGAGCGAAAAATGTCTCGACTGAAAGTCAATGCTGGGGCTCAGCGCCGCGGCGCTGGACGTCACCGAGTCCGAGTAGCGCAGCAGGCTGGCGCCGAGATCCAGGCTGGCTGCCATCTGCTGCGCGCGCACGCCGGGAACGCTACCCGCGACGAGCATCAGCGCGCACGCCTCCGCGAGCGCGCGGCAGCGGACACCACGCCGCACCGGGGTCAGCCGGCTCCGCCCACGGTCAGCACCGAAGTCGTGGTGCCAAAGTCGTCTGTTACAGAAGTGCCCGCGGCCGGATCAGCCACCCACTTTGTGCCATCGATGACGAACGCATACTGATGTGATCCGCGCGACATGGGGACCGAGACTGACCAGATCCCGTCTGACCCTGTTGGTCGAAGCGGCGTGGCCTCGCGCCGCCAGTTGTTGAAGTCTCCCACGAGCGCGACGCTCGCGGCCCGTGGGGCAATGAATACAAAACGCACGATGTGCACGGTGTCCGTGCGAATCGCCGCCGTGCGCGCGGACCGACCTGACGCCACAAGGCCCGCTCCATCGTGGCCAGCCGAGCGTGACGCGAGTGCGCCGAGTACAATTACCGCGCCAAGGCCGGCCGCCAGAGCCAGGCCGCCGAGCGGCGAGAGCGACATGGTAATGGTGGCGCGCTTCCGCCACCAGGGCACATCGCGCGGTGCCTCATGCGCAGAGTTGCCAGCGCCGCCGCCATCCGCACGAACCGCCGCCGCCAGCCGATCCATGAATTCGCCGGTCAGGGGTTCGGCGGCGCGCAACGGCTTCGCGATCCGCTCGATGAACGCTCGCTCCTCTTCGTCCTCTTTGAACATGCCACCCTCCTGGGCAGGGTCCCGCCCGCTGCCACTAGTCATGATGCGCGCCTTCGAGCAGCACGCGCAGCCGTGCACAGGCCCGCTTCACCCGCATCTTGAGCGCGGAAATGCCAACGCCCGTGAGCGCAGCCATCTCCTCGTAACTCAGCTCTTCCACGTGCTTGAGCAGAAACGCCTCGCGCAGCCCGTCGTCCAGGCAGTCGAGCGCGTGCTGGATTTCAGCCAGCGTCGCCTGGCCGTCCTGCACGGGATCCGCCGCCACGCCCGAGAGGATCTCCACGTCTCGCACGAAGCGACGTTCGCGCCGCGCGCGTCGAGCAGCCACGGTCCGACACTCGTTGAGCACGATGCGAAGGAGCCACGATTCGAAGCGTGAAGGTTCCCGGCATCGCGCCAGCGCACGATACGCTCGCAGAAACGCCGACTGCAGCGCCTCATCCGCATCGTCCGGGCTGCCCAGCATGCGTGCGGCATAGCGCGCGCACCGCGCACTGTGGCGGCGCACGAGCACGGTATAGTCGTCCGCGTGCCCGTTGAGCACGGAAGCAATGAGTTCGGCGTCCGGACGCGAGTCCACGGTACATAGACTCGCGCATATGGGGTGCGGGTCACAAGTGCGGCGGGCTGGAGCAGAAGGGGAGGAGAGAAAAGGGTCAGCGTCGATCGATTTTCAATCGACGCTGACCCTTTTGTCTCCTCCCCGTTCACGGCATTTCCACGGCCGCCTCTCCCGCAGCCTTGCGCTTCGCATTGAACGCGGCCAGGCCGCGCGTGCGCAGCGCGTCCCATTTTGCCATGACGGCCGCCGCATCCTTCCGGGCCGACGTGCACGCGGCCACTTCGACCGCGGTGGGCGTGGCGTCCGCACGCTGCATGCTCATGGCGGCGCCCATGAGCGCACTGGCGGCACTCTCGAGATTGGGCGGACCCGCTGGTCCGCGCCGGCGGAAGAAGGCGGCGCGTCCCCCGCGCCCGGGTGCGGGCGCGAGCGAATCCACGCGCACCTTGAACGCCTTTGCCTCCGCCCCCTGCGCCGTGTCGAGCACCGCGGAAAGCGAGCGTGCCTGTTCGTACGCACCGTGCACCGCCGCCGCACGCGTGTACATCTCGCGGGAGAGCGATGCGAGCTGCGCGAGTCCGGCGGCTGGCGTCTTCACGCGCGGATCGAGCTTGAGCGTGAGCGGCTGCGTGTAATGCCTGCCGTTCACCGTGAGGCGCACCGTGTACGACCCCGGCGGCGCCCACGGCGTGTTTACCGACGGGTATGTGCGGTGCGGCACCGGATTCCCGCCGCCATCACCGCCGCCAAAGCCACCGCCCTGCAGCCCCTCGATGGGCTGATAGTGCAGATCCCATGAGAAGCGATGCATGCCCTGCTTGGTGGAAATGACCATGGGCGGTGCCTGCCAGTAGAGTGGTACCGAGCACGCGGGCGTGGTGGGCGTGCGCTGGCAGACCTGCGTGTTGTACGCCTTCGGATCGAGCGCCGGATCTGGATTCGGCGCGGTATCCGCGCTGCTGTAGGAACGGATCACCGTGCCGGCCTTGTCGAGGATGTCGAGCGTCACCGGTCCGGTCGCGTCGTTCGCCAGGTAGTAATCAATGATGCCGCCCGGCGGCGGATTCTCGCCGGCCGCCACCTCGGGCGGCCACGGCGTCGGGTCGTTCGTCGCGAAGCGCACGCGCACCGCGGTGGCCGGCCGGTAGAGATACGCCGTCTGCGCCGCGCGCGCCTGCGCTTCCTGGCGCAGCGGCGTCACGTCATCCAGAATCCAGAAGCCGCGTCCGTGCGTCCCGGCAATGAGGTCGGAACAGAGACACGTGCTGTCATCCTTGAGCTGGATGTCGCGCACCGAGATGGCCGGCATGTTCAGGCGCAGCGACTGCCAGTGGTCGCCGTAGTCGAACGACACCCAGACCTGCGTGTCGGTGGCCGCGTAGAGCAATCCCTTCTGGCGCGGGTCCTCGCGAATGGAATTCGCCACCGCGTCGGGCGCGATACCGTTGTCGATCTCGGTCCATGTTCTGCCGCCGTCGTGCGTGCGCCAGAAGTGCGGGTGCAGATCGTCGATTCGCAGCGTGTTCGCGGCGGCGTAGGCCGTCTGCGTGTCGAAGTGCCCGGCCTCGATGTTGAAGATGCGCGTCCACGGCTTGATTGCCGCCGGCGTGACGCTGGTCCACTTCACGCCGCCATCCATGGTGACCTGAATGTTGCCGTCATCGGTCCCGGCCCAGAGCACGCTGGCGCTGCGCGGCGAGGGCGAGAAGGCGGTGATGGCGCCCTGCGGTGACACCTCCACACTGCTCGCGTACTTCCCCGCGGTGGCGGGCACGGTCCAGCTCTGCCTGGCGAGGTCGGGGCTGATGCGCGTCCAACTGTGTGCGTGGTCGGTCGTCTTCCACACCACGTTCGACGTGTAGTAGAGCACGTCGTGGTTCACGGGTGACCAGATGATCGGCATCGTGCGCACGTTGCGGTTGTACGTGTCCCCGTTCGGGCCCTTCCCGCTCATGTCGGGACCCACCGCCGTGGTCTGCCCGGTTTTCCGATCGTACAGGGAGACGCTCGTGCGGCCACTGCCGTAGACCATGTCGGGGTCGCGTGGGTCGGGTGCGGCGATGCCGTACTCCTGGATGTTGACGGGGTGCCAGTCGTGAAACGTGATCTCCCCATCCATCGAGCGGCTGGCCACGCACGCGGAGCCGGAATCCTGCTGGCCGCCGCACACCTGATAGACGAACGTATTGTCGGTAGATACGTGATACATGGCCGCCGTGGACTGCGTGTACCAGTTGCTCCACGACGCGCCGCGGTTGGCGGAAATCACGGCGCCCTGATCGCTCACGACGAGCAGGATGTCCGGATTGGTGGGGTTGATCCACGTTTTCTGATAGTCGTCGCCGCCCGGCGCGCCGCGCACGGCTGTCCAGGTGACGCCACCATCTTCGGTGCGCCAGAGCACCGTGGAATTGCTGTAGACGACGTTCTCGTTGCTGGGGTCCACGGCGAGCGTGGGCAGATCGCCGCCGCCAATGCGGACGAGCGGGCGCTCGTCCACCGTGCGGCCCGTGATGCCGGGACCATCCACCAGCGTCCAGCTCGCACCGGCGTCGGCGGAGCGATACAGCGCGACAATGCCGCTGCCGAACCCGCCGGCGGGCGTTCCGCGCGGCGATGGCGTGGCAACCATGGCGTACACGACTCGCGGATTGCCTGGCGCGATGGCGAGATTCGCCTGCAGCACCGTCGGCAGGCCGCCCTGCACCCTGCTCCACGTGGTACCACCGTCAGTGGACTTGAAGATGCCGCCGCTGTCGCCACCGAACGAACCGCCTTCACGAAAACTCTCCTGCTGCTGCCAGAGGGCGGCGTACACCACGTTCGGACTGTCCGGATCGATGTGCACGTCGTTGGCGCTGGTGTACTCGTCCTTGTAGAGCACCTTCTCGAACGTCTTGCCGCCATCGGTGGAGCGAAACAGTCCACGCTCGGCGTTGGGCCCGTATGGATGCCCCAGCACCGCGACGAAGAGCCGGTCCGGATTCTTCGGATCCACATCGATGCCCGCGATCATCTGGCTGTCGTCGAGGCCGAGGTGTGTCCAGGTGCGCCCCGCATCGGTTGACTTGTACATGCCGTTGCCCACCGCGAGATCAGGACGGATGATCCCGGCCCCGCTCCCCACGTAAATGATGTTCGGATCCGACGGCGCAACCGCGATGGCGCCAATGGAGCCGGTGGGCTCGTTGTCGAAGAGCGGCTCCCATGTGGAGCCGTAGTCGGTGGAGCGCCACACGCCGCCGTTGTCAAATCCCACGTAGAACACGTTGGGCTGACTGGCGACACCGGCGAGTGCGCGGGCGCGGCCGGCGCGCACGGGACCAATGCTCCGCCAGTGCATGTCGGAGTAGAGACCGCTGGATTGCGCGAAGGCCGTGGAAGCGGAGAGGAAGGCGAGAAGAGCGAGCAGGAGGGCAACGCGCGGACGGGGTCTGTGCACGACAACAGCCTCAGGTGTATGGGACTGATGGGTATTGGACGGAACGACGCGGGGAATATGGGACGAGCGGCCGCGCGGCGTCAGGGCGATGGGAGCAGGAGCTCCGGGGCAGCCGCGCCGGCGAGCTCCACCGCCGACGGGAGGCGCGGCAGCGTATCCACGGGCTCGAGTGGCTCGATTTCGTCCCCCGTGCCGACGCCCATCTCGCGAAATTTCCGCGCCGTGGGCAGCACGCGCGACTCGAGCGAACTCACGGCGGCGTTGTAGGCGCTCACCGCACCGTCCAGCCCCTTGCGCACTCTGGCCAGATGCTCGGCCGCGACGCGCATGCGCGTGTAGAGCTCCATGCCGAGGTCGCGGATCTGCTCCGAGTTGCGCGCGATGCGCTCCTGCTGCCAGCCATAGAACACGGCCTTGAGCACGGTGATGAGCGTCGTGGGGCTGGCTGGAATGACACCGTGCCGCACGGCGAATTCAATGAGCCCCGGATCGCGGTGACAGGCGGCACTGAAGAACGCTTCGCCGGGCAGAAACATCACGACGAAATCGGGCGCCTGCGTGAACTGGTCCGCATACTCCTTGCCCGCGAGCTGCGTGATGTGATCGCGCACCTGCCGCGCGTGCTGGTCCAGCAACGGCGCGCGCTGTTCGTCGGTCACGGCATCGATCGCATCGAGATACGCCGCGAGCGGCGCCTTGGAATCGACGACAATCACCTTGTCGCCGGGCAGATGCACGACCATGTCGGGACGGAGCCTCCCGTCTTCACCCTGCACGCTTCCCTGCTCATCGAAGTCACAGTGCTCCATCATTCCCGCCAGCTCCACGACCCGCCTGAGCTGCATCTCGCCCCACTGGCCGCGCACCTGCGGCGCGCGGAGGGCGCGCACCAGCAACTGCGTCTCGCCGGTGAGACGCTGCTGGGCTTCCAGCATGCCGCGGAGCTGCTCGTGCAGTGCGGCATGACTCGCCGTGCGCTCGCGGTCCAGCGCCTGCAGCTTCTCATCCACGCGCTGCAGCCCCTCACGCACCGGCTGCACGAGCTGGGCAATGGAGAGCTGTCGTGCCTCCAACTCGGCCTTCGCACCCTGATGGAATTCGCCCATGGATGTCCGGGCGAGATCGAGAAAGGCCTGATTGTTCGCCTGGAGCGCCTGCGATGACAGCGCGGTGAAGGAGTCCCGGAGCCGCGTGTCCGTCTGCTCCAGCAGTGCGCGAAGCTGCGCTACATCCTTCTCGCGCTCCTGGAGCAGCACGTGGACGCGCGCGGCACGGGCGGCGGCGTAGAGCCAGGCGCACACGGCGCCGAGGATCAGGCCGACCGCCACCCCCACCAGCAGCTGAGCCAGGTGCAACTCAGTTGCGCTCCACCATGCCCGTCAAGGCCACGCGAGTTTCGCCCGCCTGCGCGTCATACGTCACACGGTAGCTGGTCGGAAAGTAGCCCGCGGTGGGATACCGCTGTGGCACGCGCACTGGCGCCGACACATCGGGCTTCGAGAGCAGGAACGCCCGCGTGACCATGGGCTCGGCAAAGATGAACTGCCCATTCCATGAGCCGTAGATGAACGTCCTGGTGAATTGCTGATAGGCCGATGGATTGCCGAGCAGATTCTGCAGCTCCGGCGACGTCAGATCCTCCCAGTGAAGGCCCATCATGGGCACCGCGACGTCGGCGGGAGTCTGCCCGGGACCGGCGAGCGGCGCATACAGCGGCGGCACGAATGCACCGATGGGCAGGTTGTCTGCTTCCGTAGCGTAATTCGGATCGCTCGGCACTATCGCGTTGCGCTCCGCGAGCGAGATGAAGTAAAAATGGAAATCGAAGTGCGGGAACGTGTAGACGCCTTCGGGCGGGTGACCCGTGGGGTTCCAGTCGAGCTCCACGAGCTTGTACGGCGCGGGCGCGAGCTGCGGCAGCGGCAGGAGGTACATGTGCATGCCGTCGGTCGGCAGCGCATCGAGTGCCCCGGAGCTGAGCGCAACGCCAAGCTCCAGCGGCGCCTGTCCGTGCCTGGCATCAGCCACGACGTACGCGCGAGCCGTGCCGTTGCCGACCTTGACGGGTGTGCCGTACTGCCGGTGTGCGCCGGCCTGATTGTATCCGTCGCGCGAGAACGTGACGGCACCATCGCTCTGGGACTGCACGCCGGTTGGAGCGTCGGTTGAGCAGGCTGCAAGAAGCACAACACTCGCCGCGAGTGACACCGCGAGTCCGTGGACCAGTCTCTGTTTCATGGGATTCCCTCGTTGACAGACAGGAAGCGGCCGCGGCCGGATCGAATGACTTCCGTTGCCAGCGGGCGCGATATTGCCAACGTACTCGCTGCGATCTCCCGGTCAAGGCGTGGCGGGACCCACAGCGCCACACGTGCATCCGGGCAGATGCACTCGGGGCAGCCATGTGCGCATGGCTGCCCCCGGCGTCTGCTTCACATCATCAAGAGTTTCCTGTCAGCGGAGCGACTTCGCCACCAGAATCTGCACTCCCGCCTCACCGCTGCATCTGCCAGGTGCCCGTGATCGGATACGAGGCGCCGCCCCCCTGAGGATGATATGTGCAGGTAACGTCGCCCGCGACCTGCACGGGATCGGGATTTCCGCTGATGATACCTGTGGCATTGCATCCTTGCAGCACGAAGCTCGCAGTATCACCCACGATGTGGCCGTTGGTCACCTGACCGCTGGTAGTGCCCCCGACCTGCGTCCCCGCCTCCTCGCACGTTCCCGTCGCGCCGTTGAAAGAGCCGGTGAACGCATAGGATGCCTGCGTGATGTTCAATGGTCCGGTGGCCGAGCACGTTGTCTGGTGGTCCGCATTCGTTGCGGTGAAGCTGAGCGTCCAGTCGCCAGCAAGATTCGGCGCCGAACCTGGTCCTGTGCTGTCACTGCCTCCGCATGCGGCCACCAGTAGCGCCACACTCAGCATGGTCGCTCCTGTCACGATGGCGCGGGTCCGTCTGCTCATGGAATCTCTCTCTCTTCAGTCTGTTGGGGAAAGGTAACCGGGGCGCGAGGCCACCTGCATGTACGACTCGATGCACAGTGACTTCGTAACGCACCGCGCCGAGGCTTTATCTACTGGAAAGGCAGTTGACAATCTGGCCAGGCGTCTACATATTACTGAAACTTCAGTAGGAGACCCCTGTGGACGAAATCCACTTTCCGCCTCGTGAGCTTGCGGTCATGAGCGTGCTCTGGCGACTCGGTGCCGCGACCGTTGCCGAAGTCCGCGAGGCGCTCGACGAGGACCTCGCCTACACGTCCGTGCTCTCAGCGCTCCAGACGCTCGAAGAGAAAGGCTACGTGAGCCACGAAGCCGAAGGACGTGCCTATCGCTATCACGCGCTCGTGCCCGCCGAGCGGGCCGGCAGCAGTGCGCTGGCCCGCATCCGCGAAACCATGTTCCAGGGATCGGCTGAGCGGATGTTCGCGCAGTTCGTGTCGGATCGCGGGCTCAGGAAGGAGGAGCTCGAGCGCATGCGCCGTCTGCTGGCCGATCGCCTCAGGGAGCAGAAATGATTACCGCGTGGATGATCTACGGACTCGTGGTTGGCGCACTGGTCGCCATCGCCGCTGTGGGCGCGGAGCAGCTCCTGCGAGTGGCGGCCCGGCCCACGCGGTGGCTCTGGGTCGCCGCGCTGGTTCTCACGACCGGTGCCACGCTGCTCGCGCCGTTGCGCGGTCCGAGTGAGCCGCTGCGCACGGGCGTCCGGTTGGCGCTCTCCGCCTCGGACGCGGTACCATCGCCCGCCCCCCCAGTCCACCGCTGGTCGTTGCATGCGGTCACCGCGCAGGTCGAGCAGACCATCGCGAGCATTGCCCACGCGACGCCGCGCGGCGTGGAGCGCGGCGTCGGGATTCTCTGGCTCGCACTCTCGGGCGCCGCTCTGCTCGTGTTCCTCGGGGTCTACGCGCGCTTCCGGCGTGCGCGACTGCGGTGGCCGCGTGCCGAACTCGCCGGTTCCACCGTGCGCCTCGCGCCGCAGGCGGGGCCAGCGGTCGTTGGCCTGGCCGATGCGGAGATTGTCGTCCCGCACTGGCTGCTAAGGCGGAGCAGCGATGAGCAACGGCTCGTGGTCGCGCATGAACGCGAGCATCTGCGCGCGGGCGATCCGTGGCTGCTTGCCGTGGGTTGCTGTTGCGCCGTGCTCCTTCCCTGGCACCCCGCGGTCTGGTGGTTGCTGGCACGACTTCGCCTCGGCGTGGAGCTGGACTGCGATCGCCGCGTACTCGCGGGTGACGTCAACGCGCGGACGTATGGTTCGCTGCTCATCGATCTGGCATCGCGCGGCTCTTCACTTCACGCGGGCGCACTCGCACTCGCGGATACCCCATCACATCTCGAGCGGAGGTTGCTGGCCATGACGGCAAGACCTGGCAGACTGGATCGCGTACGGGCGAGCGTACTCGGCGCGATCGCAATCGTGGCAGTCGGCGCGCTGGTGGTGGCGTGCGACAGCGGGCTTCCCACCTCCGCCGACGTGGATCGCATGGATGTCGCGAGTGCATCGCGCGCCGCGCGGCTGATATCACTGGGCGGGGCGGGTCCGGGCGCGACGATCTATCTCGTGGATGGGAAGCGCGTGACTGCAGCGCAGGCCAACGCGCTATCGGCAGACAGCATCGCATCCATCAGGATCACGAAGGCCCGCTCCGCGAGAGACAGCGCCAGCATCGTCATTCTGACGCGTGGCAGCGCCATGCGGAGCGGCAAACTGACGTTGGCCCTGCGCGACAGCATGCCGCACCTGCTGGTCACGCGCGGTACGCCGGCCGGCAAGTTCAACGGCCTTCTGATGGTGGATGGTGTTCAGGCCAGCGCCGGCCTCCTGCAGTCCCTCGCGCCGGACAGCATTGCCACGGTTGAGGTAGTGAAGGGTCCCACCGCCATGCGGCTCTACGCGCAGCCTGCCGCCCGGAACGGGGTGATCCTGATCACGACCAAACGCGCGCGGCCATGAAGTGAGGAGGCGAAATCAGCCCCGAGGCACAAAGGGGCAGCCCCATGGGCTGCCCCTTTGCTGCATCAGCGCCACACAGGGGCTGCCCCATGGGCTGCCCCGGCCCTACTTCATGCGGGCGCGAATGTCGGCCAGCGGCAGACGCAGTTCCGGATTCGCCTTGAGTATGTCCGCCAGCAGGTCGGTCACCGGCCCTTCATCAATGATCGTGGGTTCGGCGCCGAAGCGCTTGTTGAGGCCCATGTGACGCGTCGAGTCGATCCGCACCTCGTGCGGCAGCACCAGATCCGCCTTGCTGTCCATGACGCGCACCGCGAAGAACTTCTTCCCTTCCTTTTCCATGTAGCCAATACGCAGCCCGTTCACGTCCGCGGGCCACGGCCGCAGCTCGTGCGTCTTGCCATCGGTTCCGACGAACGTGGTGGCGCCGGGCTTGAGCTGCGCGAAGTTGGGGTCGAATGAACCGTGATACATGAGCGCGTGTTTCATGCTGGGATGGGGGCAGGAGTCGGCAGCAACGGGAGCCAGGCGACGAGACCGTGCGTCGGGCCGTGACGAGCGGGGTAAAGTTAATGAACTCCGCAATGATTGCGTGAGAGGGCACGCGCGACTCACCGGATCAGACCCGGATTACTGGAGCGGCTGCGGGACAAACGGGCGACGGCGCACCTGCGCCGCCCGCCCGCGAGTCCCGCGTGTCAGGAAACGACAATCGTTCCCTGCATCATGGGATGCAGCGAGCAGAAGTAGGAATACCTCCCGGACTTCGTGAGCGTGAGCCCGTAGTGCTGGCCGGTGTCGAGCACGGGCGATGACCTGAAACGTCCGCCGGTACTCGCGATCAGGTGCGGCACATCATCGTCGTTGACCCAGGTGACGCGCGTACCCGCCGGCACGGTGAGCGTGGGCGGCGTGAAGCGGAAGTTGTCAATGCCGATCTCGTTCGGCGCACGCACGCGAGTCGGCGCCGTGCGCGACGGCGTGCCCGTCGCCGCCAGGCTCGCGAAGGCGGGCGGTTCGCCGGAGAGCGTGGCGTCCACCACCGCCAGGGTCTTCCGCCCCGGAATGAACGTCACATCGGCAATGCCGAGTACGCTCTTCAACTTCTCCGGCGCAACCTTCATGGGACCCGGAGCCGGTGCGGTGCCTGGTGCAGGTTGCGGAAACGCGGTGGACATTGCCGTATGAAACGACACGCTCCCCTCGACCTTCTGCATGATCTGGTGAATGTGCCCGTTGAGCACCGTCACCGATCCGAAGCGCTTGAGGAGCGCGAGCGCCGCCTCCGAGTCGTCCGTACCCCACCCCCACGCGGGGTACACCGTCCACAGCGGCACGTGCGCGAATACCACAATGGGCGTGCTCGCCGGCAGCCGGCTCACGTCCCGGCTCAACCAGTCGAGCTGCGCGGCGCCCAGCGAGCCGAGTCCGCCCGCCTTGAGGTCGAGGACATTGACGAGTCCCACGAAGTGCGCGCCCTGATGGTCGAAGCTGTACCAGCCGTTGCCCTTCGTGTGCCGGCCGTAGCGCGCGAGGTATGAGGCGCCGTTGTCGGCGGCGACGTCGTGCTCGCCGGGCACGTAGAGCACCCGGTCGGTTTTCAATTCCTTGAGTACTTCGTTCGCCGTATCGAACTCCGATGGCTTCGCGAGCTGCGTGATGTCACCGGTGTGCAGCACGAACGCCGGACGCTGCGGCAGCGCGTTGACCTTCGCCACCGCCTCGCGCAACGTCGCCGTCACGTCGGGGTTCGCCGCCTTGTCGAAGCCAATGTGGCTGTCGCTGATCTGGGCAAAGAAGATGCTCCTCTTCTGACTCTCGGTGAGGAACGTGTCGCGGCCAATCGCGAACGACGCCGGCACTCCGCCGCTCATGGCCCATACGGTGGCCGTTCCGGCCCAGGCCATGCAGCGCAGAAAGCCGCGGCGATCGATCCCGTCGTCGCTGCTGTCCGTCCTGATGTAGTTGTTGCCGGTGGGGCGGGTGTTGCCCGCATCGTCGAACCGGTCGTCGTCGCGGTCATGGTGTTTCGTGCTCATGGGAAGTACGCCTCGTGTCAGGGACGATTCCCATGACTGCGGACGGCGCAGCATTATTCCCGGAACCACCGGGAATGATTTCCCGGTTCCGGCAGTCCAGTCATTGATGAATCAGCCCAGCGTACGGAGCGACGTGACTGAGGGAGTGGTGGATCGATTCGAACGGGTCGTGTTGCCCCATCTCGATGATGCGTACACGCTCGCGCGCTATCTCCTGCGCGATGAGCACGACGCGCAGGACGTCGTGCAGGATGCGGCGCTGCGCGCGCTCCGGTATTTCGAGGGCTTCAGCGGCGGCGACGCGCGCGCGTGGCTGCTTGCGATCGTGCGCAACTGCGCGCTCGACTGGCGGCGGCGCCATCGCGTGGACGAACGCTCGATCCCATTCGACGACGTTCTGCACGGATCGGCCGCTGCCTCACGGAGCGCGGATGCCGCGGCCATCGAAGCGTCGGAGCAGAATCGGGTGCAGCGGGCACTGGCTACGTTGCCGCTGGAGTTCCGGGAAGTGATCGTGCTGAGGGAAGTGCAGGAGCTGCGTTACCGCGAAATCAGCGATGTGCTGGGCGTGCCCATCGGCACCGTGATGTCGCGGCTCGCCAGGGCCAGGCGACAACTGGCGGCGCTGCTCGATCCGGACACTCGGGAGGTGAGCTGAGATGCACGCTGACGCAGGCTGTGCCCTGTACCGCGACGCGCTCGACGCGCGTCTGGACGACGAGCTGCCGCCCGACGCGGCGGCCGGCGTGGATGCGCATCTGGCCACGTGCGAAGCGTGCGCAACCGAGTACGCCATGCTCGCCGCCACGCATCGTCGTGCATCTGCGCACCTGCCGCGCTACGTGGCGCCCGACGTGCTGAGAGCGCGCGTTCGCGCCGCGCTATCGGAGGCCGCGAGGCCCGCGACCGCCACGACTGCCGGCACTCCCGTCCCATCCGAAACGCCGCGCCCGTCCGCGTGGCGCACATCACCGTGGTGGCGACTGGCCGCGGCGGGTGTCGCCATTGCGCTGATCAGCAGCTCGGTCACGTACGCCGTGCTCGGCGGCCGGAACCCGTCACACCAGGCGAGCGAGGAGCTGCTCGCTTCGCACATTCGCTCGCTCATGCCGGGTCATCTGACAGACGTCGCGTCCACGAATCAGCATAACGTCAAGCCATGGTTCGACGGCCGCGTGGATGTCTCGCCATCGGTACCGAATCTGGACTCCATTGGCTTCCCGCTGGTGGGCGGTCGCATGGACTATGTCCGCGGGCGCGCGGTACCGGTGGTCGTCTATGCACGGCGCCAGCACATGATCAACGTCTATGAATGGGCGCAGCCGGGACGCGCCGCGTCGCCGAGCGAGTCCACGCGGAACGGCTACCACCTCGTGACCTGGCGGCGCGATGGACTGGAATACTGGGCGGTGTCGGACCTGAACACAAAGGAGCTCGACGCGTTCGTGGCAGCGTTCACCGCGGCACAATGATGCTCTCCCGCTCCCTTGCATCCGAGGTGTCCACCATGCGTATCGCACTTCGCGCACCGGCATTCATCGCCGCTGCCATGCTGCCGGCGTTCGCCGCGCCGCCCGATGCCAATCGGCCCAGCGATTCCGCCGCGCCACCATTTCGCATCACGGAGTATCAGATCCCGCGCCCGGGCGCGTTCCCGCACGATCCCGCGGCAGGTGCAGATGGCACCGTCTGGTATACCGACCAGGCCAACAGCTACATCGGCCGGCTCGACCCGGCGACCGGAAGGATCACCGACGTCGCGACGCCAACGCCGAAGTCGGGTCCGCATGGCATCGTGGTCGCTCCGGATGGCGGGGTGTGGTACACCGGGAACGCGAACGGCAGAATCGGACGACTGGATCCTGCCACGGGCAGGGTCCGGGAGTACGTGCTGCCTGCGGCGGCGCGCGATCCGCACACGCCGCTCGTGCACGATGGGAAGGTCTGGTTTACGGCGCAGCGATCGGACCTCTACGGCGTGCTCGACCCGGCGACGAGCGAGGTGAAGCTGTATCCGGTTTCTGTCCCTCGCGCACTGCCGTACGGGCTCGTCGCCGCCAACGACGGCAGCATCTGGGTCGCGCTGTTCGGTACCAATGTCGTCGGCCGCATTGACCCCGCGACCGGCGCACTGAAGCAGTTCCCGCTGCCGGATCCGAAAGCGCGACCGCGCCGCTTGCAGGTCGCCACGGATGGGCGCGTGTGGTACACCGACTACGCACAGCACCGGCTGGGCGTGCTCGAGCCGCGCACTGGCATCGCGCACGAGTACGCATCGCCGGGTGGAGATCACGCGGCACCGTACGGTCTTGCCATCGCTCCGGACGGTCACATCTGGTACGACGAATCCGGGACGGGCCAGGTGATCCGGTTCGACCCGGAGCGCGAGCGCGTTGACACGATCGTGCAGATCCCCACGAAAGGCGCGATCATCCGCAACATGGCGGTGGACTCCGCGCGGGGACGAATCTGGCTCGCGCTCAGCGGCACGGGTCGTATCGGGCGCATCGACGTCACACCGGCGACGCGAACGGCGCACAGGCGATAGCGCACGAGAGGGTTCGCATCGAGCGTGACCCGCACAGCCCTGGGCTAGCTCGTCGTCACTCCGGCCTTCCCGTCCGCAGAGACGTCGAAACGGATCCACATGCCCGTAAGCGCGTGACCGGGAATGAAGCAGTTGAGCGTGTAGCTTCCCGCCCTGGCCGCCGTGAACTTCAGCGTCTCTGACTGTTTCGGTTGCGTTGCCTTCGTCATGTCCGTCGGGTTCGAGCTGATCGCGCCCGGAAAGATTGGTTGCGGGTTGGTGAACGTGGCCGGGAATGTCGTGTAAGCGCTGTCAACGCCGATGCTGTGCGCCAGCGACGGGTCGTCGTTGGTGAACTTGATGGTGATCTTGTAGCCTTCCGGCACGGTGATGGTTTCGTCACCCTTGTAGTGGCCGTTGAAGTTCCAGTGGTTGTTGGCGGCGGTCTGGCCGGCGTGAATGTCGAGCGTCACCGTCTTCGCCCCCTTGTCCACCTTCATCCAGCTCGGCACGGTCATCGGGCCCTGCGCGGCGGGAGCGGCCGGGGCCGCCGGGGCCGCCGCGGTCGAGGATGGAGCGGCAGCGGCCGTCGCTGTGCTGCCGGCCTCGCTGCCCGACGTGGCCGTGCTCGGTTTATTCTGTGCGGCCTTCTCTCCACCGCAGGCGACGAGCGCGGCCGTCGCCATCGCCAGCACGCTGTGTACGAATCTCATGTGGTCACTCCGGTCGAGGTTGCAACTGCCTGCCAGTGTCCCGTACGTCTTGCGCGCACAATCCGTGCTTGGCGCGGCGAATGGCGGCAAACATGGACGCGTGACGGGGCGAATCGACCGCCTATGGCGACGCGCTGGCCGCGTCGAGTGATGACCAGCTGCGGACGAATGCGCGCTGCGCCTCCGTTTGTGGCGAGCCCGTCTCGCCGAAGCGGCGCACCTTGTCAGCGGACATCGAGCGGAAGAGCATGGTTACTTCGTCCAGGGCTTCACTGCCCGTGCGTCCGTGACGGACGAGCCAGCACGCGATCACCATGCCCGTGCGGCCAATGCCACCCCAGCAGTGCACGTAGACGCCCCTTCGCTCGGCGAGATGGGCATCGATGGCATCGAGGACGCGCGTCATGTGCGACGGGTTGCACACATCCATGTCGGCGATGGTGAGCTGGTCGTAGAAGACGTCGACGCCGCGGGCGGCGGCGAGCTCGTAGAGGATGGGATAGTACGGCTCGAGGCCGTCGGCGGGATCGGTGAGATCAATGAACGCGGTGATGCCGGCGTCGAGGAACTGCGGCAGTTTCGCGCGCGCATCGCCAGGAAGTGTGGACGCGGCGCTGGCCGGGTACTCGCCGGCGGAGAGCAGAGTGTCGGGGATGACGTATGCGTTGGCGTGCGGGCGAATCACGGAGCGGAGCGTCCTCTTGCGATTCACTGTCATTTCAGACGGCACGTGGGAGTGATGGCAAGCTGTCGTCGGACTCGCGGAATGGCAGCGTGACTAGAGGATGATATCGCCGCCCGGATCTCCCTGCCGGAGCTTCTTCAACCGGGCCTGTGCTTCCTCCAGGCGCCGCTCGCGTTCGCCGGCGTCGATCTCCGCCTCGCTCCATGCGGGAGAGTTCGTGTGAACCGGTACTGCGAGAATAGTGCCTTCCGTCGTTCCCGCGGGCAGGGATGCGAGCGGCAGCTCGAACTGCCGCCCGTCATCACCAACGAGAATCGCGTATCTGCCCTCGATTCGATCCACGGCAAAGAAGCCAGGTTTCACAAGCTTTGCCATCGTGACACCTCGCGGAGCCGGAGTTCAGTGTTGGGTGACCGGGCAGCCCGGCCGGGCAGAGCGCATGGTACTGCCGGTGCCCGTGCGCGCCGACGAGAAATGACCCGAAGCACTTTGCATCGCGCGCGCCGTACCAGCCGCCACCCCGAGCGTGTGAACCACAACCTGCCCGGTGCCTGATGCCCGGACCTCGACCGTACCGTCCCGATCCGTGCGGAAAGTGAGCACCCGGGCGGCGTCGAGCAGCCGGAGCGTTCGGGGCGAGGGGTGGCCATAGCGGTTCCGAACCCCCACCGAGATGACCGCGACGCACGGACTGAGCGCAGCGAGCCACTGCGCATCGGTGCCGTTGCTGCTGCCATGATGCGCGACCTTGAGCACCGTGACGTGCGCCAAGTCGCCGGCTCCGCGCCAGTAGCCGCGTTCGACAGATTCCGCATCACCGGCGAAGAATGCGGAGAACGTCCCGTAGGTGACAAGCAGGCCCACGGATGTGTTGTTCTGCGCTTCGATGCCCGGCATTGGGGGAATCACTCGGACGACGACCGAGCCCAGATGGATGGTGCGGGCAGTGGGAGCAAGGTACGTGGCACCGGAGTGCTGGACCGCGTTGAGTACGCTCGCGTAGACGTGCGTGGTGGCGGGAACGCCGTTGTCCATGTAGAAGCGGACGACCCTGGAGCGCAGCACAGACTGGAGGCCCGTGATGTGGTCGGCGTGATTGTGGGAGGCGACAATCAGGTCAAGCGTGTCGATATGGAGGCGACCGAGGTATCGGTTGACCACACCGTCCTCGGGGCCGGCATCGACGAGCAGCGTCTTGCCTTCCGGACTCGTGATGAGCGCAGCGTCGCCCTGGCCGACGTCGAAGAAGCGGAGGGTGAGTTGCTGGGCGGCGGCAGGATGGGAGGTGACAACGCAACCCGTCATCGCTGCGAGAAGCAGCACGCAGCGGAGTAGCTGGCGAACGCTGGGGTGTGCGCCGGGGCCATCGAGGGTGCGAGCGCGTCTGCCGGACATTACGAAAGGTAGCCGGAGCAACGGGGTCAGAGTCGATTGGTTTTCATTCGACTCTGACTCCGCTGGGACACGGCTTCTCGAGCAGCGCCAACTCGATGCCATGATAGTGCGCCGCCAGCCGCGGATCAGGCGCGATGCGCCGCCTGCCTACCACCTGGAATCCCAGTCGGCCGTAGTATTCGATAAGCGTATCGTTGCTCGCCCACGTGTCCATAGAATGCTGCTCGCGCTGGGTCTTGCGGCCGGCGTCGTATGCCGCGCGAATGGCGTGGAGATCGGCGGGCGTGGTGGGCTGTACCTGCATGCGCGTGTGTTTCATGCGGGGGTCGGGAAACAAGCAGGCAGCATCACAGGCGGCCAAGGCGACCACGCCCGGTCGGCCGGGACGAGCGCGCTACAGGCAGGCTCGCCCATGCCGCGACGCTGGCACCCCTGCCCCCTTCAGGAGGACGTGACAGATTTTCGGTAGAGACTCCACGAAAAATCCAGTCCGGGGTACGGCAGCGCGAGTCCATCCGGAATGACCCGAGCAAGCCCCGCAAGGGCACTGTTCACGAGCCCCTCGCCTGCCCGGTACGCCAGGATCGATTTGGCGTGTGCTCCGGAGATCCAGATCACCGGTCGCCCCCGGGCGATTCTGGCGAAGCCCAGACCACCCATCAGCCGATCCAGAGCGGGTCGGGAGAAAACACGCAGGACACTCGGCGGCGCATATCCCTGCCAGCCGCCGCCCATTGCTTTGGCGAGCAGACTCCCGCCATCAATGGTCGAGAGGAACCAGAGGCCACCCGGCCGCGTGACGCGCGCGGCTGTGGCGGTGGCCTGCTGCAGGTCGCGCACATGCTCCAGCACTTGCACCATGAGGACGAGATCAAATTGGCCCTCGGCTGAGAAATCCTCGAGCGTGCCGACTTGAACTGGGACGCCGCTGATCTGCCGCGCATACGTCGCCATCGTCGTGTTCGGTTCGATCCCGACACCGTTCCAACCACAGTCCTGGAACCCGCGGAGGATGAAGCCGGCAGCGGCTCCGACATCGAGGAGACGGCCCGGCGCGGCGTAGTGGGCAACGATGTGAGCGTAGTGCCGGCCGCGCGCTGTTATCAGAGGCCCTTCCCGGAGGTAGTTCGCGTAACCAGCGCCCCCGCCGAAAAAGTAGTCGTCTCCGTACACGGCCGAGACATCGATTCCTGCGGAGAGAAATTGCAAGCCGCAACTACATCGGTAATACGTGTACTCGCCGACAGCGTGCCCTGTTCTTGCTTGCCCGTTGCAGACGGGGCAAGACATCGTGCCCATACCCGTGCCTCCATGGTATGGACAGTGAGGAGTGACATCGCACGTGAACGGCAACAAGCGGACCTGCGCCGGTGCGGACCCATCGGTTCTCCGCGCCACGCCGGCGATGCGCCGCGGCTCGTGAGCATCACCTTCACACGCCCTTCCGCACGGCCTCCACCATCCGGTCCGCAAAGAAGTCTATTTCGTCCAGCGTCGTGTACACGTTCGGCGTCACGCGCAGTCCCTGGAACTCCGGCGTCACCATTGGCGTCGTCACGATGTGATGATGTGCCTCGAGCCAGCCGCCCAGCTTCGCGAAATCCATCCCGTCGATCGCCACCACGCCGATCCCTCCGCTCTTGTCCGGCCCGATCGGCGTAATCATGTGCACGCGGTCGCTCTCGGCCAGCAGCCGTTTCGCCCAGCGGTCCCGCAGGAACCGGAGGCGCGCGATCTTGCGCTCCGCGCCGATGCTCCGGTGAAATGCGAGTGCCAGCGAGATCGCATTGTGGTTCGCTGCCGGATGCGTTCCGATCTCCTCGTACTTGCGGATGTTCGCGTCTTCATCCGGTGAGCCGGCAAACATGGACCAGATGTGCGGGATCTTCTCCTTGCGCACATGGAGGAAGCCGGTGCCAATGGGCGCGAGACACCACTTGTGCAGGCTCGTGCCGTAGTAGTCACAGCCGAGCTCGTCGCGGGTGAAGGGAAGATGCGCGAACGCGTGCGCGCCGTCTACCAGCACTTCCACGTTGTGCCGCCGCGCCATGTCCGTGATGGCGCGCACGGGCGCGACGTATCCTGTCTGGAAGCTCACGTGCATCACTTCGATCATCTTCGTACGCGGTGTAATGGCCGCTTCGAACGCTTTCACGACGTCGCTGTCCGATGGCGGCGGCGTGGGGAGCCTGATTTGCCTGAAGACGATGCGATTTCGTCGCTGGCGCTGCAGCCACGCATTCACCATGCGCGGATAGTTCTGCGTGGTGGAGATGACCTCATCGCCCGGTTCCAGGTCCACGCCGAAGATGACGTTCTCGTTGGCCTCGCTCGCGTTGCGCGTAATGGCCATCTCTTCGGGGTCGCAGCCGAACTCGCGCGCCAGGTCGAGCCGGACGCTCTCGATGCGCGGCTCCAGCACGCGCCACATGTGCTCCACGGGCAGCTCGTTGCAGAAGCGCAGGTCGCGAATCATCTGCTCCAGCACGTGCGTAGGCGCCGGGCTGCATCCGCCGTTGTTCAGATTGATGACCGTGCGATCGAGGTCGAACGCACGCTGGATCTCACTCCAGTAGTCCTCATCCGTGGCGACGCTGGAGGCGGGGCGCGCGCCGGCAATGCTGGCCGCCTGCCGCAGGCGGCGGACGGCGCCGGAATTGAGAACGGGCAGTGCGAGAGCGGCGTTGAGCATGGTGCCAACGAAGGCGCGGCGATCGGGCATGGAAGCCATGGGTGGAGTGCGATGGCGGTGGGAGTCGGCAGCGTGCCGTGTGGACATGGGCAGTTGCCGCACGTAACATACGCATGTTGCCGGATCTCCGCGATGCGGCGGATCGGTCCCCGCGACAGGTCGCCGACATCGCGCCCGGTGCGAAGACTGCACGGCTCGTTTGGTCCACTTCACTCTGAGATTGGAGGTGCAAGTGTCAGACACGGGCCAGGCAGTTCGCTCGGAGCTGGGGCACATTTCCCGTGTGCTCGATGAGCGACAGAAGGATCTGCTGCGCGACTGGATGGCGGCACAGTCCGGCATTGGCGGCAACATTTCCGAGAGCGAATTCCGCGCGCAATTGCGCGAGTTCCTGCACCTGCTCCGCGACGCGACCGCCGTATCGAACGGCAACCTGGACCAGCCGGCATGGCGAGAGACGCGCGAGTTTCTGGCGGACCTTTCGCGCACGCGCGCGCGCCAGGGCTTCACGCCGTCCGACACGGCCATGTTCGTCTTCTCGCTGAAGGAGCCGCTCATGGCGCGCCTGCGCGCGGAGATTGGCGTGGACGCCGACGGACTCGCGCAGGAGATCGGAAACGTGAGCCGCCTGCTGGATGCGCTGGGACTGTACACCGTCGAGGTCTTCCAGCGCAGTCGCGATGAGATCATCGCGCGGCAGCAGCAGGACATGCTCGAGCTCTCCACGCCGGTCGTGTCGTTGTGGGACGGCATTCTCGCGCTCCCCATGATCGGCACGCTTGACAGCGCGCGCACGCAGGTGGTGATGGAGGCCTTGCTGCAGCGCATCGTGGAACGCCAGGCGGCGGTCGCGATCATCGACATTACGGGCGTTCCGACGGTGGACACTCTCACGGCGCAGCATCTGCTCAAGACCATCACCGCCGCCCGATTGATGGGCGCCGAATGCATCATCAGCGGCATCCGGCCGCAGATCGCGCAGACCATCGTGCACCTCGGCGTCGACCTCGGCGGTGTGACGACGAAGGCGAGTCTCGCCGACGCATTCCGCCTCGCGCTGCAGCGGACCGGACGCGCCGTGGTCCGCGCCGCCGGCATGACTGAAGGAATGCAGGAATCGGCGCACCCGCCCCGCACCTGAGCGGACCGGCGCTGTGGAGCGTATTCCCATCCTTCGCATGGGCCGGTATCTCCTGGTGACCATCCAGGTGGATATGCACGATCGGCTGGCATTGACCTTGCAAAACGACCTGACCGCCCGGATTTCGGAGACTGGCGCCCGGGCTGTGCTCCTGGACGTCTCGTCGGTGGACATCGTGGACTCGTTCATCGGCCGGATGATTTCGAACATGGCGGCGATGGCGCGTGTGCTGGACGCGGAAACTGTCGTCGTCGGCATGCAGCCGGCGGTCGCGATCACGCTGGTCGAGCTCGGCCTCTCGCTCCCGGGCATACGCACGGCGCTGAACGTCGAAAAGGGCATGGAGCTTCTCCGTGGAGCCGCGGCGGATGCAGACGCGCGTGACGCCGTCGTCACACCGAGGCTCTCCGAGGACTCCGGTGATAGTCCTCAGGCATGAGGTGAGGCAGGTGCAGTCGCAGTCGGACGTCGTCACGGTGCGGCAGATCGTGCGGTCGTGGGCCGTGACGCAGGGGCTGGGTCTCGTCGATCAGACCAAGATTGTCACTGCCGCGAGCGAGCTGGCGCGGAACACCGTCCTCTACGGCCATGGTGGCACAGTACGACTCGAGGCACTCGAGAACGGTGTGCGCCGGGGATTGCGCCTCACGTTCGAGGATCAAGGGCCGGGGATTCCGGACATTACTCTGGCGCTTACGGATGGATACACCACAGGCACCGGCCTGGGACTCGGCCTGGGGGGCGCGAAGCGGCTGGCCAACGAATTCGACATCTGGTCCAGGCCCGGACAGGGGACACGTGTCACCATTACTCGCTGGACATGACGTGATCGTGACAGAGGCAATGCGCGCCCGGTTCACTCCGGACAAGGTACCCGGCGGCCCCGCCTCCATTCCGATTTCCGTCTCCGAGCAAAGTCAGGTTGGAGACGTGCGCCGCCGCGCCGATGCGCTCGGCGCGCACGCGGGACTTTCCGAAGCCGAGCGCGGGACGCTGGCTGTGATCACGACGGAGGCGGCGACGAATCTCGCCAGGCACGCATCGAATGGCATGATCGTGCTGCGTGCCCTCGGCGCCCCTCCCAGTGGCGTGGAGTTGCTCGCGCTTGATACCAGTCCGGGAATACCTGATGTATTCCGGGCGATGGCTGACGGCTACTCCACCATGGGCACCGCCGGCCATGGCCTGGGCGCCATGCGACGCATGGCGAGCGAGTTCGATCTGTTCTCGAAGGCGACAACGGGTACCGCACTCCTCGCGCGCATCTGGTCGGAGCACGCCATTCCGTCGCACGTCGCGCGACTGCACTGCGAGGGCGCCGTGTGTGTTCCCATCGCGACCGAATCCGCGTGCGGCGACGGCTGGATGTTCCTGCACTTGCCGGATCGCACGCTCGTGGTGCTCGCCGATGGACTGGGGCACGGACCGGAGGCGGCCGCCGCCGCGGATGCGGCGCTGCGGATTGTGCGCGAGAGCGCCGCGCTGTCACTCACACAGATCATCGAGACCGTCCATCGCGCCATCGTGGCCACGCGCGGCGCGGCGCTCGCCATTGCCGAGATCGGGGTGGCGGAGGGTGTCGTCCGCTTCGCCGGAGTCGGCAACATTAGCGGCGTCATCGCCTCGCCGGACGGCTGTCGCAACATGGCCTCGCACCATGGCACGGTTGGCCACTCGTTGCACCGCGTGCAGGAGTTTACCTATCCGTGGGGGGACGACGCCCTGCTCATCATGCACTCCGACGGCATCATGAGCCGCTGGCGTCTCGATGCATATCCCGGGCTGGCCATGCACCATCCGGCTCTGGTCGCAGGCACGCTCTTCCGCGACTTCACGCGCGCGCGCGACGATGCCACGGTGCTGGTCCTTCGCAGGCCGCACGACTGAGAATGGAGCGCACCGTGCCCCCGCTGCTCACGCTCGAGATCAGATACGAGCACGACGTGGTATTCACCCGTCAGCGGGCGCGACAGGTTGCCCAGCTCCTGGGATTCGATACACAGGACCAGACGCGGATGGCTACGGCGGTATCCGAGCTGGCGCGCAACGCCTACGAATACGCCGGCGGCGGCCGCGCCCGCTTCGGCGTCGAGGGAGATCAGGGAGAGACGCAGCGCTTCGTCATTCGCATCAGCGATGACGGACCCGGCATTTGCGACGTGCAGGACATTCTGGATGGAAAATACGTTTCCCATACGGGAATGGGGCTCGGCATCCTTGGCGCGCGGCGACTTTCGGAGCACTTCCGCATCGAGTCGGCGCCCGGCAAGGGGACCTGCGTGGAAATCGCGCAATCACTGCCGCCTGGGACGTCGTTCATCCTGCCCGGCGACGCCGCGCGAATTGCCGCCACGCTCGCCCAGCGCACGGCCCAATCTCCCATGGAGGAGATCCAGCGACAGAACCAGGAACTGCTACAGGCGCTGGACGAAATTCGCGAGCGACAGCTGCAGGTGGAACGGCTCAACGCAGAGCTCGAGGCCACCAACCGGGGCGTCCTTGCGCTGTACGCCGAGCTGGAGGACCGGGCAGAGGATCTCCGACGGACCTCGGAGCAGAAGTCACGCTTCCTCTCGGACATGAGCCACGAACTGCGCACGCCACTCACCGCCGCACTCAACCTGACGAAGCTGGTGCTCAGTCGGACCGATGGCGAATTGACCGACGAGCAGGAGCACCAGGTGACGCTCATCCGACAGGCCATCGAATCGGTATCGAACCTGGTGAACGACCTGCTGGACCTTGCGAAAATCGAGGCTGGCCGGACGACGCTGCGGCCTGCCGAGTTCACCGTGAGCGAGCTATTCGCCGCGCTGCGGGGCATTTGCCGTCCGCTGCTGGTGTCCAATGCCGTCACGCTGAGCTTCGAAGACCGGTCGCGAGCGCTGCCGTTGCACACCGATGACCAGCGGCTGGCGCAAATACTGCGCAACCTGCTCTCGAACGCCATCAAGTTCACCGAGCGTGGCGAAATCCGCGTGGTGGCAAGCGATGAAGGAGATGAGATGCTGCGCTTTTCCGTGAGCGACACGGGCATTGGCATCGCCGCCGAGGACCGTGAGCGGATCTTCGGCCAGTACGTGCAGATCGAGGGACCGGTGCAGCGGCGTGTTCGCGGCACCGGACTGGGGCTGCCGCTCAGTCGCAAGCTGGCCACGCTCCTTGGCGGGCGGATCGAGCTCGACAGTGTGTTGGGGCGCGGCTCGACGTTCGCCGTCATCGTGCCCCGCCACTGCGTCGAGTCCGGGTCGTCCCCGGCAGCGGGCCGGGACGCCTGGGGGCCGCGTGCTTTCGCCAATCGCGGAGCGGGACCATCTGCCGCGTCGAGCATGACGGCGCCGTAGCGATGCGACCCCTGTCGCACGACAGCACCGCTCCGGCGCGCGAGCGCGTGGCGGATGCCCCGCCGGTGGGCACCTTCGGTTCAGTCCCCGAATCGGACGTGCCGGCCACGATTCTCGTCGTCGATGATGATGCGGGTAACCGCTACGCGGTCGCGCGCGTGCTGCGCGGCGCCGGGATGCGCGTGATCGAGGCGGAGAACGGCCGGGACGCGCTCCGGCTCATGGGGACGCGTCCGGACCTCGTGGTGCTCGACATCAGGCTGCCCGACAGCACCGGCTATGAGATCTGTCGTGCCATCAAGACCAACCCCGCCACCGCGTTCACAGCAGTCATGCACCTCTCCGCCAGCTATACGGCCGACACCGACCGCGCCTACGGGCTGGAGGCCGGAGCGGACGCATATCTCACGCACCCGGTGGACCCGGAATTGCTGCTCGCGACCACGCGGGCACTGCTGCGGGCAAGCCGTGCGGAGACCGGCTTTCGCCGCGTGGCGCTGGAATGGCAGACGACCTTCGACGCGATCAGCGATCCGATCTTTCTGGTAGATGATTCCGGGCTGGTGCGACGCGCCAATCGCGCCGCCGCCACGCTGTCGCATTTGAGCCTCGGGGAACTCATCGGGCGCACCTGGACGGAGACGCTCGTGGCGCTCGGATTGAAACACGATCGCGACCTTGCCGGCGTCTTCGAGCGCCAGACGGTGCGCAATGTTGCGGTGACAATCGAGGGACGCTCCTTCAGCGTGTCCATCGACCGCGCCAGGCAGGAGGCTGGGACGAATCCGCTGGCGGTGTGCGTCTGGGCCGACGTGACTGCGCGCGAAGCAGCCCACCGGGAGCGTGACGCGCTGCTGCAGCGCACCGAGCAGGCGCTGCGCGATGCGCAGGCGGCGCGGCGCGAAGCGGAAGCGGCCAATCAGGCAAAGAGCGACTTCCTCGCCGTCATGTCGCATGAGCTTCGCACGCCACTCAACGCGATTGCCGGGTTCACGGAACTGCTCGCGCTCGGCATTCGCGGACCGGTCACGCCCGAGCAGCTGGCGGATCTGGAGAAGATCCGGAGAAGCGAGGTGGCGCTGCTGGCGCTGATCAACGATGTCCTGAGCTTCGCGAAGCTGGAAAGCTCGTCTGTGCAGTACGACATCCAGGATATCGTCGTGAATGAGGCGCTCGGTGCAGCGGCCGAGTTCGTGGAGGTTCAGCTTGCCGCCAGTGGAGTGGAGTTCGTTCGTCGGCGGTGCACATCTCGGCTCGTTGCCCGCGCCGATCCTGAGAAGCTTCAGCAGATCCTGTTGAACCTGCTCTCCAATGCGGCGAAGTTCACGCCGCGGGGCGGCAGAGTCTGTCTCTCGGCCGAGCGTGAGGGAGACCGCGTGCTGATCTACGTTCGGGACACCGGGCCGGGCATCCCGGCGGACCGGCTGGACGCGATCTTCGACCCGTTCGTGCAGGTGGACCAGCGTCTCGTGCGCGAGCACAAGGGTGTGGGGCTGGGGCTCGCGATCAGCCGGAATCTGGCGCGCGGAGTCGGCGGAGAACTTACCGTGTCAAGCCAGGTTGGTGAAGGCACCACCTTCAGATTGAGCCTCCCGGCCGCTCGCTGAGCGCGCGCACCGGCCCGGGAATCGAGTTGTTACGGGCCGGTGCAAACCCTTTCCACGTCCCGGTTGTCTGCTTCCCGTATCCGCAATGACGAGGTGGCTCCATGGCGCGTGTCGGTGTTACCGATCTCCGCGGCGCTGCCCGCGGTCTCGTGCGTTCTCCCGCAGTCACCATTTCCGCCGTGCTGTGCCTGGCACTGGGCATTGGCGCGACCACCGCGATCTCGAGCGCGATTCACCGGGCGTTGCTCACCGCGCTTCCGTTCCGGGCACCGGATAGACTGGTGGCGGTGTTCAGGACGACGCCGCAAACGGGACCGCAGGGCACCTGGCCGCAGTCCGTGGCCAACTACCTCGATCTGGCGCACGAGACACGTCAGCTCACCGATTTGGCCGCGCTGGCGCGACAGAACGGGTTGATCAACTCGCACGGTGAGGGGCGACAGGTCGCGGAGGTGTCCGTCACCGGCAATCTCTTCCCGATGCTTGGCGTGAGCGCGCAGCGCGGGCGACTCATCCTTCCGGCCGACGACGAGCAGAATCAGCCGCGCGTCGCGGTGGTGAGCGATGAATTCTGGCGCGAGGCGTTCGGCTCGGATCCCACCCTCGTCGGCAGGACGATTACGGTGGACGGCGAGCCGACGACCGTGATCGGCATTGCGCCAGCGCGCATGGAGCTGAGTGTCGGTCCGCAACTCTTTCGCGGGGACATCTGGCTGCCGATCCGCTTCACGCCAGCGCAGCGCACGCAGCGGCGCAGCAACTACCTGCAGCTCGCGGGACGACTGGCGAGCGGCGCAACGCCGCAGTCGGCGCAGGTCGAGTTGCGCTCGCTCTTCGCCGGCATCGTCGCCTCGTTCCCCGAGCTGCACGGCGAAGACATTCGCGTGGCGTCGCTGCAGCCCGCGAGCGTGCAGTCGGTGCGCACGCCGCTGCTCCTGCTGTTTGGAGCCGTGGCCATGGTATTGCTCATCGCGGCGACGAATGTTGCCGCGCTGCTGCTCGCGCGCGGCGTGCAGCGCCAGCGCGAGATGGCAGTGCGCACCGCACTTGGCGCAACGCGCTGGGACGCCATGCGGATAGCGCTGTCCGAGAGCCTGCTCATCGCCCTCGCGGGTACGGTGATTGGACTGGCGCTGGCGCAGGCCGGCGTCCGTACCATCGGTGCGCTCGCCGCAGCGCAGCTCCCGCAGCTCGAAGGGCTGGGTCTCGACCTGCCGGTGATCGTGTTCGCGGTACTGCTGGCGCTCGTCGTCGCCATGGTATGCGGCGCCGTACCGGCGTGGCGCAGCGCGTCCGTCGATCCAGGGGATGCGCTGCGCGCCTCGCGCGGCGCGAGCCGGGAGCAGCATCGCGCGCTCCGGCTGCTCGTCGTCTTCGAGATCGGGCTGTCGCTGGTGCTGCTCATTGGTGCGGGGCTGGTGCTCAAGGGCTTCGCCCGGCTGCTGTCGAACGATCCGGGGTTCGAGACGGAGCACGTGCTCACGCTGAACGTTACCGTGCCGCCGGCGGACTACCCGAACGGGTCGAGCGCCGAGCGGTTCCTGCGCCCCGCGATCGACGCGATCAGCGCGCTGCCGGGCGTGGAGAGCGCCGGGGCCATCGACTCGCCGCCCTACATCAACTGGGGGAACAACAGCAACATCCGCTACGAAGGACGCGACGCGGAGACGGATCCCACGCGGCTGCCCCTCGTCGAGATGCGCGTGGTGACGCCGAGCTTCTTCCGCGTCACGAAACAGCGGCTGATCGCGGGGCGACTGCTGCGCGCGTCGGATGATGGGCGACCAACCACGCCCGTGGTGGCGGTCGTGAACCAGGCGCTCGTGGCGCGCGACTTCGCGGGCGGCCCTGCGGTGGGGAAGCGCTTCTACATGTCGGACACCAGCCTCGCGACCATCGTGGGCGTGGTGAGCGACATTCGAAATTCGGGCCCGTTCGAACGCCCCGCCCCGGAGATGTACTTCACGTACGAGCAGGGCGGCACCGGATCCGAGTTCCCGCTGCTCGTGCGCGTGTCGCGCGGCGATCCCGCAGCGGTCGCGTCATCCGTGCGGGCCGCGATCCGGCGCGTGGACCCGAACGCCGCGGTCGCACGCGTGCTCTCGATGCACGACGTGATTGCGAAGAGCCTGGGCCGGCCACGGTTCTACCTCAGTCTGCTCGGCACGTTCGCCGGCGTGGCGATGCTGCTTGCCATCGCCGGTCTGTATGGCGTGCTGGGCTACGTGGTGGCGCAGCGCACCCGTGAGCTGGGCATTCGGGCCGCGCTGGGCAGCCCCGCACGGTCACTGGTGCAGCTCGTGTTGCGCGACGGGCTGCGCATGGTGCTCATCGGCCTCGCGGGCGGCCTGCTGGGCGGCTGGGCCGCCACGCGGCTCATCCAGTCCATGCTCTACGGGGTGAGCCCGCTCGACGTGCCGACGTGGGTCGTGGCGTCGTTGCTGATGATTGCCGTGGGTCTGCTGGCGGCGCTGCTGCCGGCGCTGCGGGCGGCGCGGGTGGATCCGGTGGGGGTGATGGGGGACGGATAGGGGATAGGAGATAGGGGCTGTCGGGAACGCCGTTTCGGCGCTCCGGGCGGCCCCTATCCCCTATCCCCTATCCCCTGCCCCTGACCCCTATCCCGTCACTGCACCGCATTCACCATGTCGAAGATCGGCAGGTACATCGCGACCACCATGCCGCCCACGATGGCGCCGAGGAAGACGATCATGATGGGTTCCATGAGCGAGAGGAGCGTGCTCACGGCGGTGTCCACTTCCGTGTCGTAGAAGTCGGCGATCTTGGAGAGCATCTCGTCCAGTCCGCCGGTCTGCTCGCCCACCGCGATCATCGAGATCACCATGGGCGGGAAGACGGCGCTCTTCTGCAGCGGCGCGGCGATGGTGTCACCGCCCGCGATGCTGGCGCGGGCTTCCATGATCGCGTCGTGGATCACGCGGTTGCCCGCGGTCTTGGCGGTGATCTCCAGACCGTCAAGGATGCTCACACCGGAGCTGATGAGCGTGCCGAGCGTGCGCGTGAAGCGCGACACCGCGGCCTTGCGCAGCAGGTCGCCCAGCACCGGCATCTTGAGCATGGTCCGATCGATGTTCAGCTTGCCGTTCGAGGTACGATAGTAGTTGCGCAGCAGGTAAACGCCGCCGCCGATGGCGGCGCCGAGGGCCCACCAGTAGTGCCGCAGGAAGGCCGACAGGCCAATCACGACGCGCGTCGGCAGCGGCAGCGCCATGTTCACACTGTCGAACATCGTCTTGAACACCGGGATGACGAAGATGAGCAGGATCGTCACCGCAATCGCGGCCACGCTCATGATCACGGCCGGATACACCATCGCGCTCTTCACCTTGCCCACCAGCGCGTCGTTCTTTTCCAGGAACGCGGCGAGGCGCATGAGAATGGTGTCGAGAATACCGCCCGCCTCACCGGCGGCCACCATGTTCACATACAGATCGGTGAATACGCGGGGGTGACGGCGCAGCGCGTCGGCCACGGTGTGTCCGGATTCCACGTCGTACACGAGCTGCCGCGTGACGTCCTTGAGCGCCTTGCTCTCGCTCTGCTTGGAGAGGATGTCGAGCGCCTGCACGAGCGGCAGTCCGGCGTTGATCATCGTGGAGAACTGGCGCGTGAAGACGACGATGTCCTTCGTCTTGATCTTGCCGCGCTGCTTCTTCCCCTTCTCCTCGTCCACCTTGACGACGATGAGTCGCTGGCGCTTGAGCTGCGCGACGACCTCGTCGCGGTTCGGCGCGTCCATCGACGCGGTCTTCAGTTCGCCGGCCAGGGTCCTGGCCGTGTACGCGAATGTGGGCATGTGGTTCCTCTAGACCTGGCGGACTACCGCCGGCCCCCGGCGAGGGCCGTGACTTTCTGCTTTCGGTCGGTGGTGCGCAACAGTTCGGCGGCGTCTTCCGTGATTGGCTGCTCGCCGATCATGCGCAGAAACTCGTTCTGCGATGGCGACACGCGCAGGCACTCCTCCTTCTCCACCTCGCGCGCCACATAGAGCTGGTAGAGCGCGTCGTTCAGAGTCTGCATGCCGTACTTCTTTCCGGCCTGCATCAGCGAAGGGATCTGGTGCACCTTGTCGTCGCGAATGACGGCCCGAATGGCGGGCGTCACCACGAGGATCTCGGCGGCCATGACGCGGCCGCGCCCCTTGGCCCGCGGCAGGAGGCACTGCGTGACGATGCCCTCCAGCGAGAAGGCGAGCTGCGCGCGCACCTGCTCCTGCTGGTGCGCGGGGAAGACGTCGATGATGCGGTTGATGGCTTCCGCCGCCGAGTTGGTATGCAGCGTGGCGAAGCAGAGGTGACCGGTTTCGGCGATGTTGAGCGCGGACTGCATGGTTTCGAGATCGCGCATTTCACCCACGAGGATCGTATCGGGATCCTCGCGCAGCGCGTACTTGAGCGCCGCCGCGAAGGTGCGCGTGTCCGTCCCCACCTCGCGCTGATTGACGATGCAGTTCTGGTGGCGGTGGATGAATTCGATGGGGTCTTCCACCGTGATGATGTGCCCGTGCCGCTCCTTGTTGATCTTGTCGATCATGGCGGCGAGCGTGGTGGACTTGCCCGAGCCCGTGGGTCCGGTGACCAGCACCAGTCCGCGGGGGCGCTCCGCCATGCGCGCGACGGCGGCGGGCAACCCCAGCTCCTGGAAGGTCTTGACGGTGAACGGGATCTGCCGGATGACCATGGACACGCAGCCGCGCTGCTTGAAGCAGTTGCCACGGAAGCGCGCCAGATTCTGGATGCCAAACGAAAAGTCCAGCTCATCCTCGGTCTCGAACCGTTTCTTCTGATTCTCGGCCAGGATGGAATAGGCCAGTTGCAGGGTGTCCTTGGGACTCAGCACGACCTCGCAATTGGAGTTCGTGATATCGCCGTCGATGCGGAGCTTGGGACGATCCCCCGCCGTGATGTGCAGGTCTGACGCGTCGCGCTCGATCATTTCCTCGAGCAGGACGCGCAGATTGAGGGACTGGGTTGGGGGAGCCGTCACTGTGGATTCCTCATACCGTATAGGACGCACTGGGGACGCGGCGGGTAAAACCTAGGCCGCCGTTTCCCTGATCACCTGTTCGATGGTCGTGATGCCCTTCATCACCTTGAGCAGCCCGTCCATTCTGAGCGTGAGCATGCCTTCCGCGATGGCGCCATCGCGGATTTCGGGAGCGCCCACATTCTGGAGCACGAGTTTGCGGATTTTCGGCGTCATGGTCATGACCTCGTACAATCCCTGGCGCCCCTTGAGGCCTGAGCCCATGCAGCTATCGCAGCCGCGGCCGCGGAAGAGCGGCACCTCGCCGACGCGCGTGTCGAGCGAGAAGCCCTGGACGATGGGAAGCGCCTCCTTGGTGGCGCCGCGCTTCATGTTTTCGACGGCTTCGTCGGTGAAATGCAGCTCGCGGAGTGTCGTTTCCGGCTTGAGCTTGAGCGCGCGATAGTCATCGTCCGACCACGGATAGCGTTCGCGGCACGTATTGCAAATGCGGCGCACGAGTCGCTGCGCCACGATCAGATTGAGCGCCGAGGCGACGTTGAACGGCTCGAGTCCCATGTCGAGCAGGCGCGTCACGGTTTCCGGCGCCGAGTTGGTGTGCAGCGTGGAAAGGACGAGGTGTCCCGTGAGCGCGGCCTTGATGGCGATGCCGCCCGTCTCCAGGTCGCGGATCTCGCCGATCATGATGATGTTCGGGTCCTGCCGCAGGAACGCGCGCAGCGCCGCCGCGAAGTCCAACCCGATGTCGGAGCGTACGAGCACCTGGTTGATCCCGAAGATGTTGTACTCCACGGGATCTTCGGCCGTCATGATGTTGACGTCGATGTTGTTGACCTTGGAGAGCGCGGAATAGAGCGTGGTGGTCTTGCCGGAGCCCGTTGGGCCGGTGACGACCACCATGCCGTACGGGTTTTGCACTGCCTCCATGAGGTCCTGCTCCGCGCGCAGCTCGATGCCGAACTTCTCGAGGTCGAGTGTGAGGTTGCCCTTGTCGAGAATGCGGAGCACGACCTTTTCGCCGAACAGCGTGGGCAGTGTGGAGACGCGATAGTCAATCACCTTGCGCCCGATCTTCAGCTTGATGCGTCCGTCCTGCGGCAGGCGGCGCTCGGCGATGTTCAGGTTCGCCATGATCTTGAAGCGCGAGATGAGCGCCGCCTTGAGCTTGAGCGGCGGCTTCATGACTTCGAGGAGCGCACCATCGATGCGGTACCGGACACGCATTTCGTGCTCGAAGCACTCGAAGTGAATGTCGGAGGCGCCGCGCTTCACGGCGTCGGTGAGGATGCCGTTGATGAGTTTGACGACGGGGGCATCGTCAATGGCGGCGGCCAGCGCGACCGCACTCATCTCCTCGTCGGTTTCCTCGACGAGCTCGACGTCGCCATCGCCCTCGTCGATGTCGGCGAGGAGGTTCTTCAGGGCGTCGTCGGGCGACTCTCCGTAGAACTTCTCGACGACGGTGCGCAGCGTGTACTCGCCCGCGATGACGGGATAGATGTCGTAGCGGGTGATGAACTTGAGGTCATCAATGACGCCGAGGTCGGACGGGTCCGCCATGGCGACGGTGAGCGTACGGCCTTCGCGCTTGAGAGGGAGGACGAGATGGCGCTGGGCGAGCTCGGGGGGAACGAGGCGTGCGATCTTGGGATCCACCTCGAAGTGCGTGAGATCCACCGCCGGCATGCGGAACTGTCGCGCGAGGGCGCGCGTGACCTCCAACTCGTCCACGTAGCCGAGCTTGACGAGGTTGTAGCCGATGCGCATGCCGGTGACCTTCTGCTCCTGCAGGGCGCGCTCGAGCGCCTCGCGGGAGATGAGTCCGTCGCGCATGAGCAACTCGCCGATGCGGTCGCCGGGAGCGGCAAGTGGTGCGGCCATGAAGGTGCGGTATCAGTCGAGCTGAGGGCCGATCGACGCCGGCGCCGACAGCGCCGACTGTCGCGAATCAGGAATGGTGGCGTGCAAGGGTAGTCCGGTCTCCCAGAGGAGCGAGCTGCTCGTGATGTGTCTGCTCAGGGAGCACGGGTCCTGCGCGGTTGCTGCGTCCGCGCGCCCTTCCTTCCCCGGCCGGTGCCCCTATCCACAGGGGAAGGACGCGGTTGTAATGAGAACGTCACGTAGGGTTTGACGATCCGGGCGAGCGCGGGTCCCACCCCACGCACCCGCCGGAACTCCTCCAGTGAACCGAAGGGGCCGAGCGAGTCGCGGTTTGCGACGATGCGGCGCGCGAGCACGGGCCCGATGCGGGGCAGCCGCTCGATGTCGGACGCGGGCGCGACGTCGAGGTCGATCTGGAGCCCTTTCGCGGCGGGGGTGCGCTCCGGCTCCGAGTCGGATTCCTCGTAATAGTAGATGGAGGGCGCCGCAGAGGTTGCCGTTGCAGACATGCCGCTGCCGGCGCGCAGGCCGCCCGGGCTGGTGGAGGGTTTCGGGCTCCTGGACGTGCGTGGTTTTGGCGTTCGCGGAGCAGTTTTCCGCTTTCGGGATGCGCTGGTGGCATGGCGCGCAGAATCCACGGCCTGGAGCTGGTGTGCGAGTGCGGCACTATCGGCCCCGTCAGGGGGTAGCGAAGCGCCTCTCAGGCTCGCGGTGGTGCGCACACCGGCACCAAGGACGATCAGCCCGGAAAGAAAGAGAAGCGCTCGACGCTCGGATGGAGTGGGCATGGTCCGGACAATGTCTCTGGCGGACCGGCAGCAGCGTCATCGATGTGTTGCCGCGCGAACCAAAACCCTGCGACAGGGGCAGCCCCTAGTCCGTGCCGGTGACGAGCGCGGTCGCCACATCACCCACGATCTGCAGGCTCTGCGCCGACACCTTGTCGAAGGTATCCTCGGGCGTGTGGTGGTACGGGTAGTCGATGTCGAGCACGTCAATCACATGCAGGCCGACGTCAATCAACGGGAGATGATCATCGATGACTGTCTGCCCCGGGCTGGGAATGAAGTACTTCGAATAGCCAAGGTCCGCCGCCTTGCGCCACACCAGGGAGACCACCTCGGGTGAGTGCTGCAGCGAGTACCCTTCCTGGTAGATCTGCAGGTCGCGATCGCCGATCATGTCGAACAGCACGCCGTAGAGCGGCTGGTAATCCGGCGAAGGCAGGTGCTGCGCGAAGTACTTGCTGCCGAGGAGCACATCTACCTGGTCGGGCACGAAGGTGCCATAGTCCTCGCCATCCACGAACAGCAGGTCCACGCCGACGTTGGGCGGTGTCTTGTGCAGCACGCGCGCGAGCTCCACGAACAGCGCCACGCCGGAGGCGCCATCGTTCGCGCCGGGCATCGGCAGCTTCCGCTCCGCGAGATCTTTCGCGCCATCGGACACGGGACGAGTGTCCCAATGGGTGAGGTAGAGCACGCGCTGCGTGGCATTCGGGCGGAAGCGCGCCAGGATGTTGCGCAGCGGGAGCGTGTCGCCCGCGGCTGTCACGTACGTCCAGCGCTGCTCGATGACGGTGTCGGCGAACTGTTTCATCTGCGCCGTGATCCAGTCGCCGCACTTCTCGTGCGGCGGCGTGCCGGGCACGCGTGTGCCGAAGTCGAGCTGCGTTTTGACGAAGCTGAGCGCCTCGGCGCCGTTGAATGCTGTTCTGGGCCCATGTTCGGCCGGGCAGGCGGTGAGCAGCACGGCAAGGACAAGAAGGGCGAGCGAGTTGCGCACGAAGGAATTGGTCTGGGGTGGGTGAAGTGACAGGTAAGGTACAAGAGAACCCGGAATGGGGAATCGGCGCGGCGGAACTGCCTGGCCATACGTGACTGCCCTACCGCAGCTCGCCCGCCGCGAACGACAGATGGAACGCCACCGACAGTACGGTCTGCGAAAAGCGGCGGTCGAACACGTTGTCGAACGTCAGCACGCGCGCCAGCAGCAGCGTGAGCGACATCGTGTCCGACACGTCGGAATCCGCGTTGAGCGTCACCGCCCACCGCCCGTTGTCGGTGACGCGAGTGCGCGCCGTATCCTGCACGAAGAACGACTGCGTGTGCGTGTTCTGATAGCCCAGCCGGGTGCGCAGCATGTTGCTCTTGAGATTCCAGCTGCTCGGCAGCGGCAGCGCCTTGCCGATGTCCAGGCTGAGGTCGTGCTGGCTCCCCTGCGTCAGCCCGCCACTGCGTACCGCCTTCTGGTCAATCCGGTTCCACGTCGCATCCGTGAAGAAGCCGCCAAGGATCGACCACACCAGCGACCCCGTCATGGGATACTGCCAAAGCGTCTGCGATGTGCTGAGGCCGGTGTCAGCGAGCGCGCCGGGATTGGCCGTGGTCGGCTGGAAGCTGTTCGCCCGCGTGATGCGCGCGCCCGCCTGCGCGGTGAGACTCGTGAATACGGCACGCAGGAACGACCGTGGCACGTACGTCCAGCGCACGCTCACATCGGGAAAGGTCTGCTGCTCCGCATCGAGGATGGTCTGGATGTTCACGAGCTGCGACCACGACGTGCTGTGCGTATCGCTGTAGCGGTCGATCACCGTGAGGCCGTACGGCAGGTACAGCGAGTGCGACACGATCAGGTTCCGCGACACACCCGCGCTCGTGGCGGGCACGCCCTGCACGCTGCGGAAGGCCTCGACGCCGCCCAGCGCGAGCTGGTAGCCGACCGACGGATCGAAGGCCACACCGGCGAAGGTGGAACGCAGATCGCGGCGCCACTGGACATCCACCGGCGACAGCGCCCGGGCCAGCGCGCGCACGTTCGATGAATCGTTGGAGTACACTGAAGCGAGCCGTGCGAAATCCACCGTCGCGCCCACGGCGAGGCCCTGGCTGTTGGACATGCGCCGCGGCAGCCGGTAGGGGCCAAGCGAGTCCTGCGTGATCAGGTCGGGGGCGTTCGGATCGCGATAGACCGCGAAGCTGCTGGTGAAGTCCACGCGCGGCCTGATCCACGAAGCGAGCGGCGGTGACGCACTGATCACGGTGGACATTTCGCGCTCACGCTCGATCCCCATGTTGACCCCGAGCAGCTTCTGCCGCTCCGCGCCCGCCACCACACCAACGCCTGTACTGTCCCCGTAGTCGCGCAGGTCGCGGAGGCTCGAGATGTCCCAGCGCGCGCTCAACGAATTGAAGGGGCGCAGCTCCACCGTGCCGGTATTACGCCAGACGTTGTCCAGCCCCGTCACGCTCTGGCCAAGGTCCTGCGCCACCGGCACGGGGAAAAGGAAGCTCTGGCGCTGGTTCGCGTTGTCCGCATAGGTGCTGGTGAAGCGCACCTGCGTGGGATTCCACCGCAGGCTGGCATCGCGGAGCGACTGGAGCAGCTCGCTGTTGCGCAGAAAGTCCGGCAAATGGTCAATCACGCGCTGCATCCAGCCGGGCGTGCGCACGGTGCGCGCGCGCGAGACGAGGTTGAAGTCGAGGCCGGCGGTGAACGCGGAGGTGTGCGCCGTCTGCAGCTCCGTGCGCGCGTTCGACGTCACGTACGTGGACGTGAGCACCAGATTGTTCACGAGCGGCGCCCAGGTGGAATGCTCGAGCGGCGAAGCGCGCCGCACCGCGATGGAATACGACGTGGTCGAACTGCTGGGCGTACGCACGTCGGGTACGGCGTCCGCCAGGAGATCCGATCCGGACAGGAAGTGCGGATCGCCGCCGCTGCGATCGTGCGTCACCGTGACGGGAACGAGGAGGCCGAGCGACCGGGGCAGGAGCTTGTCCAATCGTATGGATGACGAAAGATTCACATCGTTGTCCGTCACGAAGGAGGGTTGCTCGCCAAGCTGGCGGAAGTTGTCGTCCTTGCGGCTCGCATTGATGGAGAACGTGCCCAAGTCCGCGGCCGCGATGTTGAGGCCCACCTGTCCCGCATAGCCGGGATCGTTGACGACGCTCGTGAGACGGATGTCATCCACCCAGAGCTCGAGCGTGTCGCCGGGCGTGATGGAGCCGCCGCTCCCCTGCCCCGCGTCATTCACGCGCAGGATGCCGACGGCGAGCTCCTGCACCGCCGCCAGGTTGGGCGGATTGATGGCAGGATTGCTCGTGTACACGATGTAGCCGCTGTCGCACGCGGCGAAACGCTGGGTCCCCGGCGCGGTGGGGAGAAGCGAGTTCGCCACGAGCGCGGAATCGAGACCGTGACACGCCAGCGCGCTGCCGCCGCGCAGAAAGGCGTTCTCGATCTGCGCGCGGAGCGCGAAGAAGCGGCGGAAATCCACGCTCACCTCCGGCAGCCAGGCATCGCTGGTGCCGCCCTGATTCACCGGCGTGCGGTAGAGATAGAAATTGTCGTCGTCGCGGCCGAGCTTGATGTAGAACTGCAGATCGCCCTGCGGGCCCCACCCCTTGTTGCGACCGCGCGCCCACACGCGTAGCTCGCGATAGCCCATGAAATTCTTCTCGCCGTCGGGGAAGCGGAAATAGGCCTCGGCGCGGTGATAGAGCGGCACGTTCAGCGCCTGCACGCGGAGCGACTGCTCGTTCACCTGCACCACACCCGGTGAATAGACTCCGCCCTTGCTGTCGGGCTCGTCGGTGACGCCCGGCGGCGACTGGTATGTGAGACCGCCCTGGTCATCGCGGTCCTGTGTCCCGATGGTGGTGGCGATCACCGTGCCCGGCGCATTCGCGTTCTCGCCACCGATGCCGGCGATGGCGCGGTCGGTGCGCTTGGTCCACGGCGCACCGGTGAGCCGGAGCCGCGCCAGGGCGAACTGCGTGAAGGCATTGGGCTGGTGTCCCCGCCCGGCAACCACCGTGAGCCGCATGGAGACGATGCGCCGGATGAGCGGGTTGTTGATCTGTTCGGTGGGCGACGCGAAGGCCACACGCACCTTGGTCCAGCACACGGTGCGCACGCCCACACCAACGGACGACGTGTCCGTCATGCTGCGATAGCAGCGGCCGATCTTGCTGTACGTCGACCGATTCGAGAGGTCCACGACATAGCGCAGAATCTGCTCGTTGTTGCGCTGTGCGCTGGTGAAGTTGAGCACGCCGTCGCGGTCGAGGTCATCCTCGTCGAGCCGGCGATTACCCACCGTGCAGTCGGCGGTGGCGTCGCCCAGTGGCAGCACGGGCTGGTCGCCGCGGCGGCAGAGCTGCCGGTTGAATACCGTGTCGCGCAGGCCGCCCGCGAGATTGTTCACGAACAGCGTGTCCACGATGTCCCCGGGCAGCCCGATGTCGTTGCGGGCCACGTCGAAGCTTTGCGTGACCGGATCGCGCTCGGTGTTGAGCTTATCGAAGCCCTGCAACTTTCGCCCGGTGAAGAGCGAATCCACCAGCCCCTGGTCGCCGGTGGCCCGTACGGTGAGGGTCTCGGGCGCAAACGCGACGGTGTTCTCGGAAATGTCGCCGAAGTCGAAGATGAGCGCCGGATTGCTGGCGCGTGCCGCGGCGGCGGTGTCCACCAGGGTCCAGAACTCGAGCGTCTCCACATGCGACAGATCCACGCCGTTGGGGCTGAGCGACTGGCTGATGGAGCGCCAGGGACGTCCGCCGCCGCTATGCGGAAACCAGCGGTTCTGCCCCTGCGCATCGGGGAGACCACCCACGCTGCCCGGATAGAGATCGAGCCAGAGCACCGTTTCCGGGCTGCGGAACGTCTGCCCGCCAATGAAGACGAAGCTCGAATCGATCTGCTCGGGAAAGAACTGCACGGCGCTCCCCACGCCGGTGAGCGGGTCGAGCACCGTGCCGAGGTTCTGCCACGCCATGGTGGAGGCGCTGTCGAGCGGGAAGTCGTAGAGCGTGCCATCAATGGGGACGCCGCCGTTGATGATCGCGGGCTGGCTGCCGTAGCGCCACGCGGTCTCCCGCAGGTCCACGGGCACACCGCCCGCCCCTTCGAAGGTCTCGATGTACGCGGCGCCGGCCGCGTTCGCTTGCGGGCGGCTGGTGGCGAACTCGCCCTGGAAATTCACCGTGCTGGGCGCGCTCGCATCCACGAGCGGCAGTTTGTCGAGCAGGTGGCTGAGTGCCGCGCTCTCCCAGGTGAAGTCGCCGCGCACGCCGGCGAGCAGCGACGATTGCGGCTCGAAGCCGAGCGGCGGACGGTTGAAGGAAGTCTGCTGCGACTGCTGCAGCGCGGTGAAGTCCACGCTGCCGTATTCACTGGGAAATTCCGCCGCGAGTCCGAAGATGGACGTCGGCGCGGTGGTGAACACCGGATTCTCCTCGAACTGCACGCTCACCTGCCGCGGGGTAGCAAAGAGCGTATCGGGACGGTTGAAGGTGACGCGCCCGACCTCGTAGTCCACCGTGTAGTCGGAGTCGCGCACGAGCTGGCGTCCGTCGAGAAAGATGCGCTCGGAGAATGGGCGCACCTGCACGGAGCCCAGCATGAGCGAGCCAGCTTCGCCGCTGCCGGCGGCGGAGTAGCTGACGTGGATGCGGTACTGCGTGGGCGGGCGGCGCGGGGAGTTGAGGTCCTCGTCCGTGACGCGATAGAGCGAATCGTTCACGGGGTTGGGCGGGTGGGCGAGTCCCGAATCCGCGAATGGCATGAGCGACGGAAACACGATGAAGTAGTCGCGAATGAGCTTGCTGCTCGTGCCCGCGAGACCGCCGCTGATCGTGAGGGCCTGGTTCGGATCGGTGGCGCGCGGCCAGAGCCGGTTCGTGACGTCGAACGTGGACGAGTTGTTCCGCTGCGCGAGACCGAAGAGCTGCAGATAAGTGTCCACCGTGCCGCCAATCGGCTTCTCCTGATCGTTCCCGCTCCCCACCACGATCCTGGCCTGGAAGGTCTGCCGTTGCAGCTCGTCGCCGCCCACGCGATACACCGACCGGATCTCACGATCGAATGCGGGGTCGCCGGGCAGCACGCGGTTGTCCCAGAGCAGATTGAGTGTGTCGCGGCCCGCGATGCCCTTCTGCTTCGGGAACGTGCCGCCCACGCCGCCGACGACGGCTTCGCGGCCATCGGGCCCGGTGACCGTATAGGACACCGCCAGCTTTTCATCGGCGGAGAGCGGATTCACGAGCACGACCCAGAGGTTGGTGGGGTCGATGTAGTAGTCCACTCCCTGCTGGAGCACCTCGAACGGTCCGATCACGTTGGTGTTGTTCGCGAACCGGAGCACGGCAAAGGGCCCGTTGATCACGGGCGCGGCGCTGCCCGCGGCGGCCGGGCTGCGATAGCGATAGAGGAGGACGCGGCGCGGGCGCTCGCCCGGCGGGATGCGCGCGAGCAGCGACGGCAGGGACGGGTCGAGGATGTCGATGTTGGGATACTTGTCGGGGAACGCCACGCGCGGGTCGATCACCCAGAAGAAGCGGCGGCGTTCGAGCTGATAGTCCTCGATGACGCGATCCACGCTCTGCACGGTGCGGTCGCCGACGGTGAAGACGCGGTCACGCACGATGTTGCCGCGCTGCTGCGCCGCGATGGCCTGGAAGTTCATGGGCCCGAGCTGCCCGACGGCCTGGATGCCGTAGTTTCCGCTGGGTATGCCGGCCGTGATGAACCGCGACGGGGGCGGCGTGAAGGAAACATTGCCTGCTTCCACGCGCTTGATGATGTCGTTGGGCTTGCCCTCGTAATAGACGGAGATGTTGTTGGAGGCGTCGAACTCGCGCTGCGTGTCGTAATCCACGTTCAGATGGAGGCGGTTGGCGACGACGCCCCCCGTCTTCATGGCGAACTGGAAGTTGAATTGCGGCTGAAATGCGCCCTGGCAGTTGTCGATGGGACTGAGCAGGTCGGTCGCCTGACAGCGTTCGTTGCGATCGCGCTCGAAGCGGGTTTCCACGCGTGATTGCAACTGCAATCCGAGGTCGGCGTACTGGCCGAAGAAGTCCGTGGCACCGGGCCGCTCCGGCGCCCGCACGAGCGCCGCCGCGGCGCGAGCGCGGCGCGTGACGACGTCGCGCCAGAGTGCGGTGCGCTGCCGGGCGAGGTCGCGGCCCAGCGCGGCGGTGAGCCGATCCGGCGCTGTCGCGGGATTGCCCAGGCGCCCCAGCGGCTGCAGCTCGGGTGGCAGCGGGAGAACGAGCGAATCGCGGCGCGGAGGGACTTGAAGGCCGGGTCCGGATACGGCGACGGGGACCGTGTCGAGGCGTGGCACCTCCTGCGCGGTCAGTGTCGCGGAACCCAGCAGGAGAGCAATGACCAGCGACGGTCCGGAGATACGCACCCGATCGCGGCGAGAGGGGTAGATGCTGGAGCGAACCTGCGCCACACCCGGTCGCTCGGTGGCAGCGGGAGAGTTACATTTTGAGGTTTGCAGAGGGAATATGGGGTACGTGACGGCTGGTCTGGTAGTACGCACCGGGGAGCGGTGACGACTGAGCCGCTTCGCGCGTTCATCGTACGGAAACGGGCGCGGCCGCGCGCGGAGAACCCCATGACATCCAGGGCGTGCGCTGCATGAAGCTTCTCACTCGATACGTCATCCGGGAACACATCGGGCCGCTGATCTTTGCCCTGTCCGCGCTCACCACTATCATGCTCATCAATCAGGTGGCCAAGCAGTTCGGCAACCTGGTTGGCAAGGGGCTGGGCTGGGGTGTGATCGGGGAGCTGTTCTTCCTGTCGCTCCCGTTCATCGTGGCCATGACGCTGCCCATGGCCGTTCTGGTGGCGGTATTGTACGCGTTCAGCCAACTGGCGGCGGACAACGAGGTCACGGCGCTCCGCGCCAGCGGCGTGAGCATGGGGAGCGTGGTCGCGCCGGTACTGTGCGCGGGTGCGGTGCTCGCCATGATCATGCTGTTGTTCAACGATCAGGTGCTCTCGCGCGCCAACCACAAGCTGCGCACGTTGCAAACGGCCATCGCCCGCAAGAAGCCCACTTTCGCGCTGCGGGAGCAGGTGATGAATGAAGTGATTCCGGGCAAGCTGTTCCTGCGGACCGGCCACATTGACCCGGCCACGAACAAGCTGCGCGAGGTGTTCATCTACAACTTCGAGGATCCCACCCGGCGCAAGACCATTTACGCGGACAGCGGGCAGATGGGGCTCACGCGCGACGAGAGCACGCTGGAGATGACGTTGCACCACGGCTACGTCCTCGAGGTGGCGCGCGACGATCCGGGGTCGCTGCAGCGGCTGTATTTCGGCACCGATGTCGTTCGGGTACGCGGCGTGGCGAACAAGTTCGAGAACGCGGATCAGGACTCGTACAAGGGCGAGCGCGAGATGTCCATCTGCGAGATGAGCAAGCAGTACCAGTCGGGCGCGTATTCGCTGGATGCGGCGCGCTCCGATCTCGCGGCCATGATCGAGAACGCCACGACCTGGCTCACCACCGGCGTGCAGCCGCCCGTGCAACGCGCTGCACCACGGAAGATGCGACCCACCTCCGGACAGGTGTACTGCGATCTCATCAGCCGGGTTTTCGGTGGTGCGCAGACGGCGCAGGCGGCGGAAGTGGCACAGCAGCCGGTCAAGCAGCAGCCGGTCAAGCAGCAGCCCCGCAAGCAGCAGCCGGTGCGCACGCCGCGCGCGCCCGCGCCGCGCGGAATCCGCCGCCTGGCCGTGCCGCAGACCGGCGAGCCGCAGGCGTCAACGTCGGCGCAGCCGGTTCCACAGCCACGGATTCCCGCGCCGCAGGCACCGCCGATCCGGCCGCCGCAGGAGCACCTCACGTCGGCAGCCCAGCGCAACCCGCCCCCGGCGCTGGGATTCACCAGTGTACCGCAGCTCGAGGTCGCCCGGGCCCGCATCACGGACGCGCGCTCCACCGTGAGCCGCTACGAGGTGGAGATCCAGAAGAAATTCGCGCTCGCCGCCGCGTGCATCGTATTCGTGCTCTTCGGCGCGCCCATTGCGCTGCGCTTCCCGCGGGGCGGCGTCGGCGTGGTGATCGTCGTGAGCATCGTGGCCTTTGGCCTCTACTACGTGTGCCTGATCGCCGGCGAGACGCTGGCGAACAAGCTCATCATGAATCCCTTCTGGGCCATGTGGGCCGCGAACGCGATCTTCACGGTGGCCGGCCTGATCTTCCTGCTTCGCGTGCAGCGGCACGGGGCGAGCGCGCGCGGCGCCGACGCGAGCGAAATGTGGGATGCGTTGCGACAGCGCGTCACACAGCGGTTGCGCCACTTCGGCCCTCGCGCGGGTACCCCGGAGAAGGTTTCGTGAAACTGTCCCTCCGCCCGCTCGACCGGTACGTCCTTACCGAGTTCTGGAAGATCTTCGTCGCCACGGCACTCGGCTTCCCGCTGTTGACGATCATCATCGATCTCACCGACCATCTCAACACGTACCTGAATCGCAATCTCGGCAACGGGCAGATCGCGCTCAGCTATCTGTACTGGATTCCCGACTCGATGTTCATGGTGCTCCCGGCGGCGGTGCTTTTCGCCACGGTGTTCTCCATCGGAGCGCTCACACGACACTCCGAGGTCACGGCGGCCAAGGCCTCCGGCATCAGCTTTCACCGCATGGTGGCGCCCATCTTCTTCGGCGCCGCGCTGGCCGCCCTCTTCGGCCTGTTTCTGGGCGAGCTCGTGCCGGTCACGGACGCCAGGCGAAACCAGATTCTCGAGGAGCATACGTTCTCCACGACGGACCGCTTCAACTTCGCGTTCGAGGGACAGCGCGGGCGCGTCTATCAGATCTCGTCGCTCGACGTGGACCGGCGTTACATTGACAACCTGGCGATTTCACGGAAGGGCAACGGCCCGGATTATCCCACGTACCTGCTGGCCGCGCAGAACGCGCAGTGGGACACCACCACGCACAAGTGGACGCTGCGCCACGGCGACCTGCACATCATTCCGGACTCCTCACACACGTTCGCCGTACACTTCGACTCGTCGCGCGATAACGTCTTCACCGAACCGCCCGCCAATCTCACACTCGCGCCGCACAGCCCCGACGAAATGCGCTACTTCGAACTGGGCCGCTACATTGCCGCGCTGGAACGGTCGGGAGCCGATGCGAATGAGCTGAAGGTGGAGCGCGCCCTCAAGATCGCGATTCCCATTACGTGCATCATCATCGCCATCTTCGGCGCGCCGCTCGCCACCAGCTCGCAGCGCGGCGGCGCGGCGTTTGGCGTGGGCATCAGCCTTGCGGTGACGGTCATCTTTCTCATGCTCATCCAGATCACGAAAGCCGTCGGACAGGGCGGCGTGATTCCACCTACGCTGGCTGCCTGGCTGCCGAACATCCTGTTCGGCGCGCTCGGCGCGCTGCTCCTCACCAGGGTTCGCACGTGACACGTCCCGCGCCCCGGCCGGCGTGAGCACCACGCTTCGCAGAGACGACCACCATCGTCCGACCAGCTCGTTGCCCCTGCCCCAGCGCTACGCGGTGTACTTCTTTCGGGGAATGGCACGCTGGGGCGCCGGCGTCTTCGAGAATATCGGCCTCCGTGTCTACTTCCTGCGCGAGATCTTCCGGGCGCTGGGCGAGCCGCGCACGTATCTGCCGCTGACCGTGGCGCAGATGCGAACGATTGGCGTGGACTCCATACCGCTCGTCGGGATTGTGGCCGCCTTCATTGGCGCAGTGACCGCGTACCAGACGACGTTCCAGCTCTTTCCGGGTGTGCAGCTCTCGGTGGTGGGTTGGATCACGCGCCAGAGTCTCGTGCTCGAGCTGGGTCCGCTGCTCACGGCGCTCGTACTCGCGGGTCGCGTGGGGGCGCGCATGACGGCGGAAATCGGCACCATGCGCGTCACCGAACAGATCGACGCGCTCGAGACGCTGGCGTACGACCCGGTAGCCTATCTCGTCGTGCCGCGCACCATCGCGGGCCTCACCATGCTGCCGCTGCTCACGATCGTGGCGATCGCCACCGGCATTGTCTTCGGTGGCGTCACCGTGCTGCTCGCCACCAAGGTGCGCCTGGACGACTACACGTCGGGATTGCGACTCACGTTCATTCCGTTTCAGATCTACTACGCGCTCATCAAGGCCACGCTGTTCGGCACAGGCATTGCGCTCATCTGCTCGTACGAAGGATATGTGGCGGAGACGGGCGCCGAGGGCGTGGGCCGTTCCACCGCGCGCGCCGTGGTGATCTCCTCGGTGATCATCCTGCTGCTCGACGCGCTCACCGCGCTTTACCTCGCACCCAAACTGGCCGCATGAAGCGACGCGACGAAGTCATCGTAGGCGTATTCGTGACCCTGGCCGTGGTCATCGGCATTGTGGGCACGCTCTGGCTGGCGCACCGCGGATTCTCACGCAGCTACCCCATGTACGCGCGCTTCGCATGGGGGAGCAACCTGAAAACGGGGCAGCCCGTGCTGCTCGCGGGTGTCCAGGTGGGGTACGTGGAGAAGGTGGCGCTCAACCCGAAGGGTTTTCTGGACGTCACGATGTCGGTGGACAAGCAGTGGAAGATTCCGGAGGGCACGACGGCGCTGGTGCAGAACGAGGGGTTCTTCGGCGACAAGTCCATTGCCCTCAAGCCGTGTCTCAGGACGGCGGCGCTGCCCAAGCCGGGTGCACCCGCGCCGCTCTGCTACCCCTCCACGTTCATGCCCACCGGCGACACGATCCCTGCCGGGGTCGCGGCGCCGAACGTGGATGAACTGATCGGCCGCGTGGACTCGATGAGCACCGCGCTCTCCACGATCGTGCAGGCGGTGCGCCTGCAGATGGTACAGGAGGGCGGGATCAAGGATCTGCGCCAGACCATCGCGTCCACCAATGCGCTCGTCGCGCAGCTCAACAAGGTGGCGGCCGACCAGTCCAGAGGACTCACGCTCACGCTCAACACGCTGCGCCGGAGCGTATCCGCGCTGGACAGCACGGCCATTGATTCGACCGTGCACAACATGCAGGCCGCGTCGGCGAACATGGCGGCGCTCACAAGGAATCTGCAGGAGACCAGCACGCACCTGAACAGCGTGATGGCCAAGGTGGAAACCGGCAACGGCACCGTGGCCCGTCTGCTCGACGACCCGGGCGTGTACAACGAGCTGCGCGGTTCGCTGGCGCGACTCGATTCTCTGCTGGCGGACGTCAAAGCAAATCCGAAGCGGTACATCAACGTGAAGGTGTTCTAGCTGCGGTCGGTGGTCGTTGGACTCCCGACTTCCTGCCAGTTACCAGCTAACGTAGTTAAGCCAGCAGCAGTCGCCTCGACAGTACTTACAGCGTTTACAGGATTGCAGGATTTGCAGGATGAGCAGGATTGTTGGGCGCCAGAGACTCTGGCACCCATCAATTCGCTGAATGGTGGCAACTTCCTGGGAAGCGCACCGCGAAAATCCTGTTCATCTTGGAAATCCTGTAAATCCTGTCCAGCCGTTACTGCTGTCATGGCACTTCAGTCGCGAACGGCGAGTGAGTCCAACGCCCAGCTATTCCCCGTCCCCAACGGACGGAGGAAAGACGGCAGCCCCTCCCGGAACGCGGCGACCTGCGGTTGCGTAGTAGACCGGAATGCCCACCAGCACACCGCCCAGCACCGCCACCGTCCCCCAGCGACTGGACGGGTCGAGCAGCGCGTTCACCAGCAGGCAGATCGTCGCCA
>DASVWN010000150.1:0-7936 GCA_036393195.1 Gemmatimonadaceae bacterium | reverse complement strand
GCATCATACCGTTGTGGACGCGGAGGAGCTGGGAGTCGTCGTGATGTATGCGGGTCACTACGCCACCGAGACGCTCGGCGTGACGGCGCTCGCCAGGTACGTCGGCGAGGCGCATGGCATTCCCTGGACGTTCGTGGCGGCACCGACAGGCCTGTGATCAGCACCCCGTGTACACGCTCGTCCAGCGGACGCGCCAGGTCCCGCGTTCGCTGCGTTCGAGCAGGGCGTACGCGCTCGACTCCGCCCCATCGCGGAGCAGCACGAGTGCCATGCGGCGTGACGACGAGTAGCGCACCGCCGCGAGGACCTCGGTGGTCTCGAGCTTTTCCTCGGAGCCCGACGTGCGCTCGTGGAACACTGTGCGAAAGGTCGAATCGGGGTGGGTACTGTCGTGTTCCGCCACAATGAGCGTGTGCTGCTCGAGCGGGTTTGCTTCCTGATTGAGCTTCTGGACGACGTCGGCGATGACACCCTGAATGCCTGGGGCTGCGCTGAACAGGTATGCCGTGCGGACGGCGAAGGGAATGCTGCGAAAGGTACGGGACTCGGGGACTGGCAGCGCACTCGCGAGTCGCGTGAGCTCTGCCGCGAGCTGCGCCGAGTCGGGGGAGGAGAGGCCTTCGATGGAATCGAGCGGCACTGGTGCGACGGCGCCGCGCACGAAGGCAACGGACCAGTCGACAGGCGCCGCTCCATTGCTCGCCCGCTGGACCGTGGCGCGCGGCCATTCGATGCACTCATCGCCGACCCATGTCGTGCTGGTGAGCGACGCGACGCGCGCGCTGTCCTCGGTGCCGTTGCGGGCCTGGAGCTCGACGTGGGCGTCGCGCAGCGGCCGGAGGTTGAAGCGCACGGTGTCAGGGAGTGCGCTGTCCACGTACTGCGGGAAAACGACCCATGCGGCGGACGGTGTGTCGCCGCGCACCAGGAGCACGGTGCCCGCGGCGGGGTCCCAGGCTGGTAATGACGCAGGCGCAGAGTCGGTCGGTGCGGGAATGGACTCAGCTGGCGCTGAGGCAGCGACGCGGCTGCGGGGCGCGGGACGCGGAGATTTATCGCATGCGCTCATCACAACGAGCGTCGCCGTCGAGGCTACTGCCGCAAGGGCATGCCAGCGCAGAGCGCAGCGAGCGACTGACCGCATTCGCCAATCTCTCACTGACACCCATTATGGTCAATCTGGGATAGGTGCCATCCGATGAAGTCTCGCCCAGAGCATTTATCCCTCACATTGACGCCGATGGAGCGACTCGTATGTTCCCATCCCGAGATACCAAGAAACTAGTTTGGTACTTCCGCTGGGGCCCAATGGCTGTCTCCACGACAAATGCACGTCGCTTCCGACGATCGTTCAGAAGTGACAAATGTTGACGATTTATAGCAGCGACGCGAGATATCTTGCTCGGGTGCGCGCAGTTTTGCCCGACCAACCTGGCGCGCGTGAGGCCCTCACATGGCGAGACTTGCACATCAATCGACGAGATGCTACGTCGATCGTGTTGGTCATTCCGCAAGTTGACCAATCTGATATTCGCCCTATAGCGCAATTGAGCGAGTGGAGTTCCACCCTTGCTCTCGTCCTCGTGACCGAGCGGAATGCTGAACGATTGCGGCTGCTCGCAGGCGTCCGCCTCGATGCTGTCGTGTGGTTTGAGGCTGTGGCAACCGAACTCCCAATCGCGATCGCGCGGATCAATCGCGAGCAGTTCTTCCTCGAGATTTCGGACCTGATATTGCGTTCGGAAAACCTATCGCCCCTCATGCGATCAGTCCTAGCTCGTGCCGCGCGTCAGCCGTACCCGGTACGCTCAGTCCAACGTCTTGCGGCACTCGCTGATCGGACACCTGCGGCCCTCTGGCACCATTGGCATTTAGAGGTGCGTGGTGAGACGGCACTTCGATTGGAAGACTTCCTCGACTGGCTCATTTTACTAAGAGCGATTCAGCATAAGCTTCCGGGTCGCGACTGGAGTGTGACGGCTGAGGCCGTGGGAGTTGATCCCCGGACTATTCGCCGTATCGCGCATCGATTGACAGGATCAACGCTTCATCGGATCGAGATGGACGGATTCTCTGCTCTCACAGTGCTCTGCCGGGATCACCTTGTTCGGAGCGTGATTAGTACGGCAGATTCGGGGATCTGACCAGAAATTTGATCTTCTGCCCTTGCTAGCTGTTGCCCCGAACGCAGAATGTGTCCGCCATGCTCCGCGATGAAGTTGCGATTCCCGCAATTCTGGCCTGGACCACGAAAAGTAGTAATCCTGCTCGGAAGGAGCGCTTACGAGCTGAGGGTTGAATCAACAATTCCATTCCTCCTCACATCACGAGGTCTCAGTCACTGGCCACACGCCGCTGAAGGTCATTATCGAATAACTTCCTCCCAGGAGCGCAACAATGTCCAGCAAGCTCTTTTTCCGAGCAATCGGAGTCGTAGCGATGGGAGTCGCCTCGTTGTACGTGGTTCCAGATGCAAGTGCCAGTACGCATCGGAGCGGTAGCTGCACCGTTTGCGAGGATCTTTGCCCGACTCAGCCAGATGTCGCCTGTTTCGAAGCATGCGACGCGCTCACCGGAGAGTGCGGAAACCAGCAAGGAGGCTGCGTAGACCCACACGGACATTTTCTTCCCTATACACTCAGCTGCGGAGGAATAAGCTGAACTGCCGAAGTATACTCTGAAGCATACTCGACGAAGCGACGTGTGAATTTATGCGGCGTCGATCGCGAAAGGGTTGCAGAATAAGAGCTGCACGGCTGTATTGAGCCGTGTGTGCCACATTATTCGAGCAGCGTCAGGTCAAACTTGAACTCGAATGTGCTAATCACACACTGCATCTGGAGGATGCGTTGCGCGCTAGCATCGAACGCCTGTTTTCTGGAGTGCTCACTTTAGCTGCGGTCGCGATCGCAATTAGCGTCGTTTGGCGAACTTTCTTCACCTCGCGACCGGCTCATGCAGCGATGAGTACCAACCGGCCAGCTTATATCGCGGACTGGAAAAGTGCGGTGCCTCTCGGAATACATCTTGGCGACTCGACTGCGCGGGTAACGATTTTGGAACTCACAGACCTCGAGTGCCCCGCATGCAGAGATTTCCAAGGGACACTCCAGAAAATCATGAAGGCGTATCCCCGCGACGTCTCTGTGGTGTACTTGAGTTATCCGCTGCCAATGCATCGCTTTGCCCTTCAGGCAGCTCGCGCCGCAGAATGCGCGAATAATTACGGCAAATTCCGCACTTGGGAGAATGTTGTTTTCGATAAACAAGACTCGCTAGGACTGAAATCATGGGGTGCCTACGCCCTAGAAGCTGGTATCAGTGATACCGCTCAGATTTTAAGATGCGCGACCAGCCCAGCGCCAGTCTCCCGAATTCAGGCAAGTAGAGCGTTTGGCGACAAGATTCAGCTCAGAGGCACGCCCACTGTTATCGTGAACGGATGGCGATTCCCCAACACACCGGATGAAGACGAGCTTCGAGCCGCCATCAAAGCGCTCTCTGAAGGTCGGCCACCTTTTGATACAACGCTCCATACACAGTCGTAATGCCAGGGGTTAGCAAATCAATGTACTGCTGCCCCAAATCGAATGTTGTCTGCCATTTGCTTCTCACGGTGGTCATGCTCAGCATGCTCACGGGCAAACTGTACGCACAAGCGCACAGAGCAGTGACACTAGCAGATTCACTCAATGTCACAACCACCGTGTATCGAGATCTGTTTCATGGTGACTCGCTCACCACGAGCGAACAAGTACAAGCCAAGGTCCTTATCCTGGATGCGCTTCGAAGGATGTTGACGCGCCCGGACACGGAACCCTGTGTCAACTTTGAGCTAGCCAAGAAGATCATGGCCGACAGAGATTCCGCGCTACTTACCCTGTTACACTCTGCATCCGATTCAGCGACGTTTCGAATACGTGCGGCGCCTGATAGTCCTCACGGCGCGTGTCCGTATCGGAACTGAAAAGAACAGCGGCTCTCTTGCGCGACTTTGTACGATTACGCGCTGCTCTGACACTGTTATGCCTTTGGTGTGGCCCCCTGAGTACGCGAGCCGCCGCTCAGTTTGCGTTGATCAGGGGAACAGTCGCGGATTCCGCCGGCCTAGCAATCTTCGGGGCGACGGTTACGGCCATAAGTGGTACGGATACGACGGCCAGCCGGTTTACACGCAGCGATTCCACGGGCGTGTATCGAATATTGGTGCGACCCGCAGCGTCGTACATCCTGACCGTCCACGCTCTCGGCTTTCGCGAACAACGCCGCGCCATCAATGCTCCGTCTGACGGATCATCCATCGTAGCGAACTTTCAGCTCGCGGAAGTCCCACAGGCCATGCCTGCCGTACGCGTTCGTGCCAAGCGGCCGCGCCAGATACACGACGCTGACCACTGGCGGCTGGCACCCGGAGACCGACGCGCGGAGCTGGACGTCGCGAGCGGACTCGACGGCGATCTCACCGGCGACCTCTCCGCCGCGCTGGCCATGGTACCCGGTGTTACGCTCGTCAGGGGAGTGTCCGGCCGGCTGGAGCCCTCCGCCTTCGGAGTGAACCCCGATCAGAACGGAACGACGCTCAACGGTTCTGACTTCGGCGACCGGCTGCTGCCGCGCGATGGCCTGGTCCGCACCGTACGTCTTGCGACCTATGATCCCAAGTACGGCCGATTCGGTGGGTTTCAGGTGAATTCCGAGCTTCCCTCCGGCTCCAATACGGACTGGCGCTCTCTGCATTTCACGCTCGACGACCCATCTCTCCAGTGGCCCACGGTCCCGTCGGCCGGACTGGGGACCCAGTACCAGGACGTGATCCTGAGCGGGCGGCTTTCCGGGCCGCTTTCCTATCGAAAGAAGTTCTACAGTACGGTATTCCAGTTTGAACGCCGCGCGCATGACCTGGCTACGCTCGGGACCGCGAACGCAAATGCGCTCGCGGCGCTCGGGATCAATGCCGACTCGGTGCCTGCGTTGCTCGCGAGCGCCGCGGCCATTGGACTCCCGGTTGCCTCTCCACGTGCACCGTCGGCGGTAGTGACGACCAGCGGCTCTGCCATGGCGCGCATTGATCTGACACCGGCGGCCGGGCCGATTCTCGCAACGACGGAGCCCGTGGTGTACGTCATGGCTTCCGGATCGTTCGAGAACTCGAGTGGTCTGGGTGTGGGGCCCGCCGCGCTGGCGTCGCGCGCCTCGCACGGCACGCACCGGAGCGGTGAGCTGCAGTTCGACTACGCGCCGTACTTTTTCGATCTGCTCAATGAATCAAAGCTTACGCTCTTCACGAGCAGCGACAGGTCAGCCGGCGATCTGGCCATGCCGGGCGTTTCGCTGCTGTTGCTTTCGCAGCTTTCTGGCGCCGTATCTCCCGCCGACGTGCTGCTCGGCGGCAGCGCGGGTGCGCAGTCGAGCGCGCAACGCTCGGGCGCTCAGTTCAGCAACGAGACATCGTGGATGACCCTGAACGGCGCGCACACGTTCAACGCTTATCTCGACGCCGAGGTGGAGCGCGATGAAAGCTCAGAGGTGGCGAATGGGCTCGGCACCTTCTCCTTCAATTCGCTCCAGGACCTGAGCGCCGGAATCCCGGCGAGCTTCACACGACGCTTCGGCACCATGCGCAGCTCAGGCACGACCTGGCGCGCAGCGATCGCACTCAGTGACGTGCAGGCCGTCACGCACGCCTCGCGCACAGCTCTCGCAGCAACCAGGGGCGGGAGCAAGCTCACCCTGCAGTACGGCGTGCGCGTTGATCTCGAGCATTTCGGCGAGCGTGCCGCTTACAACGCGGCGGTGGACTCCGTCTTCGGCGTACGCAACGATCATCGCCCCAACGGCGCGTGGCTCTCGCCCATGGTGGGCTTCACCTGGACGAGCGGATCGAAGTCCACTCTGGTACCAGGGCGCGACAGGATAACAGGCGGGGTCCGCGAATATCGCGGCAGCAGTACGGCAGCGAGCGTGGCGGGAATTGCGAGTGAAACGGGACTGCCGAGTGGCATCCAGCAGATCCAGTGCATCGGTTCCGCTGCGCCAGCGCCGGACTGGCGGGCGTATACTGCATCCACCGGCGCGATTCCCACTGCGTGCATGGACAGCTCGGGGGCCTCTCCATTGGTGCAGACCGCGCCGTCAGTGCTGCTCTATGCGCCCGATTACAGCCCGCTCCAGAGCTGGCGTGGCGAGATCAACTGGCGCCGGCTCATCTCGGACCACGTGCGCGGGACACTCGGCACCGCGTACACACTCAACATCGGCGGCAGCAACGCGTACGATCTGAACTTCAATCCAGTGGTGCAGACGCCGCTCAGCGGTGAGGGGGACCGTCCGGTGTACGCATCCGACGCCGGGATCGTCGCGGGCACCGGTGTGGTGAGCACCGCCGAATCGCGTGCATCGAGCGCATTCACGAATGTACTGGAGCTCCGCTCGGGGCTCCGCTCCTGGCAGCAGCAGCTCACTGCCGGGCTGGAGTACTTCTTCGGCCGGAAGCCGGACGCCACGGCGATGACGCCAGCCGGCTCACGACTTCATGGCTCGCTCAGCTTCAGTTACACGTATGCGCGTGGGCGCCAGCAGTCGAATGGATTCAGCGGCACGACCAGCGGCGATCCACGGCTCGTGAGCTGGAGTCCCGCGTTTGCGCCGCGGCACACGATTCAGCTCGTAGTCTCCGGGCAACTCGATGGCTGGTTCACGATCAGCGCGGCTGGCCGCGTCAGCTCCGGCTATCGCTACCAGCCCATGGTGGGAAGCGACATCAACGGGGACGGCTACGCGAACGACCGCGCGTTTGTGTTCGATCCAAAGGGCACGGCGGACGCGGGCGTGGCCGCTGGAATGGCGCAGTTACTCGCCAGTGCTCCGACAGGAGCGCGCCGCTGCTTGCAGAGACAGCTCGGCGCCATCGCGGCACCAGCGAGTTGTGAGGGGCCATGGAGCGCCACGCTCGGTACCATCTCGCTCATGCTCGACCCCTATCGCATCGGCCTCGCCAACCGTGGCTCGGTCACGATCTACGTGAACAACGCGCTTGGTGGACTGGACCGCTTGCTCCACGGCGAGAGCAATGCACACGGGTGGGGCCAGCCCGCCATTCCCGACTCGCGGCTGCTGACCGTGCGTGGCTTCGATCCGGGCGAAATGCGTTTTCTTTACGATGTGAATCCACGCTTCGGCAGTACGTCGGCGAGTCGGTTCGCAGGGTTGAACCCGTTCCGGGTCACGCTGGATGTGCGGCTGGAGCTGGCGCCCCCATGGGACAGACAGAGCATGCGCGACGTGATTCGGGATGCGCGGGATTCCACCACGGGGAAACTGCGTGTCGAAGACCTGATGCGGCAACTCCGCTATCAGACCTCTCGCACCCCTGTGCTCTCCGATATTGATGACATTCTCGGATGGTCCGATTCGCTCCACCTCACTGACCGCCAGGCGGACTCGATAACGGCGTTGCAGCAGGCGTTCAAGACTGCGCACGATTCCATCTACGCCAGTCTCGCGCAGTACCTGGTGACCCAGAACGCCACGCATGCAAGCCCGGGGGTGTGGGACGTCTGGCGCCGTGACGTCGCCGCCGCAATGTGGAAGGAATTTGACACAGCCATGGCGGTTCGGCAGTTGCTCACGGCTCAACAGATTGGCTGGCTGGAAGACCGGCAGATCGCGCCGACTCTCAACTACACACGAAAGTGGATGCGGCGGCGGTTGCGCTTGAGCTTCCCCGAATGAAGTTGATGGAATAGTGAGCGCATCGCGGAATGCGACGGTCTACCCGCCCTGCACAGGCCCCGACTCGTCACGCAGCGGAAGGAACCGTCCGACGAGGTCCCAGTGCCAGGCGTCGCGCCGCACGCCGGTGCGGGGATCCTTGAGTGGCTTGTACTGGAGGTATTCTGCCTGGAGTCCCGCCCGGCGCCCATAGGCCAGGAGCTTC
>DASVWN010000149.1:0-15837 GCA_036393195.1 Gemmatimonadaceae bacterium | reverse complement strand
GCGCCCCACACCGCTTGCACTTCGAGATCCGACGCGCAATGATCTTCGGCCGGACAAGCCGGACGATTGGCACTTCGCGCTCGCATTCCGCGAGAGGGCGAACGGAATCGTCACCAGTTTCCGGCTGGCACCTGCCATGGCACACACGCTGGATGGGATGGATCTGGGTACGCTAACAGCGGATCGGGGTACGCTGGACTACCTGTTCAGCGTGACGTACGAGGAGCTGCGCCGACTCGCGTCAACGGTGCGACGCGATCATCCCAACAGCACGCTCAGTCCCACGACGCTGGTGAACGAAGCCTGGCTCAAACTCGCCAGCTCGCCGCGCGTCGCCGCCACGTCGCGTCTGCACTTCAAGCGCATTGCCGCGCGCGCCATGCGGGAGGTGCTCATCGAGGCAGCACGCCGGCGCGGCGCCGCGAAGCGCGGCGGCAACGCCGTGGCCATGACGCTCGACGATGCCAGTGGCGTTGCGGTGCACGACGACGAGGAGCTGCTCGCGCTCGATGCCGCGCTCGAACGCCTCGCCGAGCTGCATCCACGCCAGGCCACCATGGTGGAGAGCCGCTTCTTCGGCGGACTCGACGTCGCGGAAACGGCGGAATTGCTCGGCGTCTCCGAGGCGACCATCCTGCGCGACTGGCGCGCCGCCCGGGCGTGGCTCGCGCATGAGCTGCACCGGCAGCGCTGAGCCGTCATGACGATGGACGCCGCGCAATGGGAGCGCGCGCAGGCGCTGTTTCACGCTGCCGCGGAACTGCCGGAGGGTGAACGGCCGCCGTTCCTGCGCGGTGCGTGCAACGGCGACGATGCGCTGCTGCACGACGTGCTGGCCATGCTCGAGGAGGACGCACGGGGTTCGTCGCTCCTCGATCGCGGTGTCGCCGCGGCGGCGCAGTCGCTCCTGGACGCCGAGCCGCACACGCTTCCGAGAACGAACTTCGGCCCCTATCGCCTCACGCGCGTGCTCGGCGAGGGCGGTATGGGCGTTGTCTATCTCGCGAGGCGGGATGATCTCGGCAGCGAGGCGGCGATCAAGATTCTGCGTGATGCCTGGCTTTCGCCAGCACGGCGCGAGCGCTTCGCCAGCGAACAGCGCACACTGGCGCAGTTGCACCACCCCTCCATTGCACAGCTCCACGACGCCAATACGCTTCCCGATGGCACGCCGTGGTTTGTCATGGAATACGTGGACGGCGTGCCGCTCACCGAATACTGTCGCACGCACGGTACTTCTCTTTCCAACCGGCTGCGGCTGTTCCGCGCGGTCTGCGAGGCGGTGCAGCACGCACACAGCCACGCTGTCATTCATCGCGATCTGAAGCCGTCGAACATTCTCGTGGCGCGCGACGGCGCCATCAAGCTGCTCGACTTCGGCATCGCGAAGCAGCTCGAGAGTCTCGAGATGCCCGCGGACCAGACGCAGACCGGTTTGCAACTGATGACGCCCGCCTACGCGGCGCCCGAGCAGTTTCTGGGGGGACAGCTCGGCACGCACACGGACGTGTACGCGCTGGGCGTGATCCTCTACGAGCTCCTCACCGGGCGAATGCCGTTCGACCTGTCGGAACGGACGCCGTCCGAGGTGGCGACGACTGTTACCGGCCACACGCCCGATCGGCCATCCGTTGCCGCGCGGGCGACGCGTGGCTCTTCGCGCGAAGCTCCGGGAACCGCTACCCTGTCGCGCGTGTCGTGGGCGGACCTGGATGTGCTCTGTCTCACCGCCATGCACAAGGATCCCGCGCGCCGCTACCGCACCGTCTACGCGCTGATGCGCGATGTGGATCACTACCTGAATGGCGAACCGCTGGAAGTGCGTCGCGACACCCTGCGCTATCGCGCCAGCAAGTTCGTCCGGCGCAATGCGAGGGCGGTGGCGGCAACGGCGCTCGTGTGTGCTGGCGTGGTGGGTTTGGTCGCCTTCTACACGGTACGACTCGCCCGGGCTCGCAATACCGCCGTGGCCGAGGCGGCACGTACCGGGCGCATCCAGACCTTCATGATGAATCTGTTCGAGGGAGGCGATGAAATTGCGGGGCCCGCCGACACGCTGCACGTCGTGACGCTCGTGCAGCGTGGGTTGCGTGAGGCGCGGAGCCTGGATGGCGAGCCGGCCGCGCAGGCCGAGCTCTACGAAACGCTTGGCAGCATCTACCAGAAGCTCGGTAATCTGCCGCTCGCCGATACGTTGCTGCGCGCCGCACTCGCCCAGCGCCGATCGCTCTACGGCTCCGGGCATCCGGATGTCGCGGAAAGCCTCGTGGCGCTCGGCATGCTTCGCGATGCGCAGGCGAACTACGATGACGCGGAACGGCTGGTTGGCGAGGGGCTCGACCTGGAGAAGCGGCAGCCACTGCCTGATCGGGCGGCCGTGGCCCGGGCCACGGCCGCGCTGGGACAGATCCTGGAGGATCGCGGCGCGTATGACCGGGCGATCCCGGTGCTCGAAAACGCGGTCGCGCTGCAGTCGTCATCGGCTTCGCTCACGGCCGATCTCTCGGCCAGCATGACGGAGCTCGCGAATTCGCACTTCTACGCGGGGCACCTCGCTGTGTCCGATTCACTCAACCGGCGCGTGCTGACGATCGACCGGGGACTGTATGGCGAGCACCACCCCAACGTCGCGAACGACCTCATCAACCTCGGCGCCATTCAATTCGAGTTCGGCCATTTCGCCGAGGCGGAGCGGTTCTATCGCGAGGCGACGGGCATCATCGCGGGATTCTACGGGCCGAACCACCAGGAGACGGCGTCGGCGCTCACGATGCTCGGCCGGGCGCTGCTGTCCGAAGGGCGCGACGCCGAGGCCGACTCGATGCTCGTGCGCGCGCTGGCGATCCAGGAGCGGGTGTACGGACCCGTGCATCCGCGCGTAGCATCCACGCTGAACGAGCTGGGGAAGATCGCGGAGCATCGGGGCCGGCTGGACGAGGCGGAAGCCGACTTCGCCCGAATGGCGGACATCTACAAGACCGTGTATCACGACAGGCACTATCTGATCGGGATTGCGCTTTCGAACCTGGCGGGCGTGTACCAGCAGCGCGGCGAGCTGGCGCGCGCGGAAAAGGTGTTTCGTGACGTGATCCGCCGGTATGGCGAGGTACTGGAGCCGGATCATCAGCTCGTCGGGATCGCGCGGATCCGTCTGGGACGTGTGCTGCTGGCGGAGCGACGCGTTGCGGAGGCCGAGCGCGAGACCCGGGCCGGCTATGCCATTCTCTCGACCAAGTCGCCGCCGCCCGCCGTCTGGCTGGAGAATGCGCGGAAGGATCTGGCGCAGGAGGCCAGGGGCAGCCCATAGGGCAGCCCATAGGGCTGCCCCTACAACCCAACGCGGCGCACGAGGTCCACGAACCTCGCGTCAGCGCGCACCGGATCGAAGATCGGGTTCACGTTCAGATACGGGAGCCAGCCGCGCCGCTCGTCGAAGGCGCGTTCCATCCAGGCGAACGCGCGGTCCCAATCCTCGAGGCCGAGATGGATGGTGGCAAAGGCCACGGGCGACACGTAGCCGTCGCGCGCGCGCGATTCCAGCTCCCGCAGCACTTCCTCGGCGTCGCGCCGGCGGCCGACGCGCCCCAGCACGTAGCCCAGGGCCGCCGCGCCGTATGCGCCCGAGGCCGGTAGCGCCTGGCCATCCCGCATCACCTGCTCGGCCTCGCCCATCTTCTCCTGCGAGGCCAGCACGAGCCCCAGCACCCGGTACGTCTCGGCTGCTGCCGGGTTCATCTCGATGGCGCGACGCAGATGATACTGCGCCTGTTCGTAGCGCCGTGCATAGTGGTACGTCCACCCCAGGCTGCGCCGGATGGACACCGATGCCGGATCCAGCTCGAGCGCGGTATGTCCTTCCACGATGGCGTCGTCCATTCGCCCCAGCGCCGCGAGCAGAAAGGCGTGCCACTGGTGCGCCGTGGCATAGCGCGGATCCAGCTCGATGGCTCGCCGCAATTCGCGCGACGCGGCGTCCCAGTTCCAATCGTAGATGAACAGGCTCCAGCCGAGCGACGTGTGCGCTTCCGCCACCGTGTCGTCCAGCTCGATGGCCTTGCGCGCATAGCGCTTGGCGCGCTCGAAGCCGTCCGCCACCGGCACGCTGCGGTAGTCGAGCAACATGGAATAGGAGTCCGCCAGCCCGGCATATGCCCGTGCGTATCCCGGCTCTTCGGCTATGGCCTGCTCGAAGTAGCCAATGCCCGCCTGCACGCTCTCACGCGTACGCTGGTTCCACTCGTAACGCCCTTTGAGGTACAGCCCATAGGCCTTGAGATTCTCCTCGTGCTTTCGCGGCCGCGGCTCCCACAGTTCGGCGAACCCGTTGTCGCGCAGCGTTCCGACGATCGTATGCGCCAGCTCATCCTGCACCGCGAACACGTCCTCCATGCGCCGGTCGAAGCGCTGCGACCAGAGCAGCCGCCCGTCATCCGTGGAAGAGAGCTGCGCCGTGATGCGAAGCTGATCGCCTGCCCGGCGCACCGTGCCCTCGAGCACCGTGGAGACGCCGAGCAGCGCGCCGATGGCGCGGACGTCGAGCGGCTTGCCCTTGAGGGCAAAGACGGAGGTTCGCGACGCCACGCGGAACCCCTCGATGCGGGCCAGGGCGCCAATGAGCTCGTCGGTCACTCCGTCGCTGAAGTATTCGTTCTCGGCGTCCGCGCTCGTGTTCACGAAGGGAAGCACGGCAATCGATCGCGTCCGCGCCGGCAGGGGACGCCGAGTAGCGGAGCTCTCGTCGAGCGCCGCGAGGAATTGCGGAATGGTGGCAAAGCGGTGCGCCGGATTCTTGGCGAGCGCCCGGGCAAGCGCGACGTCCAGGGCAGGCGAGGCATCCGGCCGCAAGGTCCGCAGGGGCTGCGGCGACTCCGTGACCTGACGGCTGATGATGCTGCGGGTGCTGCCACCGCTGAAGGGCGGCTTGCCGGCGAGCATCTCGTACACCACGCAGGCAAAGCTGTAGATGTCGCTCGTGGAGTCGAGAGTGCGTTCGCCGCTGGCCTGCTCGGGACTCATGTACTCGGGCGTACCCACGGTGAGCCCCGGGTCGGTGAGCGGCTCCCGGTCGGGCTGATCGCAGCATGCCATGGCGATGCCGAAATCCGCGAGCAGGGCGTGGCCGTCGGCGAAGAGAATGTTCTCCGGCTTCACGTCACGGTGCACGAACCCGCCGCGGTGCACATAATCCAGCCCTGCGCCCACCTCCGTGGCGATGCGAAGCGCCTCCTGGACGGGGAGCGGCCCGGCGGTGGAGAGCCGGTCGCGCAGCGATCCGCCATCCACGAAGGGCGCGACGTAATAGAGACTTCCGGCGGCGCTCCCGGAATCAATGAGCGGCAGGATGTGCGGGTGGGCCAGGCGCGCGGCAATGCCGATCTCGCGCAGAAAGCGCTCGGCGCCCAGCGAGGCGGCGAATAACGGGCTCAGTACCTTGATGGCAACCTTGCGGCCGTGCTTCACATCCTCGGCCAGGAAGACGGTAGCCATCCCGCCGCGTCCAAGCTCGTGCTCCAGGGAGTAGCGTCCAGCCAGAGCGTCAGTGAGCAAGCCGCCGGCGCGTGGATTTTCCATTGTGCCGTGCTCATCTGTAATAATGGCTTGACGGGTCATTCACCGTCGCTTATTAGTCATGAGCTTCGACGACGGATGCACCAATCGCAGTACCCCGTCGTAGTCCCTGCTATACGTCAGACAACCCCGATCGGTTCCAACCCTCGGGATCGTCGTGCTTCAAGTCTTTGCTGTACGCAAGTGCGGGCGCCGCTCGCCGGCATTCCAGTCTGATCCACGGTAACCGAGTTCATACTTGTCATCACCAGCGGCACATCTTCCCGCGCCAGCGCGCGTGGGTGAGATCCATCCCCGCCACGAGTCTGTCCCGGCCGGGCATGCTGCCGTCCATCCCACAAGCAGGCTGCGCAACTAATGCGCACGCCAATGTCTTCGGCCTCGTGCCGTTCCGCCCCGAGCCGCGGTGGAACGTGTTCACGAGCCGCAGAGTCACCCGCCGTCGGCCGATGCAGCGGGTGAATGTGCCGGAACCCTGCACACCCCGGTGGAGCCCCGGGGCGCGCAAGAGTCCGGACCAGGAGTCACCACCGCAGGTCAACCCTTCCACCAGTCCGGGGAAGCAAGGAGGAGGAATGAGAAGTCATCTTCGTACGATTCTCGCCGCCGTGTGCGCGGTCTCGTTGCTGCCAGCAGTGGCAGCGGCGCAGGGCGCGGCCACGATCAGCGGACGAGTCCTGAATGAATCGGGGAGTCCGCTCCCGAATGCCAGCGTGTTCATTCCCGGTGGCATGGGAGCGCTCACGAAGGACGATGGGCGGTACACATTCACCGTGCCGGCGTCGCGCGTCAACGGCGAAACCGTCACCATTACGGCACGACTGATAGGCTACAAGGCCAGCGAGCAGCAGATCACGCTCAAGGGCGGCGCGATCACGCAGGATTTCGTGCTGGCGAGCAACCCTGTCGTGCTGCAGGGCATCGTGGTCACGGCGCTGGGGCAGGAGAAGGAGAAGAGCCAGCTCGGCACGGCCCAGCAGCAGCTGAGCAGCGCGGAACTGAACTCGACGCACGACACCAACATCATCAACCAGCTCGAAGGCAAGGTCTCGGGCGTCACGATCACGAGCTCCGGTACGCAGGGCGGCTCCACCAGCTTCGTGATTCGTGGGCAGAACTCGATTGCCGGAACCAACCAGCCACTGTTCATCGTGGATGGTACGGCCATCTCCGGTAACGACCGTGGCTCCACGGCCGGCGGGGGCTGGGACTTCGGCAGCGTGACCTCCGATCTCGATCCGAACAACATCGCCACGCTCACGGTGCTCAAGGGCCCGAACGCGGCGGCGCTGTACGGCGCGCGTGCGGCCAACGGCGTGGTCGTCATCACGACGAAGAAGGGCGCCAACACCGACGGCAAGATCGAGACGCGGCTCACGACGAGCTACACGTGGGACAACATGCAGAACCTGCCCCAGTACCAGAACCTCTATGGGCAAGGATCGCATGGTCAGTTCAGCTATGTCGATGGCAACGGCGGCGGCGTGCAGGACTTCAACGACCAGAGCTACGGCCCCCGCTTCGATGGACAGCCGCGGCCGCAGTTTACGGGCCCGGACATGCCCTGGGTGGCGCACCCCGACAACGTGTCGAGCTTCTTCAGCACGGGGCACACGCTGGATGTGAACCTTGCCGCCAGCGGTGGCACGGAGAACGCGGGCGCACGGCTTGCCGTTGGTGTGGGCAACCAGAACGGCGTCGTGCCGAACAACTTCTTCCAGAAGTTCTCGAGCGCGCTCAACGGGCAGCTCAAGCTCGGGAGCAAGTTCAGCGCGAACGGAAGCCTGCAGTACATCCGCAACAACGCGCTCAATCGCGCCGGCGTCGGATACAATGCGGGGATCATGGAGCAGTTCATCTGGTTCGGTCGCCAGGTGGACATGAACGCGCTCCGCGCGAACTATGACAAGTACGATCAATTCGGGAACCACTACAATTGGAACACGAGCTACCACAGCAACCCGTTCTGGCTGCAGTACGACAATCCCGAGCGTGACACACGCGATCACCTTATCGGCTCGGTGGGCCTGGACTACAAGCTTACCGACTGGCTCAATGCGAATGTGCACGCCGGCCAGGACTACTACTCCTACAATCAGGAGCAGGACGTTGCCGCGCAGAACGTGAGCTGGGCTGGCTACGGGTTTGGCGATCTGTCCTACAATGGCGCGTTCAGCATCTTCAACAGCCACAACACCGAGCGGAACGTGGGCGCGCTGCTGACAGCGAACAAGCAGGCGACCTCCAAGTTGCTGCTCAACGCGAACATGGGTGTCAACAAGCGTGATGCCATCTACGCGTCCAACAGCCAGTCCACCAATGGTATTACCGTGGCTGGCATCTACAACGTTTCGAACGCGGCAATCACTCCGACGCTCAACCAGTACAACGAGCGCCGCCAGATCAACTCCGTGTACGGATCCGCATCGTTCACGTGGGATGGCTGGTGGACCGTGGAAGGCACCGCCCGTAACGACTGGTCGTCCACCCTCCCCAAGGGTGCCAATTCGTACTTCTATCCGTCGGTCAACACGTCAATCATTCTGACGGATGCGCTGCCTGGGCTCAAGTCCAACTTCCTGTCCTACGCCAAGGTGCGCGGTTCGATCGCGCGCGTGGGCGCTGACGCGGGCCCCTATCAGTTGCAGAGTACCTATAACGGGCTTTCGACCAAGTTCGGGAGCCTGCCGCAGTACGCGATCAGCACGTCCATCGCGAACGCGAATCTCCTCCCCGAGATCACGAAGTCGGGCGAGGTCGGGCTCGAACTGGGCTTCTTTGGTGACAGAGCGAGTGTGGATGCGACGTATTACGAGAAGGCAACGTCCAACCAGATTCTGAGTGTGACAGTCTCGCCCGCATCGGGCTTCAACGCGCTGAACGCCAATGCCGGGAAGATCTCGAACAAGGGCTTTGAGGCTCTGCTGAACGTGACGCCCATTCGGACCGCGAGCAGCTTCGAGTGGAACACGACCTTCAGTTACGCACACAACAAGAGCGACGTGATCTCGCTGGCTCCCGGCCTCACCACGATTCATTTGGACAATACGGGTGCGGGCCCGGGCTGGGGTGCAACGGTGGAAGCACGCGCCGGCGAGCCCTATGGTGCGATCTTCGGTTACACTCTGCGCCGCGATAGCGCCACGGGACTCCCGCTTCTTTCGGATGGTTTCCCGCAAAAGGGGCCGCTCGCCGTGTTGGGCACCATTCAGCCGGATTGGACGGGCGGGTGGAACAACGAATTCAAGTACAAGAACGTTTCGCTCAGCTTCCTCGTGGACTTCCATGAGGGCGGCAGCATCCTGAGCATCAGCAACATGTTTGGCGCATACACCGGCGTGTTCGCAAATACAATTCGGGGACGCGAAGTGGATTGGAACAACCCCGGGATTGTGGCGAAGGGAATTGACCAGGCCACTGGCCAGCCGAACACGGTAAACGTAACGACGGAAGACTACAACCAGTCATTCTTCGAGATCCACCAGCCATGGGTCTACGACGACAGTTGGATCAAGCTGCGTGAAGTCCGCCTCGGCCTGGACCTGCCGAAGAACGTTTTGAGCGGCTTGCATGCGCAATCTGCGAGCCTGTCGGTTTACGGGCGGAATCTCTGGATGCACACCAACGTTCCGAACATCGATCCGGAGTTCCAGTACACGACCACCAACTATCAGGGTGTGGAGTTCGCGGCTATCCCGAATGCCCGCACGATCGGGTTCAACCTTCAGGTGACGCCGTAACCGACCATGGGAGATTCCACTACGATGCATATCAGGAAAATCGGAACCATCATCGCCGCGGCCGCCATCGCAGTCGGTGCGGTCGCGTGCAACAACGATCAGATCACGAGTCTGAACGTTGACCCCAACAACCCCACCAGCGCGCCCGCCGGCCCTGTCTTCACGTACGGTGCGAGAATTAGCGTCGCCCGCTGGTTGGGGAACGGGTATGACAAGCGTGGCACCGAGTGGGTGGCGCAGCACCTGGCCGAATGGCAGTACCCCCAGGAGGATCAGTACGCCCGCCTTCAGGGGGTCGACACGCAAGGCAACTTCGATGGACCGTACACAGCCGAGTTGGAGAACCTGGGGAAAGTCGCGGAATCAGGGTTGCAAACCGGCCAGGTCGGGATTTACGGGCCGGCGCTGGTCCTGCAGACCTGGGACTATGACTACCTCACCGACACGTTTGGCGACGTACCGTACTCAGCGGCGCTCAAGGGCGACTCCGGCATCGCCGGTGCTCTCGCGCCGGCGTACGATGCGCAGAAGGACATCTACACGGGGATGTTCGCCACGCTGGACAAGGTGCGCGCCGACATCGCCAACGACACCTCGAGCCAGGGATTGGGAAGTGCGGACCCGATCTATGGGGGAGACAAGGCGAAGTGGAACATGTTCGCCAACTCGTTGCTGGCGCGGCTGGCCATGCGCGTCGTCAACGTGGATCCCGCCACGGCGAATGCCGAGTTGACCAAGGCATTTTCGGACCCAGCCGGAATGATCACGACCGTTGCCGACGAACCAACCCTCAACTGGCCGGGGGACGGCGTATACGACAACGGGTGGGCCGACGACTTCAAGACACGCGACGACCATCGCATGTCGCAGACCTTCATGAAGATCCTGAGCGACCGCGCCGATCCGCGCACGCCGATCTTTGCGCAGCCCACTCAGGCGAACCCCGCGATATACGCGGGCATGCCGAACGGGTTGGACAACGCCACGGCCGGCAACTATGGGCAGACCGCGTCAAAGCTTGGTACGATCTTCTACGACGTCGCCAGGCCGTCCGTGCTCATGACGGCAGCCGAGGTGAACTTCATCATGGCAGAGGCCGCGGAGCGTGGCATGGGTGGTCTCACGGCTGCGCAGGCGAAGGGCTTCTACGACGCCGGCATAATGGCGTCGATGGAGCAGTGGGGCGTGAGCTCCACGGCAGCAACGGCGTACGTCAATTCACCACTGGTGACGTACGTCGGTGGCACGGCCGGCCTCAAGCAGATCGCCATTCAGAAATACATCGCGCTCTACGGCGATGGCGGCCAGGCGTGGTTCGAGTGGCGGCGTACCTGTCAGCCGAACACGCTGGTTGCGGGTCCGGCGGCGATCGTCGACTTCGTTCCGCGTCGCTACGAGTATTCCACCAACGAGTTCTCGCGGAACGGCGCGAGCGTGAACGCCGCCGTTGCTGCCATGGGCGGTGACACGTTCGACACCCGCATGTACTGGGACAAGAACCCCACTGCTGCACCGACATACGTCGATGCGACGTCGTGCGCGGGCGCCAGGCCCTGAGTCTGAGTTCAGTTGAACTGAAGCAGAACAAGAAGCCCCCCGAGCGATCGGGGGGCTTTTTGCGGGCAGCGGGGTACGAGTCAGGGTGAAGCGAGGCGTTCAATCTGCGCGCGAGGTGGAATCATGGTCGTCAGGCAAATGGCATTGGGGTGGGCGTTCGTCTCGCTGATAGCTCTCGCAGCGTGCGCGTCGCACAATCAGCAGGCGGCCGCGGCAGATGCGCACAAGGTGCAGACCTATCTCACCGTGGACAACACGCTGCCCGAATCCTTCCAGATGTATGTGACCGACGGCGTTCGCCGGCTGCGGATGGGCAGCGTGATGCCGTTGCGGAAGACGCGGCTCGTCATTCCGCCCAGCGTGATCTTCCCTGCGGTATCGCTCGAGTTTCTGGCGCAGCCCATGAGCAACAGCGGACCCGCCATCAGCGAGCGGATTACCGTGTCGCCTGGGGAGAACGTGACGTTGCAACTCGCCCGCTAGGCGGGCGAGTCTGTGCGTCGTTACTGCGTAGCTGTCTTTCGCAGGAAGACGATGATCACGCCGTACGGGCTGGAGAGATACCCGGGCCGGCTCACGATTCCGGACGGATACACCTCCACGTGCCCGACGTCGAACGTGTTGAGCGCGAGCAGAATGCAGGTGTTGGCGGCGCGTTCCTGGTCGACGTAGATGGCGGGATTGGACGCGTGGTCGACCGTCGACTTCCCGCGGAGGTTGACCTCCGGACAGTCGCCGTCCTGACTGACCGTCATGTTGGGGAGCCTGTGCTGCAGGACGTCCAGCAGGTTCCGCCCGTCCGCGTGCAGCTCATCTTCATCCAGACTGGTGGCGCCGGCGCTGTCACGCACGCCGTTGAAACTGGGAGTAGCGGTGCCCGCCAGCCCGGCCGGGTAGCCGGTGGCACATGCGGACAGCACGATCGCTCCGACGAGTCCAGCGAGCCTTCCCGAACCATGTAACATGATTCCCTCGGGGGTCTGGCGTCCTGCGTCCTCAAAGCCGAAGCTGCTTTCTGTCGCCAAGCTACGGTGAAGTACCGGGGAAAGCAATGCAGGGGAGAGGGGCCAGGGGCTCACCGGCAGACAACACCGGGGCTGGGGGCGGTCAGAGTGCCGCCAGCCGGTCAGTTCCCGCCGGCAGGGTCCTTCACGTCGTGCTCAGCATTGTGGGCGGCGGGTCGACTGCGCCACACCGGCCCCATGACTCCGCCTGCAGCGCCGCCACGCGCTGCCTTGCCGAGTTGAATGGGAATTAATATTGTCCAGAGCGATCAGCGCGACGCGAGGTAGTGCTCGTATTTCACCGGAAAGAGCGCAACGTGAAAGTGTGCCGGAAAGTGTTCCTCCGTAGCGTCGAGGACACCGCGATGCTCGAGGGTGAGCAGCGTGTGACGCAGCCAGGTACGGCACTTCGTATTGGCGGGCCGCCGCAGGTCCACCGCAATGCCGGCCGGGTGTACCGACCGCTCTGACGCATTGGCGGGCTGCACGGTTTCCGGGCGTACGGCGCTCGTGATCACGAGCAGCTCGCCGCATGCCTGATGATACTCCGCCGCCAGGCGCCGCACGAAGGTGCGCGTGACAGGCGTGACATATGGAAAACTCACATCTCTCGTCACGAAGTGCGGGCTTGCGCCGAGTCGCACCAGTGTGCCGTCGCGCAGTTCGCGCTTCACGTCGCGCGAGGTCCGCGTGAAGTCCAGATCATGCGCGACCGCATAGTGATACGTGTGGTTCACGCTATGGCGCGACCCGCGCAGTGTCTGGGCATGAAGCGGCGCGGCAGGCGCGGCGAGCGCGGCGAGCGCGGCGGCGCACATAGCGAAGGCCGCGAGGCGAAGGGAAAGAAGCGAGCTGGAACGCATTGCACGAACGGTGGGAAAAGACGAGCGGGACTGGCTCCCGCATCCGCGGGAGTGACGAGGCGGGAGCGCGGAAGTTACGCGCCTCGCCCCGGTAGCGCTACCGTCTTGCGTCAACGCGAGCCCGGTTCGGCGTGCGTGGCGCGTTGATTGCGGCGTGATGGGCAGCGGGGTGACTTGAAAGGGAGGGGCGTATGACGCAGGCGAGCATCGATCTGGCACGGGAGACACGGGAAACCGCACCCCGATCCAGCAGTGATCTGGACGCGGCGCGGACAGTGATGGAACTGATCCTCGGTCCGCCCGCCGAACGCCTCTGTGCCGTGCGCTACTGGGACGGCAGCGTTGACACCACGGGCGCCGGCGCGCGGCCACCATTCACCCTGGTGCTTCGCTCGGCAGGTGCACTGCGCCGCATGCTGTCCCCGCCCACCGAGCTGCGCATGGCGGAAGCCTACATTCGTGGCGACGTGGACATTGAAGGACAGATCGAATACGCTGCCGCCGTGGGGGAAGAGGTCCGCAAGCGCATGGCTGGACCCGGCGCACTGGCGCGCCTGGTGCGCCACGTGGTCGCGCTTCCGCACGACGACCCCGCCGAGCGCGCGCGCCGGCGCCGGGATCATCTCGGTCTCCTGGGCCGCCGCCACTCGCGCGCGCGCGACCGCGCGGCCGTGCGTTCCCACTATGACGTGGGCAACGACTTCTACGCGCTCTGGCTCGACGAGCGCATGGTGTACTCGTGCGCGTATTTCCCCACGGGACAGGAAGACATCAACGCCGCCCAGGAAGCCAAGCTGGATCTGCTCTGTCGCAAGCTGCGACTCGCGCCCGGCGAGCGGCTGCTGGACATCGGGTGCGGCTGGGGCGGCCTCGTTCGCTTCGCCGCCGCGCGCTACGGAGTGGACGCGCTCGGCATCACGCTCAGCGAGCGGCAGGCCGAACTCGCCAATGCGCGCATTCGCGCCGAGGGGCTCCAGGACACGTGCCGCGTGGAAGTGCGCGACTATCGCGAGTTCCCGCGGGGCACCGAGTTCGACAAGGTCGTGAGCGTGGGGATGTTCGAGCATGTGGGACGGTCGCGGCTCCCCACCTACTTTCACGAGGCGGCGCGGCTCACGAAGCCCGGCGGGCTGTTCCTGAACCACGGAATCGTGCGCTCGCTGGGCTCGGGTCCCATGCTCCAGTACCTCACCCGGCGCGCACTCTGGCGTGAAGGTGCATTCGTATCCCGCTATGTATTCCCTGATGGCGAGCTGGTGCCGCTCGACTTCGCGCTGCACTGCGCGGAGAAGGCGGGGCTCGAAGCACGAGACGTAGAGACGCTGCGCGAGCATTACACGCTCACGCTGCGTCACTGGGTGCGCCGGCTCGAAAAGGCGCGGGTGCGCGCCGAGTCGCTCGTGGGCGCGCAGACGTATCGGGTGTGGCGACTCTACATGGCGGCATCTGCGCACGCGTTCGAGATGGGGAAGATCTCGCTGGCGCAGGTGCTGCTTGCGCGCCCCGACGCGCACGGGCACGCGCACGTGCCACGTACGCGCGCGGACATCTACGCCGCCGCTCCCACAGGCGCTCCCGCAGCAGCGGAGGCCACTGCCTGGTGAAGGCTGTCGTCATTGCGCGGCCGGGTGGTCCGGAAGTGCTGGAGGTGCGTGACGTGCCGCGCCCCAGAGCTGGCTATCGGCAAGTGCTCGTCCGGGTCCACGCGGCGGGGCTCAATCGCGCGGACATCATGCAGCGCGAGGGGCGCTATCCGCCGCCGAACGATGCGCCCGCGGACATCCCCGGACTGGAATTCGCCGGCGAAGTCGCCGAGCTCGGGCCGGGCGCCGTGGAGTGGCGCGTGGGACAACGCGTCTTCGGTATCGTGAGCGGCGGCGCCTTTGCCGAGTACCTCGTGGTGCACGGGCGCATGCTGGCGGAGATCCCCGAAGCGCTGGACTTTGCAGCGGCGGCCGCGGTGCCCGAGGCGTTCATCACCGCGCACGATGCGCTCGTGGCGCAGGCGTGCCTGCGCGGCAGCGAGCGGGTGCTCATTCACGCGGTGGGGAGCGGCGTGGGGCTCGCCGCGGTGCAACTGGTGCGCGCGCTGGGCGGTGTACCGTACGGAACGTCGCGCACGGAGGCAAAGATCACTGTCGCGCGCGAGCTGGGACTGGAAGACGGCGTCGCGATCACGAACGGGGCGCTGTCCCTGATCGCCGAGCGGGTGGCGGCGTGGACCGGCGGCGCCGGCGTGGACATCGTGATCGATCTGCTGGGTGGGCCCTACGTGGCCGCGTCGCTCGCCGCATTGGCCGTGAAGGGGCGGCACGTGCTCATCAGCACGCTCGCCGGTGCGCACGCCGACTTGCCCATCGGCACGATGCTGCGCAAACGACTCACGCTGCGCGGCACCGTGCTGCGCTCCCGCCCGCTCGAGGAGAAGATCGCCGCCGTGCGCGCCTTTGGCCGCGAGGTCGTTCCCATGCTCGCGCGCGGCATGCTGCGTCCGGTCGTGGATCGCACCTTCCCGCTCGACGACATTCGCGCGGCGCATGCGTTTCTGGAGTCGAACGAGAGTGTGGGGAAGGTGGTAATGGTGCGGTAGGCGCCCGGTCGTTCACGGCACTACCTCGCCCCCGTTCGCCTCGAGCACACCGCAGATCGTTGCGGGGCAGGACGGCACAGGCGGGCGGGTTTCCGAAATGAGCAGGTCCTCGCCCGCGACAATGCGGTCGCCGGGAAGATGATTCAGCTCGCGGAGGCGTGCGGCGGTCGTGCTGAAGCGGCGCGCGATGAGGTCAATGGCGTCGCCACGGCGCACGCGGTAGTACTCGCGCAGCGGCGGCAGCGCGGCCACCGAATCGTAGAACTGTTTCTCGCGCCGTCTGGCGAGGAGAATGAGCGAGTTCCGGTTCCGTGCGGCGGCCACGAGCGCCGCGAGCGTCGTATCGCGACGCGCTCCTGGCACGGCGAAGCGGTGCGACCCCTCTGCCGTCGTCACGGTGGCATGCCGGTCGAGCGCGACGCCGCCGGCCTGGATGGAGAACACGCTGTCGTACGGAAAGAACGCCACGTCGAACACGCGCGGCGAGCTCTCGGCGGAATACAGCTCGGGCACGA
>DASVWN010000148.1:0-3167 GCA_036393195.1 Gemmatimonadaceae bacterium | reverse complement strand
GTCCAGTCGTAAGCCTCCAGCGTCGGGTCGCCGCGACGAAAGAGCGCGGGCATCAGCCGGGTCATCCACCCCGTCGCCGTCTGCGTCGCGGCGACGGCGAGAACGACGCCGAACGCCACGATGCAACCCCACAGCCAGCGCCGCACCCGCACATCTCCGCGCTCCATGCGCCGCGCGACGGCGGCGCCAAGCGGCGGCAGCAACATCAGGTAGCCGGGAGCGGGCCAGTGCGGCAGCCCGGGCTTCCCACCGAGCGCAACGAGCGTGAACAGCGCGATGGGCCAGATTGCCAGACACGTACAGAACCAGCGGGGTGCATCGCGCGGTCCGCGTGCGAATCCCTGCACGAGTACAACGACGAGCGGCAGCCAGATCCACGGGAAGAGGTGGCCCGCCTGTCCCGCCACGTTCTGCAGCAGCGGGAGCAGGTGAATGCCGCCCTCTGACGCGCCGCGCGCGAGCTGGAAGCGGAACGACGCCCACTGGTGCTGCGCATTCCAGAGCAACACAGGGCTGAACAGCGCTGCAGCGGCCAGCGCGGCGAGCCACGGCCCCGGTGTGCGCAGCCAGCGCCGGCTGACGCGCCGTGTGACGAGAAAGACGAGTGCACCGGGGATGAGTAGCGCGGCCTGATACTTCGACAGGAGTGCCAGTCCCGCCGCAATCCCCGCGGCGAGCCACCAGCGCAGCGGCGTGCGGCTGTCCTCGAGCAGCACGCGGCACAGGCAGTACGCGGAGAGCGCGAGGAAGAACTCCAGCGGCCCATCGGGGAGTACCCACCCGCCGGTGCTCACGCTGAACACCGGCGCGAGGCTCAGCAGCAGCGCCGCGTACGCGCCGGCCCACGCGCCGAACAGCCGCGCCGCGAGCCGGTAGAGGATCCACGTCGTGCCCGCGAAGAGCAGAATGAACGGCAGCCGTACGACCAGGGCGCTCTCGCTGCCGCCGAGCCGGGCAGCCATGCCCGCCATCCAGAAGGAGAGCGGCGGGTGATCGAAATAGCTGAGGCTCAACTTCCGTGCGACCACCACGGCGTATGATTCATCCACGCCGAGTCCGATCGTGGCGGCGAGAACGAATCGGAGCGTCGTGCCGATGACGAGCACGAGCACCACCAGCATCGTCGCGTCGCGCGCGGTGGCGAGGGGCGCCGAGCCGGGCTGCTCGTCGATGGCAGTATTTCCAGGCACGCTACTCGATCAGGCGCGTGAGAATCAGCTTCCCGGGGCCAGGGTCTCCCATGCCGCTCGTCGCCTCGTATCCACGGGCGCAACTCGCGTGCATCTGCCATGCGTGCGACGACGGTCCCTCTCTCCTCCCCTGCGGGCCACTACTCGCCCTTCCTGAGTATAGGCGGGAGAGCACCGCAGCATGTGCACCGCAGCTATGCGTGGAGCGGCATTACGCGCTCTTCGGCAACTTCTCCAGCCCGGGGGCGCGTCGGATCTTGTCGATATCCTTCGCGCCTGGCGATCGCATCGCGTGGTAGAGATCCCATCGCAATTGCAGCGTGAGCCAGAAATCCGCCGGCATGCCCAGCAACTTCTCGAGCCGTAGCGCGGTGTCAGGAGCGACCGCCCGCTTGCCGTTGATCAACTGATTGGCGCGCGTCCATGCCACACCTATGCGCTGGGCGAATTCGGTCTGTGTCATTCCAAGCGGCTTCAGGAACTCCTCGAGAATCATCTCGCCAGGATGAGTCGGAGGGCCGTGCGTGGGGATCCGAATCATGGTGTACTCCGAACGACGATCACCGTCAGTGGTAGTCTACGATCTCGACGTCTTCCGCCCCTGCCGCCGACCAACGGAAGACGACGCGATATTGTGCATTGATCCGGATGCTGTGGAATCCCCTGCGATCGCCCTTGAGCGTCTCCAAGCGATTTGCCGGAGGGATTTCCAGCAGCCTGAGATCCTCAACGGAGTCGATCTGCTCGAGCTTCCGCCGAGCCACACGCCAGATCAGCTGGGGACACGCGCGACGCGCCGCGCGCGACGGGCGGTCATTGAAGACTGCTCTGTCCCCCATTTCGTGAGACAGTTGGGGCTAACCCGTTAGGGACCTGCCGGTACGACATCGAGCACTTCGCTGCGGTACTGCATTGGTGATCGGAAGCCAAGCGCCGAGTGCGGCGCGACGGCGTTGTAGTCGGCGATCCAGGCGGACACCTGCTCCAGCAGCGCCGCGGCCGACCCGCGATCGGCGCCGCTCACGTAATCCCGCTTGAGCGTGTTCACGAACGCTTCGGCCATCCCGTTCGATTCCGGACTCGCCACCGGCGGCGGCGCCGGCGTGGTGATCGGCTCCAGGTTGAGTCGCTCGGCCGTCGCGAGTGTATCGAGTGCGGTGTAGATCGAGCCGTTATCACTCAGCCACTGGATCGGCACCGCGGGCTGGTGGCCGGCCCCGAAGCGGTGGGCGACCGCCTGGTGCATGAGCTGCTGGATGTCCGCCGCGCACAGATCGCGTGGCACGGCGACCCAGGCCAGGCACTCCCGGTCATGGCAATCCAGCACGAACCCGATCTGCACGTACTCGCCGTTCCAGCAGGCGATCTCGAGCCCATCACTCGACCAGCGCTCGTTCGAGACCGCTCGCTGGACCTGGCCCGTGTGCGCCCGGCCGGTGCGGCGCCGTGCCCTGCGGGGGAGCGTCCACCCCTCGAGCGCCATCACGCGCCGGATGCGCTTCAGGTTGTACCTCGCCCCGACGCTTCGGTTCACCAGCGCGTGGACCCGCCGCGCGCCGTACGTCGCCCGCGTCCGGATCACCTCGCGAATGTGCGCTCGCACCACGCGATCCTCGGCTTTCCGGTAGCGCGGGCCGCGCACCCGCTCCGCGCGATACACCGTCGCGCGGCCGATCCCCAGCACGCGGCAGATGGGGGCGAGCTTCCGGCCCGTCATCGCGCGGACGCGCCGTACCAACGCGGCTTTTTCTTGACTTCGTCTCGCGCCGCCTGGAGGATCTCGATCTCCATCGCCTTCTTCCCCACCAGCCGTTCGAGCTCCCGGATGCGTTGCTGGGCGGCCCGCAACTCACTGGCCGGCACGACGTCCTCATTCGCCGCCACCGCCGCCGTACTCCCCCGGTCCACCAGATGCTGCCAGCGCCGAAGGACTGAGGGCCCGACGTTGAGCTCGCGGCTCAGCTCCGCGATGGTCAG
>DASVWN010000147.1:0-18574 GCA_036393195.1 Gemmatimonadaceae bacterium | reverse complement strand
GCCAATGGGGGGACAGGGGCCGCCGTAGCCGGGCTTCTTCCAGCCGTTCACTCCCTCACGCGTGCCCGCGGGAAGCGTTTGCGAGGTGACACCCTCCGGCAGCGAGTGTGCGCTGGCGGGAATATCGTAGAGCACCCAGTGAACCCAGGTGACCTTGGGTGCCTTGGGATCAGGAGCGTCAGGGTCGTCCGCGATCAACGCAAAGCTCTTCGTGCCCGCGGGAGCACCGCTCCACGCGAGTGGTGGTGCGCTTCCCGCCCCATCGCAGGTGAAGCGCGAGGGGATGGATGCGCCCGGCTGGAAAGCGGACGACGTCAGCGTGAAGGATGCTCCCTTGCCAGTCATATTGCCTCCCGCTTCCGCCCGCGATGAGCACGCTCCGGCGGCGAGCACGAGCAGGGCGAGGGCAGCGCGCCGTTCAGATAACGCAGTGAGGATGAACTGGCCCATGGGAACCTCCGGGCTCATGCCTTGAAGAATCAGCGCTTGGCGTATACGCTGGTCGCTCCGTTCTTCGAGAAGGCGATGACGTCGTAGTGGTCCGGGGCACCACCTTCCATTCCAGGCGAGCCGCTGGGCATTCCCGGCACCGCGATTCCGGCAATCTTCGGCCGCTCGCTGAGCATCTTCCGAATGACGTCGGCGGGAACGTGCCCTTCCACCACGAACGTGCCGGTCGTGGCTGTATGACAGGCCTGCAGCGATCTGGGCACGCCAAAGGTCGCCTTCACCTCGCTCAGGTCGTTCATGTCGCGCGTTGTCACCGCGAATCCATTGGTGCGCAGGTGTTCCACCCACTTCTTGCAGCAGCCGCAACTCGGATCCTTGTAGACCGTAATGGCGACCGGCGACATGGCAAACGCGGGAACTGCTCCGCCCGCTGCCGCTACCATCGCACCACTCACCGTCATCCGCAGCCATTCGCGCCTCGAAACCATGTACCTCCTCCCTGTGATCGAGCGGCGGGCCACACTGCCCGCCGCCCCACGATAGGCTCACACGCGTGTCACGACAAGTGGTGGCGGGTGCGTGATCACCGCGCCGCACCTTTCCTCACGACGGCAACCGCATAACTTCCCGGCGCGCCGCACGGAGCGCGCCTCAGCAAGTCGCTCGACACTCGCCACAGCATCCAGTCGGATGGTTCAACCTCTCTTCCCTTCCCGCCGCCGTGTGCTGGATCTTGCGCATCCGCACGCGTCCCGCTGGGTGGACATCATCCTGTTCTGCTTCATCGCGGCACTTGGCTATGGCGTCGTACGCGCGGCGGCGCGCTGGTCGGAGCCGCTCGCACCCGGCACGACCATCGACTTGTCGCCATCGCGCCTGCCGCTGTACGCCGGACTCTCCACGTTGCGCATGGCGATCGCGTACATCATCGCGCTGGTGTTCAGCTTGGCGTACGCTCGTATTGCAGCCGCCAGCCGGTCCGCTGAACGCGTGATGATTCCCCTGCTCGACATCCTGCAGAGCATTCCGATTCTCTCCTTCATGCCGGGCGTCGTCCTCGGCCTCGTGGCGCTCTTCCCGGGGCGCACCATCGGCCTCGAGTTTGCGGCGATCATCCTGATCTTCACGAGCCAGGCGTGGAACCTCGCATTCAGCTTTCACCAGTCCCTGCGCACCATCCCGCCAGAGCTCAGTGAAGCAGCCACCGTATACCGGCTCGGCTTCTGGCGCCGATTCACCCGGCTGGAGCTTCCGTTCGGCGCCATCGCGCTCATTGCCAACAGCATGATGAGCTGGGCCGGCGGCTGGTTCTTTCTCATGGCGTCGGAGCAGTTCACGCTTGGCAACACGAGCCTGCGACTCCCGGGGCTCGGCTCCTACCTGGCGACGGCCGCGGAGAAGGGTGACATCCGCGCCATCACGCTTGGCCTGATCGCGCTGATCGCGATCATCGTGCTGCTCGACCAGCTCCTGTGGCGCCCACTCGTCGCGTGGTCGGACCTCTTCAAGTTCGAGCAGTCCGCATCCGCCGAGACGGCGCGCTCCGTCATGCTCGACCTGCTGCGCATTTCAGCGCTCATTGCGTGGATCCGGGCGCGCCTGCTTGTCCCGGTCTGGCGCCGGCTGGATCCCGGTCTCGAGACGGCGATCCGGTCGCGATCCCGAATCGGCGCCACGGTCAGGACGGAATCACGTGCCAGACGCCTGGCGCGAAATGCGGCAATTGGTGTCGCGATCGCGCTCGTGCTGTGGGGTGCGTTCGCGGCCGCGCGTGAGATGGCGAGTCTCTCGGCGCGACAGTGGGGCGACGTCGGCGTGGGCGCGGCCGCCACGTTCCTCCGCACCTCCATCGCGCTCGCGCTGGGCGCGGCCTGGACTATCCCTGCTGGCGTCGCGATTGGCATGAACCCGCGCTGGTCGCGCCGCGTGCAACCCGTCATTCAGGTCGTTGCCTCGGTTCCCGCGACAGCGCTCTTTCCCGTGCTATTGCTCGCTCTGCTCGCGCTGCCCGGCGGACTCGACATCGCCGCCGTCGCCCTCATGCTTCTGGGCACGCAATGGTATGTGCTGTTCAACGTGATCGCGGGCGCCATGTCCATTCCTTCCGAGCTCAAGGAGGCAGCGATCAACTATCGTGTCACGGGCTGGCGGCGGTGGCGCACGCTCATCCTCCCGGCAATCTTCCCGTACCTGGTGACGGGCATGCTCACCGCCACGGGCGGTGCGTGGAACGCGTCGATCATCTCCGAGTATGTGTCCTTTGCCGGTCGCACGGTGAGCACGGTGGGTCTGGGCTCGCTGATTGCGGGCGCCGCGGATCGTGGGAATTTTCCGCTGCTGCTGGCCGCCACGCTGGTCATGGCCGGCATTGTGATCGCGGTGAACCGCCTCGTATGGCGCAGGCTGTATGTCCTGGCGGAATCGCGGTACCGGCTGCAGTAGGACGAAAGGACCATGACGACACTTTCCGAGCCACAGTCCGAAACGCTCGCCGCGGAGGTGCTGCTCAGTGCCGAGCGAGTAGGCAAGTACTATGGTGACGACAGTGCGCCTGTGCTCGAAGACGTGAGCGTCGCGCTGCATGCTGGCGAGTTCGTGGCACTGCTGGGACCATCGGGGTCAGGCAAGTCCACGCTGCTGCGGATCCTCGCCGGGCTCATGCCCCCGACGTCCGGGCGTGTCCTCATGCATGGCAGGCCGCTGCATGGCGCCAATACGCACGTAGCGATCGTCTTTCAGAGCTTCGCGCTGTTTCCGTGGCTTACCGTGCTCCAGAATGTGGAGCTGGGGCTCCTGGCCACGCAACTCTCACCCAGCGAGCGCCACGATCGCGCCATTCGGGCCATTGATTTCATTGGTCTCGATGGATTCGAGGAAGCGTTTCCGAAGGAATTGTCGGGTGGGATGAAACAGCGGGTGGGATTCGCGAGGGCGCTGGTCGTGCAGCCCGAAGTGCTATTCATGGATGAGCCATTCTCCGCACTCGACGTGCTCACCGCGGAGAATCTTCGCCACGAGCTGCGGGAGCTCTGGGCGTCGCGCAGCATGCCGACCCAGGCCGTGCTCATGGTGACGCACAACATCGAGGAAGCGGTATCCCTCGCGGATCGTATCCTCGTGTTCGGCTCGAATCCGGGGCGGATTCGCATCGAGCTGAAGGGGCTGCCTGGCGCGGAGCGGGCACGCAAGGGATCGGCGCGCGCGCAACTGGTGGAGGCGATCTACCGGATCATGACGAACCCGAGCGAGGACGCCGTCGCGATACTCGAAGCGGGGAAACCGGCGCCCAAGCGACCGCGCCGGCGCCGGCAGCAGTCCATTCCGGACGTCAGCATCGACGACCTGACGGGCTTCGTGCAGTACCTCGCGGGCACGGGAGGTCAGGCGGTCCTGCACGAATTGGGTCGTGACCTGCAGATGCGGGGAGACGATCTGCTCGCCATTTCCGAGGCGACTGACCTGCTGGGGCTGGCAACCGTGCAGGGACGCGTAATCGTTCTCACCGACGCAGGCGCACGATTCGCGGATACGGAGCTTGAGGAGGAGAAGGCCCTCTTTCGCGAACGAGTGCTGGAACGTGTGGCGCTCATGAAGAAGATCGTTGGCGAGCTCGAAGCATCCGAGTCCCACACGATCAGCGCGGATGGCGTGCTATCCGAGCTGGGACACGCCTTCAGCAAGGGGGAGGCACGCCGCCAGTTCGAGACGGTCGTGGACTGGGGTCGCTATGCTGAGCTCTTTACTTACGACGATATGGACGGCGAGCTTAGGCTGGACGAGGAACATCGCACGCCCGCGTGAGTGCCATCATGCGCCGGGCGACCGCGCAACTTACTGCCGGCGGATCGGCTCCACTACGACCGCGGTGCCGTAGCAGAGCACCTCGGTCACGCCGTTCATGATTTCGGTGGCGTCGTAGCGCACGCCGACCACCGCATTGGCGCCGAGTTGCTGCGCGTGCTGCAACATGAGGTCAAAGGAGTCCTCACGCGTCTTCTCGCACAGATTGGTGAGCAGCGTGATATTGCCGCCAAGCACGGTTTGCAGACCGGCGCCTATGGTCCCGAAGATGGATCGCGAACGCACGATGATGCCGCGCACCAGGCCCAGTGACTTCACCGTCTGGTAGCCATCGAGCGCGGTGGACGTGGTGGTCATGGAGTGTTCCACTTGGCCTTTGTCGGGGAGAGGGTAGCTGCGCGCGTCGCGCGGTCGTACGGGCATGACACCTGAAGGGTTTGGGGAACGTAGGAATACAGGGAACTCACGCCAACGCGGAGCTGGTCATGGATCCGGATGCACCGTTCGTCATTGCGGTAGTCGCGATCACCTTTGGAAGCATACTGATACTTGCGCGCATGTGGTTCAACCACCGCGCCAGGAAGTTCGCGCCACCGCCGGAAATGCACGCGATCGAGGAGCGGCTGAATCGCATCGAGCAGGCGGTGGACGCCATCGCGATTGAAACCGAGCGCATCTCGGAAGGGCAACGCTTCACGACCAGACTCCTGTCCGAGCGCCCGAGCGCGGACGCGAACGTGCCGGCACCGCGTCCGGGACAGTCGCGCGGTTAGAGGGCCTTGCGAATGCGCTCGAATCCTTCCCTGATCTCGCTGGCGAGCGCCTTCGCGGCATCGCCGATGTCTCCTGCCGCGCTCTGCGCCTCGGTGCTCACCCTCCCCGCCCTGGCGCGAAGCTGATCGAGCTTTGCATCCAGCTTCGCCAGCTCCTCCCGGCCATCAACCTTGGCGAGGTGCATCTTGACCCGCAGCTCGTCGCGTTGCCGCTCCAGATCGCTGAGCAACTGCTGAACCCGTGGATGCAGATCCGCCATGGGTGCCTCCTGACAGGGAATCGGTGCCCCAAGATGCAAGGCACCCGGTCCTCACGAAAGGCCTCCCCTCCGCGATCGTTCTCAGGTCGCGGGCGATCTGGACGCCATCTTCCCGATCAGCGCGCCAATGACACCGGCCACCGCGGACGCGCCGGTACCAATGGCGATCGTGGAGGCGGGGACATCCCCCATGAAGTGCGACACGAGAATGCCGATCAGGGCGGACAGGCCGCCGGCGATCACGCCGCCGCCTGCGGCGGTTCCCGCGGTCGACCCCCGGGCCATGAGCGCGAACAGCACACCGGCGAGCGCCGAGATTGTCGTCCCCCCCACCGCGAAGTTGTTCGCGACCGCCGGCATGCTGTGGCCGGCAATCACCATGATCAGTTGGACAACTGTCGCGATAATGGTGGATTTGACGAGGGGGCCCTGCTGCTCGGAGAGACCAGGCATCCGAACCTCCTGAAAAGGTGAGCCATGCGCGCGTGCCGCTCATTGCCGGACTCGGCCGGGCGGTCGCGAAAATGGAGCGCGCACGCACATTTCGCAATGAGGGCCTCATCGTGCATCATTCCCGTCTTCCTTTCTCACCTTGTCACCGGAACACCTGGCGTGAACGTTCGTGCGGCGGTCCCGGGCGATGCGCGGGACATCAAGGCGCTGATTGATCTGTACGTGCCGGATGGCACGCTGCTCCCGCGATCACTCGAATTCATTCGTGAGCACTGCGCCGACTTTCTGATCGTCGCGGAGCGCGACCGGATACTGGGATGCGTGCATCTCGATGAATATGCGCCCAGCCTGAGCGAGATTCGCTCACTCGCGGTGGCGCCCGATGCACAGGGCCGCGGTGTCGGGATCGCGCTCGTGCGCGCCGCGGAGGAGCTCGCGGCACAGCGTCACGTGCACACGATTTTCGCGGTGAGCGACTCGGAGCGATACTTCCTTGCCCGCGGCTTCGTCGCGCGTCACATCCCCGAGCTGGACCGGGAGCGCAGCGAGGTGAGCAAGTACAAGGGGGTGTATGCGAAGGATCTCGCAGCTCGCTAGAACTCGCGCTTCTTCATTTCCCGGAAGATTTCCTGCGCTTCGGAGTCGGCATCGGGCTCGTCGGGGCGTGTGGCATCGAGGGTCGCGTCGTAGACGCGTCGCATCTTCTTCTGGAGGTTCTGTGACTTGGCGGCGTTCTTCCGCGCAAGCGCCTCGAGTTGCTTCTGGTCCATCCTGCCTCCCATGGGCGTGTAGAATACGCTTTAACGCTAGCGCGGCCGCGGCGGGACGACCAGCCCGGTGTCGCCGCGCCCGACTAGCGTTTCATGTACTTCCAGTTCCGGGGCTTGCCCTCGGCCAGCCATTCGACGGCCGTGGCCACCCGTTGCGTCCGCGTCTCTTCGCGTTTGGCCTCGGCAATCCACTCGCAGTATTCGCGTTGCTGGCTGGGACTGAACGCGTCGAACGTGGCCCGTGCACGCCGGTTCCTGGCCAGCGCCGCGGCGAGCGCATCGGGGACCACGACCGTGCGGGGCGCCCTGGGCTTTGAGCGCGCCGGCGATTTCACGCCGGCGTCCTTCAGCTCCATGGCCTTCTTCACGTAGCTCGCGAGCACCTTCCGTGAGGGAAGGTCCGACACGCTGGTGAGGCGGCCGAACTGGCCCATGGCCGGGACGGTGCTGGTCGCGGTCGGTGGAACCACGAGCGATCCCTTCCAGAAGTGGAATGCACAGTGCTCCTTGAACGACGCCATGCCGCACAATATGCCCCCGTACATGAACGTCGGTGCGCCCCACTTGATGGCCTCTTCCACGTCCGGACAGGCGGCGTGCACCACATCGCGCAGGTGCGACAGAATCGGCTTCGCGAACTCAGGCGAGCGCGCGATATACGCGTCAATGCGTGGATCCCGTGTTCCCATGGTTCGATTCCTCGTGAGGGCATGAAATTACGACGTGCCGCCGGACGTGTTAGCGTGAAGGAACTGCCGCAGGGCAGCCGTCGTCAAGACGGCAGGAACCGGGAACCGCCGTGCCCCGGATAGCCGGCGAAACGCCGGCGCTTGCCCTGCCGTAGGGGCAGAAGCCCGCTGCGCAATGCGCAGTATCCGAGACCCTGCACAGGATGGTTCGGCATGCGGATGGACGACCTCCTCTACGCGATCCTGTTCTTCGCCTTCAGCATGACGGCCCTGATCACGGTCGCACGGCTGATCACCCGCTACATGGAATTCCGGCGCCGGCCCGCGCTGGACACGACAGCGCTCGAGGAGCGCATGGCGCGCATCGAACAGATCGTGGAGGCAACCTCGATAGAGGTCGAGCGGATCTCCGAGGGGCAGCGGTTCACCACGAAGCTGCTCTCCGAGCGCGCGCCGCTTGCCGTGCCTCCTTCAATTGTGCGCGCGCCGGAACAGATCACCACGCCGCACTGAGGGCGACAACGGCGCCCTCTGCGTCAGGTTGCTGTCTCCTGCACGGCATTCCCGATCGCCTTGCCATGTCGTCCATTTTCCGCCCGGCTCCGTACATGGCACCGGGATTGCTGGCTTGGGTCGCCCCAAGCGTCCGACCAGAACTGCACGCCAGAGTGGTGCCCTGGTTCGCCGGGTCGGCCGCAGCTGGTTCAGCGCACCAGCAGTCAGCAGAAAGGAGCATGAATATGGCGACCCAGAATCAGAACGAAGCGTCCGAAGGACGCGACAAGACGCAGCGGGAGCAGACCGGCACGGGATCGGCCAGTGGGACCCCGGGGCTCTCGGGAAGGTCACAAGGCGTGACGCGCGGCGACCAGGAGCGCCAGCGCTCAGTGAGCAGAGAGCCATGGACACAATCGTCGCAGCGCGGCACGGGACTGTCACGTCGCTCGAGATCCCCGTCCATGGTGCCATCGATCATGGCGGCGCCCCCGGGCCTCCTCGCCGGCGCATTCATGTCCAACCCGTTCGAGTTCATGCGCCGGCTGAACAGCGAGATGGACCGTCTGTTCGAGAGTCAGCTCGGCGGCGACGTGCAGGAATCCGCAGTTGGCGCCGCGACGTGGATGCCGCGCATCGAGAGCGTCCAGCACGACAATCAGCTCGTCGTTCGTGCTGAACTGCCCGGTCTCACGAAAGACGACGTCACGATCAATGTTGACGACGGAACACTCGAGATCTCCGGAGAACGGCGTCAGAACGAAGAGGAACAGTCGGATGGATCGTGGTGGAGCGAGCGCAGCTACGGCTCCTTCTATCGTGCGATTCCGCTGCCCGACGGCGTGAATGAAGATCAGATCACGGCGAAGTTCGAGAACGGAATCCTGAACGTGACGGTTCCCCTGCCACAGCAGGCAACGCGAAAGGCAAAGAAGATCGACATCCATTAGGCGGCCCGTGACGGGGCGGGCGAGCCTCGCTCGCCCCGTCACTCCGTGCGCAACGCCTGCATGGGATCCACGCCCGCCGCGCGGCGTGCCGGAAGGAAACTTGCCACGACCGCGACAGCCAGCAGGACAGCGGCGACGAGCACGTAGATCCATGGATCGTGCGGCGAGACTTCGAACAGCAGCGGCTTCAGCCACCGGCCCGCCGCCAGCGCAATGGCTCCGCCCACCACGATCCCCGCGGCCGCCAGCAGCACTGCCTCGCGCACCACGAGCCCCGCGAGGTCGTGCATCTGCGCGCCCAGCGCGGATCGCACGCCCAGCTCGTGCGTCCGCTGGGCCACGTTGTATGCGATCACGCTATAGAGCCCGATGGCGGCGAGCACGAGCGCCAGCAGGCCGAAGACGGCGAACATGGTCGCGCCCATATGCCACGACTGTGTCTCCTCTCCCAGCACATCGCTCATGGCGGTGACGGTGAGGTAGGACGCGCCCGGCATGGCGTCCTGCAGGTGCCGGCGAATCGTTTCCCTGGAGACGGCCGCGGGGCCGTGCATCCGGACGAACAGACCACCCATGTCCGGATGGAACTGCTTTGCCGAGAGGTAATAGAACAGCCCCGCGTCCTCATCGCTCAGACTCGTCTGCTTGATGTTCTCGGCCACGCCCACCACGTAGGTGCAGGGCACGGTGTCCGCTCCCACCTTCACGCACTGGCCAATGGCGTTCTTCCCGGGCCACAGAGTCTTCGCCATTGCCTGGCTCACCACCATCGCACCCGGTGCCCCTTCCACATCCTCCTCGGTGATGCCGCGCCCCTGGAGAATGCGCGTGCCCATGGCGGCGAAGTAGTCAGGCGACACGGCGTTGAGGTAGAACTGGCCCAGCCGCCTCACCGAGTCGATGCCCGCCACGTGCAGATCGGAGTTCCACATGCTCCAGAACGGCATGGTGAGCTGCCGCGCCGCGTGTTCGACGCCCGGAATCGCCGCGGCTTCCTCCAGCAGGCGCTGCCGCAGCGTCACCTTCTGGGCGCTGTCCAGCTTCACGTCGCGCATCTGCAATTCCACGGCGAGGAGGTGTTCGGCGTCCCACCCCAGCGGCACGTTGCGCACGTTGTGCAGGCTTCGCACGAAGAGTCCCGCGCCAACGAGCAGCGTCACGCTGAGCGCGCCCTGGAACACCAGCAGCCCCACGCGCAGCCGCGAGCGGTGGTAGGTACCTTCGCGCGCTCCCGCCTTGAGGTCACGCGACAGGTTCGTGTGGCGCAACTGCGTGATGGGCGCGAGCCCGGTGAGCAGTCCGGCCGCGAGTGCGGCCACGCCGGCAATGAACAGCGTGCGGGGATCGCCCACCACCGACGTGGTGGCCGTCTTGGGCAGGAGGACGGCGCGCAGCACCGCGCCGCCCAGTTGTGCCACCACGACTCCCACCGCGCCGGCGAGCAGCGCGAGCACCATGCTTTCGGTGAGCAGATGTGTGATCAGGCGTCCCCGGTTCACGCCGAGCGCGAGGCGCACCGCGATCTCGCGACGGCGGCGCAGCGCGCGGGCGAGGAGCAGGTTGGCAACGTTCGCGCAGGCAATGAGCCACACGATGAGCGCGACACCCGAAATCCACGTGGCGACACGGGCGGTCTGGGATTCGTCCGGCCCGCGGTCGCTCAGGATGGACGCCACGACCGCATGCGGCCGCGCAAGCGCGAAGGACGGCATGCGCGGCTCCTTTTCCGCCTGCGCGGCGTACTCCTGCTGGTATGCGCGACTCAGATCGGCGTTCGCCGCGGCCAGCGTCACGCCCGGTTTGCGCTCCGCTATCATGGATGCCCAGAACCAGTGGTACGTGGTCCACCATTCCTCGCCGCGGAGCCGGAGGCTCGCCCCCATCTCGCTGCCGCGCACGGTGATCGGAATGAACACCGCGGGCGGCTTGTCGGACCATACTCCGACGAACCCGCGCGGGGTCACGCCAATGATCGTGCAGAGCGTGGCACCGATCTGGAGCGTCTGTCCCAGCACGTCGCGCTTCCCGCCATACCGTGTCTGCCACAGTCCGTAGGAGAGAACGGCGACTGGCGTGCCGGTGGGCGGCTGATCCTCGCGTGCGGTGAAGTAGCGCCCCAGCGCCGGCGGTGCGTCAAAGAATCCGAAGAAGCTCGCGCTCACCGCACCCACGGGCATCTCGCGCGCATCGCTGCCCACGCCGATCGCGACGTCCGGGCTGCTGATCACCGCGGTGCGGGCAAAGGAGTGCGTGGCGTTGGTCAGGTCGACATACTGCGCGTAGGGGATGCTGCTGTTGAAGCCCTCCTTGCCACGGAACGTCTGGCCCAGGTAGACACGATGCACGTGCGCTGCATCGCGCAGCATGGGCGGCGCGCGGAAGAGCAGCCGATCCACGATGGAGAACATCGCGACGTTGGCGCCAATGCCGAGGGCGAGCGTGATGACCACCGCCCAGGTGAATCCCGGCGTGTTCCGGAGGCCGCGCGCGGCGTAGCGGAAATCCTGGACGAACGCAGACCAGCGCGGCGACCGATCATCGACGGTGGAAACGGCCTGTGACGTCATGGGCGAGCTGGCAGGGGTGGAGACAGCGATTGACGGTTGGACACCGCGCGGCTGAAAACCGTTACCGCGCCGCGCCCGCGCCGCGTGCGCCCCCGCCAGAGGGATCCACGTGCAGGACCGTCATCATGCCCGACCCCAGATGCTCGGCGATGTGACAGTGGAGCATCCACGCACCGGGGTTGGAGGCATCGATGAGCAGGTCCACGGTGGAACCCACGGGGATGAGCGCCGTGTCCTTCCAGACGAGATTCCGCACCGGCACCCCATCGCGCGCGATCACCAGCATGCGCTGGCCGTGCAGGTGTATGGGGTGCTGCATGGGGTGGAATGATTTCGGGTCGTTGAAGATGCGCAGCTTCACCACCGAGCCCTGCGGCACGTGCCAGTCAATGTCCATGTTCTCCTTGCCGGTCGCCTCGTCGCGCAGGATCCAGCGCACCTGCTTGCTGCTGGAGAGCCAGTTCATGTCGGGCATGGCATCCACCCATTCCACCGGCGCGTAATAGGCCGTGTCGATCGTCATGAACTGCACGGTGGCGAGCGGCAGCGCCGAGACTTTCACGGTGAGCGTGAGGCGCTTGTCGGGCGGCTTGTCGAAGTACCGGCGATAGCGATCGATGTCGCGCGTGACGGCCGTGTTGTGACGCAGCGTGGCGAAGGCAGCGGCGTAATCGGGCGCCGCTGGCTCACCGCTCACTGTCACGGTGCCGAGTGTGTCGATCTCCGGCTGGAACTCGCCCCGGTAGTGGTTGATGGCCTGCACCGCGTTGACCATGGCGTACGTGCCGGGCTTGTCGAAGCGGACTTCCACGACGTAGCGCTCCGCGGGCGCAAGAATGACGCTGGGCACCCGTTCTTCGTGCTCGAAGCGGCTCACGTCCGATGCAACGACCTTCATGGGCGCGCTGCCGAATGAAAGGTTCCAGGTGCGCGAACTGGACGCGTTGGTGATGAAGAATCGCACGACATCCCCCGGGTGCACGCTGAGCGCGTAGTGCGGTTCGCCATTCACGAGGAGCACGTTGCCCAGCCGGCCCATGAGCGCGAAATCAGGACCTTCCCTGCCGAAAGGGATGAGCGTGTCGGCGTGCACGAGCAGATCACTGAGCATGAGCATCTGTTCGAGATTGACCGGCGAATAGTAGTCGCGCTCGGGCGCATCCACGCGCACGTTGCCGAAGAGGCCCATGGCCTGCTCGATGTCCTCACGCACGTGCGGGTGATACCAGTAGATGCCGGCGTCCGGGAAATGCACCTGATACACGAAGCTGCTGCCGGGCGCGACAGCCGGCTGCGTCACGTCCGGAACTCCATCGTCGCGATTGTCGAGTCGCACGCCGTGCCAGTGAATGGAGCTCGGCAGATCGATGGAGTTGTGGAAGCGTACGGTGATCGTGGCGTTCCGGGGCACGTCGATGAGCGGGCCCGGTATCTGGCCGTTGAACCCGTACATCGTGAACGTGTGTCCGTTGATGGTCCGCCGGACCAGCATGGCGGTGAGGTCGAGCGTGTCGCCGTCGCTGAGCCGGGCAATCTCACTGCCTTTGGCCGCGGGCAGGTGCGCGACATCCATGCCTGCGCCGGGCAGGAAGGGCGCGACGTTGGGTGCGAGCCCCTTGAGGCCCGGCATCATCGGCATCCCCGGCGGCATGGGGATCGGCATGGACATGGTGCTGTCGTGCATGCCATGGTCCATGCCCGGCATGTTGCTCATGGTCTGCTGCGCCTGCAAGGCCGGGGCGACAAGCAGCAGCGCGGCCAACACCGCCACGCGGACAAGACAGTTCACTGCGAGATGCCGCGAAACAGCGGATGCGTGAGAAAGGACTGCAGCCATCCGCTTGGCGAAGTGCCGTGCAGCACGGTGGGACCTCGTGATGCTGTGCCCGAGGTGTCGGCCTCCGCCGTGATCACGAGCAGGAACTTGTTCAGATCCGCGTGGCCCACCGTGGTAGTGCCGTTGGTCACCGGGCCCAGACGATGCCACCCGGCGAGATCCGGGCTCACCGCCCAGGCAACGTATGTGGTGAACGCGCCCAGACTGGACGGTTGTGGCAGACCGGACGCCGTAATCTGCATGTCGTACACGGCGTGGCCATCCTGCGTGAGCGCGACGCCGAATGGCGAGGGGGCAAAGATGAGGCGCGCGTGTCCGCGCGCAGCGGGCGCCTGCGACGTGGACAGCAGCGTGATGTCATACGGACCCGCCGTACCCGCGGTCATGAACATCACCAGCGCCAGCAGCGCGGCCGGACGCCGGATGCGGCGCCCGGCCTCGAAGAGCGACGTCACCGCTGCTGCTTGCGTGCGCCCGCGGAGGCTCCGTTGGACGGCGCACCAACGGGACCATGATCGTAGTCCTGAACGCTCGAGATGTCGCTGACTCCGTACTCCTTGCCGTTCCATCCCTTGAACCCATCCATCCTGAAGAGCCAGAGGCCGGTGCGCATGTCGGAGAGCGCGATCAACCCATCGTAGTTGCGCACATCCACGCCGAAGGCGCCCTGTTCCACACTGATGGTGCTCTCCCACCCGTTATCCGGTGTTCCGCCAAAGCCGTGCTCGTGCGTGCACTCGCACGTGTAGTAGTAGCCATCGGTCTTCGGCTGCGTGGGATTCTTGAGGTCGAACACCTGCAGGCCATCCTCGTACGCACTCACGAACACGTAGGGCCAGCGCACTTCATGGTTGTGCGCGAGATCGCGCCAGTCGGCGGTCCAGGCGCTGATGGGAAGATCGAGATTCTGTGTCTTGCCACTCTGTCCCTCGCTGAGGTCCCAGACACGGAGCGGGGTGTACTGATATTCGGTTTCCGTCACCGCGTAGCGGCCATCGGGTGATGGCGTGAACGTGTGCGCGATGTCCATGCCGAGCCCGGTGATCGTGAAGAGCTGCTTCGGCGCTTCGGGATGCGTCACATCCCAGACCGAATAGCCGCCCAGTCCCGCGCCGTAGAACTTGTCCTGGTGCGTGGCGGGATCGTAGCCCACATAGAAATCATGATAGCTGCCGGTACCGATCTGCTTGAACGGCGTGGGATTCGGCACGCTGCCAATGAGCCACGTACTGGAATCCGCGCCGCTCACCACCTTGTCGAGATCATAGACGAGCGCCTTCTGCTCGTTGACGGTGGCGAAGTAGAGCACGCGGCCATCGGAATGCTTATAGGCGAACGTGTTGTGGAATCCGCCGGGCGCCTGCGGGTAGCGAAGGCGCGCCACCACTTTCACCTTGGACGCATCGGGCAATCCCGTGACGTCGAAAATCACGGCGCCGAGATCAGTGTCCGGGCTCCCCTGCATGAACTGGAACGACTGTGCGTAGTAGTAGCGGTTGCCGATCTTGAAGTACTTGCCGTCCATGGCGCCAATGCCGCGGTGCAGCTCGGGGTGCTCGATGGTCCAGCTATAGATCTTCTTCGGATGCGATGGATCGCGCACGTCGTAGATCTGCACGTCGAAGTTGGTGAACCCGCAGACATACACGTACGGCCGGTCAGGGTCCTGCTCCATCTCGACGTCGGCGAGCTTCCACGCGCCCGGGTGTGTGACCACGTGAGAGAGCATGTGCATGTTGGGGCTGCCGCCGTGCTTCTTGTCGAAGGGGCGGACCGCGGTGCCGGGATCCTGCGCCTGCGCGGCGGTCGCCAGGCCGAAGGCGGCCAGAAGAACTAACGAGGTGCGCATTACTGCTCCGGTAGGAGATTCAAGTGGAAGAAGGACACCTGTCGAATCAGGCGGCTGGAGCCTGACGGTTCACGTACCCTGGTTACCAGGATTGGTCACTCGCGCGACCATTTGATATCCAGCCCATCGGCGGTGCCGAGGGCGGTGCGCAGCAGCGACACCAGCGACGCCGGTGCACCATCATCTTCGAGCATGTCGATCGTGTCAGGACTTATGTAGTAGTCCGTGTCTTCGAGCGATTCCTCCTCCAGCTCGTCCACGAGGAATTTCAAGTCAGCATCATCAATCTGGCCGATGAGCTGATTGGTGTCCTTGGTGCGAAGCGTGATCACGCGAAAATCCGGTTGCGAGACAGGGCACGTGCGCAGCGCGCCGGGAGGGCGGACGCTGGCTTGACGGTATGGTATGATGGTCGGATGGTGGTGAGGACGCCAGACATCCGTCCCGACAGCGTCGTCAGGGCGAGGGCCCGACGGCATTCCGGGCGGCGGCGGCCGAGCTGTCGGTCGCTCCGCCGTTGTAATGGCTCGCGGCCAGGAATCGGTCGAAATTCCTGATCGTCAGAATTTCCTGAATCGCCTGCCGCTTGTCCGCGGCGTGCTCGTAATAGGACTTCGTGATCCGATACCCGATCCAGTACCCCAGATCCGCGGGACGATCGCCGAGCGCCTTCGCATTCCAGCCATTATAGAGCCAGAGACCGGAGTCCTTGTTGTGTGCGTCGCGACGGATTTGCCGCCGAGGGTGGCGGCGGAAGCCAGGCGCGCCGCATGCCGCGAGCGCGACGAGCAGGAGAGGGATGGTCTTCACTCGTGCTACGCGAGTCCTTCGACGAATCCGCGCCGCCAGCTCGCGAAAGACGGCTGCCACCCCAGTTCGCGTTTCGCCTTCGCGTTGGAGCCGCCACGGACCAGCGTCATCATCGACAGACCGCCCTCGCCGAGCAGGAGTGCGCCGAGCCAGGCCGGCAAGCGGCGCGGCGGCCTGGCGCCGAGTGCATTCGCGAGCGCGGGCAGCCACACGTTGACAGGAGCCGGATCGTCGTCAACGACGTTGTAGATCCCCGGTGATCCACGCGACATCGCCGCAACAGTGGCGCTCGCGGCATCACGTACGTGAATGAACGACCAGATGCCGGCACCGCTGCCGAACAAGGGCAGCCTGCGTCGTGAAACGAGGTGGATCACGGCCCCTGTATCCGAGATGTCGGTACCCGGCCCGTACAGATTCCCGTAGCGCAGGGCAACCGCCTCGATGTCGCGCATCTGGCGAATGGTGTCCTCGAGATGACGAATGGCCGCGAGTGATTCCCGAAAGCTGGCTGGAGGATTTGGATCGAGCGGATCGTCTTCGGTCTTGACCGGTGAACCCTCGCGCGCGTACGGCCAGCCACAATAGCTCTGTGCAATGAAGCGCCGGGCACCGAAGGAACGCGACGCCGCCAGCATGGTGTCGAGCGTCCGGGTGCGGAAGCGATTGGTGAGCGCGAAATCCTGATCGAACCTCCGGAAGTTGGTGACGCCCTTGAGCGATGTGAGCTCGTGAATCACCGTTTCCGGCGCAGCACGGCGGATGGCTGCTCGCAATCCGTCCGGGTCGAGGGCGTCGGCCACGACGGCTCGTGCACCCAGCGCCTCGACGTCTTTCACCCGCGCCGGCGTGCGCACCAGCGCCACCACCTCATGTCCCTTCTCAATGAGAAGTGGCAGGAGACTCCGGCCAATGGCCCCGGTGCTTCCGGCGACAAATACCTTCACGGCGCTCTGCCCCTCCAGGTACCCTCAGCCGACGAACGCCATGCGCAATCCATGCCACCCCAGCGGGTTTGCTGCGCTCAGCTTCGCGCCATGCGCCGCGCATGGATCAAGGTCGGGATGCTGCCGGACCAGCCGGGCAGCAGTCGTATGATGGCGAATTCCTCGAGCGCCGCAATGACTTGAAGCGCACAGATCACGCGCACGGGCTGTGGCGGGCCGCCAAGCAGCATGACGGGGAGTGCGATCGCCATCGCGACCGCCAGCGCCTTTGCAGCCCACGTGTGAAAACCGGGAAGCGCGTGCCAGCGGATCAGCGACCACGCCATTGGCAGGAAGTACGCGACGATCGCGACGAAGAACCAGAGCGCTTCGCGTCGCATGACGTCCGGCCAGAGGATGACGAGTCCCGGCAGCACGGTGGCAACGAGCACATAGTCGCCCCAGCTATCGAGGCGGCGTCCGAGTTCGGTTGAAGCCTCGAGGCGGCGAGCCAGGAACCCGTCCATGGCGTCCGACACGAACGCGCACCCGAGCACGCCGAGGAAGAGATGCGGATGCCCGGTGAGCGCGACCGGCAACAGGCTCGCCGCGAGAATGATTCGGAGCCAGCTCAACGTATTCGGAATCCACGACACCGTTGGCATGCTCACGGCTTCCGGATCGGCATGCACCTCATCGGCTCGCCATCAGGCTGCGCGTTACCAGCTCCCTCCACCGCCGCCACCGCCACCGCCGCCCACCGATCCGCCACCGCCCGAACCGGAGCTTCCGCCGGGCGCCGACGCCATCGTGTGCGAAGCCGCTGTCTGGAAATTCGAGAGGCCGCTGCTGAAGTGGGCCACGCTGAAACCAGGACTCGATCCCGTGTACCATGTGGGCGGCGCGGTGCGAAGCAGGTCGCCGAACTGCTTCACCCAGATGTCGCTCACCTTGAGCGCGATTGCGTACGGGAGCAGCATCGAGAACAGTTCCGTGGTCCTCTCCGGCGCCTGCGTCATCTCCAGCTCCTGCTTCTCCGCGCGCCGGATGTATTCCTCGAGTCCCTTCACCTCGCGCCAGCGGCGCGCGCCTTCCGCGGTCTTGGCGGGCATGAAGTTGCTGAAGATGAACAGCATCACCGCCAGTATCCCGATCCCAACGCCAAGAACGACGTTGCTCGTCCGGATGCCAAGCGCCACGGCGAGAATCATCGTGACGATGCCGCCGGCGATGTACCAGCCACGGGTGGTATCCGGATTCCGGCGGAAGAGCCCGAGCTGAATCAGCAGCGCGTAGATGCCCTTCTTGATCGTGGGCAGATGCTTGTAGAACTGGTTGTGCAGGTCGCTCATCCGGCGCGCGCTGGCCCCGTCCTCGAATACCCCAGCCATCACGCTCTGCTCGTAGGACACGAGATCGCCGGGCAGCGGCTTGGCGGTGCGAATGAGATTCCAGTCCGTCATGCCGACGCCGAGGGAGCGGAGCGCCTTGGCCGCGAAGGATTTCTCGCCGAGCGATCCGAGAATTCCATCGGGTGCCACCTCGTTGATCGTGAGATAGCCGCGCACCGCCATGTCGATCACCGTCGCGACGATGTCGTTCATGCCCGCCCGCTGATTGGCGAGCGCACCTGCCGCGCCGGCCGGAAGTCCCTTTGGCGGATTCCACACCGGGACAATGCTTCCCGGGTCGGGCTCGCGTCCGTGCCGGGCCCAGAGCAGCAGCAGGGCGAAGAATCCAATGACAGGTACACCCAGGGGCCACCAGATGGCGGCCTTGGCGGCGAACTGTTCTTGCGCGGTGGGCGGCGCGATCACGCCCTTGGGAAACGCCGCGACGAACGTGAGTCCTTCACCCGGATCCAGTCGTCCCGACGCGAATTGATAGAGTCCGCGCCCCGCATACCGGGCCGTGCACCGTGCATTGCTCGTGCTCTCTGCCACG
>DASVWN010000146.1:0-2110 GCA_036393195.1 Gemmatimonadaceae bacterium | reverse complement strand
CGCGGGCACGCTCTGCAGCACCCGCTCACCGCTGTCGAGATGGTTGACCACCTCGCGCGCCGCCACGGCCTGGGCGCTGGAGCGGTCGCGCGCGTTCGTGTAGAACGCGATGAGGACGACGAGCACCACGGCCGTGGGCGGCGCCAGCCATTTCACGCTGGTGCGGGCCGGGCGCGCGCGAAGGCGCGGTGCCTCGCCGGCGTCGGGAATTGCCGCTTCGGCACCGCGTTGGCGAAAGGAGCCACCCCGGAGCAATTGGGCCTGGATCACGATCCAGGCCAGCACGCAGGGGATCGTCTTGAGGTGATAGCGAACGAACACGTCGCGTTGCAGCCAGTGCGGCATGATCTCGGTGGACGAGAGCGAAACGACCACAACGGTGAGCACCATGAGCGTCGCGCTGAGCGCCGTGCGCGGCGTCGCGACGAACCAGATCACGATGCCCGTCACCGCGATCACGAATGACGGCGACTCCGACCGGAAATTGAAGATCACCATGTAGACGAGCAGCGAGCAGAGGAAGAGCAGGCGGAATTCGCGCTGCTCGAATCGCGCGCGGCGCAGCGCGAGGGGAAGCAGGAGCAGCACCGTGCCGCCGAGCTGCACCGGCCAGTTGGGCATGTGCAGGCCGAACAGCGTGCGCATCTGTTCCATCACGCCGCCATAAGGGCCGGCTCCGCCCGTGGCGACGATGAGTGCTTCGTCGGCGGACAGCACGTGGCGCCAGGAGCTGTACTGTGCGAGCAACGTGTGCGGCGGCACGACGAGCAGTGGGAGCGCAAGGAGCACGATCATGACGGCTCCGAACGCGAGCGCCATGCGCGCGCGCCGCGGGTAGAGCGCGGCCATGGCCAGCGCGGCGAGGGGAAAGATCTTGATGAAGGCGCCCAGCGCGACAGCCAGCGCGGCGCCAACCTGGCGGCGCTGTTCGTGCGCGAGAAACGCCAGGATCATGAGCGCCGCTATGAGCGAGTTGCTCTGGGCCCGCTGCATGTTGCGGAGGACCTCGAAATAGAGCAGCGCCATGGCCAGCGTGCCCGCGCTGCCCGGCAGGAGGCGACGCACCGCGTAGTAGAGCAGCAGCGCATTCAGCGCGCTCCAGGCGACGATGGACAGCGGGAGTGGCAGGATGGAAAAAGGTGAGAAGAGGACAGCGAACGTCGGACTGTACTTGAACAGGTCGAGATACTGCCCGGGGTGCGGCGCATAGAGATCGCGGCCGGCGATCAGATTCCCGAACGCCGCGCGAAAGATCGCGAAGTTGTTGTCAGGATCCCAGAACCCTTTCGGGATGGAGATCACGATGATCGTCGCGATGTAGAGGCCGAGCAGCCAGCGATCCCAGTGCGGCTGGCGGGGCGGGGCGAGCTGCATGTCCTGCATCATGGCTGGATGTTGCTGCACGAGTCGCGCCGGGGAAAGGGCCCAGGGCTCCGGTGCATCAGTGGCCGGGACTGGCCGGCGGGCATTGCCCATTGCTCGCTGTAGAGCCAGTCTTTGGCATGGCAATTCACGAGCATCACATTCCGGTTTCGCGAACGGCGCGCTATTGCACGGCGGGCGGCGTGGGGCCGGCGCTGCGCGAGGTGTGGTTCGTCTGCCACGGTTATGCGCAGCTCGCGTCGCGGTTCGTCCGTCACTTCGAGCCCGTGGCCGGTGCCCACCGGCTCATCGTCGCCCCGGAGGCGTTGTCGCGATTCTACGTGGAACGGCCGGGCCAGCCGCACTCCCACGTGCCGGTGGGCGCGTCGTGGATGACGCGCGAGGATCGCCTCTCTGAAATCGATGACTACGTCGAGTATCTCGACGCGGTGCACGCCGAGATCTTCAGGGAAGTCCCGCGCGCGGATGTGAGTGTGCTGGTCCTCGGATTCTCGCAGGGCGTGGCGACCGCAGCGCGCTGGCTCTCGCGCGGCGCCGCGCGCGCGGAGCGGCTCGTGCTGTGGGGCGGCCTGTTGCCTCAGGACCTCGATTACGCCGCAGCCGCGCCCGGACTGCGCGACTCGGAGATGACGCTCGTGGTGGGCGACCATGACGAGCACATTGGCTCCGCCGATCTCGCCGCGCAGAGCGAGCGGCTCGAGCACCATGGCATCGTGCCGCGCATCGT
>DASVWN010000145.1:0-78171 GCA_036393195.1 Gemmatimonadaceae bacterium | reverse complement strand
GCGTGCCGGGAGCTGATCGAACGCGCCAACGAGAACGGCGGGCCCGACAACATCACCGTGATCATCGCGCGTTTCGATGGAGAGGGGCTGAGCGATGCGGGGCCGGATGATCGCGTGGGACACGCCGTGTTTCCGCTCGCGGGGATGCTGGACACCCCGTCCGCGCCGCAGCCGCGGCTCGAGTCCGCCGCGCCCGAAGTACCGTCAGAGGTGCCGCGCAATCACGAGCGCGACGCGACGCCGCTGCTGCCCGTGCAGCGGCCCGGCCTGCGGCTGTGGATCGGTGCCCTGCTCATCATCGCGCTGCTCGTGCTGGCGCTGGTGGTGATCCGCGCCGCGCGGCCCGGTGCGCCCGTGCCTGCGGCGCCTGCGGATTCCGTCCCCGGTCACCTGTCGCCCTGAGGTGGGCGCGCAGTTCCGGATTCTGAGCGGCTCGCGCGCCGGAGAACGCGAGCAATTCACCAAGTCGATCATCGCGATCGGGCGCCATCCCCTGTGTGATCTGCGCTTCGACGCGCAGCGCGATCTCGATGTGTCCGCGCGGCACGCCGAAATCCGGGTGGTGAACGACCAGTACGTGCTGCACGACACGACGAGCCGGAACGGGACTTTCGTCAACGGTTCGCGAATTACCGGGGCCACGATACTGAAGCCGGGTGACGTGATTTCGCTGGGGGAGCTGGGCCCCCGTGTGGAATTCACCCCCCTCCAGGGGCAGCCCATGGGGCAGCCCCTACTTGGCGCCGATGCAGCAAAGGGGCAGCCCATGGGGCAGCCCATGGGGCAGCCCATGGGGCAGCCCCATGGGCCGCCCCGGCCCGGGACGACCGAGCGCATTGCCGCCGCCGTGGACGAGCGAACACGGGGGCTCCGGCGGGCGGTAACACTGCTCACGGCGATCCTCGTCGCGGCGCTGCTGGGCGCCTGGTGGCTCAGCCAGCGCGGCGCGCGCACGCACGCCGAGGACCTGCTCATGCTGAGTCGCACGAACGACAGCCTGGCTCGCGCATACGGCGCGCGGGTCGCCTCGCTCTCGGGAGAGGTGGCCGGCCTCGACTCGTCACTGACCGCCGCCAAGACGGACGCGGACGCCATGCGTCACCAGCTCGCCGATGCCACGCATCCAGCGAGCTCCGACTCGATCGAGCGCGCCCTGCGCGCCCTCGAGTCGCGCCGCCATGCGATGCTCACCGCGACCGAGGTGGATTACGCGTCCATCGCGTCGCGCAATGGCGGAGCCGTCGTGCTCATCGCCGTGCAGTGGCCCGATGGCGCGGCGTTCAGCGGCTCGGGATTCTGCGTGCAGTCCGGCGGTGCGATCATCACGAACCGGCATCTCATGCACCGCAACGGCATGGATGGCCCGACGCGCATTGCCGTCATCTTCAGCGACACGAAGCAATGGCTTCCCGCACACCTCGTGCGGGTGGACAGTGCCGCCGACCTGGCGGCGATCCAGCTCGACGTGGCAGGCCACTATCCGGTGGTGTCAGGCCTCGTGCAGCGCACCGATACCATCCCGGTGGGCCGCTCCGTGGCGATCATTGGCTACCCGCTCGGCACTGACACGCCCATGGAGGGGAGCGGCACGCACATTACGGCGCGGTCGTCGCTCTCGGCGGGCACCGTGAGCAAGAATCTGGCGACGGTGGTGCAGGTGGACGCCTACGCGGGCGAAGGGTCGAGCGGGAGCCCGGTGTTCGATGCCAAGGGGCACGTGATTGGCGTGGTGTACGGCGCCGCGCGCGAAAGCCAGGGACGAATCGTCTACGCCGTGCCCGGCAGCGCCGTCGCCGCATTCCTCACGCGCTGACGGAATCGCTCAACGCGCGATCCAGCGCGCGGCCGCCTGTTGCATGGCCGGCTCGCCGCCCCATGCCGTGGCGATGGCGCGCGCGGCCGGGAGCTCGCGGATGAGCCGCGGGTGGCCGAACTGCAGCACCAGCGAGTCGGGCATCTCGTCGCACAGCTCCTGCATGAGCGCCTGCGTCGCGTCGCTGTAGCCGGCGCGTCCCTTGCCCGCGCGCGCTTCGCCAAAGAGCGCGATCACCGGCACCGGTGAATCGCCTGGCGCGCGCGCGTCGAGCACGCGCACGGTCCAGCCGTCCGCGCGCAAGGCATCCACGAACGGCGTCGCCACGCTGGGCGCGGGACGGTCGGGCGTGTCATCATCCACCACGATCACATCGAGCGGCGATTGCAGCGCGGGCCGCGCGCCGCGCACCATGCGCACCACGCGATCCGCGAGCTGCTGCCCCCATATGATGTCGGTGCTCGACGGCTTGCGATATTCGTTGGGGGGCGAGGCCCATTGCGCCCACTTCTGGCGGCGGCGCTCCGACTGCTGCACGAGATCCGGATTGAGCTCATGTTTTTCGAGCGCGTTCACGAGAGCGCCCGCGACCGCCTCGAGATCCCCCGGATAGAGCAGCAGGTCGCACCCCGCATTCAGCGCCGCCACGGCTACCGCGCCCTCGCTCCGTGCGCTGAGCACTCCTTCCATCACGAGCGAATCACTCACGATGAGGCCATCGAAGTGAAGCTGCTGTCGCAGGAGCCACTGCAGCATCTCGCGTGAGAGCGTCGCGGGCACGCCGCTCGCATCGAGCGCCGGATACGCGACGTGCGCGGTCATCATGGCCGCGACGCCCGCAGTGATCGCCGCGCGGAAGGGGATGAGATCCACGTCGAACAGCTCCTGCTTCGTGGCGTCGACCGTGGGCAGCTCGAGGTGTGAATCCGCGGTCGTGCGACCGTGTCCGGGAAAGTGCTTGGCGCAGGCCAGCACGCCTTCCGACTGGCACGCCTTGATCCAGATCGCGGCCAGCTCGCCCACGCGCTGCGCATTCGTGCCGAGCGCGCGCGTGCCGATGATCGGATTGTCAGGGGCGACGTCCACATCGCACACGGGCGCGAAGGCCCAGCTCACGCCGAGGGTCCGGGCTTCGCGCGCGGTGAGCCGGGCGGCGCGGCGCACGGCGTCGGGATCGTTGAGCGAGGCGATGGCGGCGAGGGGCGGGAGACCGGTGGCGCCGGTGAACTGCTGCCCCGCGCCGCGCTCCATGTCGGCGGCAATGAGCAGCGGTACCCTGGAGCGTTGCCGCAGCTCCTTCGTCAACTGGCGCACCGCATCGGCCTCGCCGCCGTAGAGAATGAATCCGCCCACGCCGAGTGCCAGTGCCCGATCAATGAGATCGCGGTCCGTGTCGAAGCCGCGCGCGCCGCTCCAGTGCAGCGACGGGATCAGGAGACTGGTGATGCTCATGCGGGCGAGAGCATGCCGAGTACACGCGGTCCGCGCGCGCCGGTGGCACCCGGCAGGTTGCCCGTGCGGCGGGCGAGGTAGAGCCATCCCAGCAGCGCGAATGCCACGGCTTCCTTGGCGTCGCCGTCGAAGAAGAGCTCCGAGAAGCGGCGCACCGGTACGGGCGCCACGGCGCGCACGATGGCGTCGACCAGCGCGGGGTTGTGCGCGCCGCCGCCGGAAAGCACGACGTCGCGCACCGGCTCGCGCACGAAGCGGTGGTACGCATCCCCGATGCTGGCGGCGGTGAGCTCGACAGCGGTGGCGACGATGTCGCCCGTGGTCGCGCCTTCGCGCGCGGCGCGACAGCGTTCGATCACGCGCGCAATGTACGCGCGACTGAACAGCTCCCGCCCGGTGGACTTGGGCGGCGGCGCGGAGAAGTATGGATCCCCAAGCAAATTGGCAACGACCTCCGGTATCGCGGTGCCCGCGCGCGCCAGCGCACCATCCACATCGTAGGGCAGCGAGGGCACGAGGGAGCGGGTGACGCCGTCAATGACGGCACATCCCGGACCGGTGTCGAAGGCGCGGACCTCATGGGCCGGCGCGGCGCGCGGCGGGACGATGGTCACATTGCCGATTCCGCCGAGATTCTGCAATGCGCGCCACGAGTCCGGCGCGGCGAACAGCAGCGCGTCCGCGATGGGGACGAGCGGCGCACCCTGCCCGCCCGCCGCCACGTCGCGCACGCGGAAGTTGCTGATCACATCCACCTTGGTTCGCTCCGCGATCACGGCGGCCTGTCCCATCTGCCACGTCGCCACCGGAGGCGCGTGCCATACCGTGTGCCCGTGCGACGCGATGGCGCGTACATCGCTCGGCGCCAGTCCGGCATCCGCCATCACCGCGAGCGCGGCGTCGGCGAGCCAGGCGCCAAGGTCAAAGTCCAGCCGGCAATACTCCTCGGGCGACGAGCCCTCCACCGCGCGCAGCAGGCGTTCGCGTTCGGCGCTGCTGTAGGGTCGCGCGCGATATGCCAGCAGCGTGCAGCGCACGGCCGGGCCCGCGCCCGGCGTGAAGCGCGCCGCGGCAGCCGAGATGCCGTCGGCCGATGTTCCGGACATCAGTCCCACGATCACGCTGTCCGACGGTTCGTCGCGCCGATCGGGCGGCGGCCGGTCGATGCTCACTCGACCGGCGGCGGGGGCTCGTTCACCACGCGGCGAATCAGGCCGCCGGCCGCGGCGAGCTTCGCCTCGGCGGCGCCGCGAGACACGCCGAGCTTGCGCATGACGATGGCCGTCTTCACGCTGCCGCCGGCGGCGTCGATGAGCGTGCGCGCATCGTGCTTCGTCACGCCGCACACTTCCATGAGAATGCGCTCGCCGCGATCCACGAGCTTCGCGCTCATGGCCTGCAGGTCCACCATGAGATTGCCGTACGTCTTCCCAAGGCGGACCATCGCGCCGGTGGTGATCGTGTTGAGCACGAGTTTCGTGGCGGTGCCCGCTTTCATGCGCGTGGAGCCGGTCACGACTTCGGGACCGGTGAGCGGCACGATGGCGACATCCACGAGCCGGATGATCTCCTCGGGCGGCGGCGAACAGGCGAGGATGCCGGTGCGCGCGCCACGCTGTGCGGCGCACGCGAGCGCGCCGTGCACGTACGGCGTCGTGCCCGATGCGGCGATGCCAAGCACGAAGTCGCGCGCGCCCACATCGCGCGCGGCCATGGCGTCGGCGCCGTCGTCGCCGCGATCCTCGGCGCCTTCGCGCGAGCGCACGAGCGCTTCGAACCCGCCGGCGATGATCCCCTGCACCATCTCGGGTTCGGTGCCAAACGTCGGGGGACACTCGCTTGCATCGAGCACGCCGAGCCGGCCGGACGTACCGGCGCCCACGTAGAAGAGGCGTCCACCGGCGCGCAACGCCTCCTCGGTGAGTTCAATGGCGTGCGCGATCTGTTCGCGCTGCGTGGCGACCGTGTCGGCCACGGTGCGGTCTTCCGCGTTGATGAGGTCAACGATCTCCAGTGGCGTGGCAAGATCGATTGTGGCGGTGCGGGGATTGCGACGTTCGGTGAGGCGCAAGGGCGGGGCTGGGGAAGCGGGAAGTTGAAGCGGAACGGACACGATATTCGTGCGCGCAGGGGGCCGGGAACGATCTCTGTCCCCGCGCCCCCTGCAACCTACCGTACATGCCGCATGCGACAACCCTACTGGACCGTCGCGGGCTCCGTGAGCTTGATGGAGATGTTGCCACCCTGCGGGACGCAGCCTTCGTAGTTCGCCGTGCCCATGGCGACGGCGGTACCGGCGGCGGCGCCACCCGCGGCGCCGATCACGGTGGACTTGGTGTTGTGTCCGATCACCTGGCCGAGGATCGCGCCAATGATCGCGCCACCGGCAACCTTCTTCGCATCGTTGCCCGTGCTGGAATTGCGCACCTTGTCCACGTCCACGTGGTCAATGCTCGCCGTCACCGGATACGTCTTCCCGTTGAACGAGAGACTGAGCACGCTGAACGTCATTTGAATGGGCGACGTGGCGTTCTCACTGCGCTTGAGCTCGGTCACCTGGATGAGCGCCTTGGCGCCGGCGGGGATCACTGCGCCGTTCGAGCCAACCACCGCATTCGTCACCGTGGCCGTGAAGCGGTCGCCGGGCTTGTTGGTATTCGTGCAGATCCGGTCGTTCGACGTCAGGCTGATGGAGGTACCAGCGGGCACGGTGCCCAGTGCGGCTTCAGTGCCGGACGAACTCGTGGAGACGGAGTTGCCGGACGGCGTGGTGGTGGGCGCTGCCGGTGCCGGCATGGAGGACGACGGTGCGCGTGTCCGCGGCTTTGTCCGGGCCGGCGCGGGACGCCGGGCCGGTGCCGCAGGCGCCGCCGCTGCCGCGCTCTCTGCCGGCGGTACGTCCTTCAGTTGCGGCTGCGCCGCCGTGTCAGCATTCGCCATCTGCAGGTCGCGCGTCAGCGTGGAGTCCTGAGCCAGCGTGCCGTTCTTGCCGTTGTCCTTGTTGCATCCGCCGGCCACCAGTGCAACGGACAGGGCCAACGGAGCGAGAACACGAGATATGCGAACCATGATGGTCTCCAGAGACTGGTCTCGAATGGACGGGAAAAGATCACCGACCTGAGTGGACGGCTGAAGGCCGTCGCTCGATACGGAATGGAAGCCGGATCAGTTCGTATGTCGCAAGGCACGTACCACGAGTCACCGTTCTGCCACTCGGTACACCCCGCCCGCGACGAAGCTCCAATCAAGGAAATCTAACATCGCCGGACGCGACCGGCACTGCGCGACAGGTGCGAATTCCCGACTGTGATTCACATCACCCGTGGCGAACACCTTGGCATTCGGCGTGATGCGCCGTCATGGCGCGGGACAGGACGGGCGGCTAGAATTGTCGCATGACCCGCGTGTACCCCGATGCGCCGGCCGATGCGCGCATGGAGGCGCTCGAGGAGCAGAACGTGCACCTCGCGCGCGTGATCACCGAGCTGCGCAACCAGGACGCGCTCAAGACGCAGTTCCTCGCCAACATCTCGCACGATCTGCGCACGCCGCTCACGGCCATCATCACGCACGCCGAGATCATGCGTGACGGCATCCTGGGCAACCTCACGGAGCGACAGGCGGAGAGTATCACCGGTATCATCAGCGGCGGGCGCCAGTTGCTCGACATGGTGAGCGAGATTCTCACCTATGCGCGCGGCGCGGCCAACCAGCTCACCCTCACACGCACCGAGTTCACGATGGAGAGCGTGGTGGAACAGGTGGCGGTGATGAGCGAGTCCCTCGTGGGGCGGAAGGAACATGCGCTGAGTGTCAACGTGGATCCCGGCCTGCCCAGCGTGTACGCCGACCGGGAGAAGATCGCGCACGTGCTGGTCAACCTTCTCGGGAACGCGATTGACTTCACGCCTCCGGGCGGACGGGTGTGGATCGCGGCCCGCCGATCGCGCGACACGAGCGCGCCGGCGGCCCTGGAGATCGAGGTGGGCGACACCGGCATCGGCATTGCGCCGGAGCACCACGATCTGGTGTTCCGCGAGTTCGCGCAGGTGGATGCGTCGGCGTCGCGCCAGCATCACGGAACCGGGCTCGGCCTGGCGATCGCGCGCAAGTTCGTCGAGTTGCACCACGGCCGCATCTGGGTGGAGAGCAAGCTGGGCGAGGGCAGCCGCTTCTTCTTCACCGTGCCGCTTCGCGCCGCGCCCTGACGCGTGGCGTCGCACGTGCTGGTGGTCGAGGACAGCGCGCTCGTGACCAGCGCGCTGCGACTGCTGCTCGAGGCGACCGGATATCAGGTGAGCGCCGCCGCGAACGTGCGCGACGCCGTGACCACGGTTCGCACGCTCCATCCGGATGTGATGCTGCTGGACGTGACGCTGCAGCGGGAGGACGGCCTGGATGTGCTGCGCGAGCTGGACCGCACCGGCGACGCGCCGCGCGTCAGCGTGGCGCTCACGGGGCACGATACGCCGGAAGTGCGCGAGCGCTGCCTGCTCGCGGGCTGCCGGGAGGTGCTGGTCAAGCCGGTGAGCGCGGCGGAGCTCACGGCGCATATTGACGCGTGGCTGCACGAGTGAGTGCGCGACGGTCGCCGCGGACTCAGATGCGCCCGCGAATGGCGTCGGGAGTGAGGGCCTGCAGATAGCCGGCGAGCACGGTGAAGTAGCGCGTCATGAGCAGCAGGCCCACCACGATGAGCACGACGCCGCCCACGCGGTTCACCCAGCGCATGGCGCCGCGGAAGCGCGCGAAGGCCACGAAGAAGCGATCAATGGCGAGCGCGGCGATGAGGAACGGAATCGCGAGCCCGAGGGAATACATGAGGAGCAGCGCGAGCCCGCGCCCGAGGCTGGCGGTGCTGGAGGTGTAGATGAGGATGGCGCCGAGGATGGGACCGATGCACGGCGTCCAGCCCGCGCCGAAGGTGATGCCGACGAGCACGCTGCCCAGGTAGCCCACCGGCTTGTTGGCGAGATGGATGCGTCGTTCCGTGGAGAGCGCGCGAAATTTGAAGACGCCGAGCAGGTAGAGGCCGAAGACGATGATGAGCGCGCCGCCCACCCGGGCGATCCAGTCGCGGGCAAAAAGAAGGACGCGTCCCAGGGCGCTCGCGCTCGCGCCCAGCGCGAGGAAGATGAGCGTGAAGCCCAAGACGAAGAGCAGCGCATGCACGAGCGCGGCACGGCGCGACCGCGCGGCCTCGTCGAGCGTCATGCCCGTGAGGAACGTGACGTAGCTCGGGATGAGCGGCAGCACGCAGGGAGAGAGAAAGCTGATGACGCCCGCGCCGAACGCGACGGCCAGACCCAGTGTGGTAGTGCCTTCCATGCCGATTCACGGTGAGGATCGCCGGTCCCATGCGCGCATGGGACCGCTGCTCCGCAGATACTATGCGGTCAAGTATTTCGCCTTTCGTCGTGAGCGCCGGCCACGTGACGACCGGCGCGGACTCGTCGCGCTCCAGATCGACGCGCTCGCGTACGAGGACCTGCGGCGCGCGATGCAGCTCGGCTACTGCCCCACCCTGTCCCGTCTGCTGCACGGCGACGGCTTTCACCTGCGGCGCTGGTTCTGCGGACTGCCATCGGCCACGCCGTACGCGCAGGCGGGCATTTTCTACGGCCGGAACGAGTGCATTCCGGCGTTCCGCTTCTACGATCGGGCCGAGCGGCGCGTCATCACGTGCAACGCGCCGCACGGCGTTCAATATATCTGCGATCGCATCCAGGCGCCGGGCGCGCTGGCCGGCGGATCCAGCTATGTGAATCTGCTGGACGGGGATGCGCAAACCGTGGCCTTCACCGCGGCCACCCGGGAGCGCACGTCACTGTACCAGCGCCTCGGCGGCACGCGCATGGCGCTGCTCATCGCGCTCCACCCGGTGCGACTCGTGCGCATGGGGGCACAGTCGGTGTGGGAGTGGCTGCGCGAGGAGCTCGAGCGGCTGGCCGCGCAGATGCGCGGGCGTGCGACCCACTCGGAGGGCATTTTCCCGTTCATCCGGATCCTGAGCAACGTCATCATGCGCGAGCTGCAGACCATGGCGATCATGCTCGACGTCTACCTGGGCGTCCCGGTGATCTACAGCACGTACATGCAGTACGACGAGCTCGGGCACCACTTCGGCCCGTCCAGCCGGCAGGCACTCGGCGATCTCCGGCGCACCGACGCCCGCGTGCACGAGATCGCGCGCATGATCCGCGCAGCGGGCGGGCGCGGCTACGATCTGGTGATTCTCTCCGACCACGGGATGACGCCAGCGGCGAGCTATCGCGTGCGCTTTGGCGAGACGCTGGGCAGCACGGTGCGGCGCGTGATGCGCGACTGGGACGGCGGCGCGGTGCCGGACGCCGTGCACTCGAGCGCGAGCGAGGACAGCGAGTACGCGGACGCGGGCGCGCAGATCGTGGAGACGGTGGCGCGGGCGTCGCACGAGCGGCACCAGCGCTGGCGCCGCGGCGTGCGACACGTGCGCGACTGGGTGCGCAGCCACTACGGGCTGCGCGAGCTGATTCTGCCGGAGAAGTATCTGGTTGACACGCGGTCGAACGTGGTCATCACCTACAGCTCGTGCCTGGCGCTCCTCTACTTCGCGGACGCGCCCGCCGCGCTGGACTGGCGCGATATCGGGGCGGACCCGCGGCGGCGCCATGCGTTCGACGCGCTGCTGGCGCATCCGGGCATCGGGCTCGTCGCCACACGCCATGCCGAGTGCGTGCGCGTCGCGAGCCGCGATGGCTGCGCCGTGCTCGATGGTGAGGTGGTGCACGTGCTGGAGGGAACGAACCCGCTCGAGCCCTACGGCGCGGACCACTGCGTGGTGCGCGCGCTGCGTCATCTCGTGCAGCAGCCCAACGCGGGCGATCTCGTGCTTTTCGGCGCGTACGATGGGCACGACATCGTGTCCTTCGATGATCAGGTGGGGGCACACGGCGCGGCGGGCGGGGCGCAGACGTATCCATTCCTGCTCACCCCGCCGGCGCTGGACCTCTCACGCGCGACACTGGAGGACGCGCGCGACCTGCACGGCGCGCTGATGATGCGTTACGCGCGCGCGGACGCCGTCCAGAGCGCGGACGCGAGCGCCGACGCGAGCGCGGCGCGATAGGCGCCGCCGTCGAGCCGCTCGGGCTGGTCCTCCACGCCGGCGCGGTCGTGCACGCCGCGCACGACGGCGTCCACCGTGTCCGCGGGAGCGTCGGCTTCCTCGACGACGGACATCTCCCACTTGCCGCGCTCCTTGCCCTTGTAGAGCAGGCGATAGTCGGCGCGGAAGACGGTGAGGCGAGGGGGCGTGGGGTCGGGTGCGACGGCTTCGGATGCGGCGGCTTCGGGTACGGCGGCTTCGGGTGCCTGGTCGGCCGGCGGCGTGATGGTCGCGCAGATTACCGCGACCCCGGTCTCGCGTCCGCCCTGGCGAATCGCGGGAAAGAGGTGGATCTCCGCGATTCGTTGGGGATCAATACGTTCGCCGATCTCGCGCAGGAAGCGCTCCCGGCCGTCGGCGATCATCGCACCACCGCCGCGACGGCGCGCGGCGTGGGCGTGCCGCGCGCATCCAGTTCGCGCTCCACGTAGAGTCGCAGGATGTGCAGGAAGTCCTGCGCGTTGGTGACGACGCCGAAGGCCTGATGCGTGCCCCGGTCCTTGAGCTTGCTCACGACGAATTCGGACGAGTCCACGCAGATGGTCGGCAGCTCGCGCAGGGTGCCGTCGGGCTCCTGCACGAACGCGGGGAGCATGTTGCCGGTGGCGATGGCATGGAGCGCGGTGGCAATGAAGATGGCCATCGTCGCGCGAGTGGTGTGCGCCTTCATGGCGTCCTGGCACTCGAGGACGTCGGCGACCACGCCCGGGAGCGGGCCGTCGTCGCGAATGGAGCCGCAGAGCACGAATGGCACGTCGTGCACGACGCAGGCGTGCATGATGCCGTCGGGAATGATCCCCTGCTCCACGGCGGCGCGAATGGAGCCCGCGGCGCGCACCTTGTTGATCGCGCGCATGTGCAGGCCGTGGCCTCCGGCCGCCGATTGTCCGCCGCCCGTGACGCCAAGCGATGTCCCGAAGATGGCTGTCTCAATGTCATGCACGGCCACGGCGTTGCCGGCGAGCAGCGCGCGCACGAAGCCGTGGTCGATGAACCAGACCATGTCCGCGCGCGCACGCGAGTGGACGAGCGCCGGTCCGGTGACCCACACCGGATAGCCGCCGCGGTCGCGCTCCGCCACGAGGAGGCGCGCCATCTGGGCGTAGTCGATGGGCCGTTCGCGCGACACCTCGGTGGTCATGAACTTGAATTCGCCCTCCGAGGCGTCAGCCATGAAGGCCTCGGCGTGCACGAAAATCCCTTCCGAGCCGTCCTCGGCGCGGCCCACCGCCACACGGTCACCCCGTTTCACGTGGCGCATCTCGCGAATCCAGAGCTCGCCCTGGGCATCCAGCACGAGCGCGCCATCCATGCGCGGCAGGCGCGGCATGCGCCACGCGCCGGCCACGCGGACGTAGGTCGGGAGGTTCGTGGTGGAAAAGAAGTTGTCGGGCAGCACGCCGTCGGCCGGCGCCGGGACGAAGGTGGCGTCCGGGGCGTGGGCGAGCTCGGGGGCGCTGAAGTCGGGAGGCGTGAAATTCGGCACGGAAGGAAAGGTAGCCCGGGGCAGCCCATGGGGCAGCCCCATGGGCTGCTCCATGGGCTGCCCCATGGGCTGCCCCTTGCAACCGATTGGCGCCAGATTGGTAGCCTTCCAGCTCACCCGGATCCGGCAATCATGCTCCAGCATATCGTGCAGCTCAGCCGGTACGCAGAATGGGCGGACACGCTGCTCATCCGCGCGCTCGGCGCGGCGACGCCAGTGCCGCCCGACGCGCAGCGGGAACTTGCTCATGTGGTGGGTAGCGCGGAAACCTGGCTGTCGCGGATTCAGCGACGGCCGGCACGCGTCGCCATCTGGCCGTCCCTCTCACTCGCCGAGCTGGCTGCGCTCGCCCCGACCGTGCACGGGAGCTACGCCGCGTATCTGGCCACGCTCACCGATGCCGATCTCGAGCGAACCATTACCTATGTCAACAGCGCCGGGCTCTCGTTCACGAATACGATCGTGGACATCCTCATGCACGTCGCGCTGCACGGGCAGTACCATCGTGGTAAGGTCAACCTGCTCCTCCGACACGCCGGAGCGGCACCCGCTCCCGTGGATTTCATCGCCTTCCGGCGCGGCGTCCCCGCGGCCCGCACACCATGACGATCGAACACATTTCCGACACGGCGCGCTGGGTCGCGTTCTATCGCGCGATGGAAACCGAGCGTCCCGACGCGATCTTCCGGGACCCGTTCGCGCGCCAGCTCGCCGGCGCGAAGGGCGAGCAGATCGTCGACACGATCAAGCAGGGACGCCAGATGGCGTGGGCGATGATCGTGCGCACGGCGGTCATGGATGAGATCATCCTCGATCGCGTGCGGGCCGGCGCCGATCTGATCGTGAATCTGGCCGCGGGACTGGATGCGCGGCCGTGGCGTCTGGCGCTGCCACCCGCTCTGCACTGGGTGGACGTGGATCTGCCGGACATTCTCCGCTACAAGACGGATACGCTGCGCGGCGCGACACCGGTCTGCCGGTACGATGCCGTCGAGGCCGACCTGACCGATGCGGCGGCGCGCGCCTCCCTGTTCGCGCGGCTCGGCGCGCAGGGGAAGAACGCACTCATCGTGACCGAGGGATTGCTCATTTACCTCAGCGCCGATCAGGTCGCGGCACTCGCGCGCGATCTGCATGCTGTGCCCAGCTTCCGCTGGTGGGTGCACGACATCGCCTCACCGATCCTCCTCAAATACATGCTGCGCTCATGGGGCGATTCCGTACGGGCGGGCAATGCGCCATTCCAGTTTGCACCGCCCGACGCGGCGGCCTTCTTCGCGCCGCTCGGCTGGGCGCAGGTGCTGTTCCGTCCCACCGTGGATGACGCGCGGCGGCTCCGCCGGGAGATGCGCTTGATGTGGCTCTGGCGCACGCTCGGCAAGCTGTCCTCACGGGAACGCCAGGAGCAAATGCGTCGGATGTCCGCGGTGGAATTGCTCGAACGCGTACCAGTTTCGGACTGAGGGAGGCATAGGGGCAGCCCATGGGCTGCCCCTATAGCACCGTCACGGGGTCGCGGTCCACCGTCAGCCGCAACTCGTGCGACCCCGGTACCGGGAAGTGCTCGAGCAGGAACCGCACGATCCGTGTGAGCGGGCCCGCCTGGGTGCTCTTGATGAAGAAGTGCCAGCGCCACCGCCCCTTGATCCGCTCGACGGGACAGGGCGCCGCACCCACGATCGTCACGCCGTCAATGCGCCGCTCCCGAATCAGCGTGCGCAACCATGCGGCGGCATCGGTCGCAAGCTGCAGCGTGGCCTCCTCCTGCGTCCCGCTGCACACCACATTCGCAAGCCGAACCACCGGTGGATACGCCGGCTCGTCGCGCGCCGGCATCTCCTCGCGCACGAACGCGTGATAGTCGTGCGCCACGGCGCACTGCACGGCGTGATGCCCCGGTACGCGTGTCTGGATGATCACATCGCCGCCCTTCGGCCCGCGCCCCGCACGGCCGGCCACCTGGCTCAGGAGCTGGAAACTTCGTTCCGATGCCCGGAAGTCGGGCAGGTTGATCCCGACATCGGCGTCCACCACACCCACCAGCGTGACGTTGGGAAAGTCGAGCCCCTTCGCGATCATCTGCGTGCCCAGCAGGATGTCCACCTCACCGGCGCCCACGCGATCCAGGATCTCGGCGTGCGCCCACTTGCCGCCGGTCGTATCCATGTCCATGCGGGCGACGCGTGCATAGGGATAGCGTTCCACGAGCAGCCGCTCCATCTGCTGGGTGCCCAGCCCGCGCTGCCGCATGGGCGGGCCGCCGCACCGCGGGCACGTGCTCTGCACCGGCTCCTGATGCTGGCAGTAATGGCAGACCAGCCGCTCGGGCGAGCGGTGATACGTGAGACTGATGCTGCAGTTGGGACACTCGCGCACATCGCCGCACGACTCGCACTGCACGAACGACGCGTAGCCGCGGCGATTCAGGAGCAGGATGCTCTGCTCGCCGCGCTGCAGTCGCTCACCGATCGCCGCCTCGAGCGGCTCGCTGAACACCAGGCGAAACGCGGCACGCGCGGCGTTTTCTCCCGCGCGCGCCGTCTCCTCGCGCCGCCGCGCCGCGGCCGCCGACGACGACCGGCGGTCCACGACTTCCACCACCGGAAGCCGCGCCTCGCCCACCCGCTCCGGCAGCGACAGCAGCCGATATTTTCCCGCCTCCGCGTTGCGCCAGCTCTCCAGGCTTGGCGTCGCGCTGCCGAGCACCACGACGGCGCCCTCCTGTCTGCCGCGCACCACCGCGACTTCCCGCGCGTGATAGCGCGGGGTCTCGCCATTCTTGTAGCTGGTCTCGTGTTCCTCGTCCACGATGATGGCGCCGACCTGTTCGAGCGGCGCGAAGATCGCCGAGCGCGCGCCCACCGCAATGCGCTTCTCGCCACGACGCAGCGCCTGCCACGCATCCAGCCGTTCCCCGTCGCTGAGCGCCGAGTGCAGCACCGCCACGCGATCGCCGAACACGGCGCGGAAGCGATCCACGGTCTGCGGCGTGAGCGCGATCTCGGGGACGAGCACGATGGCGCTCTGTCCGCGCCGGTCCACGACCTCTCTCAGGAGTTCGATGTAGACGAGCGTCTTGCCGCTCCCCGTGATGCCGTGCAGCAGGAAGACCTCGCCGCCCCGGCCGCGCGCCAGGGCCTCGATCGCCGTGCGTTGCGCCGGCGTGGGTTCGTGCGACGCATGCCGGGCAGGATGGCGCGTCGCGAACGGATCGCGCAGCACGGACTCGTCACGCACCTCCACCAGCCCCTTGGCTCCAAGCGACGCAATCACTTTGGGCGAGAAATTCAGGTGCCCGGAGAGATGCGCCACGTCGCTCCGGCCCCCCATGCTCTCGAGGGCCTCGTACAGCTCGCGCTGGCGGTTGGCGCGCAGGAAGACGCGGTCGCGCTCCTGCAGTGAGGGCAGCGCGCGGCGGATCACGACGACGCGCCGGGTGCGGAGCGCCGGCCGCGGCGCACCCGCGCGGCCGAGCAGCGACGGGAGCACGCTGCGCGCGACGACGCCCAGGGGCACCACGTAGTACTCCGCGATCCACTCGCAGAGCGCGAGCATGGACGCGCCGAGCACGGGTTCTCCGTCCGGCGCGCCGAGAATCTCCCGGGGCGGCGCCGCGGGATGTGCCTTGCCCGGACCCAGGCAGATGCCGATCGCACGGCGGTTGCGCAGCGGCACGATCACCCGCGAGCCGGCGGCAACGTCCGCCGACTCCGCGGGCAGGGCATATGTGAACGTCTGGAACTGCGGCAGCGGCAGCGCGACCTCGATGAGGCGGACGGCCACCGGCTATCCGGCGCGCGCCCGGCGCCCGCGCGCGGACGGCTCAGCCGCCGCGCGCACCGCAGGCGTGACGCCAAGCCCCGGCTCCCTGGGAATGGCGATCACGCCGCGCTCGATCGTCGCGCCGGTGTACGGGTCGTCAGCCAGCAAGGCCGCACCATCGAGGTCCGCGAAATCGAGCAGCGGCGCCATGTGCGAAGCCGCCGTGATGCCAAGGCTCGATTCGATCATGCACCCCATCATCACCAGCAACCCGTTCGCGCGCGCCGCGATGATCATCTTGACCGCCTCGCGCAGCCCGCCGCACTTGGCCAGCTTGATGTTGATGCCGTCCACCGCGTCCGCCATGCGGGCGACGTCGCTGAAAAAGACGCACGATTCGTCCGCGATGATGGGCAGCGTCGCGCGTTCGCGCACGAACCGCAGTCCCCGGAAATCGTGCGGCGCCAGCGGTTGCTCGACGAACTCCACGCGGTGCTCCGCCAGGACGTCCATCATGGCGAGCGCCTGTCGCGCGGTCCACGCGGCGTTCGCATCCACGCGCAGGACCTTGTCGGGCGCCTCCTCGCGGATCACGCGGAGAATCTCGGCGTCGCGGTCGGTTCCCAGCTTGACCTTGAGAATGGGATAGGCGGCCGCCTCGCGCACCTTGAGCCGCAGCTCCGGCTCGGGGGCCACGCCAATCGTGAAGCTCGAGTGCGGCGCACGCGAGGGATCGAGCCCCCAGAGCCGATACACCGGCAGCCCGAGGCGCTTGCCGGCGAGATCGTGCAGCGCCGCGCTCGCCGCGCTCTTGGCGGCGCTGTTGCCGCGCAGCGCGCGATGCATCTCCTCCTCGATCGTCTCCATGCACCACGGGTCGATGGACTCGAGCAGCGGCCGGAATTGCTCGAGCGCCGCGATCACCGTCTCGGGTGTTTCGCCGTAGAAGCGGCTCGGCGCCGCTTCGCCGATGCCGAACACGCCATCCTCGTCCGTGAGCGTCACGGTCACGACGCGCCAACTGCTGGCGCCGCCGCGCGAAATGGTGAACGTGTGCTTCGTGTGCAGCGTGCGTATTTCGTAGGTGAGTTTCATTTGGCGGTTGGTGTTATGCCCAGCCGGCGCGCGATCCACGGACTGCGCAGCGCGTCGGCACCCTGTCCCTGCGCGAGAAAGGCGATGAGTGCGTCCGCCAGCTCCGTACCGCGCTGAAAGCGGTCGGCCGGATTCTTGGCCAGACATTTCATGGTGATCGCCGCGAGCGTCGGCGGCGTGCGCGAGTTCACGACATCCGGTGACGCCGCCGCCTCGTGCACGTGCTTGTAGCCAATGGAATATGAATCGGCGCCGTCGAACGGGGGAAACCCGACGAGCATCTCGTACAGCATCACGCCCACGGCGTAGAGATCGCTGCGGCCGTCCACCATGCGGCCCATCGCCTGTTCAGGCGACATGTAATGGGGCGTGCCCATGGCGCGCCCGGTCATCGTGAGCCGGTTGTGAAAGCGAGCGGTGGCAATGCCGAAATCCGTGAGCAGCGCGTTCTCATCCTCGTCGAAGAGGACATTGTCCGGCTTCACGTCGCGATGCACCACGCCGCGCCGGTGCGCATGGTCCAGCGCGACCGCCACCTGCGTGCACACCGATGCCGCCAGTGCCGGCGCCACGATGCTGTCACGCACGATGAGATCGGCGAGCGACCCGCCCGCCATGTACGGCATGACGAGATAGACGATCTGATCCAGCTCGCCATAGTCGAGGATCTGGCAGATGAACGGGTGCAGCAGTTGCGCCGCCGATTCGGCTTCGCGCCGGAACCGCTCGCGCATCTCGGCGTCCTTCGCGAGGTGCGGAAGCAGCACCTTGATCACGACCGGCCGGCCGAGCTGCGCGTGCTTGGCGGCGTACACGTGCGCCATGCCGCCGGTGGCAAGCCGGCGATATACCCGGTAGCGGCCGCCGGTACTGCGCCGCACGAGATCGAGATCGTCGTCCGGCTTCTCGTGCGGCGCGTCGGGCAGCTCGGGCAGCTCTCCGCTGCAGCGCGTGCACGTCGCCGCCGCGTTGCGGTTCCAGGTGCCACAATCAGGACAGAACATGGGATTCCCGGCTCACAGCCATTTCCGCAGCTGATCGGCCACGGTGGACACGCGGCGCAATGGGCTCGCGTGCACCGTGACAAGGTACTGCTGCCCCGGATGGAAGCACAGGTTGAGTGTCCCGAGGTCGGACGGATCGGGCGTCGCCTCGTCGAACGCCGCGCCGCGAATGATGCGGAGCGCGGGATCGGCCTGTGCGGTCACGACGTCCTCTCGTGTGGCCACTTCACTCCACGGATGAGCTGAAATCCGATGGCTCGTTCGTGCGACAGCTCCTCGAGCAGTTTCTTCTCGCGCGCGACGGCACCACGGGCGGCGCGCCACCCCGACCAGCGCCAGGCGCGCCCGACGATCTGCGCCTTGTCCTGCCAGCTCAGTCCGGGGACGGTGGCATCGGCTGGGGGTGCCGGGCGGCCGGGCTGCGCGCCGTCGGTCCAGTCCTGCACCTGTAATTCGACGACGCCCGCGTCGCGCAGCAACTGCTTCCATTCCACGAGCAGGCGCGGGCGCAGGCCAAGCCGGTCCACGAGCATGTCGCGCGCGTCAGCGGCAAGATCCGAGGTCCACGTCGGCTGGAGGAGGACGACGGTCCCCATCGGCTTGGTGACGCGGGCCAGCTCGGCCACCGCAACCGCCGCATCATCGGCGGCCGACAGCGCGGGTTCGCCAATGGCGAGGTCGAAGACACTGGTCTCGAATGGCAGATCGTCCAGCGGCGCGCTGGCATAGTGGAGCGGGAGATCGCCCTCGAGTTTGCGCGCGTAATCCTCGGCGCGCGTGATGCTGTCAGGGTCGGGATCCACCCCGGTCACCGATGCGCCGGTCCGGAGCACGAGCCATTCGGTCGCCGTACCCGCCCCGCATCCGGCGACGATGATCTCGCACCCCGGCCCCGCGTCGCCCAGCCGGGCGGCCTCGCGGTAGAGGTCCTCCCCCGTCGCGCGCCAGCGCCCAAGCACGGCCGTCTGCACGAGCCGCAAGACGGCCGGTACAGGTGAGACGCGGGAGTGGGACATTGGCATGAAGCTACGGGCGCGGCGCGGGTTGTGGAATGGCGGGACGCAGCCCTGGGTCGCGCCTGATCGGCAGTGGCGTCATCGCAATGCCGCGAGGTGCGCGACCGCCGCCTCACCGACCCGGTCCGGCGCGTAGCCGCCTTCCAGCACGGACACTACCCGCCCACTGCACCAGTGCTCGGCGCGCTCGACGAGAAAGCGGGTGAGCGCCTGGACGTCCTCCATTTCCAGCGTGAAACCGCCCAGGGGATCGCCGCGCAGCGAGTCGAAGCCGGCGGATACGAGCACCAGGTCCGGTGTGAAGTCCTGCGTGGCATCGTCCACGCCGCGCTGCAGCGTGGCGACGTATTCCCCGGCTGCCAGCCCCGGCGGCTCGGGAAGATTCCACACGTTGCCGTTGCCGCGATCGTCGGCGGCGCCGGTACCGGGATACCAGGGCCACTGGTGCATGGAGACGAAGCGAATCCCGCGATCGTCCTCCACCAGCGCCTGGGTGCCGTTGCCGTGGTGCACGTCCCAGTCCACGATGAGCACGCGCTCCACACCATGACGCCGGCGCGCATACTGCGCCGCCAGCGCGACGTTGCCAAAGAGACAGAAGCCCATGGCGCGGTCGCGCAAGGCGTGATGCCCCGGGGGACGTACGGCGCAGAAGCTCCGCGTGGCCCGGCCGTCGAACGCCATGTCCACGGCATCGAGTGCACAGCCGGCCGCGGCGCGCGCCGCGGCCCACGATCCGTCGCTCACCACCGTGTCGGGATCGAGATGCCCGCCTCCGGCGCGTGCCATGCGCTCCACCTCGCGCACGTAGTCCGCGCCATGCACCAGGGCCAGCTCATCCGGCGTGGCATGACGTCCTTCCGCGTGCTCGATCTCGCCAAACAACTCCATGTGGTTGCGCAGCGCGCGTGTAATCGCGCGGAGCCGTCCGACGTGTTCCGGATGTCCCCATCCGGTATCGTGCCGGCCGCAGTCGGCGTGCGAGATGAACGCAACGGTCATGCGACGCCCTTCAGGCGGCGCGCAACGGCGCCCGTTCGCGGGCGGGGACGGCGCGACCGCTCACCGAACGGGGCGCCGGCGCCGGTACGTCAGCAGAAAGATGGAGCCGTTCGTCGCGCCGGATTGCGAGAGCATCTGCTGCTCGTCAAGTACCTCGAAGCCGCCCAGCTTCATGACGTAGTCCCGCTGATCGGCGCGCGGCATGAGCGCGCCGAGCGCGGCGACCTTCACGGCGAGCACGCTCTCGGTGGGCTGTGCCTGGATGCGAACGGTGTCCCAGATCTCGGGAATCTCGATGCGCAGCGTGAGCGGCGTTCCGCCCGGTGCGCCCACGTGAATGGTCTCCTTGCGCGCACGCAGCGTCGCCACGAACGGGAGCGTCATTCGACGATGTCCTCCACCATGGGCGCAGGCTCCAGCGTCGTGAAGAAGCGCGATATCTGCGCGTCGTACAGGTAGGTGGACGCGCGCACGCGCGTGCCATCAGCCACCGGCGTGACGCCAACGACGATTTCCTCGCCACCCTGTCCGCGGAAGGTCAGGTACGACGGCCCTTCCTTCTCGAGAAAGGCACCGTAGAGCGGACTCCGGCGCGCGAAGAACGTCCGGGCCCGCGTCAGTACCTCGGCGGGCGAATGTTTCGTCGTGATCTCCTGAATCATTGAGTCTCGTCTGGCTCCTGAGGGTCATGGGTGCTTCAGCGACGCGAGCTGCCTCACGGCGCCTGCACGGGGGTCGTGCGCATCAGGTCCGGATGATACTCCAGCGGCAGCTCCACCGCGAACGAGGTGCCGTGGCCGAACTTCGAGCGCAGCTCGATGTCCCCGCCGAGCAGCCGGGCGAGCTGCCGCGACAGCGCGAGCCCGAGGCCCGAGCCACCGTGCGCGCGGCGCCTGGAACCGTCCAGCTGCCGGAACTCCTCGAACACCACCGCCTGCGCCTCCTCGGGAATGCCGATGCCCGTATCCTGTATGGTGAAGCGCACGAGGTCGTCATGCGTCTCCACCGTGGCGCGCACCTCGCCCTGCGACGTGAACTTGTAGGCGTTGCTGAACAGATTGCCAAGAATCTTCACCACCTTGCGCCGATCGCTGCGCATCGCCGGCATCGCGCGATCGGGCATCTCGAGACGCAGCGCCACGGACGGCGGCGGCCCGTGCGCGCCGCCCGCGGCTTCGCGCAGAGCATCGCGCGGGTCGAACGACTCCACCGTCACCTGCAGCTCGCCGCGCTTGAGTGTCGTCAACTCGAGCAGATCCTCGATGAGAATGAGCAGTCGCTCGCTGGACGTCGTCACCTGGGTCAGCGTCTGCTTCTGCTCCGGCGTGAGCGGGCCGGACATCCCTTCCTGCAGGAGATAGGTGTAGCCAAGCACGGCGGTGAGCGGCGTGCGCAACTCGTGACTCATGTTCGCGAGGAACTCATCCTTGAGCCGGCGCGCTTCGGCGGCGGCCTGGACCTGCCGCTCCAGCTCCGCATTGGATTCCACGAGCGCCGCATTGGCCCGGCGCAGATTGTCAATGAGCCGCGCCTTTTCCGCCGTCGCCGCCATCTGGTCGGCGACGATGCGCAGCAGCCCGCTCTCCTGCGCGAGATTCCCATCCACGTCGGCGAAGTAGAACGTGACGGTACCCAGGACGCGATCGTTCGCCTGCAACGGAATCGCGACCAGCGCACGGAAGCCAAGCTCGGTGGCGACCTCCCGCCAGTCGGCGAGCGCCGGATCGGCAAACACGTCACCCACGTGAATGAGACGCCGCTCGCTGGCGGCCTGGCCGCTCGGACCGGTGCCGAGCCGCACGCGCATCTGGCCAAGGAAGGGGCGATAGCGCTCCGGCCAGTTGTAGGCGGCTGCCAGTCGCAGCGTGTCGTCGTTCTCCTCAATGAGGTAGATGGACGCGAACGTTGCGCCCACCAGCGGGCTCACGCGGTCCAGCGCAAACTGGAAGACTTCCTCGGGGCGATCCGCGGTGAGGAACGCATGCGCCACCTCGCGCACGGCCACCAGCTCGCGGATCCCGACGTCGTCGCGATGCCCCGGGCCCGCGGGTTCACGCGCGGCGCTGTCAGGCGGCAGGGGGAACTTGAGCCGCTTGCCGCGCGGCGGTCCGGATCGCGGGCGCGTCACGATTCCGCCGGCGGCCCGGCGCGCTGCCCCTCCGCGATACGGCCCAGCAGCGCCGGCAGTTGCGTCACGAACGCCGAACGGGCGAGCACGACACCGGCACCCGCCGCCCGCCCGGCCCGGATCGCATCGAGATTGGTATGACCCGCGAACGCGATGAGGCGGGTGTCCGCTCCGCCCGCGGCGTTCCGGATGCGAGTGATTGTCTCAACGGGATCCATCGTTTCGATCTCCAGATCCACAATGGCCATGGCCGGCGCACCACTGGCGAGGTGTCGCTCGAGCTGCTCGACAGATTTCGCGACGCGGAGCGGCACACTCAGCCGGCGCGCCACGTCGTCGATGCGCGAACGGAAGAGCAGGTCGCTGATGACGACCAGCACCACACCGGGCGCCACACGGTCGCTGCTCATGACCCGGCCCTCCGTGGCCGCAGCTCGATGCGCGACACGAGGCCGTTCCCGGGTTCACGCAGTACGAAGTGCACCGCCTCCGCCACCTCATCCGCGGTGATCATCCAGCTCGTGTCGCGGCCGCGAGGCCTGAAGTCCGTGTCCACCGATCCCGGCATGATGAGCGAGACACGGACGCCCGCATTGCGCACCTCCAACATAAGGGATTCGCTGAATCCCACCACGGCGTGCTTGGTGGCGGCGTAGCAGGCGCCCCCGGGGTAGGCGCTGCGGCCGCTGAGCGAGCCGATGTTCACGATGTGGCCGCTGCCACGTGCCAGCATGCCGGGCAGCAGTACGCGCGTCACGTAGAAGAGCGCACTGAAGTTCACCTCGACCATGGCGCGCCATTCGTCCAGCGTCTGGTCCACGAGCGCGCGCATGATGCCAATGCCCGCATTGTTGACGAGGACATCCGCCTCGACGCCGGCGAGCGCGTGGGCGACCGCATCCGCATCGGTGATATCGAGCTGTACCGTGCGACAGGTGCCCCCGCCATGGCCGATCTCCTGCGCCAGCGACGCGAGCTCCGCCGCCGTGCGCGCAACGGCGACGATCTCGTACTGCCCCGCGAGCCGTTTCGCCGTGGCGCGCCCGATGCCGCGCGAGGCACCCGTGATGACGGCGGTTCCCTGCCCCGTCACGAGGCCTCCATGAGCGCTTCGGTCGCGCGCACGAGCGGATCGAACGACAACGCCTGCCCCGACGCGCGCTGCGCCAGCTCGTCCGCCAGCTCGCGCTGTCCTTCGCCGAGCAATGCGTCCACGATCCACGGGCCCGCGTGCGGGTTGCGCCACCAGTCCTCGTTGAATCGCTCGCGCAGTGTTTCCGTGAGCAGCGCCTGGAGCTGCCAGGCCCGGAGATAGCGCGCCGCATAGAAGCGCGGATCCACATCCACGAACGCGTCGGCGCGATCATACCGGAAGCCCGTGGCGCCGGTGAGCGTCTGCACGTAGCGCTCCGGCAGGGCGTCCCACGTAACGTCGCCGCCGTAGAGCGCGAATTCGTAGATCAGCTTCGCGCAGTAGCGCCGCAGGAATTGCAGCTCCTCGAAGCCCACTGCACGCAGAAATGAGCCCAGCCGCACGCGTCCCAGCTCCGTGTAGCGCAGCAGCCACCCCGCGTCGTGCATGAGATGATCGAAGAGCATGGCGTACGATTCGGTCACCGAGTTGTCGCCCAGCCAGCGGAACTCGAATGGCGCGTCCGCGCGCGTATGGCCAAAGTGCAGCGCGTGCCCCAGCTCGTGCAGAAAGGTACGGTAGTCCTGCTGGCCGCCATGCGGGCGGAGCACGAGATAGACTTCCTGCGGCACGCGCACCGGGGAGCAGAACGCGCGTGACCGCTTGCCTTCACGGTCCGCGGTATCGAAGATGATGCGGCCGCCGGCGTGTGCGTCCACGCCCATTTCGCCCACCTGGCGCGTCACGGTGTCTTCCATGGCGGCACCGGGAAAGAACGCATCGAACTGCGGCGCACGCAGCAACGCGAGCGCATCCGCGCGTGTCGCCTCGCGCGGCTCGATTCCGAGCCGGTCGCGCACGGTGGACGCGAACACATCATCCCACATGGACTGGGTATCGCGCAGGAAGTCCTCGCACTGCGCGACGAGCGGCGCGAGTTCCACGCCGCTCACGAGCGTGAACGTGCCGATGCAGGTCGGCGCGACGCCCAGCCCCTCGACGAGATCGCGCTCGCGCTGCAGATGCTCGCGTCGCATGGGCGCCAGTCCGTCGCGCACCAGCGTGGCTCGTCCCTCTTCGAGCAGCAGGCGCTCGGCGCGGTCCGTCGCGTTGGCGATCTCGATCGCGAGGCGCTGGTACGGCACCTGGCGCCCATCACGCAGCGTCGCCATCGCGCCGGCCTCCCAGGCGATCTCGCGTTCCTCCATGGGCGCGAGCGCGCGCGACACCCGCGACTCCGCCTGCCACTCCAGCATCAGCCGCGCCGAGCGCGCGGACTCGCTCCCGCGCGGCGCCTGGCGATACGCATCCAGCACGAGCCGAAAGGCGTCGTCGGAAAACAGCGCGGCGTGACGCTCGTAGATGGGCTGCAGCTCGGCGTCGGCTTTGAGCCCGGCGTGGGCCGCGTAATACTCGCGCGACAGCTCCTCCATGAAGGACTCGCCGCCGCGCCGCAGCCAGTCCAGCTCGGGCAGCGTCATACCGCGAGGCGCTCCGCCAGTACGTCGCGCAATTGATCCGCCGCCACGCGGTCCTGCCTGAGCGTGTCGCGATCCCGCACGGTGACCGTACCGTCCGTCGTGGACTGCCCATCGACCGTCACGCAGAACGGCGTCCCGATTTCGTCCTGCCGGCGATAGCGCCGCCCAATGGCGCCCGATTCGTCATAGAACACCGGAAAGCGCGTCCGCAGGTCCGCCGCAATGCGCGTGGCCATCTCGGGCATGCCGTCCTTCTTCACGAGGGGAAACACACCCGCCTTCACGGGTGCGAGCGCGGCGCTGAGTCCGAGGACCGTGCGGCCCTCACTCTCCCCCGGCACCGGCTCCTCGCGATACCCGTTCACGAGCACCGCGAGCGTCGTCCGGTCCGCACCCACCGATGTCTCGATGACATGCGGGATGTAACGCTTGTTGTTCGCCTGATCGAAGTACTCGAGCTTCTTCCCCGAGTACTGCTGGTGACGTGAGAGATCGTAATTGCCGCGGTTGTGCACCCCCTCGATTTCCTGGAAGCCCAGCGTGCCCCCGAAATCGAACTGGATGTCGTACGCCGCGCTGGCATAGTGCGCCAGCTCCTCCGCCGTGTGCTGGTGGAACTGCAGGCGCGCAGGCTCGATGCCCAGCGCCTGGTGCCAGCACATGCGTTGTTCCTTCCAGTACTCGAACCACTTCGCGTCAGTGCCCGGCTCCACGAAGAACTGCATTTCCATCTGCTCGAACTCCCGCGTGCGGAAGATGAAGTTCCCGGGCGTGATCTCGTTCCGGAAGGCCTTGCCGATCTGTGCGATGCCGAAGGGAACCTTCTGTCGCGTAGCCTGCTGCACGTTCAGGAAGTTGACGTAGATGCCCTGCGCGGTCTCCGGGCGCAGGTATACCACCGCTGCGCTGTCCTCCACCGGACCCATGAACGTCTTGAACATGAGGTTGAACTGGCGCGCCGCGCCCAGCGTGCCCTTCATGCCGCACACCGGGCACTGGACGTCCGGCGTGCCCGGCACGCCCTTGATCGCGGGATCATCCGCGCGGAAACGGCGCTTGCAGTTGCGACAGTCCACCAGCGGATCCACGAAGCCGCTCACGTGCCCGCTCGCCTCCCACACCCGCGGGTGCATGAGAATCGCCGCGTCGAGTCCCTCGATGTCATCGCGCGCGCGTACCATCGCGTTCCACCAGCGATCCTTCACGTTCTTCTTGAGCTCGACGCCGAGCGGACCGTAGTCCCACACCGATCCCGCGCCCCCGTAGATCTCGGAGGACTGGAAGATGAAGCCGCGGCGCTTGCACAGCGAGACGAGGCGTTCCATGACATCGGGATGGGTGTTGCCTGGCATGATGGTGTCGTGAAGGAGTGAGGTGCGCGGCATCAGGACGCCGCGCTCAGTGACGGACGACACCCGCGGCCACGGTCACTTCGGCCGCGGACCGATCGCGGGTGAGCGCTCGCGCAATGAGATCACCGTGAAAGCGCCCGTTCTCGATGAACGTCTTGTTCGCGTCGTTGCCGCTGGCGATCACGCCCGCGATGAACACGCCCGGCACGACAGTCTCCATGGTCGCGGGATCGTGCGCGGGAATGCCCGTGGTGGCATCGCGCGGCACACCGAGCTGGTCGAGCAGCTCCACATTGGGCTGATAGCCGAGCATGAGATACACCTGCTGCGCCGGCAGATGATCGGTGCCGTTCTTCGTCGTCACGATGACTTCGGAGGGCGTGATGGCCCGCACGCGCGATTCGAAGCGCGCGCCGATGCTGCCTTCCTTGATGCGGTTCGTGATGTCCGGCACGATCCACGGCTTGATGTTGTGGTCGAGCGTGGGCAGGAAGTGCACGATGGTCACCCGCGCGCCCGCGCGATGCAGGTCGAGCGCGGCTTCCACCGCGGAGTTTCCCCCGCCCACGACCACGACATCCTGCCGGTAGCCCACGTGTCCCTCGGTAAAGAGATGGCTCACGTGCGGCAGATCCTCACCCGGGACGTGCAGCCGGTTCGGATGTCCGAAGTAGCCCGTGGCCACGACCAGCGCGCGCGCGTCCGTCACGCGCACCTCACCCTGTCGTGTGCGCGTGCGGAGCGTGATCCGGTCGCCGGTACGCTCCGCAGTCTCCACCGTCTCGTACTGCCGGATCCTGAGGTCGAACTCGGATGCTACCGCACGGAAGTAGGCGAGCGCATCGCGACGCGTGGGCTTTTCCGCGGCCACGATGAACGGCACGCCACCGATGGCCAGCTTCTCCGGTGTGGAGAAGAACGTGATGTAGGTGGGATACCCGACAATGCCGCTCACCACGCAGCCGCGGTCGAAGATCACGGCCTGGAGGCCCGCACGCTTCATGGCGACGCCGGCCGCGAGCCCGCACGGTCCAGCGCCCACGATCGCGACGTCCCAGGCCGGGGGGACTGTTCGCGTACTCATGACAACCCGATGATCTGATCCCGTCGCGTACCCACACTGACATAAGAGATCGGCGTCGCCGCCAGTTCCTCGATCCGATCCAGGTAACGGCGCGCCTGCGCGGGCAGCGCCTCCAGCGTGCGCACCCCCGCAGTGCTCTGCTTCCACCCGTCGAACCACTCGTAGCGCGGCACGACGCCTTCGAGCGCGACGAGATCGCCAGGGAATTCCTCGAACACGTCGCCGCCCCGCTCATAGCCGGTGCAGATGGCCAGGCGGTCGAGCGTATCCAGCACATCCAGCTTGGTCACCGCCAGTCCGGAGAGACCGTTCACGCGCGCCGCGTAGCGCACGACCACGGCGTCGAACCAGCCGCACCGCCGCGGGCGGCCCGTCGTCGCGCCGAACTCCTTGCCAAGTGTCTGCACCATGCTCGCCAGCGGTTCGTCGAGCTCCGTGGGCAATGGGCCGTTCCCTACCCGCGTGGTATACGCCTTGACGATACCGAGCACCGCGTGAATGGCGGTGGGCGCAATTCCCGCGCCCGTTGCCGCGCCGCCCGAAGTCGTGCTGCTCGACGTCACGTACGGATACGTGCCATGGTCCACATCGAGCAGCGAGCCCTGCGCACCCTCCAGCAGCACGGCCGCGCCCGCCATACAGGCCCGATGCACCGACAGTCCCACGTCCTCCGCCAGTGGGAGCAGCCGCGGCGCCAGGCGTTCCAGCAGCGCGACCACCGCATCCACATCGGCACGCTTGTCCGACCCGAATGCCGCAAGCTGCGCGTCGGCATGCTTCGCGGCCACGGTTACCAGCTCGTGCAACCGCTCCGGGTGACGCAGATCCAGCACGCGCACGCCGCGCCGCGCAACCTTGTCCTCGTAGGCCGGCCCGATGCCGCGCCCGGTCGTACCAATGGCCTTGCTCGCCGCGCTCTCGCAATCCAGCAATTTGTGATAGGGCAGCACGAGGTGCGCCCGGTCGCTCACATAGAGGCGCCCTTCCACGTCCACACCGTCGCGCACGAGCTCGTCAATCTCCGTGAAGAGCGTATCCGGATCGAGCACCACGCCGTTCCCGATCGCGCAGCGCACGCCAGGGTGCAGGATGCCGCTCGGAATCTGGTGCAGCACGAACTGTCGCCCGCCGATCTGTACCGTATGCCCGGCGTTCGCGCCACCCTGATAGCGCACCACCCAGTCGGCGCGCTCCGCGAGCACGTCCACGAGCTTCCCCTTCCCCTCATCACCCCATTGGGCGCCAACGATGACGACTGTGCGGATGTTGCGATCGAACATGAATGCTCCCCGGAGCAGCAGGGCGTGACGGACGGTGCGCATCGCGCACCGCGGGGATGCGGCGCTGCGCACGGATCGTCACACGCTGCCCTCAAGAAAATGCCGCGCTCGAGCGCGGCGAGAATGGACTACCGTGAAAGATCAGGGCGGTAGCCGGTGCAGTCAACACGTGAACGGGGTCAGCTTCCGCTCACCCCGCCCATGAACAGCGCAAAGACGACCCAGACAATCACCGCGCACCCCACGCCAGCCTTGGTCGCCACCGCGGCCATGCGGCCCAGGAGCGCGCCGGTGGCAACGTGCGTGGCCGCGCGCACCTCCCCACGCAGCGTGAGTTCCGCCAGCCAGGCGCCCGCGAACGCACCGGCGAACGCGCCGATGAGCGATCCGATCACGGGCACGGGCACACCGACGATCGCGCCCACGATCGATCCGAGTACGGCGCCCCACCCCGAGCGCCGCGACCCGCCATAGCGCTTCACCAACCGGCCGGTGAGCAGAAACTCCAGCAGTTCCCCCAGGAACGCGAGCGCCCCGACCACGATGATCGTGCCCGTGCCGATCCCGCCAGCCGGCAGCGCGTACGAGTACAGCGTCACGGCGCCCAGCATCACCCACAGCCCGGGCAGGCCGAACGGCACCATGAGCAGGCCCACAATGAGCGCAACCACCAGCACGATCTGCTCCATTCAGGTCAGCTCCTCGATCACACGAACGACCAGACGCGCGAGGTCCGCGATGCCGCTGCCGGTGAGGTGCGCGAGATCGTCGCGCGGCGTGTGGATGCGGGCCACCGTGCGCCACGTTCCCCGGCTGAGCGTCACGACCTCCCATCCTGCATCGGCAAGCGCCACGCCATCCACCAGTACGCCACTGGGCACGCGGCCGTTTCGCGTGGGCACGCCCGTGCCGGCACTGGCCCGCGCGAATGCCGCAAGCAGTCGCGCAGGCGGACGCCGGCGATACGACACGTGCACCGAGCCCGTGTCGTCAATGCCATCGAAGTTGATGGCGACACCGGTGGCGCGCCCGCGCACCCATGCGCGCGCACCGGCCAGCCCCAGCTCCTCGGCGCTCGTGAGCACGACACCGACGCCAACGCCGGGCCGCAATCGCGCGACGACGGTGAGCACCGCCGCGACGCCCGACGCGTTGTCCAGCGCGCCGGCCGAGCGGTCGCGCACGAGGCTTGCCGCAACAGGTATGGCTCCGAGTGCGCCCGCGATCGCGATCACGATCCAGCCAATGGCAAGGCTCGCGCCTGCACCCTGCACGAGACTCCACGCCAGGGCCACGCACCACACCACGATGCACGTCGTCACGCCGAGTGCACGAACGACAATCGGCACTGGCTGGCTCTTGGAATCGAGGTGTGCCACGAGCCAGACGCGCGGTTCACCGCGCACCGCGACGAGATTGGTGGATCGCGCCCGCCGCCACGGACACCCGAGCACGCCGCGCGCCGCCAGCCACCACGCGCCAGTCGCGATCCCGACACCGCCCGAGAGCAGAATCGCCAGCGCGATCCAGGGATGCTCCCGATACCCCACGTGTCCGGCCGCGAGAAACATCACCAGCGCGAGAGCGCCCGCGAGCGGCGTGCCGATCTGTCCGGGCAGCGCCGAGTAGTCGAACGCTTCACGCGTGACGGAGAATCCGTGCGCCGCGAGCGTACGCGAGCAGTACGCACGCGCATCCTCCTCGGCACTCGAGCCGGCGGCGCGCGCATGCTGCGCCAGACGCTCGAGGTGCCGGGTGCCCACGGTCAGTATCCGGCCGCCTTGTCCACGACGTTCCGCATGGGCTCTCCCGCGACGTACCGGCGCCAGTTGTCCAGAAAGAGGTCCATCTCGCGCTCCCAGAACCCGCGCGACACGCCCGACACGTGCGGCGTGATGAGCACCGACGCCAGGTCCCAGAGCGGACTGTCCGGCGAGAGCGGCTCCTCGTCGAAGACATCCAGGTGCGCGCCGCGCAGGCGGCCCGACGCCACGCGTTGCGCCAGCGCTCCTTCGTCGAGCAATGACCCGCGTGCGACGTTCACCACAATGGCGTGCGCGGGCAGCCGATCGAGCTGCGCGCCGCCAACCATGCCCCGTGTCTCGCTCGTGGCCGGTGCCGCGATCACCAGAATGTCGGTCTCGCCGAGCAGCAGTTGCCACTCGTTCTCTCCCACCACGCGCGTGAACCCGGTTGGTGCGCCGCGCTCCGGGTGGCGGCGCACGCCGGTACACGACGCGCCGAGCAGCGCCAGCCGCCGCGCAATCGCGCTGCCCAGTCCGCCCGCGCCGATCACCAGCACACGGCACTCGCGCATCTCGCGCATTGGGGAATCGGCCGCGGTGAACACCTCGCGGTTCCAGCGTCTCGCGTGCTGATTGGCTCTCGCGATGTCGAAGCCGCGCAGCAGGAACAGGACGCCGCCCACGACATGTTCGGCGATGGGTACGGCGTGCACACCCGCCGAGTTGGTGAGAATCACCGGACTGTCCCGCATCTCGGGAAAGAGTGCACTCCCCACGCCGGCCGCCGCCGAGTGCACCCAGCGGAGTGCGTGCGCTTCGAGCCAGAGCGGGCGCGAAATGCCGAAGCCGAAGTACGCCTCGGCGTTCGCCATGGCGGTCCGTACCTCCTCGCTCGGCGCGGTTGCGCCATCGCCATCGGACACGGTGGGTGCGGCGACGATGTGCACGTCCCATCCCGACGGCTTCGCGGCCTGGAGCCGTGACTCGGCGGATTCGGGAATTGCCCAGATCGGCGCGCGCGCCCGCAGGTCCACTACCAGGCTGTGACTCATGCGATCAGTCGAGCTGAATGCTGACGACGTCACCGCGACGGTGCAGCATGTCCACGAGCGCGTCGAACTGCTTGTTGGCACCCACGAGGCGCAACTCGAAGGTGCGATCGTCGGGGTGATCGTAGGTGGTGTGCTTGAGGATGTGCACGCCCGCGCTGCGGAACAGCTCCTCGAATTCCTGGTACTCCGATCCCGGCGCAACACGCAACGTGGCGTTCACGGAACGACGCTTGGCGAGCAGCAGCCGCTCCGCCGGCTTCAGGCCCACGAGGACCAGCGTGATGAGCACCGTCGTGCCGACAGCCTCGATGTATTCGCCGGCGCCGATCGCCGCGCCGATGGCCGCCACCACCCAGATCGTCGCGGCCGTGGTGAGCCCGACCACCGCGCCACGCGAGTGCAGAATCGCGCCCGCGCCCAGGAAGCCGATGCCCGACACGATCTGCGCCGCGATGCGCGTGGTATCGCCGTATGGCTGGCCCACGTTCGAGTAGCCGATCTCGGCGACCGTGATGGACAGGTGCATGAACAGCGCGGCGCCCACGCAGATGAGAATGTTGGTGCGCAACCCCGCCGGCTTGCCCGAGATCTCGCGTTCCAGTCCCACGACCCCGCCCAGGATGCACGCGAGCACCAGCTTGACGAGCAGTTCGAGCTTGAGCGCGGCGACGAGTCCGGTCGCGGCGGGCGCCGCCGCGAGCAATGACGAGGCGAGCGGCAGGGACACGAAACTCATCGCAGTCCCATTCGTTCTCGCACCTCGGTCATGGTTTCCCGCGCGAGCGTACGACAGCGTTCGGCCCCCGCACACAGGATTTCCGTGATGCGTTCGGGGTGCGCCGTGAGCTCGGCCGCGCGCTCGCGAATGGGCGTGAGCTCCCGCATCATGCTGTCGAACAGGACCCGCTTGCAGTCAATGCATCCCCACCCCGCCGTGCGGCACATCGTGGCGACGTGGTCCACTGTGGCCGCGTCGCTGAAGGCCTGATGCAGGTGGTAGATGTTGCAGACTTCGGGCGTGCCCGGGTCGGTGCGCCGCACGCGCGCCGGATCGGTCATCGCCGGCCGCAGCTTGGCCCAGATCTCCTCCGGTGATTCGAGCAGACCGATGGTATTGCCCATGGACTTGGACATCTTGGCCTGGCCGTCGAGCCCCATGATGCGGCGCGTCGCCGTGAGCATGGGCCTGGGCTCGGGAAAGAGGTCCACGCCAAACTTCGCGTTCCACTTGCGCGCCAGCTCGCGGGACAGCTCGAGATGCTGCACCTGGTCCTCACCCACCGGCACATACTCGGCGCGATAGAGCAGAATGTCCGCCGCCTGCAGTACCGGATAGTTGAGGAGTCCCGCGAGCACGCTGTCCTGTCGCGATGCCTTGTCCTTGAACTGCGTCTGCCGCTCCAGTTCGCCGAGCGGCGTCACCGTGTTCAGGATCCATTGCAGCTCGGTGTGTTCCGGCACCATGGACTGGACGAACAGCGTACATTTCTCCGGGTCCAGACCGGCCGCGAGCAGCGACACCGCCATCTCGCGCGTGCGGCGGCGGAGATCGTCCGGCTCGTACGCGCCCGTGATGGCGTGGTAGTCCACAATGCAGTAGATGCACTCATGCGAATTCTGCAGTTGAACCCAGTTCCTGACGGCGCCGAGATAGTTGCCGATGTGCAATTCGCCGGACGGCTGGATTCCGCTGAAGATTCTGGACATTCACCCAAGCTATGATGGCCTCCGGGACGGTGCAAGCAGAACACAGCGTGGAGCGTACGAACACGTTGCTCGCCGGGATGATCGCCGCCGCGGACGCCGCCGCGCGCTTCATCAGCGAGCGCTCCGGCGCGATTGCCTCACTCGAGTGGCGCACCAAGGCGCATTCCGATTTCGTGAGCGACGTGGACCTCGGCGCTGAGCGGATCATCCGCGACATGCTCGAGGCGCAGGCACCGGGCGCGACCTTCATGGGCGAGGAGCTCTCCCCCGACGCGCCGCTCGACACGCGAATGCTCTTCGTGGTGGACCCGCTGGATGGCACGACGAACTTTCTGCACGGCTACCCGGAATACGCGGTGTCCATTGCGCTCTTCCGCGAGGGCGCGGCGACTGCGGCGGTCGTGCGCAACGTGGTGACGGGAGAGTGTTTCACGGCGACGGACGGCGGCGGCGCACGGCGCGACGGGGCACCCATTCGGGTGTCAGGCATCTCCGACCCCGCGCTCGCGCTCATCGGCACCGGGTTTCCGTTCCGCACGGTGGATCAGATTCCGCGATATCTCCCGCAATTCGCGGCCGTGACGCGCGCCACGGCCGGTGTGCGCCGCGCGGGCTCGGCCGCGCTCGACTTGTGCGACGTGGCGTGCGGGCGTCTCGACGCATTCTGGGAACTGTCGCTCGCGCCGTGGGACTTCGCGGCCGGCGCGCTGATCGTGAAGGAGGCCGGCGGCCTGGTGACCACCGTCGAGGGCGCGCCGCCGCCGCTCGCGCCATCGTCCATACTCGCCGGCAACGCGGACATGTACGCGTGGCTGCGAAGCACCGTGGCAGCGGCCGTGTAGCCTCGTCCATTCACTTCCGATTCCCGACTCTCATGTCCCTTGTGTCCTGCGTTCCGAATTTCAGCGAAGGCCGTCGGCTGGACGTCATTGATGAAATCCGCGCGGCCATGGCGGCCGTGCCGGGTGTCGTCGTCCTCGACGTGTCGTCGGACGCGGCGCACAACCGCTCGGTCATCACCTTCGTGGCGCCCGTGGCGCACGCGGTGGACGCCGCGTTCGCCGGCATTCGCGTGGCACGCGACCGCATTGACCTCACCGTGCACCGCGGCGAGCACCCCCGCATGGGCGCCACCGATGTCGTCCCGTTCGTGCCGCTGGAAGGGACGACAATGGACGAGTGCATCGCGCTCGCGCGCCAGCTCGGCGCGAGAGTGGGCGAAACGCTGGAGATTCCGGTCTACCTGTACGAGCGCGCCGCGACGCGCCCCGGGCGCGAGAACCTGGCGGACGTGCGTCGCGGCGAATTCGAGGGGCTTCGCGACACGATCGCCACAGATCCCGCGCGCGCACCAGATTTCGGACCGCCGCGCGTGCATCCCACAGCAGGCGCTGTGGCGATCGGCGCGCGACCGTTTCTCGTGGCGTACAACGTGTACCTCGGCGACGCCCGCAACCTGCCCGTCGCGAAAGGCGTCGCGAAGGCCGTGCGTGGCTCGTCCGGCGGACTCCGCTATGTGAAGGCGCTCGGTCTCGAGGTGGATGGACAGGCGCAGGTGTCCATGAATCTGGTGGACACGGAGCGAACGCCCGTGCATCGCGCGCATGACATGGTCCGGCATGAAGCTGCGGCAGCCGGCGTGAACACGACGTGGAGCGAAATCGTGGGGCTCATCCCCGAGCGCGCGTTGTTCGATGCGGCTGCGCACTATCTGCAACTTGCGCATTTCTCGCCGGAGCAGGTGTTCGAGCGGAAGCTGCGCGCGGTCATGCCGCCGGAGCAGACAGTCGCGGCGTTCGTGGCGTCGCTGGCATCGTCGTCGCCGACGCCCGGGGGAGGCAGCGCTGCCGCGCAGGCGGGCACGCTGGCCGCCGCGCTGGCGCAAATGGTCGCCGGCCTCACCGTTGGGAAGAAGCAGTACGCCGGCGTGCGCGACGAGATGGAAGCCGTCATGCAGCGCGCCGCGCAGCTCGTGCAGCGGCTCAGCCAGCTCGTGGAGCTGGACGCCGAGTCCTACGCAGCGGTATCAGGGGCGTACAGACTGCCCAAAGGCACGCCGGAGCAGATCGCGCAGCGCAATGCCGCAATCACGGCCGCACTCATTGGCGCGAGCGAGGTGCCGCTCGAGACCGCGCGCGCGTGCGCGGATGTCGCGGCGCTCAGTGAAGTCGTCGCCACGAGGGGGAACCGCAACGCCGTGTCCGACGCCGGCGTGTCCGCGCTGCTCGCCGAAGCGGCCTGCCGCGGCGCGGTGTACAACGTGCGCATCAACGTGGCATCGCTCCCCGACAAGGACGCCGGACGCGCACTTGTGGAAGCAGCAAACGAGTTCCTGCGCGAAACGAGCGCGCACGCGGCGCTGGTGACGGCGGAGGTGGAAAAGCAGCTTTGACGAAGGGGGCAGCCCATGGGGCAGCCCCATGGGCAGCCCCCTTCGCCTCCGATCTATTGCTTCCGCATCTTTGCATTGCCGAGAGAATCCGACTCCCGGGCATTCACTACTCGTGCGCCGCCGCGGCTCCCACCTGCTCCCGCACCATTTCGATGTCCCGGACGGGCCGTATCTCCACGCAGCCCGTAGTCACCCAGGGGAAATGCGCCGCAATCCGAATGGCCTCGTCCATGTCCTCGGCTTCGATGAGGTTGAAGCCACCCAGCACTTCCTTGGTCTCGGCGAACGGACCATCGGTTGTCGTGAGCCGCCCGTTCCGCAGGCGCACGGATTTCGCCGTCGGCGCGTCCTCGAGCATCTGTGACTCGAGAAGCTTCCCTTTCTCCCTGAGACCATCCGCGTGCGCGAGACAATCGCGCATGGACGCATCGAACTGTCCATCGGGCAGCGCGTCGAGTCGCTGCGGGTCGTTGTAGATGAGCAGCATGAATTTCATGACGACCTCACACCGATTGATTTCACCTGACGGGCAGCCCATGGGGCAGCCCATGGGGCTGCCCCATGGGCTGCCCCTCTCCCACCGCACCGATCACCGCCACCGCACCCTTCAGCCCCGGTGCACTCGCGTCCAGCCGGATGTCACCCGCACTGCGCTCCGCCTGCACAATCGCGCAGCACAGCCCGTTGAATGCGCTGCGTGTGTCGGCATGATCCGCTTCGTGGCTCGATGGATCGCCATTTCCGACACCGATCAGCTTGCCCGCGCCCGACAGCCGGAAGGTAACCTGATCATGCGCCGTCGGCACCGTTCGTCCGGACGCATCGGTCACGCGAACCTCCACCACCGCTACGTCACGGCCATCGGCCACGATGCGGTTGCGATCGGGCACGAGCTGGATGGCCGCCGCGGCGCCCGTTGTCTCGCGCCTGGTCGTGAGCACGAGGCGATCGCCCGCGTAGCCGCGCGCTTCGAGCGTGCCGGCCGCGTACGGTACCTTCCACGCCACGTGACCGCCGCGCGTCACCCGCTGCGGGCCCGGATCCACGGCTTTCCCGTTGAGCAGGAGCTCCACGCGATCGAGATTCGTGTGACACCAGACGTCGATCGTGTCACCGTCTCGCCCCTCCCAGTTCCAGTGCGGGAAGAGGTGCAGCACCGGCTCCGTGCCCCACCACGCCTTGTAGTAGAAATAATTGTCCTTCGGGAAACCGCAGGTATCCATGATCCCGAAGTGCGAGCTGATGCACGGCCACTTGTACGGCGTCGGCTCGCCGCGATAATCGAAACCCGTCCAGGCGAATCCGCCGGACACCCACGGCCGCGCGAGATACGCCGTCCACCACGCTTCCGCCGTGCTCGCCCACGGCGGCGCGTTGACATCATACGCCGAGACGTACCCGCGCGTCGTATCGTTGGAATAGATCCCGCGTGTGGACACGGTGCTCCCGGTTTCGGTGCCGACAGTCGGCTGCCGCGGAAACGCCCTGTGAAAATCATCCATGGGCGCACCGATGTGATAGTTGAATCCCTGCACGTCCACGACGCCGGAAATACCCTTCCCCCAGCTCCCGTCCATGGCCGCTGTCACGGGCCGCGTGGGATCCAGTCGCGTGACGACGCGCTTCATCGCCGCCGCCATGCCGGCACCGCGCGCGTTCCACTGCTCGTTCTGCTCCTCGTTCGCGATGGACCACGCAATGACGCACGGGTGATTCCGGTCACGGCGCACGAGCCGCTCCACCTGGCTCAGCGCCTCCGGGTCGGAGCCGAACATGCGCGTCTCATCCAGCACCATCATGCCGAGCCGGTCGCACGCGTCCAGCAGCTCCGCCGTCGGCGGATTGTGCGACGTGCGATACGCGTTCGCGCCCATCGCCTTGAGTCGTTCGATGCGGTAACTCTGCAATCGGTCGGGAAGAGCCGCACCCACCCCCGCGTGATCCTGGTGGTTGCACGTACCCTTGATCTCCACCCGTTTGCCGTTGACCAGCAACCCCCGATCGGCGTCAAAGCGCACGGTGCGTACACCAAAGACGGTCTCGGTACGATCCACCTCGGCGCCATTCACCAGCACGCGCGTGACGAGCGTGTAGCAGTGCGGCGCCTCGACCGACCAGAGCGCGGGCGACGCGATGCCAAGCTGATACGGGATTTCCGCACTGCGGCCTGCGCGCACCACCGACTCGGCTGACCGCGAGGTGCTCACCACGGTGCCATTGGCATCGACTGCACTGGCTTCAATGCGACAGTGCGCGTCCGCGTCACTGTCGTTTTCCACCGCGGACACGACGTTCGCACGGGCCGCGGTGCCGTCGAGCTTCGTCGTGACGAACGTCCCCCAGTGCGCCACGTGCACCGGCGCCGTCTCGACCAGCCACACGTGCCGGTAGATCCCCGCTCCCTCGTAGAACCACCCTTCGTGCTCCGTCGCGTTCACACGAACGACGAGCACGTTGGGCGCGCCGTGATTCACGTTCGGCGTGATGTCCACGCTGAACGGCGCATAGCCGCTGAAGTTCCGGGCGATGAGGTGACCATTGAGCGAGACGAGACAGTCCCGGAATACGCCATCGAACTCGAGCCGGAAGCGGCGATCGGTGCGATCCGCGGGAATGTCGAGCATTCGACGATACCAGCCAATGCTCGTTGCGGGGTAGGCGCGCCCCACCGGCTTGAACCCGTAGTCGGCGAGCGACGCGTCGTTCACGAATGGCAAGTCCACGAGCCAGTCATGTGGCAGGTCGAGCTGCGTCCATGCCGACACGTCGAAGTCGGCGTGCGACACTGGCGCGAACAGCGCGCCCGACTTGGCGAACTCGCTCCGCGCACCGTATCCGAAATCCTGTTCCGGATCCGAGGCGTGGCCGAGATGAAAGCGCCAGTCGTCATCGAGGAGCGTACGGGTCCGCGCGGGCGAGTCGCTGCCGGGCACGGTGGCGGGTGGCGTCGCGAGCACCGGCGACGCCGCCGGCTCCAGCCGCGCCAGCGTGTCGGGCTTGAGCGATGCGCCCACGAGCGCGACCACTCCGGTCTTGATCGCGTCGCGGCGGGAGAGCGTGGGGTCTGTCATGGGAGGGAGCGGGCGGGGTTGGGTAAGCCCCTAATTGAACGGAAAACCCGCGGGAAGGTCAGCCCCATTGCCTGCCCCTCTGCTGCATCGGCGCCACAATGGGGCAGCCCCATGGGCAGCCCCATGGGCTGACCCATGGGCTGCCCCGCCTCTCCATGCGCCGGCCCTCGCGTCAGCGCGGCAGCTCGATCGTGGTCCGCCCCCGCTCGTTACACACGCGTCCGTGCTGCGCCTCGATCAATCGTGTCGCCAGGCGTTGCTCGAGCGACTGCGCCGTCGCCGCATCCTCATGGTTGATCACGATCCGCGCCCCGCCCGATTCGTCCTCCGCAGCATCAACGACGATGGCGCTGCGCGCAGGGACTCCATTCACGAGCGAAGTCAGAATGGCGCTCAGCGCTTCCTGCGCATGCACCGGATCCACCACGACGCGCGGCGCCGAATCCGGAATGTGCACCTGAACGTCAATCCGCCTCTGCTTGGCACGCGCAACGGCAATGGCCAGCGCGGGGCGCAGCAGGTCCTGCACGCTGATTGGCTCCGGCATCATGGCCATGGCGCCACGCTCGAGATCGAGCAGCTTCGCGAGCCGCCGCAGGTGCAGGTCGGCGGCATCAGTCGCGTCGCTCGCCGCCGCCAGCAGCTCTTCCTGGTTCTCGTTCAGCTCGCCGAACGGGCTGGACAGGAGAATGTGCAGTGGAAGCTGTACTTCGCGCAGTCGCGCGCTGATTGCGGTAACCGCGTTCTCCAGCAGTTCGAACGCCGCTGCCTCTCTCGCGTCTGCACCGCCTTCGCGCATTGTGCCTCCACCGCGCTCGTTCATCGCGTGCCGCTCAGCGCTGTCTCGATCCATGCTCGATGTTCGTGAATGCCACGACCTGCACGTCCAGCCCGATCCGATTGTTCACCAGCTCATCCACGACAGAGCCATGGCGCAGGCGGTGCCACCAGGAGCGCGTACTCTGCCCGACGATCACCAGTGATACCCCCTTCTCGCGCGCGAAGCGAAGTATCGCCGCCGCGACGTTCCGATCCACCAGCTTCACGACCTCCGCACCCATGGACTGTGCAAGCTGGATGTTTTCCACCAGCCGCCGCTGCAGTGCGGGATCAATGCGGTCGGCGCGCTCCCCGGGCGTCTGCACATAGACACAGTACCAGTCGGAATTGAGGCGGCCCGCGATACGACTCGCCTTGCGCAGGAGCATGGCGGTGTGCGGCGGGTTGCTTGCCAGCGCCACCACCACGCGATCCGCGGCGTGTGCCGGCCGCGCGTGACCCTCCTCCCGCCGCACGATGTCCTCGCGCACGCGGTCCACCGAGCTCGCCACTTCGCGCAGCGCCAGTTCACGGAGCGTCGTCAGATTCTCCGCGGTAAAGAAGTTGTCGAGCGCGGTCCGCACCTTCTCCTTCCCGTATACCTTTCCTTCGATCAGTCGCTGCCGCAGATCTTCGGCGGACAGATCGATGTTCACCACCTGATCTGCCCGTGACACCACCCAGTCCGGCACGGTCTCACGCACCGTCACGCCGAGCATGCGCTGGACCACATCGTTCAGCGATTCCAGATGCTGCACGTTCACGGCCGACACCACGTTGACGCCATGGTCGAGGAGCTCGAGCACATCCTCCCACCGCTTCCGATGCTTCGACCCCGGCACGTTGGTGTGTGCCAGCTCGTCCACGAGCACCACCTCGGGACGCCGCGCGAGAATCGCATCCACGTCCATTTCGTCGAGTGTGATGCCACGATATGCGACATGAGTGCGCGGCACGACTTCGAGATCACCGATCAGGGCGGCGGTGTCGGGCCGGCCATGCGGCTCGATGAACCCGATCACGACGTCCAGCCCGCGCGCCCGCATTGCGTGCGCCTCGGTGAGCATGCGATAGGTCTTCCCAACGCCCGCCGCGGAGCCGATGTACACCTTGAGCTTGCCGCGCCCGCGCTGGCGAACCAGTTGCAGGAAATCCGGCGCGTCGGACGCTTGATCGGGCCGCTGTGCCGGCTCGCGCGCCGCGTCGGCGAACGCGGGATGCGATGCGTCGCTCACGGAGTACCCGCGGCCGGCCGGACCGGGAACAGGCTGTCCAACGCGAGATTGAGCTCGAGGACGTTCACGCGCGGTTCTCCGAAGATGCCAAGCTGGCGCGCTTCGACATGGTGCTGCACGAGCGCGCGGATTGCCTCCGGACGTACGCCCCGCGCACGCGCCACACGCATCACCTGAAGCATCGCGTTCGCCGGCGAAATGTGCGGGTCGAGTCCGGAGCCCGATGCCGTAACCATGTCCGCCGGCACCGGCCCGCGCACCCCGTCACGGCGATGCACACTGTCCACGCGTGCGGCGATGCTCTCCGCCAGTGCGTGGCTCGTTGGCCCCTCGTTCGTGCCGCCCGACGCCATCGCATCGTATCCGGCGCCGGCCGCCGATGGACGCGGATGAAAGTATCCCGGCCGCGCGAACGCCTGGCCGATGAGCCTGCTCCCAATGACGTTGCCGCCGACGGCAATGAGTGAGCCGTTGGCCTGTCGCGGGAAGAGCAACTGCGCGAGTCCGGTCACGACGCCCGGATACACCACGCCGGTGAGGACGCACAGGATGAGCGTCAATGTCACGGCCGGCCGCACTTGCCCGCGCAACAGCGATGGCATCGCGTCACACCAGCCGGAGCGCGACGAGCAGCACATCGATCATCTTGATCCCGATGAACGGGATCACGAGACCGCCCGCGCCGTAGAGAAGCAGGTGGCGCCGCAGGATCGTCGCGGCAGGTGCCGCATGGTAGCGCACTCCGCGCAGTGCCAGCGGAATGAGCGCCACGATGATCAGCGCGTTGAAGATCACGCTCGCGAGAATGGCCGACTGCGGCGAGTGGAGTCGCATGATGTTCAGCGCCCCGAGCGCGGGATAGGTCGCCACGAACAGCGCCGGGATGATCGCGAAGTACTTCGCGACGTCGTTGGCAATGGAAAACGTCGTGAGTGCACCGCGCGTCATCAGCAGTTGCTTCCCGATCTCCACCACCTCGATGAGCTTCGTCGGATTGGAGTCGAGATCGATCATGTTCCCCGCCTCTTTTGCTGCCTGCGTGCCACTGTTCATGGCAACGCCAACATCGGCCTGCGCGAGCGCGGGCGCATCGTTGGTCCCGTCCCCGGTCATGGCGACGAGCCGCCCGCCCGCCTGCTCGCGGCGGATCAACGCGATCTTGTCCTCCGGCCTGGCCTCCGCCAGAAAGCTGTCCACGCCCGCTTCCTGCGCGATGGCCGCTGCGGTCAGCGGATTGTCGCCGGTGATCATCACGGTGCGGATGCCCATGGCGCGCAACCGGTCGAAGCGCTCGCGCACGCCGCCCTTCACCACATCCTTGAGATGCAGCACGCCGAGCGTGTGCGCGACGCCATTTTCCAGCTCCGCTACGACGAGCGGCGTACCGCCGCCACGCGCAATGCGCTCGACCGTGCCGGCCAGTTCCGCCGGAACGCTGCCACAGTGCTCGCCGACCCATCGCGCAATCGCATCCGCGGCCCCCTTCCGGATCTGCACGACGCCGGTCCGCGAGTGGAGATCGACGCCGCTCATTCGCGTCGTCGCCGTGAACGGGACGAACTCGGCCTCCTTGTGGCCATCGGCCGCGTAGACCTGTCCCCCTTCGGCCAGCGTCCGTCCGCGGAGCCCGAATCGGTTCTTCACGAGCACGACAATGCTGCGCCCTTCCGGCGTCTCATCCGGCAACGACGCCAACTGGCTGCGATCCGCCAGCCGCTCCAGCGCGACATCCTCCAGCGGGATCAGCTCCACCGCCTGCCGATTCCCGAGCGTGATCGTTCCCGTCTTGTCGAGCAGCAGCGTGTTCACGTCGCCCGCTGCTTCCACGGCGCGCCCCGACATCGCGATCACATTCTGCTGGATCATGCGATCCATGCCGGCAATGCCGATGGCGGACAGCAATCCGCCAATGGTCGTCGGAATCAGACAGACGAGCAGCGCGATCAACACGGTGATGGGCACCCGGCTGCCCGAGTACGTCGCGAACGGCTGGAGCGTTGCCACCGCCAGCAGGAAGATGATCGTGAGCCCGGAGAGCAGGATCGTCAGCGCAATCTCGTTGGGTGTCTTCCGCCGTTGCGCACCCTCGATGAGGGCGATCATGCGATCAATGAACGTCTCACCCGGATTCGCGCTGATGCGGATCACGAGATAGTCCGAGAGCACGCGTGTCCCGCCGGTAACCGCGGAGCGGTCGCCGCCGGATTCGCGGATCACGGGCGCCGACTCCCCCGTGATCGCCGACTCGTCCACCGACGCGACACCTTCCACCACTTCGCCGTCGCCCGGAATGATGTCACCCGGTGTGCACAGCACATGGTCACCCCGGCGCAGCGCATCAGCGGGCACGGCTTCGCCCGAGAGCCTGTCGGCGGGATCGTCGAGGCGGCGGGCCATGGTATGCGTCCGCGTCGCACGCAACGTGTCCGCCTGCGCCTTGCCCCGCCCCTCCGCCATCGCCTCCGCGAAGTTCGCGAAGAGCACCGTGAACCAGAGCCACACCGCGAGCTGCAGCGTGAAGCCAATGGCACCGCGGCCGCGGGCAACGTCGAGCACGAGTGCGATCGTCGTGATCACGCTCCCCAGCAGCACCACGAACATGACCGGATTCCGCACCATGTGGCGTGGATCGAGCTTCGCCACGGCCTCGCGCATGGCGCGGACGACAATGGGAGGGTCGAACAGCGGACGCCGGAGTACAGTCATGCTAGACGATGTGGCCGCTGATCAGCAGGTAGTGCTCGACCACGGGTCCCAGCGCCAGCGCCGGGAAGAACGTGAGCGCACCGATGATGAGGATCACCGAGACGAGCAGGACCACGAAGAGCGGAGTCGTCACCGGAAAGGTACCCGCGGATTGCGCCACCGGCTGCTTCTCCGCGAGAAAGCCGCCCAGCGCCAGCACCGGGACTATCAGCGCGAAGCGGCCCATGAGCATCGCCGCGCCGAACGCGGTGTTGTAGTAATACGTGGCGCCCGTGAGCCCCGCGAACGCGCTCCCGTTGTTGCCCGTCGTGGACGAGAATGCATAGAGGATTTCGGACAGCCCGTGCGGCCCCCGGTTATGCACACCCGCCAGCCCGGCGGGCAGCACGCTCGAGGCGGCCGACAGCAGCAGGATCGTTGCGGGAAAGGCGAGCACATACAACATCGCCATCTGGATTTCGCGCGCCTGGATCTTCTTGCCGAGATACTCGGGCGTGCGCCCGACCATCAAGCCGGCAATGAACACCGCGAGCACGACCATGATGAGCATGCCGTACAGCCCCGAGCCGACTCCGCCGAAGATCAGCTCACCGAGCTGGATGTTGACCATCGGTACCAGGCCGCCCAGTGGCGTGAACGAATCCAGCATGGCGTTCACCGCGCCACAGCTCGCGTCCGTAGTCACGACAGCGTAGAGCGCGGAGTTCGCGATGCCGAAGCGGACCTCCTTCCCTTCCATGTTTCCACCGGGGTTGATGTCTGATGCGATGACATCCACTCCGTGCGACGCGTGGACGGGGTTGCCGCGTGCCTCGGCTGACCAGGTAATGACGACGCCGCCGAGGAAGAGCGCGTACATGGCTGTCCAGAGCGCCCAGCCATGGCGCGGACTCTTGACCATGCGGCCGAACGTGCAGGTCAGCGCCGCGGGAATCGCGAAGATCGCCAGCATCGAAAAGAAGTCGGTCAACGGCGTAGGATTCTCGAAGGGGTGCGCGGCATTGGCGTTGAAGAACCCGCCTCCGTTCGTACCGAGCTGCTTGATGGCTTCCTGGCTCGCCACCGGTCCCATCGCCAGCGTCTGCCGCACGCCTTCCAGCGTGGTGACGGTGACGTTGTGTGAGAGATTCTGGATCACGCCCTGTTGCACGAACAGGAGCGCGAGGAGCACCGAGAGCGGCAGGAAGAGATAGAGAGTGCCGCGAACGAGATCCGTCCAGAAATTGCCGAGCCGTCCGCCCGACCGGCGCGCGATGCCACGCGCGAGTGCCATCGCGGCGCACATGCCCGAGGCCGCCGACGCGAAGTTGTGAAAGGCGAGCTGGGTCATCTGCGACAAGTTCGACATCGTCGACTCGCCCGCGTACGACTGCCAGTTGGTGTTGGTCGTGAACGATGCGGCGGTCTCGAACGCCTGGCGATCGGCAACGCCGCCGAAGTGCTGCGGATTCAGCGGCAGCACACCCTGCAACCGCAGCACCAGGTAGGTGAGCAGCATGGACGCCGCGCTGAACAGCAGCAGCGAGGCCGCGTATCGCGTCCAGTGCTGATCGTCCGCCGGGTCCACGCCCCCGAGCCGGTAGAGCCATTGCTCGAGCGGCCGCAGCCACATGCAGGATCCATCATACACGCGAAGCACGTAGATCCCGAGCGGTTTCGTGATGACCAGCACGGCCGCGGAGAAAAGCAGTATCTGCACCCAACCAGCAACGGTCATGTCAGAAGCGCTCGGGCCACAACAGGGTGCACACGAGATACACCAGCACGCCGGCCGCGATGAGGGCGACGATGAGAGAGCCGAGCATTACGGCAGCTCGGACAGGTCTCGCGCATCGCGACCCAGACGGGCGCAGCCGCGTACATAGGCCAGCATGAGCGCGAAGAACACGATCGTGCCGGCGACATACAGGACATCCCCCATCGACGCGCTCCCGGGAGTGGTGAGCGCGAACGATAGCGCCTCACGCGTGAAGACCGCGTGAAAACATGCCCCGTACGGCATGAAAAACTCGTGAAATCTGGAGGGCACGCCGGCGTTCCGAGCGTATGCCGGCGCCTCGCGCCGGAAGCGCGCGACGCTCAGACCGATTCTTCGATCACCGGCGCATCCGCGGCCCGCAGCTCGAACGCGAACACACTCCCTCCGCCGGGGCGGGGTTCGTAGCGCACGGTTCCACCCTGCGCTTCCGCGAGGCGGCGCGCGATCGCGAGCCCCAATCCTGCCCCACCCACGTCGGCACGCGCACCAGGAGGACGATAGAAGGGTTCGAAGACCCGCTCGCGTTCCTCCGGGGGAATGCCCGGGCCGCGGTCCGCCACGCTGAAGACCAGCGTGGCGCCGCGCCGCGCCACGAACAGCTCCACCGGCGCCGGGGGCGGCGCGTGTCGCAGCGCGTTGTCCACGAGATTGGCGAGCACGCGGAGCGACTGCACCATGTCGAACGTGCCGAAGAGCAGGGCATCGTTCGCGTCGCGTCGCACGTGCACCTCGCGGCCACTGAGCAGCCCGCGCACGTGGTGCATGACTGCTCCAATCAGATCGTCGGCGGCGTTCAGCTCGAGGTGCACGGGCATGCCGCCGGCATTGAGACGCGACAGATCGAGCAGATCGGCCACGATGCGATTGAGAAGATCCGCTTCCTCCTCGATGGAGGCCGCGTCCGCATAGCCCTGTCTGGCCAGGCCGTGCGCCAGCGCCTTGATCGTGGTGAGCGGCGTCCGCAGGTCGTGCGACACCCCGGCAATGAGCGCGTTCTTGAGCTCATCGGCCTGGCGCAACGCCTCGGCGCGATCCGCTTCGGCCACCAGGCGCACGCGCTCGACACCAAGGGCGGCATAGTACGCCAGCACATCGAGAAAGCGCTCCTGCGCGGGATCCAGCACGATGGGTGCCGCGTGCGCAATGCGCAGGACACCCACGGTGCGGCTCCGCACGTGCAGCGGCGCGAGCATCACGCGAACATCACCTGATGTCCGCCACTGTCGCCGATGCTCCCAGGGCGTCGCGCCATTCGCCGTCCCATCCCATCCCACAGCGGTGGTCCGATCCGCATACTCCGCGGCCGGAGCACCCCGGAGCGCAACCCACGCCGCAAGGCTCGCGGCGTCGAGCGGCGCGGCAGCTCCACAATTCCCGGCGCGCGCAACCGGGACATGGACGGGCGGCGTGCCCTGCTCGAGATAGATCTCGCAGCAGTCCACCTGCAGCGTGCCGCGAATGACATCGGCAATGGCGCCAAGCGCGTCCTCCGCCCGTCCGGCGTTCAGCGTCTCGGAGCCAAGCACCGCGAGCCGCTCGACCTCCACGGCGCGCAGCCGCGCTTCCTCCGCGCGTTCCCGGGCCCGGTCGAGGAGCTGGGTGGCAACGATACTCGTCGCGAGAAAGGCCGCCAGCACGATCCAGTCGAACGGGTTCTCGATGGCGAGCGTGTCGTACGGTGGGAGGAAGAAATAGTTGAAGAGGACAAACGCGAGCACGGCGAGCGTGAAACCGAGCACGCGGCCACCCGTCGCACTCCCCACCAGTACCACGAGCAGGAACGACAACGCGATGTGCGCGGGATTGAGATGCACGCGGAGCGCCAGCAGCCCCGCCGTTACCGCGGCAAGCGCGGTAAGCGCCACGGTCCACGTGAGCGCGTGCCGCTGCGGCGCGCCGAGTCGCACGCTAGGCGTCATTCGCCGGGTAGGACTCGAAGCGATAGCCCACGCCCGGCTCGGTGACAATGTGACGGGGCGCATACGAATCGCGCTCGATCTTGCGACGCAGATGCGCGATGTACACGCGGAGATAGCCCTGCGGATCGCCGTAGGCATCCCCCCACACGGCGCGGAAGAGCTGCTGGTGCGTCATTGTACGACCCGCGTTGGTCACCAGCACCTGCAGGAGCGCCCACTCGGTGGGAGCAAAATGCACCGTCCTCCCGTCACGCGTGACCGATCGGCGCGCCAGGTCGATGCGCACACCATCGAACGCCAGTGGCTCGTCGCCACCCGGCACCGGCGTCATGCGCGCACGGCGAAGCTGTGCGCGAATGCGGGCGCGAAACTCATCCGGGCCGAACGGCTTGGTCATGTAGTCGTCCGCACCGGCGTCGAGCAGCCGGACCTTCTCGTCCTCGGAATGCCGCGCCGACAGCACCACGATCGGAGCAATGGACCACTCCCGGAGACGCCGGCACACGTCCACTCCGTCGGCATCGGGCAGGCCAAGGTCGAGCACAATGAGATCCGGGCGATCCGCCACGGCGCGCGCGATACCCTCCTCGCCGGTCGCTGCCTCGGACACGCGCTCCACGTCGCCCGCCAGCGCATCGCGTACCACCGCGCGGATCTTGGGCTCGTCCTCGATGACCAGCACGCTGGGTCGATCCATGGGTTCATCCGGAAGCGTCACCATCACCGGCCGTATCGGCTCCCGCCTAATCTATCAGGAAGCGACTGCTGCATCGGCGCCGCACAGGGGCTGCCCCCCTCGCCCCTCTCCTGTTGACATTCTACCCGAACACCACTATCGTCGGGTAGAATGTCAACCCAAAGCCGGCCCCAGCTCCTGCAGGGCACCCTCGACCTGCTCATCCTGCGCACCCTCACCGCCGGCCGCCAACACGGCCAGGGCATCGCGCGATCCATCCAGTCCACGTCGCGCGACACCATCCTCGTGGATCATGGCTCGCTCTACCCCGCCCTTCAACGCCTCGAGGATCGCGGCTGGATCCGGGCCGAATGGGGCGTCTCCGATAACAACCGCCGCGCCCGCTTCTACGAGCTCACGCCATCGGGTCGCAAGCAGCTCGTGCACGAAACCCGCGAATGGTGGGCGCTTGCCGACGCGATCGCGCTCATCCTGGGCCCACAGCCTTCCGGAACCTGACTCATGTGGAACCCGCTGCATTTCCTCAGACGCCGCCGGCGCAACGACGCGGACTTTTCCAGCGAGATCTCCGCGCACCTCGCGCTCGAAACCGACCGGCTCATCGCCGAGGGCATGCCGCCGGCGGACGCCGCCTTCGAGGCGCACCGCCGCTTTGGCAACGTGCGCCTGGCGCAGGAGTCCTTTCACACCCGCCGCACGATTCCCTGGATCGAGGGAACGACGCGCCACATCCGCCGCGCCGCGCGCCGACTGGTGCGCGCACCGGTCTTTTCCAGTACGGCCGCGCTCACGCTGATGCTTGGCATTGGCGCCACGACCGCGGTCTTCAGTCTCGTGGACGGCGTGCTGCTTCGCCCCCTTCCCTTCAGCAACCCGGCGCAGCTCGTGGACGTCTCGCACAGCCTGGTCGTGCGCGGCATCAGCCACGTGGATCAGTCCGACGCCACCTATCTCTACTATCGCGAGGCCAATCACGTCTTCTCCGGAGTGGGCGCCTATCGCACCAGCGCCGTGAACCTCAGCACCACCGGCAGCGGCGACCGCGCGCGCGCCGTGCGCGTGGAAGCCGCACGCGCCAGCGCGAGCCTGTTCACCGTGCTCGGCATTGCGCCGCTCATGGGACGGACGTTCCGGGAGAATGAAGACCGGCCCAGCGCGCCTCCCGTCGTGATCCTTGGCGAACATCTCTGGAACACGCAGTACGCATCCGACCCCGGAATCATCGGTCGCACGGTCATGATGGATGGCGTGCAGCATGAAGTCGTGGGCATCATGCCCGCGCGCTTCGCCTTCCCCGACAGTCGTACCACACTCTGGATTCCCATTGGCATTGACCCGGCGCAGACGCGCTCCGCGGCGTTCGACTTTCACGCCGTCGCACGCGTGCGCCCGGGCGTCACGCTCGACGCAGCCGCACGCGATCTCCAGGCGCTGCTGCCGCACGTGCCCGAAGCATTCCCCGGCCGCCTCACCGCCGATGCCATCGCGATCACCCACATGCGCGTCGACGTGCGCCCGCTGCGCGACACGATTGTCGGCAACATCGGCCGCACGCTGTGGGTCGTGCTCGGCGCGGCTGCCTTTCTGCTGCTCGTGTCGTGCGCGAACGTCGCCAACCTCTTTCTCGTGCGCGCCGAGGAGCGACAGCACGAGCTGGTGGTACGCCGCGCGCTGGGCGCGAGCCGCGGCGTGATCGTCGCCGAGTTTCTCTCCGAGGCTGTCCTGCTGGCGCTGCTCGGTGGCGTGCTGGGCGTCGCGCTCGCGGCGGCCGGACTCAGCGCCCTCCATTCCATGCAATCGGGCGTTGCCATTCCACGCCTCGCGACCGTGGGGTTGAACGGCGTCGTGCTCGCGGTCGCGATCGGCGTCACGCTGCTGGCCGCACTCGTCATGAGCCTGGTGCCCGCGTTGCGCTCCTACGGCCCGCAGGTCGCATCGGTGCTCATGCAGAATGGACGTGGAACGACCGCGGGCAGACACCGCCTCCGCGCCCGCCGCATGTTCGTCGTCGTGCAGATGGCGCTCGCGCTCGTGCTCGTGACGGGTGCGGGCCTCATGGCGCGCAGTTTCCAGTCGCTCCGCTCGGTCGCGCCCGGCTTCGACCCCGACGCCGCGTACACGTTTCGCGTCGCACTGCCCGACGAAGCGTATCCGACCACGAACGCGACAGTCACGTTCGTGACGCGCGCGCTCGACGCCATCACTGCCCTCCCTGGCGTGCAATCCGCCGGCATTCTGACCAAGCTGCCGCTCGACGATGAAGCGCGGCGCGACACGGCGGTCTTTGTGGAAGACCGGCCGCTGGCGATGCGCGAGATGCCCGACATCCACCAGGTCGCCTATGCGACGCCGGGTACCTTCAGCGCGCTCGGCATTCCCTTCCTGCAGGGACACACCTTCGAACACCCCGATGTGGCACGCGCGCCGCTCGACGTGATCATCACGCACGCGCTTGCGGCGCGCTATTGGAGCAACGGACAGGCGGTCGGCCGGCGCCTCCGCCTCTCGCCCGACGGACCCTGGTTCACCGTGATCGGCGTCACCGGCGACGTGCGCGGAACCGGACTGGATCAGCCGCCGGACGAGACGGTGTATCTCCCGCTCGTGACGGCGCCGGGACCCGCGACGGCCAACGGCGGCGCAGGCGCGACGCATTGGGCGCCGCGCGATCTGGCGTTCGTGGTGCGGAGCGCGTCGCCGTCACATGACATCACCATTCCGGTGGAACAAGTGCTCCAGACGCTGGCGCCGTCGGTTCCTGTGTACGCCGTGCGCACGATGCGCGACGTGCTCGCGCGCTCCACCGCCCGGACATCATTCACGCTGGTCCTGCTCGAGATCGCGTCCATCGCCGCACTGCTCATTGGCGCGGTAGGACTCTACGGCGTCGTATCCTGCATGGTGAGCCTGCGCGCGCGCGAAATGGCGGTACGCACGGCATTGGGCGCACCACCCCGCGCGCTGCGCCGCCTGGTGTTCGCGCAGGCCGTCACCGTGGCCGCGCTTGGCATCGTGCTCGGCGTTGGCGCGGCGCTCGTGCTCATGCGGTTCCTCGCTGCGTTGCTCTTCAATGTCGCGCCGAACGATCCGCCCACGATGCTCGCCGCCGTCGTCGTGATGGCGATGGTCGCCGCGGCAGCGAGCTGGTTTCCTGCGCGCCGCGCCGCCGCGGCAGATCCGGCGGTGGCGTTGCGAGCCGACATGTGAGGTCTCGTATGCCGATACGCCTTGTTGGATACCTCCTGCCGCTGCGCTGGTGGCCCGCGGTGCTCCTGATACCGGCTGGCACACGAATCGCGCCTCGCCCCGCGGCATCGAACGCGGGCCCGGCTGAGGTCCGGACGTCGGCCCAGGCCGTTTTGGCAGGCGGCTGCTACTGGGGTGTGGAGTCGGTGTTCCGCCACGTTCGCGGTATCATCTCCGTCACGTCGGGCTTCGCCATTCCGGCGTCGGTATCGGGCGCTGCGCCCACGGTACCGGCCGAAGCGGTTCGTCTCGAGTACGATCCGTCGCGGATCTCATATCGAAAGATCCTCGACGTGTTCTTCTCGGTCGTGCACGATCCGACCCAGCTCAACCGGCAGGGCCCCGACGTGGGCGCCGAGTACCGGTCCATGGTATTCGTCGACAGCGACGCGCAGCGTACGCTCGTGCGCGGCTACCTGGACTCGCTCACCGCGGCGCACGTCTTCCCGGCGCGGATCGTCACCAGCATTGCCGCACTGCAGGCGTTCGACGTGGCTGGCCCATCGCAGCAGAATTACGCCGAATGGCACCCGACCGATGCGTACATCGTCAGGTACGATGCGCCGAAGCTCGTGGCACTACGGCACCGCTTCCCGGAACTCTTCAAGCCGTGAGGTGACCAAGCAGCACTCTCAGGGCTGCCGGTAGATCACTCCGTTCTTCATGACGAAGCGCACGCGACTCACCGCCGCGATGTCCTTCGTGGGATCTCCCTGCACGGCAACGATGTCGGCCTTCAGCCCCGGCGCGAGTTTCCCGATCTCACGGTCCATGCCGAGGATCTTCGCATCCACTGCCGTCGCGGCCAGCAGCGCCTGGGCAGGCCGCATGCCGTCCTTCACCATCCATTCGAGCTCGAGTGCATTGGTACCGTGCGTGAACACGCCCACGTCGCTGCCGCATCCGATCGTCACGCCATTCTTGAGCGCGAGCTGAAAGGCGTGCGCGGCCTGCTTCATCCCTGCGGTGGGCTCGCTCTTGCCGGGAACGTAATGATCGAAGTACTCCGCGTACGCCGCCTCCGCCTCGAGAGTGGGCAGGTACGCCACACCGCGCTCCGCCATCATGTGAAAGACGGAGTCGGTGCCGCCGTAGCCATGTTCGACCGTATTGACGCCGGCGAGTATGGCGCGTCGCATTCCCTCGGCGGTCGTGGCATGCACGGAGACGGGGCGCCCTGACGAGTGCGCTTCGGACACGAGCGCGTTGAGTTCGTCCTGGTTGAACGTGGGTGCGGTAGTCCCGTTCGGCCCCCGCCGATAGTCCGCGTACACCTTGATCCAGTCCGCACCGCGTCCCGCCTGCTCGCGCACCGCGGCGAGCACCTCGGGTACGCCACTGACCGCCTGTCCTCCCTGCGGCAGCTCGAGATCAGGACGGAATCCGCGCGGTCCCGGTCCGTAGCTCGACGTCGCGACGATCGCGCGCGTGGCGACACGCAGCCTCGGGCCGGGAATCAGCCCCTCATCGATCGCGCGCTTCACGTCCACATCCGCGAATCCCGCGCCCTCGGTGCCCAGATCGCGCAGCGTGGTGAATCCCTGCATGAGCGTGTTCCGCACGTGCAGCACCGCCTCCACGACGCGATACCCCTCCGGTTCCTTGAGCACCTGGTCGTTCCAGAGTGTCTCGTTGTAGGGATGCAGGAAGATGTGCGAGTGCGCGTCAATGAGTCCGGGGAGCAGCGTGAGTCCCGTGAGCGCGATGGTCTGCGTGCCCCGCGGCGCGTGCACCGAAGCGGCTGGTCCCACCGTGACGATGCTGTCGCCGTCCACCAGCACGACCCATCCATCGTGCGTCTGTTCGCTCGTTGCATCGAACACGCGGTCGGGACGCAACAGCACCGGATGCCCGGGGGCCGGCGGTACGAGGGGCGCGAAGCCGGCCTGCAGCGGCAGCTTCATGGCCGAGAGCAGCGTGTCGCGCGCCTGCGCACTCGCGCCGGTCGCGGCGGTGACGGCAATGACGGTCGCAAGAAGCACAGTGCGCGAGAACCAGAGCGCATGGGTGAGCATGTAGGTGTCTCCTGTGGAATGCGCCGGACACGGCGGATTGGTGCCATTATGCTACGTGCACCGGAGGCGGCTGACCAGACGTCGCGTCTGCACGTCGACCCGTGCCGAACCGCCGCAGGCTACGACTGCACCACAGGCTGCCTGCGCGGATCGAGCAGCGGCCACAGCCGCTGCAAGGGCATGACGGGATCGCGCGCGACGTAGAGGTGCAGGTCCTGCTCTTCGGGCACCGCCCATCGGTCCCGCAGCTCGCCGGCCGGCTGCACGACACGATAGAAGCGCCGCAGATCGCTCGAGTCCACACCTATGGTAACCAATACGTTGCCCGGCAGCGTGCCCGGGCCGAAGAACCAGTAGGTGCCGCTTGCGCAGATCGCGTTCGGCAGTCCCATTCCCGGACCGTAGTAGTCAATGGCGCCCGCCTCGCCGTAGTTCGTCGCCGCGATGACCACGCGCTGCCGCAGTTCCGGCGGCAGCGAGTCGTACACGCGCGCCACCGCCGCCACGCGATCACGCCAGTGCAGCATGTCGGCGTAGTCCTGCGGCAACTGCAGCACCTGATCCGTGTTCGTCGTGACCATGGCCGCGGAGCCGTGCGACGCATAGCGCGCCATCGCCTCGGGTGCGAGCACCGGCAAGCCGAACGGCAGCGCGATGAGTCCGTACGCAACGATGAGCGCCGCCAGTACCGCAACGCCGGCGCTGCGAGCTCGGCGATAGCGGTCAGCACGCTCCGCCCCGACGCGGCAGGCCCACGCGGAGCCCGCGCCGACGAGCGCGGGATACACCGGCAGCAGATAGTACGACTTGCCATGCAGCACGAGCAGGATCGCCAGCGCCCCGAGACACGCCACGCCCACAATGCGAAACGGGCGACGCCGCAGCAGTTCCCACAGCCCCGCCAGAGCGAGCAGTACAGCGGGCCCGAGCATCTGCCCCTGGTCCCAGAGGAATCCGGCGACCGTCACGTGGGAGAGCTGCTGCGCGGAGAGCTCGCGCGCATAGAGCACCGCAGGCCAGCCGGTGCGGATCTGCCCCACGATGCTGGGCGACCCCATGGCGACGGCGAGCAGCAGCGCGAGATACGGCCAGCGCGTCTTCAGCCAGCGGCGATCCGGCAGCACGATGAGGGCGATGCAGATCCCGACGCCGATGATCCCGATGCTGAACTTGACCAGGAGACCGAGTCCCCCGGCCACGCCCACGGCGAGCCACCAGCGCGAGTCAGCCGTTCGCGCCAGCTTGACGAGCGCGAAGAGCGCCAGCGTCCACGCGGCCTGGTCGAGCACAACGGGCTGGAAGAGCGATCCGCTGCGCAGGAATGAAGGGCTCGCGATGATCGCGAGCGCCGCCAGCGCCTGCGCGAATCGCCCGCCGCCCAGCTCGCGCGCGAACAATGCCGCGAACACCACGAGCAATGCGGAAAAGAGCGCCGGCACCAGGCGCAACGCGACGACGCTCACGCCGACGGTCGCGCGCATGAGCTGGGCGAGCAGCGCCATCGCCGGTGGAAAATCCATGCGCCAGAGATGCAGATGCGCTCCCATGGCCAGGTACAGGAATTCATCGCGCTGCAATCCGTACGGCGTGATGAGCGCCGTGACGACATGCAACGCGAGCACGGCAACGACGGCCGCCGCGATCACCCATGGCGCGATCGCGTGCTCCGGCGGAAGGTCGCTGTGATGGCTCATGCGCTGCGATACGGAAGCGCGCGGCCCGGGGTTTCTGTTCACGTCACCTGCACCGGCGGCGTCAGCCGCGAACGCGCCATCGCACATTGCCTGCCAGGCTCGTGCGCCGCATATTCGCGGTGCTTCCCGCCAATGGAGATCACATGCGACTGATCCTGTGTCAGACTCGCTGGTCCGGCGTTCGCCGCACGTCGTTCGCGCTCTGCACCGTGGCCGCCACGCTGCTGGCCGCGTGCAGTGCGGACTCCACAGCACCCGGTCCCATCACCGCGCTCCCCCGCGCACTCAGCGCAAGCGAACAGCAGCTCATTACCGCCAGCAACGGCTTCGCGTTCGCGCTGCTGCGTCAGCTCAACCAGGACACACCCGCAGACTCCAACATCTTCGTCTCACCGCTCAGTGCCTCCATGGCGCTCGGCATGACGATGAATGGCGCGGCCGGCGCCACACTGGACTCCATGCGCGCCGTGCTGGGCTTTGCGGGCATGCCAGTGGCGGACATCGATGACTCGTACAAGGCCCTCATTGACCTCCTGCGCGGGCTCGACCCCGGCGTGGACTTCCGCATCGCGAACTCCATCTGGTACCGCCAGGATATCCCCTTCAACGAATCGTTCCTCGACGCCGGCAAGCAGTTCTTCGACGCCGAGATCGCCGGCGTGGATTTCCACGACCCGGCCACAGTCGGCGTGATCAACGATTGGGTGAACACGAGCACCAATGGAAAGATTCCGGCGCTCGTCGAGACACTTTCACCGAACATGGCGATGTACCTGGCCAACGCCATCTACTTCAAGGGAACCTGGGTCGACCAGTTCGACCCGAAGCAGACAGCACCGTTCCCGTTCACGAAGCTCGACGGGTCGACCGCGACCGTGCAGATGATGCAGGTGGACGATTCCTTCCCCGCCCTCACGACGCCCTCATACCAGGCAGTCGATCTTCCCTACGGGGGCGGCGCCTATGCCATGCTGGTCGTCGTGCCGGCGCAGGGCCAGCGCGTGGATGCGCTGCTGTCGTCCTTCGGGCCGGGCGACTGGCAGTCGCTTCTCGCCGGCTTGACCATGCAGCACGGAAAGGTCTCGCTGCCGCGCTTTCAACTCGAATGGAAGGACTCGCTCAATCACGCGCTCGAGACACTCGGCATGGGCGTCGCCTTCGGACCGGATGCCGACTTCACGAACATGTCGAGCGCGTTGGGTCACGGCCTTGCCATTACCTCGGTCGATCAATCCACCTACGTGAAAGTGGATGAGGAAGGCACCGTGGCTGCGGCCGCCTCGGGTGTTGGCGTGGGCGTCACATCCGCACCTCCACCGCTCCTCATGGCGGACCACCCGTTCTTCTTTGCCATTCACGAGAAGCTGTCGGGTGCAATCCTCTTCGTGGGCAAGATCGCGACACCTCCCTCACTCTGACTTCGAGGTTGTGCCATGCGCCGCTGCATGCCGTTGCTTGCGATGTCGCTGCTGTATGCTGCCCCACTTTCCGCGCAGGGGCTGCGCTCGACCATCACCGACCTCTTCACCTTCGGCAACTGCGGCCAACCGCTGTGCCTTGCGGGTTCCGTGCTGGCGCAGAATGGCCATGGCGATCACTTCATTCCCGCTGACGTCTCCGGCAACGCCACCGTCCTCTCGTTTCTCCAGGATGCGATCGGCGTCAACGTGTCGAACACCCCCGTGAGCGCCGCGAGCAGCGGCGCCACGTTCACCTTCCAGAACGGACTTCCGGTGAAGACCGCGGAGTCTTCCGGACCGGTGTTCGGCGAACGCGGGCAGACGCTCGGTCACGGACGCATGCTGGTGGGCGTCAACGTCAGCAACGTGAGCTTCAGCACCCTGCGCGGTATTCCGCTCAGCGACATCGAGCTCAACTTCACGCACGAGGATGTCGGCCAGCCCGGACTGGGCGACTCGCCGTACGAGAACGACTTCATCCAGGTACACACGACGATGCACGTCAATCTGCTCGTCAGCTCGTTCTACCTGACGTACGGGCTCTCCAATCGCGTGGACGTTGGGATCGCCGTACCCGTCGCGCATGCATCGGTCAGCGGAGAGAGCAGTGCGCAGATCGTTCCCTTTGGTGCGCCCGCCGTGCACTTCTTCGCCGGCACGCCTACCGATCCCGTGCTCACGGCGCAGGCTTCGGCCAGCGGCGCTGCGACCGGACTCGGCGACATTTCCCTGCGCGCCAAGGTCAATCTCAACGCGTCGCCGCACAGCAATTTTTCTCTGCTCGCCGATGCACGCCTTCCCACGGGAAACGCGGATGACTTTCTGGGCGCCGGTGCGTTCGGCTTTCGCGGGCTCGCCGTGCTGTCAGGGCGGTTTGGCGCCTTCACGCCGCACTTCAACGGCGGCTTCTTCTATCGTTCCGATGAATCAGAGAACAACGCGCTGCTGGCGACGGCGGGGTTCGATCAGCTCATGGCCGACTGGGCTACGCTCGCCTTCGACGTGATCTCGGAGTGGCAGCTCGGCGACAACAAGCTGACGATTCCACCACCCGTCACCATTACGCAGCCGTTTCTGCGCACCATTGATCCGACGAACATCCCCAACGGCCGCGACGACATCGTGAATGCATCGATCGGTCTCAAGCTCCGCATGGATTCGGGCACCACGGGAGTCCTGAATCTCATTCTTCCTGTGAACCGCGGCGGTCTGCGCGCCAACGCGATCTGGACGCTGGGGCTGGAATACAACTTCTGAGGTGACTCGGAACGGACCCGCCTACTCGATGGCGATGAGCATCCAGCCGTTCCCCGTTCGCGCCAGGGTGGCATGGTATGTCGCCGTGGGGTTCGGATCACCCTGCACGCCGCGCCTGTAGTCGAAGGCAAACGCAGCCTTCACACTCACGGTTGCCGTATCCGCGGCAGCGAGACGTGCCGGCGGCATCGCGGTCAGTGTGGCTGTGATCTTGCTGGTCGCGTCGAATACGTCCTTCCAGCGCCGCGCCTGTTCGTCCGTGAGCGCGGGATACACTGCGCGAACCTGCGCGATATCCCGGGATTCGAGCGAGTGCGCATACCGGGTGATTGCGGTCTGCACAGCGGAAAGGTCCACTGATGGCGGTGCGGGAGCTTGAGGCGCGGGCGCTTTCACGCTGGCGCTGGACGACGGTGTCGCGGGCGGCGCGACCGGCACGCTCGTCGCATGGGACGCGGCCAATGTCACCGGGGGCGCCGCCGTCGTGCCCGACTCGGCGGCGTGCGCCCGCGTGGTATCAGACGAGTGCGCCGTCCCGGCGCGAGCGCCGACAGCGTTCTCGCGGTGCGCGTCGGCCATCCGGGGCGCGGGCGCCGATACCGGCGCCGAGGGCTTCGGCTCGCTGTCCTGCACCCGCGCGGATGTCGTACCCACGTGCGCACCGGTGGCGGGCGTTGGCCGCGCGATCGCTGTGGGATTCACGACCGGCACGCTGTCTTTCGTGCGCTGCCCAGTCGCCACGTGACCGGGCGCCGCGCCGTTCTCCGCACGCATGCCGAGCGACACGAGCAGCGTGACCCCGGCCGCCGCACCAGCGGCGAACCAGAAGCGCCGTGACACCGCGGGAATCGCCAGCGCGCGGCGCCGCGCGGTGGACGATGTCGCGCCGGCGCGCAACGCGTCGCGCAGCTCGACCGCCGTCTGATAGCGGTCCGCCGGTTCGCGCTCCATTGCCCGCGCCACCACCGCGTCCACCCACTGCGGCACCTCCGGATTCGTCGCGCGCACGTGCGGAGGCGGACGGGTGAGCCGTCGCTGAATCTGCGACTCCATGCTCGTTCCGGCGAATGTCGATGCGCCAGTGAGCAACCGGTAGAGCACGCACCCCAGCGCGAACAGGTCACTGCGCCCATCCAGCGTGTCGCCCGCGAGCTGTTCGGGCGACATGTACTCCGGCGTTCCGACAATGAATCCCGTGCGTGTGACGCGCTGCTTGTCGCCCTCCATTCCCTTCGCGATGCCGAAGTCGATGATCTTGACGATGTCGCGGCCGTCCTTTGCCGTGCCAACGATGATGTTGTCAGGCTTGAGATCACGATGGACGATGCCGAGCTCGTGCGCGGGTATGAGTCCTTCGGCAACCTGACATGCGATGTCGATGGCTCGTTCAGGTGGAATGACCTTCTCTCGCGCACAGATCGCCGAGAGCGGCTCACCATCCACCAACTCCATGGCGAGGTAGACGAGCCCGTCGTCCGCTTCGCCAAAGTCGTACACCGCGGCGACATTCGGGTGCAGGATGCGGCTCGCGTTCATCGCCTCGCGATTGAACCGTCCGATCGCCTCGGCGTCGGACACGAGGGACTGCGCGAGCACCTTGAACGCACAGCGCCGCCCCATCTTGACGTGTTCGGCAAGATAGACGCGCCCCATCCCCCCTTCGCCGATCTGGCGCAGGATCCGGTAGCGTCCCGCGATGATCTGCCCGTCCAGACCCGTGGCGCCGGGAACGACCAGCGTGGATCCATCCTTCGGACAGAAGTCGGTGCCAGCCTCGTATTCCGCGTCGCACTGCGGGCAGCGCTTCACGGGCGGGAGATGGGGTTCGATGGCGCCGGCTGTCTCAGATGGGTTCGAGTCGCTCATATCCGCTGTAACAACGCTTTGAAGCGCTGATCGTCACGCAGCGAATCCAGATCCGTATCGTTCTCCAGCCACTCCCGATGGCCGAAGCCGTTGTGCACCGCCTTCTCGAGCGCACCCAGCGCATCGCTCGTCCTGCCGCCCAGCGCGTAGACGCAGGCGACGTTGTAGAGCACGCCGGAATCATCGGGGTCGAGCGCGAGCGCGCGCGATGCCCAGTCGAGTGCGCGAGCCGGCTCGCCCAGCATCATCGATGCTCCCGCACTGAGATACAGTGCGCGCGCATCATCCGGATTGAGCTCCAGATGGCGCTGCGCCACGCGCAGTCCCTGGCGCAGGCTCGCTTCCGCGTCGGCCTGTCGCCCGAGATGCCGCTGCGATGTCTGCACGAGAAAGAGTGCCTGGTAGTCCTCGGGCCGCACGCGGCTGGCTTCCTGATACTCGCGCACCGTCTCCTCGTACTTCCCCTGCTGGAAAAGCGCACGCGCATAGAAGTAATGCGCCTCGAAGAGCTGGGGGTTCAGGCGGATCGCCATGTCGAACTCCGCCTGCGCCTGGTCATACGCCTTGTTCAGCGTGAGCGCGAGTCCGCGTGAGGCGTGCGCTTCCGCGAGCTGCGGGCCGAGTTCGAGCGACTTTCGGCTGTAGCTGTCGGCGCCCTCGATGTTCGCCTTGCTCGCGTCCCAGTACATGTAGAGAAACGAGCAGCAGTCCGCGGCGCCCGCGTGCGCCAGCGCGTAGTTGGGATCAATGTCGAGCGCGCGCTCGAACATGCGGCGGGCAAACTGGATTCCCGCGCGCCGGAACTGGTGGTGATATTGCCGCCCGCGCAGATAGTAGTCGTAGGCTTCCACGTCCACGCGCGGCGCGTTCTCGATCGCACGCTTCTCCTGGTCGCTCAGCACCACGCGCAATGCGCGCACGATGCTGCCGGCAATCTCATCCTGGATGGCGAATACATCTTCGAGCTCCCGATCGAAGCGCTCCGACCAGAGATGGTAGCCGTCGTTCACGCTCACGAGCTGCGCGTTGACCCGCAGCTTCGCGCCCGCCTTGCGTACGCTGCCTTCGAGCACCGCGGACACGTTCAACTGCTCCCCGATCGTGCGGACGTCCACGTTCTTCCCCTTGAACGCGAACGACGACGTGCGCGCCGCCACGCGCAGCCGCTGGATCTTCGTGAGGGCGTTGATGATCTCCTCGGCCATCCCGTCGGTGAAATACTCGTTCTCGGGATCGGCGCTCATGTTGACGAACGGGAGCACCGCGATGGACTTGGGAACCGCGGCGCCTGCCACCGGCGTGGCGTGTGCAGTGCCGGGCGGCGTGGATGCCACACCTACCGAGCCCAGTGCCTGCGCGAACTGCGTGGCAGTGGTGAAGCGCTCGGCGGGGTCCTTCGCCATGGCCTTGTGCACCGCCTGCTCCACCCAGTCCGGTACGGCGGCGCGAACCGAACGGAGTGGTGGCGCAGACTCGGTAATGCTGCGCGCAATGATGGCCTGCGCGGTGGGACCCGTGTACGGCGCCTGTCCAGCAAGCATCTCATACAGGACGCAGCCCAGGCTGTAGATGTCCGTGCGCCCATCAATCTCCGGCTCGCCCATGGCCTGCTCAGGGCTCATGTACGCGGCCGTGCCCATGGCCATGCCAGTCTGCGTGAGACTCACGTCGGACGCGGCGGTGAGCGCCTTCGCGATGCCGAAGTCGGCCACCATCGCTTCGCCGTCGTGCAGCATCACGTTTTCCGGCTTGATGTCGCGATGCACCACGCCGTGCCGGTGCGCATAGTCGAGCGCGGCGGCCATGGCGCGCGCGAGACGCAGCGCATCCTCAAGCGGTAGCTGCCTCTCCCGTTCCATGCGCTGGCGAAGCGACTCACCATCCACGTACGGCATCACGTAGTAGAGATTGCCGTTTGCCTGGCCGGAGTCGTAGAGTGGTACGATGTGCGGATGCTGCAGTGAGGCGGCGATGTTGATCTCGCGCAGAAAGCGCTCGGGGCCAAGGTTCGCCGCGAGGTGCGGGTGCAGCACTTTGAGGGCCACCGGCCGGTGGTGCTTGCGGTCCTGCGCCAGATAAACCGTAGCCATGCCGCCGGCGCCGAGCACACGCTCAACGACGTACCGGTCCGCGAGCACCTGTGCGAGGGGATCATTGCCAGCCATGGCGCAGAAATTAGGGGGCGCACGCTGTTCCGCCAGTGAGCGGCCATCACCTGCGTGTCGAGGCTGTCGCGGGGTCACACTGCTGAACTGGCCACCGCGTACAGCAGGTATTTGCCGTCAGCCCTGTACCGCCGGCCCGTACCACACGCTTCCGGCGATGATGACGTACAGCCCTACCAGCGCCATCCCCTCCACGTAGTTCGATTCGCCGTCGAATACAATGAGCGCACCCAGCACCGCCGCCAGCCCCAGCGCCGTGATCAGGAGCGTCGGCGCCACGAGCGTGAGCATGGACCCGCCGAGCGCGCCACTGATGAGCACCAGCACGGGGATGAGGAGCAGCGCGACCTGCAAGCTGCTGTTCAGGATCAGGCTCACGGCCAGATCACCATCGTTGCGGGCCGCCGCGGCAATGCCCACCACATTCTCCACTGCATTTCCCGCGATCGCCACGATGACCAGGCCCACGAATTCCTCCGACAGGTGCAGTGTCGCCATTGCCGGACGCAGCGCTTCCACGAACCAGTCCGACATCACCGCCGCCCCGACTCCCGCGAGCCCAAGCACAATGACCGCCGCGCTGAGCGGCCAGCAGCTCCGCCGCGCGCTCTCCGGATTGGGTGACGGCCCGATGATGCCCTTCACCGCCATGGGAATGCTCGCGGCGAATACCGCAAGCAGCACGATGGACGTGATGATGCTCAGGGCGCGTGCATGCCCGAAATCGGGCGCGCCCGGCGCCGTGGCCAGCGTGGGGATGGCCAGGGAGGCGACCGACAGCACCAGCAGCATCGCCGTCATGCGCGTCGTGCCGGTGCCGAAGTGCAGCGTCCCGTGACGCCACCCGCCCACCGCGAACGCCAATCCCAGCACGAGAAGACTGTTCGCGAGGATGGAACCGATGAGCGCGGTCTGCACGACTACCACCAGGCCGGCACGCAACGCGAAAATGCTGATGAACAATTCGGGGAGATTGCCGAGCGCCGATTGCACGACGCCGGTGGCACCGGGTCCCAGTCGCGTGCCCAACTGGTCCGTCGCTTCGCCCACCACCGCCGCCAGGCTGGCGAGTGCCACGGCGGTGGCGGCGAACAGCACCAGCCCCGTGGCACCGCTCGCCTGCAGAATCACGCTCGCGATCATCGCCGCAATCGCGATCGCGCCGAGAATGATGGCGCGACGCCCGGCCGCGCGCGCGAAGGACGCGACAGAGGACTCAGTCACGGAGAATCGTGGGCAAAATGAGCGGGCACACCATCCGGTGTGCCCGTCCTTCGTGTTGTGATCGCAGCCCGGGTCAGTGCTTCGCTGTCTCCAGCCGCTTCACGACGTCCGCCAGTGCATGCACCCGCGCCGCGTCGCTGGCACCCTTCGCATCGCGATCCAGTTCAGTTGCCAGCTTCCGCAGCGCGGCCGTCCGCTTCCCCCCCTTGGCCTGCTCCGCGCTGTTCAGCGCGCTCCCGATGGCCTGCGTCCGCGCTTCGGGAAGCCCCTGGTCACGCACGAGCTGATCGAGATACGCGCGCGCCACCGGGAACGCCGCCGGCCACACCAGCTTCGGCTGACTCTGCGGATTGAGCTGCGAGAACTTCACCAGATTCGCTGCGTCAATCTCGTTCTGCGAGAGGTCGGCCGTAGGCGTGAGCTTGAACACGTCCAGCCCGCGCGCGATTTCCGAGCCATAGATGTAGCCGTTGTAATAGTAGCCGGCCCAGTAGCCGCCGATCACGAGCTTCGTCGAATCGATGGGTCCGCGATCGAAGTACGCGATCTCCTTCGGATGCGCCGGATCGGTAAAGTCGAACACGGAGATCCCGCCCTGGTACCAGCCCTGCACCATGATGTCGCGACCCGGCACGGGAATCAGCCCGCCGTTGTGCGCCACGCAGTTCTCGGTCGTCGTCTGCGCCGCGGGCATCTTGAAATAGCTCGCGTGCGTGAGATGGTCGTGACGCAGCGTGAAGATCGCGTCGGCGCCCCAGTCGATCGGGTCCGTCGCGCGGCACTTCGCCTGCGTTCCACCGCCCCATTCGTCGGTGAAGAGGAGCGAGGACGCGTCGTTGCTGAACGTGGCCGAGTGCCAGAACGAGAAATTGGAGTCGGCCACCGCCTGGAGGCGCTGCGGATGGAGGGGATCCTTGATATTGAGCAGCAACCCGTATCCCGAGCATGCGCCGCCTGCGAGCGCCACGGCAGGATAGACCGTGATGTCGTGACACTGCGATGGCCCTTCGCGCCGGTTTCCGCCGGGAATGCGCAACTTGATGCCCATCTGACTCAGCGAATCGGAGAGCGCGCTGGACTTCGCCGAATCACTGCGCGACTCCATGAGCGACGAGAACAGGCGCGCGATCCGCTGCGTATCGGCGGCCGTGGCCGTCCTGGGAATCCCGAGGCGCGGCAGGAACCGGAGCACCGAGCGTGCCGCGGCACCGTTCGCGGTGTCGGCATAGGCCACACCGTGCGTTGGCGGCGCCACGAGGTCGTTGAAGATGCGCGGGGAGCTCACGATGCGCGCCTGCTCGGGGTGCGCCAGCGGCACGCGAATCACTTCGATCCGGAACAGCGCGCTGTTGGGATCGGTAACGTCGCCCCCTTCACACCCCGCCAGCTCGCTGCTCGGCCGGACGCGCGCGAGTCCGGAGACGTACACGTACACCACACCCTTGTCCGATGGGTCCGGCACCAGCGTGTGCGTGTGCGAGCCGCGGCACGTCTGCACGTCCGCAACCTGCCTGGGGTGCGCCGGATCCGACACGTCGAAGATGCGGATGCCGAGCATGCGGTCCTTGCTCACGCTGTCCTGCACGCCCTCGGTGCCGCAATCCAGCCGGCTGCCGGTGTTCTCAGCGGAGACGAACAGCAGATGGCCGTAGATGGACACGTCGCCCTGCTCCGTGAAGCAGACATCGGCATCGGTGAGCGTCGGATTGAGCGGGTTGGCGATGTTCCAGATCTGCAACCCGCTGAAGTTGCCCTGGTAGACGTAGTTCCCGCCGAACGCGAGATCGGAGTTCGCGTAGGTGAGTCCGCCCGGCTCGTTGGGGTGAAACACATCCGGCTTGTTGCGGTGCGCCACGAGTTCGAGCCCTTTCGACGCGGTACCCGCGTCATAGAGTCCCGGCTTGAGATGGGCGCGCGCGTCCGTGGTGTCGGACTGCGCACGCGCTGACGAGGAGGCGCCGAGCGACACAGACACAATCAGCGCGGCAGAAAGGAAGGCGGTGGAACGGAGCAGACGATGGCGAGGTGTCATTGGCTTGGACTCGGAGTGATCGTGTTCAGCATGGCCTGCATGCGTGTGATCTCGGCCCGCTGGCCGGCATCCACATCAGTGGCGAAGTTGAAAATCTCGGGCTGCTGGCCGGAGCCCGGTGTGGCGAACAGACTGGCGACCATGTCGAGCGCGCCCTCGTGATGCCGGATCATGCCCGTGAGATAGAGGCGGTCGAAGGTCGTATCGCGCGCGGCGTCGAGCTGGCGCATCTGCGCGGGCGTGAGCATTCCCTTCATCATCATGGGATGGGCGCCCATGTCCATGCCGGGCATGTCCATTGGACTGGTGTCGTGCACGGGCGCCGCGCCGCCGTTCAGCATGTGCAGCGGGTCAGGCGTGTCGAGATGACGGTCCTGCAGCCAGTGCTGCATCATGGTGATCTCGTCACGCTGCGAGAGAGCGATGCGCTTGCAGAGGACCTGCAGCCGCGGACTCGCCCCATGCGTGGGCGCCCAGTCCGACATCACCACGGCCTGCGCGTGGTGCATGATCATTCCCTGCATGAAGGCGACGTCGGCCGCCGTGTAATCGTGGCGGGGAGATGCGCTCGCCTGAGCCTGCACTGTCGCGGCCGCGAGCGCGATGATGGTCGCCAGGAGAAAGGATATCGGTCTCACCAGAGTCGAACCATGCGCCGGGCACGCACGATCGTCAAGTGTTTCATTCAATTGGGATCGGCACAGCCTGGCTCGAGCAGACTCTGCTCTATTCCTCCCCTCTCGTCAGCACGCGCGGTCCGTTCTCGGTAATCGCCACCGTGTGCTCGAAATGCGCCGAGCGCTTTCCGTCAGCGGTGACGATGGTCCATTTGTCCGGCATCTGCCGTGTCTTCGGCGTGCCCGCATTCACCATGGGCTCGATGGCAATGGTCAGGCCGGGGACGAGCTTCATCAGCCGCTTCGGCTTCCCGTAGTTGGGTACCTGCGGTTCCTCGTGAAAGGCGGCGCCAATGCCGTGACCCACGAGATCGCGTACCACGCTGAACCCTGCGGCCTCCACCACGTGCTGCACCGCGGAGCCGATGTCGCCGATGTGATTGCCCACGACGGCCGCGGCAATGCCGGCCTCCAGGGCCTGCTGCGTCACCTCCATGAGCCGGCGCGATGCCTCGTCCACCTCGCCCACGCCCACCGTGGTCGCGCTGTCGGTGTAGAGGCCGCGATATCCCACGCCCACGTCAATCGAGATGATGTCGCCGGCCTTGAGCACACGCTTGCGCGACGGGATGCCGTGCACGATCTCGTTGTTGATCGACGTGCACACGGAACCGGGAAACCCGTACAGCCCCTTGAAGGCAGGCGTCGCTCCATCATGCGAACGGATGAATTCCTCGGCGAGCGCATCCAGATCCATCGTGCTCATGCCCGGCGCTACCCGCCGCCGCAGCATGGCCACGGTATCGGCGAGAATGCGGCCACCCGTCGCCATCACTTCCAGTTCCCGCGATGACTTGAGTGAAATCATGATTCGAGCGCGCTCAACACGCGCTGTGTGATCCTGTCCACCGGTCCCTCCGCATCGATCTCGACAAGGCGCGTCGGCCCTCCCTTCGCACTGGCCGCGCGATACCACTCCACCACCGGCGCCGTCTGTTCGTGATAGGCTCGAAGCCTGGTGCGCACGGCCGTCGGCTCGTCGTCCGTGCGGCGCACCAGCGTACCGCCGCACTTCGCGCACCGCGAGCCCGGCTCACGTCCCGTAAAGGGTGTCTGACAGCGTTCGCAAACGGTGCGCGCGCTGATGCGTCGCACCACCTCATCCTCATCCACGTTGAAGATGAGCGCAACATCCAGCGTCCGGCCCAGCTCGCCCAGCACGCGATCCAGTCCCTGCGCCTGCGCAACCGTTCGCACGACACCATCGAGCACGACGCCCCGGGCCGCGTCCGGCCGGGCCAGTGCTTCCTTCATGATGCCGAGGATGACGCCATCCGGTACCAGCTCGCCGCGATCCATGTAGCCCTTGGCACGCGCGCCCTGCGCCGTTCCCTCGCGGACCGCGGCTCGCAGCACATCACCGGTGGCCAGTTTGGGAATGCCGAAGTGCTGGGCGATACGCTCGCCCTGCGTACCTTTTCCGGCACCCGGCGGCCCGAGAAGCAGAATGTTCATTGTTGGAAAGTACGGGACGGCTGAGAAGCCGGGAAGCGGCGCCTGAGCCTGCGGCTCAGCACCTGCGGGAAGCGTCGCGCGAAGCGCGACTGCGGGAAGCGGGCGACCAAAGGCCGCCGCTTCCCGGCCTCTAGAATCCCGTCGGCTGACGCCCTCTGAACCGGATGCGCCCCTTCTTCATGAACCCGTCATACTTGCGCAGCAGGAGATGCTGCTGCAACTGCTGGATCGTATCGAGACCGACACCCACCACGATCAGCAGGGAGGTGCCGCCAAAACGGAACGGCACGTTGATCATTTCCAGCACCCAGAACGGCAACAGCGCAATCAGCGTCAGGAAAATCGCGCCCGGCATCGTGATGCGCGACATCACGCGGTCAATGTACTCCGCCGTCTTTCCGCCCGGTTTCACTCCGGGAATGAACCCGCCCTGCTTCTTCAGATTCTCCGCGATGTCGATCGGATTGAAGATGATGGACGTGTAGAAGTAGGTGAAGAACACGATCAGGAACGCCGTGAGCGCGTAGTACAGCCAGGTGCCGGGCTGCATGTATTCGGCAACCGCCTGTGCCCAGGGCGCCTTGCTGAACTGCGCGATCGTTCCCGGCACGACGATCACCGTCTGTGCAAAGATGATCGGCATCACGTTCGCCGCGTTCATGCGCAGCGGAATGAAGTTCTTCGCCGATTCGCGCTGTCGGCCCCGCGCCATCGTGCGCTGCGGGATCTGGATCGGCACGCGCCGCGCCGCCACGGTGATCGCGACGGTCCCCGCCACGACACCCAGCATCACCACCGCGAGAATCGCGAGCTTGAACGGCGACAGGGCCCCGGTCGTCACGAAGTTCATGGTCTGCACGATGGCCGGCCAGAAGCCCTCGACGATCGAGAAGAAGATCAGCAGGGAGGCACCGTTCCCCACGCCGCGCTCGGTGATCTGTTCACCCATCCAGGTGACGAACATGGCGCCGGTGGTGAGGAACAGCGTCATCTGCAGGCGGAAGCCGAATCCCGGGTGCGCCACCGCGCCCTGCAGGGACTCCGTGAACAGGGCGAATCCCCACGCCTGCATGATGGCGATACCCACCGTCATGTAGCGCGTCCATTGCTCCACGCGTTTTCGCCCCTGCTCCTCTCGCTGCATCTTCTCGACCGACGGCAGCACCGCGCCCAGGATCTGGAAGACGATGCTCGCGGAGATATAGGGGATGATCCCCAGCGCGAACAGCGTGGCGCGCGAGAGACCGCCGCCCACGAACAGGTCGTAGAGCCCCAGCAGACCGCCCCCCTGCTGCGACTTGAAGAAGTCGAGCAGGGCCTGAACGTCGATGCCCGGAGCCGTGATGTGCGCGCCAACGCGATACACCACGAGACACAGCAGCGTGAAGCCGATTCGCGACTTCAGCTCCGGCGTCTTGAACAGATTGGCGATCGCGGTGGCTGGATTGCTCTGGCTCTGCGCCATGTTACTCCTCGACGCGGCCTCCGGCCGCGACAATCTTCTCGCGAACGGACGTGCTGACCTTCACGCCCTTCACCGTGACCGCGCGCGTGACCTCGCCATTGGCCAGCAGCTTGGCCGGCCCCTTGCCCTGGCGAATGAGTCCGGCCGCGGCCAGCGTTTCCACCGTGACCTCGGCGCCTTCCGGCAGGCCGTCGAGATCACGCAGGTGCACGATCTGGTTCTCCACCCGGTTCAGGTTCGTGAAGCCGCGCTTGGGCAACCGGCGTGTGAGCGGCATCTGGCCGCCCTCGAAGTGCGGCTTGCCGCCGCCCGGACCATGATGCCCTGCGCGTGCCTTGATGCCCTTGTGCCCCTTGCCGGATGTCTTCCCCGTTCCCGATCCCGGGCCGCGCCCGAGACGCTTGCGCTCACGCGTGGCGCCGGGAGCGCCCACGAGGTTGTGCAGCCCGATCTTCTCGGGGCCCGAGCCGTTGTCGTTCTGCTTTGCCACGGTGCTTTACTCCTCCACGGACGTCACCTTCACCAGGTGACGCACTTGCTTGAGCTGGCCCCGGAGCGGAGCCGAGTCCTGCTTGACCACGACTGCCTGATGATGCCGGAGCCCGATGGCTTCGAGCGTGCGGCGCAGCCGCGCCGGATGACCGATGGCACTGCGCACCTGCTCGATGCGCACCTTGCCATCCGTCATCGTATTCGGCTCCGTGCGCGCGGGTCCGCGCCCCGGATGCCAGACAAAGGTTCTCGCCATCAGACCGTCTCCTTCGATTTCGCGCGTGACCGGTAGGGCAGGCTCGACACCTCGACCCCCCGCTCACGGGCAACCTGCTCGACCGTGGTGAGATGCGACAGCCCGCTCATGGCCGCCCGCACCATGTTGTGCGGATTCGTGGACCCCAGACTCTTCGTGAGAATGTCGGCTACACCAGCGCACTCGAGCACGGCGCGTACCGCGCCGCCCGCAATCACGCCGGCGCCCGGCGCCGCCGGCTTCATGAGCACCCGCCCCGCGCCGTGCTGCCCCACGATCTCGTGCGGAATGGTGCCGCCCGTGAGCGGGACATGCACCATGGCGCGGCGCGCGGCATCCACGGCCTTGCGCACGGCCTCGGACACTTCATTCGCCTTGCCCATGGCCACGCCAACCCGGCCCTGACCGTCGCCTACGGCCACCAGCGCGTTGAAGCTGAAGCGCCGGCCACCCTTCACCACCTTGGCCACACGGTTGATTGCGACCACGTTCTCGATGAGATCCGTGCCTTCCCGACCACCGTCGGTTCCACGTCCGTCGCCGCGTCCCTGGCGCGAGTCACCGCCACGCCCACCGCCCGGGCCACCCCGGCCACCTCCGGGTCCGCCACGACCACCACCGCCCGGCCCCCCGCGCCCCCGCCCTCCACCACCACGTCCGCCGCGTCCACCGCCGGCGCCGCCCCGGCCGCCACCCGGCCCGCGCCCACCGCCACCGCCACGACGCTGCTCCTGCGGCTGGCCGCCCGACTCGGCGCTCGCTCCACCCTGCTGTTGGTCTGCCATAGTTTAGAACTCCAACCCGCCCTCGCGGGCTCCGTCGGCCACCGCCTTCACGCGGCCGTGATACTTGTACCCCGCTCGATCGAACACGACACGGGTGATTCCCGCGGCCCTGGCCTGCTCCGCGATCGTCTTGCCCACAGCCACTGAACGCTCGGCCTTCTTCCCTTCGGACATCGAAAGATCCGACACCGTCATCATCGTGCGGTTCGCCAGATCGTCCACGAGCTGCGCGTAGATGTGCTTGAGCGACCGGCGCACCACCAGCCGGGGACGCTCAGCCGTGCCTTCTACCCGCTTCCGGACTCGCAGGTGCCGGCGCTCTCGCCGCTCGGCGCGCGACCGCGGCTTGTGCGTGGTTTTCATGGGTTACTTGCCTCCTGCCTTGCCGGCCTTCCGCCGGATCTGCTCGCCCGCATACTTGATGCCCTTTCCCTTGTACGGTTCGGGCGGACGGAGGCTGCGCAGCTCGGCGGCAACCTGTCCCACCATTTCCTTGTCCGCGCCCTCGATGACGATCTGCGTGGGCTGCGGTGCCGAAAGCTTGATCCCCTTCGGCGCGCGAAATTCCACCGGATGCGAAAAGCCGAGCGCGAGCTGCAACCCGTACGGCCGCGCTTCCGCCTTGTATCCCACGCCGATAATGTCGAGCTGCTTGCGATAACCGGCCGTGACGCCCTCCACCATGTTGGCGACCAGCGTACGGGTCAGCCCGTGCAGCGCCTTGTGCTCGTTCTCGTCCGACGGACGCGCCACGGTCAGCGTGCCATTCGCGAGCGAGAGTGTCATGGCCGGATGCAGCGTACGCGTGAGCTCGCCGCGCGGCCCCTTCACCTTCACTGTCTGCCCCTCGACCGTTGCCTGCACGTTGGCCGGCACGGGAATGGGCCTTTTCCCAATTCGTGACATTCTGTGCTCCTACCAGACCACGGCGAGCAGCTCGCCGCCGGTGCGCGCCTGCCGCGCCTGCTGGTCGCTCATGAGTCCTCTGGACGTGCTCAGGATGGCCATGCCCAGCCCGTTCCGCACGCGCGGAATTTCCGAGACGCCCACGTACTTGCGCAGCCCCGGCGTGGAGACGCGCCGCAGCTCGCGGATGATCGGCTGGTCGCCCTGCGCATAGCGCAGGTACAGGCGCAGCACCTTGCGCCCGTCCTCCGTCTCCAGCGTCTTCACATCCTTGATGTAGTTGTTCTCGAGCAGCAGGCGGGCAATTTCCACCTTCAGCTTCGAGGCCGGAATGTCTACGCGACGATGCTTCGATCCGCAGGCATTGCGGATCCGGGTCAGCATGTCGGCAATCGGATCAGTCATGCTCATACGAGTATCCCGTGTGTCACGAAGGTCACCAGCTGCTCTTGTGGACTCCGGGAATCATTCCCTGGAGCGACAGATCGCGGAAGCAGATGCGGCACAGGCCGAACTTCCGCAGAAACGCGCGCGAGCGCCCGCAGCGCTGGCAGCGATTGTGCTTGCGCACCGCGAATTTCGGCTTCCGCTTGCTCTTCTCGATCATGGCTTTACGGGCCATTGAACTCTCTCGTCAGACGAAGGAATACCGCGTGAGCGCCGCGCAGCGGCGCCCGCTCACATTTGCACGACAATCGGCTTGTCATCCCCGCGGAACGGCATGCCCAGCTCACGCAGCAGCGCGAAGCACCGGTCGTCCTTGTCGGTGCTCGTCACGAAGGTGAGATCCAGACCGTGCACCTGCTCCACCCGATCGTAGTTGATCTCCGGAAAGATCACCTGCTCCTTGAGCCCGATGGAGTAGTTGCCGCGTCCGTCGAAGCTCCGTGTGCCCAGTCCGCGGAAGTCGCGAATCCGCGGAATGGCCACCGCCACGAAGCGGTCCAGGAACTCCCACATGCGCGCGCCCCGCAACGTCACACTCGCTCCGATCTCCTGCCCCTGCCGCAGCCCGAAGTTCGAAATCGACTTCTTGGCTTTGGTGCGCACGGGATGCTGCCCGGTGATCAGCCCCAGCTCCTCCACCACGCTGTCGAGCATCTTGGGCTGCTTCACCGCTTCACCCAGTCCCACGTTCACCACGATCTTGGTGAGGCGCGGAATCTCGTGCACGTTCGTGAGGCCGAACTGCTGCTGCAGTCGCGGGCGCACGGTTTCGGTGTAGTACGTGCGCAGCCGCGGCACGGGCGCCGGCGTATCCGCGCCCGCGTGCTCCGTCCGGCCGCCCGCGCGCTGGTCGCCCGCCTTCTTCGTGTCCGGCTTGCCACCCTGCTTCTTTTCCCTGGTCGCCATTGCCTGCTCCTCGCTCAGCGCGGTCGCGGGATCGCGTCCCCGCTCTTCACACTGATGCGCTCCTTCGTTCCATCCTCATCCACCTGCGTCCGCACGCGTGTCGCCTTGCCGGACTTCGGATCGATGAGCATGACATTCGAGTGATGAATGGGCGCGGGGAAATCCACGATCCCGCTCTGCTCCTCGGCGCTCTGTGCCTTCCGGTGCCGCTTGACGATGTTCACGCCGTCCACGACGACGCGCCCCGTCTTGAGGTGCACGCGCAGTACCTTGCCCTCCCGGCCCTTGTCATCGCCGCGCAGCACGCGCACGGTGTCGCCCTTCCGGACGGGCAGCGCCGTCCGTTCGGCGTTCACCGCATGCCGCCGCCGCCCCTTGGCCGCGCTGCGCTGTGTTTCACGATAAACCAGTTTCCGCATCTCAGAGTACCTCGGGCGCGAGCGACACGATCTTCATGTACCGCTTCTCGCGCAGTTCGCGCGCGACCGGCCCGAAGATACGGGTCGCCCGCGGTTCGCCCGCGTCGTTGATGATCACCACGGCGTTCTCGTCGAACCGGATGTAGCTGCCATCCTTGCGCCGCGTTTCCTTCACGGTGCGCACCACCACGGCGCGCGCCACATCGGACTTCTTCACCGTGCCGTTCGGGAGCGCGTCCTTCACCGCGACAATCACGGTGTCGCCCAGCCCCGCGTAGCGGCGCTTCGTGCCCCCCAGCACGCGGATCACGAGCGCTTTCTTCGCGCCCGAATTGTCCGCCACCTTGACGACGGATTCCTGCTGAATCATGGCCGGTTCTCCCTAGCGCGCGTGTTCGACGATCTCGACCACGCGCCACCGCTTGTCCTTTGACAGCGGCCGGGTCTCCATGATGCGCACACGATCCCCGGTCTTCGCCGAGTTGTCCTCGCAATGCGCTTTCACGCGCCTCGTGCGCGTGACCATCTTGCCGTACAGCGGGTGCGGAAAGCGGCGCTCGATCGCCACCACCACCGTCTTCTGCATCTTGTCGCTCACCACCAGCCCCAGACGCGTCTTGCGCGCCCCACGCGCCGGTGCGCGCTCGGTGTTCACGGTTTCGCCCATAGTCCTGTCATCCCTCGTTAGCGCGCTCCGGATGCGGACGCGGACGCCTGCTGCGTCTGCTGCCGCTCACGGAGAATCGTCTTGAGCCGCGCGATATCCTTGCGGATGACGCGGAACCGCAGCGGATCCTCCAGCGTCTCCGTGGCGCTGCGAAAGCGCAGCCGGAACCGCTCTTCCTGCAGCTCCGCGATGCGGTTGACGATCTCGTCCTCCGCCATCTCGCGAATCTCCTCAGCTTGCATCGGTATGCGCCTCCTCACGAACCACGAACTTGGACTTCACCGAAAGCTTGGCCGCCGCCAGCGCCATGGCCTTCTGCGCCGTGGCGCGGTCCACGCCCTCCAGCTCGAACATCACGCGGCCCGGTTTCACTACCGCCACCCACGCCTCCGGAGATCCCTTGCCCTTGCCCATGCGGGTCTCGGCGGGCTTCTTCGTGATCGGCTTGTCCGGGAAGATCCGGATCCACACCTTGCCGCCGCGCTTGATATGGCGCGTGAGCGCCACGCGCGCGGCCTCGATCTGCCGGCTGCTCACCCACCCCGGCTCCAGCGCCTGCAGCCCGTAGTGGCCGAAGGCCACCGTGGAGCCGCGGGTCGCAATCCCGGTGGTGCGGCCCTTGAACATCTTCCGGAACTTGACGCGCTTCGGACTCAGCATCGTGTCGTCTCCCCTTCCCCTCAGGAACCGGTGGAGTACGTGGTGCCGCGACGCCCCGCCGACGGCTCCTCGCCATGGAATATCCACACCTTCACGCCAATCGTGCCGAACGTCGTCTTGGCGGTAGATGTCGCGTAATCGATCTTGGCCCGCAGCGTGTGGAGCGGCACACGACCCTCGTGATAGCCTTCCACGCGCGCGATCTCGGCGCCGCCCAGGCGGCCGCCGCACTTGATCTTGATGCCCTGCGCCCCCATGCGCATGGCGCTCTGCACGGCGCGCTTCATGGCCCGCCGGAACGAAATGCGCTGCGCCAACTGGTGCGCGATCTGATCCGACACGAGCTGGGCATCCAGCTCCGGACGCTTGATCTCCTCGACATTGATCCCCACTTCCTTGCCCGTGAGCTGGGCCAGCTCATCGCGCAGCTTGTCCACTTCCGCGCCCTTCTTGCCGATCACGACGCCCGGACGTCCGGTGTGAATGGTCACCACCACCTTGCCCGGCTTGCGCTCGATGCGGATGTCCGAGATGGCCGCGTGGCCGAGCCGCGCCTTGAGATACTTGCGCAGCAGCTCGTCTTCCTTGAGCAGCGCCGGGAAATCATGGTTCGCGTACCACTTGGACCGGTGCTCCTGCGTCACGCCGAGCCGAAACCCGATCGGATTGGTCTTCTGTCCCATTAGCGTTCTTCCTTGTCGGACCGGCCGGCGACCACGATCTCCACGTGGCTCGTCCGCTTGATGATCGGTGTCCCGCGCCCCATGGCGGCGGGCATGTACCGTTTCAGCTTGGGGCCCTCGTTCACGACAGCCCGTTTCACGAACAACTGATCCGTGTCCAGCGGCTCGCTGCGCTCGCGCGCCTGGTGCTCCGCATTCGCGATCGCGGACTTGAGCACCTTCTCGATCTGCTTGGCGGCGTGCTTCTTGGAAAACGCCAGCAGCGACAGCGCGTCGTTCACATCCTTGCCCCGGATCTGATCGATCACGAGGCGCATCTTGTAGGGCGACTGGCGGGTGGTCCGCTGGATCGCGCGCACATCAGCCATGGCTACTTGCCTCCCCGCGCCGGTGCGGCGGGTGCCGGCGCGGCCTTCTTGTCCGCTGCCTTGTTCCCGCTGTGCCCGCGGAAGAGTCGCGTGGGCGCGAATTCACCGAGCTTGTGTCCCACCATGTTCTCGGTGACGTACACGGGAATGAACTTGTTCCCGTTGTGCACCGCAAACGTGTGGCCCACGAATTCCGGCGTGACCGTGCTCGCGCGCGACCAGGTCTTGAGCACCCGCTTCTCGTTCCTGCTGTTCATTGCCCGTACTCTCGTCACGAGCGATTCGTGCACGTACGGGCCCTTCTTGATGCTTCTCGCCATGGAAAAAATCCCGGAAAGCGGAAAGCGGTTGGCGGGAGGTGAACCGGGACTGCTCCCGGCTCCTCTCTCGATCCCCGACTCCCGGTTATTGTGTCGCCTTTCCTCTCTTGCGGCCGCGCACGATGAGCCGCTGCGACGGCTGCTTCTTGTTGCGCGTCTTCACGCCTTCCTTCTTGCCCCACGGACTCACCACGTTCCGGCCGCCGCGTGTCCGACCGCCGTGCGGGTGATCCACCGGATTCATGACCTCGCCACGGACCTTGGGCCGGCGGCCCTTCCAGCGCGTCTTCCCCGCCTTCCCCCACGACTGCAGTTCGTGCGACGCGTTGCCAACTTCGCCGATCGTGGCCAGGCAGTTGCCGTGCACCAGGCGCATTTCCGTGGAGCCGAGCCGGATCGTGACGTACTCGCCTTCCTTGGCCACCACCTGCGCCGACGCCCCCGCGGAGCGCGCCAGTTGGCCACCCTTGCCGATCTTGAGCTCCACGTTGTGCACCGCCGTCCCCAGCGGGATCTCGCGCAGCGGAATCGCGTTGCCCAGGCGAATGTCCGACCCGGCGCCCGACACGATCACATCGCCAACCGAGAGTCCCTTGGGGTGCAGGATGTAGCGCTTCTCGCCGTCCTGGTATTCCACCAGCGCGATGCGCGCCGACCGGTTGGGATCGTACTCGATCTCCTTCACGGTGGCCGGGACCGCGAACTTGTTCCGCTTGAAGTCAATCACGCGGTACATGCGCTTGTGTCCACCACCGCGGCGACGCATCGCGATGTGCCCGTGATTGTCGCGCCCGCCCGACTTGACCAGCGGTTCCAGCAGCGACTTTTCGGGCGTGCTGCGCGTGATCTCCGCGAAATCGGAGACCGACCGGAAGCGCGTGCCCTTCGTCACGGGTTTGAACTGTCGAATGCCCATCGGTTACCCCTCGAAGATCTCGATCGACTCGCCCTCGCGGAGCGTGACGATGGCCTTTTTCCAGTGTGCGCGGCGCCCGACGGACTTGCCGACCCGCCGCGTCTTGCCACGCTGATTCGATGTCCAGACCTTGGTGACGTGCACGCCGAAGAGCGATTCCACCGCAGTCCTGATCTGCGGCTTCGTGGCGTCCGAGTGCACCGCGAACGTGTATTCGCCGCGCTCCTGGTACGCCCCCGAGCTCTTCTCCGTGACGACCGGCCGAACGATGGTCTCGTGCAGAGTGGGCATCGCTTACTTCCCCTTCTTCTTTTTTGGCTTTGCCGCCGGCCCGGTCGCCTTGCGCGCCGACTTGCGCGCCGCGGGCCTGGACGTGCCGGCGGTCTTCTTCTTCGCGGCGGACCTGCCCGACGCGGCTTTCTTCTTCGCGACCTTCTTGCGCGCCGCTGTCTTCTTCGCGGGTGCCTTCCTGGGTGAGGCCTTCTTCGCGGTCTTCGCCGCCGGTGCCGCCTTCCCGGCCTTCCGCGCCTTTACCGGCTCGCTCTCGGGCACCGGCTCGAGCGTGTGTCCAATGGCCGGCCCCTCGATGATCACGGTGTCCGACCAGAGCAGGTGATACGTGGAGACGTCGGAATACGGCATCACGTGCACCGTGGGCAGATTCCGCGCGGACAGGTGCACGTTGGTCTTCACCCCGTCGGTGAGGATCAGCACCTTCCGCCCGGCGAGTCCCAGCCGGTCGAGCATGGCCGCGATGCGGGCCGTACGCGGCGCGTCGAACTCGAAGCGATCCACCACCAGCACGGCGCCTTCCCTCGCACGGGCGTTGAACGCGCTCTTGCGCGCCAGCGCGCGCACCTGGCGCGGCACGTACTGCCCGTAGTCACGAGGATGCGGGCCGAATACGGTGCCGCCTCCCACCCAGTGGGGTGCACGCGTGGAACCCTGGCGCGCCCGGCCCGTCCCCTTCTGCTTCCAGGGCTTCTGATTGCCGCCCACGACGAAGCCTCGCGTCTTCGTGGCCGCGTTTCCCTGTCGCTGGTTTGCGAGGAACGCGCGGACCGCCTGGTGCATCACCGGCATGTTCACGATGCCGTCGAACAGCTCCGGCGGAAGCGATACACGCTCCCGCTCGGTGCCATTCGCGGTATACGCCGCGGCGTCGAAGTTCTGCATGGTCTCAGCCATCGCTTATCCCTGCTTGCGGACGAGCACGATCCCGCTCCGGGGACCCGCCACCGCGCCGCGAATGTAAAGGAGGTTCCGCTCCGCATCGATCTTCTCGACGCGCAGGTTCGCCTGCGTGTGGCGATCCGCCCCGTAGTGCCCCGGCATCTTCTTCCCCTTGATGACACGCGAGGGATCCGTGCCCGGGCCAATGGAGCCTGGCCGCCGGTGCTTGGTATTGCCGTGCGTATTGGGACCGCCGCCAAAGCCGTGGCGCTTCACCACACCCTGAAAGCCGCGCCCCTTCGTGGTCCCCGTGACCTTCACGCGCTCACCGGGCGTGAAGATGTCCACCTTGATCGAGTCCCCAACCTTGAACGTGGGCACCTCGGGCTCCTGGCCCGGCGCATCATCCAGCCGGAAGCTGCGCAACACTTCCGGCGGCGCGTCCAGCCCCGCCTTCTTCGCATGCCCCACTTCCGCCTTCGTCGCCCGGCGCCCGCGAGGCGTGCGCTCCTTCGGCCCTGATTCCCGGCGCAGTCGTTGCGCACCGTAGCCGAGCTGCACCGCCGCGAACCCCGCCGTCTCCCTGGTCGTCACCTGCACGACCGGATTCGGTGTGGCCTCGATAACCGTGCAGGGGATCTGCTGCCCCGCCTCGTTGAAGATCTGGGTCATGCCCAGCTTTTTGCCGATGATGCCGATCATTGTCCGATTGTTGGTAGCCAGGAGTTGGTACCGGAAGCCGGTCGCTCGCATCTCGCAACCACGAGCTGCCAGCCGCCTGCCGCCGCGCTACTCCACCTTGATTTCCACGTCCACGCCAGCCGGCAGATCGAGCTTCGTCAGCGCGTCCACCGTCTGCGCACGAGAATCCAGAATATCAATCAGGCGCTTGTGCGTCTTGAGCTCGAACTGCTCGCGCGACTTCTTGTCCACGTGCGGCGAGCGCAGGACCGTCCACTTCTGCGTCTTCGTGGGCAACGGAATGGGCCCCGACACCTGCGCCCCGGTTTTCTCCGCCGTGCGCACGATGTCCGCCGATGCCTGATCGATCACCGCGTGATCGAATGCCTTGAGACGAATGCGAATTCTGCCAGCCATAGTGAGCTCGTTGTGTCAGCCGTTGCGTGAAGTTCGGGCGGTTACTTGATGATCCTGGTGACGACGCCGGCGCCCACGGTGCGGCCGCCTTCGCGGATCGCGAAGCGCAGCCCCTCGTCCATGGCGATCGGCGTGATGAGCTCGATCTCCATCTGCACATTGTCCCCCGGCATGACCATCTCC
>DASVWN010000144.1:0-4644 GCA_036393195.1 Gemmatimonadaceae bacterium | reverse complement strand
TGTCGCCTGGGCGAGCGAATGCGCCCCCACCACACGTACACGTCATCGTCACTGCAGCGGCCATCGCGAAAGGCGCGGGCGTGCGCGAGCAGCACCTGGATGTGCGCGTCCATGGCGTCGGACTCGTACGAGGGGTTCCAGGCGCCGACGAGGTGGTGGGAGGCGAGGAAAGGGTGCGGCATGGGCGACGGACAATACGCGGGTGCGCTCGGCGCCGTCAACTCGGATCGGCCACGGCACGCTGGCGGCAGAACGCCCCGACGACCGAACGGATGCGCCCGTGGCGTCGCGGCTGATTCGGCGGCGACTGCTCGAACCGGCGTTCACAGGGAACTACGGTAATGCCCGGCGGAATTGTACTGCATGCGTGGCATGGTCATGCTGATTCCGCTGATCGCCGCCACCACGGCGTGCGGGAGTCGCGGCGAGCCTGTGGCGGATCGCGCCGGCGCAGGCAGTGCGGAGCGCGCCACACCCTCCGCCGCGATTTCGGCGCCCGGCGCGGTCAACAGCGCGCCGGACACCGCGCCCACGCTCACGGAGTTCCGCCATGTGAACTTTCACGTGGGCTCCGGCACCGTGCTGCGCATCCATTCGCTTCGCGGCGAGATGCGGAGCACCGCGCGCGGACAGCCGATCAATTTCGACGACAAGCGCTCCTTCACGATCCACATCACCTCGGCGCACGTCGGCCTCACCACGACAGATCTGGATCACCTGATGAACCAGTACGTCTTCGCGTACAAGGGTGCGCCCCTCCGGAACTTGCGCTTCGCGACCAAAGGCGATCAACTCGTGCAACGCGGCACGCTGCACAAGGGCATCAACGTGTCATTCGAAATTACCGCCGCGCTGAGCGCGACACCGGACGGCCGCATCCGCATTCATCCTACCCACATCAAGGTGCTGGGCTTTCTCGGCAAGGGGTTCCTCGATGCGCTCGGCCTCACGCTGCAGAAGATGCTCGATCTCCGGAAAGCCAGAGGCATCACCGTGCAGGGCAATGATCTCCTGCTCGACCCCGCCACTCTCCTTCCCCCGCCCGCCATCAGCGGGCGTGTGACCGGCGTGCGCATTGAGGGCAACGAGATCATCCAGGAGTTCGGGAGCGGCGCGACTCGCGCGGACAGCGCCGGCCATGCGCTGGCGCCGCTGGATTCCTCGGCGCCGAATTACATGCGCTTTCGCGGCGGCACGCTGCGGTTCGGCAAGCTGTTCATGGTGGATGCCGACATGGAGATCATCGATGGCGATCCGTCGGATCCATTCGACTTCAGCATCGACGAATACGATCGGCAGCTCGTGGCCGGCTACTCACGCAGCAGCGCGTCGCATGCGCTTCGGGTGTACATGCCGGATCTGCAGAAAGCAGGACAGCCGCTTCCCGTCACCCCTTCCCAGGCGAAACCACGTAGCCATATCCCCGGAGCTGGTCCGCGGTCATCGTGATCACATCGACATGCAGCTTGATGGGTCGGAGCGGCTGATTCGTGGAGTCCGTGGGCACGGACACAATCGCTTCCACGACGTCCATTCCCCTGATGACCTTCCCGTAGACCGTGTAGTGGTTGTCGAGCTTCGGGAGACCCTGCTTGTTCGCGACGATGTAGAACTGGCAGCCGGCGGAGAGCTGGCCGGGATTGTCGTCGCGACCGGCGCCGACGGCGCCGTAGACATGCTTCAGGCTGTCATTGAACTCCGGCGCGAGCAGATAGGGCGAACCGGAGAATCCCGCCGGCGTGTCCGGGCAGCCGCCCTGCGCGACGAAGTTCCTGATCACGCGATTGAACGTGAGGGAGTCCCAGTAGTGCGTGGTCGCCAGCTTGATGAAGCTCGCCTTGTGACGCGGGGTCTGATCGTACAGCACGAAGAGGATTTCGCCCAGGCGCGTCTCGATCCGGCCGACGTCGTACGTCTTCGGGGCCTGCGCCGCGCTCACGGAGAACGGCGCGGCAAGCAGGAGGGTGGGCAGGAAGCGATGCATCATGGCTGTCCGGGAGAGAGTTAGCTGGTACGGCGCCGGGGCACGCGGACGCCAGGACGCCCGCGCCAGGAGAAGCTACGCTGCGCCGTCGGGAACCGGCAGGACTGCGCGTCGCTGTGTAACCGGCGGAAGAACGCGTTCCGCGCCGCCTGGGGTGGTTCAAGTTCGCGTTCCGGCATTATGTTTGCTACATGACATAGCGGTGCAGCTCGCTTCTGTGTCTGCACTCCACCGCCGCAAGACCCGTTTGTGCGCCGGCGCCGACGGCCGCCAGCAGGCGACGCACTCCACTGCCACTGTGCCAGCGTGGAGGCCGCGCATGCGTCGACTTCGCATCACCGTTCTGGATCTCACCACCGAACGCCCCACGAGCGCCTTATACGCGCGCCTCATGAACGCCAACCTGGCGAGCATCATGCCGCAGGTCGTCGCGACCTGGTGTGAGCAGGCCGGTCATCGCGTTCGCTTCGTCTGCTATACCGGATTCGAGGACCTCGAACGGGAAGTGCTCGCCGAGGCCGACCTGTTGTTCGTTGGAGCATTCACCCAGGCTGCCCATACCGCGTACGCCATCAGCGCACTGCATCGACGCCGAGGTGCTGTCACCGTGCTGGGTGGCCCGCATGCGCGATGCTATCCGCAGGACGCCGCGCGGTATTTCGACTATGTGCTCGGCTTCACGGACCAGACCCTCGTTGGAGAGGTCCTGCGCGAGTGTGCGCCGCATCGGCCCATCGGACTCCAGCTCTCGGCGGCCCGGCAGCCGCAGGTGTTGCCGGCCATGCAGGAGCGCTGGAAGTTCATTGAGCCCACGCTGGCCAAGACGCCGTTGCTCAAGATCGTGCCGATGATCGGCAGCCTGGGCTGCCCCTACACCTGTGCGTTCTGCATTGATTCCACAGTCGAGTATCAGCCGCTCGGCTTCGACCAGATGCGCAGCGATCTGCGCTTCCTGCTGGGCAAGGTGGCGCGCCCGCGCGTCGGGTGGCACGACCCGAATTTCGGTGTACGGTTTGATGACTATCTCGGCGCCATTGAGGATGCGGTGCCGCCCGGACGGATTGATTTCTTCGCGGAAAGCAGTCTGTCGCTGCTCTCCGAACCGCATCTCCAACGGCTCAAGCGGAACAGCTTCAAGGCCATTCTGCCCGGCATCGAGTCATGGTTCGCTCTGGGCAACAAGGCGAAGACGGGACGGGACGTCGGTCTCGCCAAGGTACAGCGGGTCGCCGAACACATCAACGTGATTCTGCGCTATATCCCGTACGTGCAGACCAACTTCGTGCTCGGGCTGGATACGGATGAAGGGCCGGAACCGTTTGCGCTCACCAAGCGGTTTCTGGACCTGGCTCCCGGCGTGTTCCCGGCGTTCTCGCTGCTTTCCGCGTTCGGCAAGGCCGCACCGCTCAATCTCGAGCTGCAGCGCGCCGGTCGTGTCCTCCCCTTCCCGTTTCACTTCCTGGATGCAAGCCGGGCGATGAACGTGCGGCCGAAGCACTACACGTGGGCCGCGTTCTACGACAATCTGCTCGACACCGAACGCTACGCGTATTCCTGGCGGCAGATTGGCCGGCGCTACCGCGTGAACGAGCCCGGCGTCGCAACCTGGATGAATGTCGTCCGCGCGATCTCCTCGGAGCGACACGGACGCGTTGCCTGTCACCAGCGCATCCGGACGCTGCTGGATTCGGACCGGAGTGTGCGCCGATTCTTCGACCAGGAAACGACGGTGGTGCCACGGTACTATGTCGATCAGGTTCGCCACGATCTTGGCTCCCTGTGGGACGCGCTGCCCGAGGGCGGGCTCGCGCACGATCCCAATGCGTACCTCGCCAGTGAGTGCCGTGCGCCAGCGCCGGCGATCACAACGCTGCAGGCGATCACGACGCTCGAGAAACCACGCGGCGCCCGCGCGACTGCCGCCACATCCTGAGGGGGAAACCGGCGTCGTACGACTCGACCTGTACATGCTTCAGAGTGCGACACTCGGATTCGGCACCTCGGCCTCATCCCGCTGCCGTCAGCTCATTCACCCAGCCATGCTGGCGGGAGGCCCGGATGTCCGCAATCACGATTTCGAGACGACTCGAGCAGAATCAACTGTTACTGGCGCTGCCGCGCTCCGATTACGAGCGACTTCGCCCGGAGTTGCGCGAGGTGTCCCTGCCACACGGGACGGTGCTGTTCGAGCCGCGCGAGCGCATCACACACGTCTACTTCCCGCAGGAATGCGTGGTCTCGCTGCTCACGCCGATGCACGACGGCCCTGGCGTCGAGGTCGCCATCGTGGGCAAGGAAGGAATGGTCGGCGTAAGTGTGTTTCTCGGAACCGACCGGTCCAGCATGCAGGCCGTGTCACAGGTCGCCGATGGGGCGCGGCGACTGACGGTGGCCGCGTTCCGGCGCGCACTCGCGTGGGGCACGGCGTTCCAGCGGATCATGCTGCGGTACACCGAGACCATACTCGACCAGGTGGCCCAGTGCGCCGCCTGCAACCAGCGGCATCGCGTGGAGCAGCGCTGTGCGCGCTGGTTCCTCATGACGCAGGATCGTGTCGGCGCCGATCACTTTACGCTCACACAGGAATTTCTCGGACAGATGCTCGGTGTACAGCGCCCCACCGTATCCGTTGCGGCGAGCCGGTTGCAGGCCACGGGGGC
>DASVWN010000143.1:0-7308 GCA_036393195.1 Gemmatimonadaceae bacterium | reverse complement strand
GCGAGCCCGAGGCATGTTCGCGGCGCCGGTTCGCGCGCTTGCACAGTACATGTTCGTGACCTGGTGAGTACCGAAGGAGATGCGTACATGGCTGATCGGACAATCAAGCGGACAGGCGGGGCGCTGGAGGCACCCGTCGTACCGAGGGTGCCGGAAGCGCCCCGCCTGTCCGCACGCCGCCAGCCCACATGCTAGCGCCCCGCCTGTCCGCACGCCGCCCGCGCACTTGCTAGCGTCGCGCGCCGTCGTCGCCGCGCTGCTGCTCGGCGCGCTGCTGCTCGGCGCGCCCGCAATCTTACATGCGCAGGACGACGCGGCGCAGGGCGTCGTACACCGCGCGGACATTGTGCGGCAGCTCTCGGCCCTGGCCGATGATTCCATGCAGGGGCGCATGACCGGATCGCGCGGTGCCGTCATGGCGGCGCGCTTCATCGCGCGCGAAATGCGCGCCGCGGGACTCGCTCCGGCGGGGGACAGCGGCTTCCTGCAACGCGTTCCGGTTGGCGCCGCGGACGGCAATGGCCGGCATTCCTGGCTCGTGCTGCTCGACCACTTTTCCACGGCGCCCGACGGTTTTCATCGCGTACCCGCGTTGAACGTGGTCGGCGTGCTGCGTGGCAGCGACCCCGTGCTGCGCGATTCCGTCGTGCTCGTCGATGCGCACTATGATCATCTCGGCATCGGCAAGGCCGTGCACGGCGACAGCATCTACAATGGCGCGGATGACGATGCGTCGGGGACGGTGGCGGTGCTCGAGATCGCGCGTGCGCTCGCCCATGGTCCGCCCCTCAGACGCACCGTGGTCTTTCTGGCGACCACCGGGGAGGAGGTTGGGCTGCTGGGCACGCGCTGGTTCGTGTCGCATCCCGTGGTGCCGCTCGCACGCATCGAGGCCAATCTCGAAATTGAAATGATCGGCCGGCCCGACAGCCTGGCGGGCGGACCGGGATACGGCTGGCTCACGGGCTACGAGCGATCCACCATGGGCGCCATGTTCACCCGGGCCGGTCTGCCGATCGTTCCCGACAGACGTCCCGCGCAGCATTTCTTCGCGCGAAGCGACAATATCGCGTTCGCCAAACGGGGAATCCCGGCCCAGACGCTCTCCAGCTTCGATCTGCACGACGATTATCACGAACCGAGCGATGAGGTAAGTCGCGTTGACTTCGATCACATGACGGCGCTCATCGCCGCCGCCGCGAGCGCCGTGCGGCTGCTGGCGAACGACCCCGCGCCCGTGTGGTTGAAGGGCGGGAGGCCATGAAGGTGCGGCGCCAATGCAGCAAAGGGGCAGCCCATGGGGCTGCCCCATGGGCTGCCCCTTTGCTTTACGGCCGCGTCCGGTCCTGTGGCGCTGGCCGCCTGGGAACCGGCGCCGGATGCGTCTTCAGGAGCTGTTCCACCTCGGTGATGGCGCGCTCGAGCTGCGGGTCGCGCCCCTTCGCCAGCTCGGTGGGGTCATCCACGACGGCGATGTCCGGATCCACGCCGTGTCCCTCCGGAAACCACTTGCTCTCGGCGTTGTACTCCCGGAACGTCGGCACCGTAATGCTGCCGCCGTCAATGAGTGTCGGCGCACCGGTGATGCCGATCAGCCCGCCCCACGTGCGCTCGCCGATGAGCGGGCCGAGGCCGGTCCGCTTGAAGTAGAGCGGGAAGGCGTCGCCTCCGGACCCGCTCCACCCGTTGATGAGCATCACCTTCGGACCGAAGTTCGCCTGCGGCGGCCACTGCCAGTCCTTGCCGTCGCGTACGGCGTACCACGAGAGGAACGGCCGGTTGAGCAGCTCCACGAACCGGTCGGGAATCTGTCCGCCCGAGTTGAACCGCTCATCGATGATGAGCGCGCTCTTGTCGAACTGTCCCATGAACTGGCGCACGAGCTCGGTCTGTCCATCGGTACCGGTGTTCGGCACGTAGATGTAGCCGACGTGCCCGCCGGTGGCCTCGTCCACGCGACGCCGGTTGGCATCGATCCACGCCAGATTCCGCAGCCGCGTCTCGTCGGGCAGCGTCTTCACGAGCACCGTGCGCGCGCCCGCCTTCTCCGGCCGGTCGTTGACGGTAAGCTGGACGGTCTGCCCCGCCAGCCCGCCGAACGCCGCCCAGGGATCCTGCTTCGCATCCACGGGGATCCCGTTCACCGCGAGCACGTAATCGCCTTCGTGCACGTTCACGCCGGGCTCATCGAGCGGCGAACGCACCTCGTTGTCCCACGGCGCGCCGCGAATGATCTTCGCGATGCGCCACGCACCGTTCGACAGCGTCCAGTCCACGCCGAGGAGGCCGACGCCGCGGTGCGGCGCGGTTTCGAGATCGCCGCCCGCCCGGTAGGTGTGCGACGAGCTCAGCTCGGAGATCAGCTCGCCCAGCACGAAGTTCACGTCCCAGCGGGTCACCGCATCGTCCATGAGCTTCCCGTAGCGCGTGCGCATCGCGTTCCAGTCCACGCCGTGCATCTTCGGATCGTAGAACATGTCGCGCTCGAACCGCCACACGTCGTTGAAGATCTGCTTCCACTCCGCGCGCGGATCCACCACCATTTCAAGCTCCGCGGTGCGCAACGGTTTCTCGATGCGCTGCTTCGGCTTCACATCCACGATGCCGAACCGGTCCTTCTTCCAGACGAGCAGCTTCGTCCCATTGGACGACAGCACGTAGCCATCCACGTCGTCCACGACGGTCGTGTCCTCGCGCTCCGCGAGATCGTAGTAGCCGATGGGACTCGCGCTGTCGGCGGCGCCGGCATTGGGCGTCCGGCGATAGATCACCTTGCCGGACACCGCGCTCAGGCTGGCGAAATGCCCCGGACGCGGCGGGAGCACGACGAGCCGGCGCTCGAAATCGGCGAGATCCACCTCCACGGGCGTGATCTTCTTCTTCGCGGTGTCCGCCGTCGCGGGCGCGCCAGTGTGCGCGGCCTCGCCCTTGTGTGCTGGTGCGCCCTTTGCCGCGCCCGGCGCCGTGCTGTCGGACTTCGCCCCCTCCTCGTCGTCGCGCGGCGCCAGCGGCGACGCGACCGCCGCGCGCAGTGCCACCGCCACGATGCTCTGCCCGTTCGGGTAGATCCACGTGTCATCGATATCGCTGTACACGGGGTCGAACGTGCGGTTGGAAAGGAAGTACAGATACTTGCCCTCGGGGTCGAAGACGGGAGTCTGATCGTTGTAGAACCCTGACGTGACCTGCTGGCTCTTCCCCGTGCGCGTGTCGAAGAGCGCGATCGCGCTGCTATTGCGCTCGGTGTCCTTGTTGTACGCCAGCCATCGGCTATCCGCCGACCAGCTTGGCGCGAACGCGTCGAGTGCGCCCTGGAACATGTACAGATTGTGGTCCACCGTGGTCGTGGCGCCGCTCGTGACATCCACAATGCGGATCGTCATCGTCTGGTCCACGAACGCGAGCTTCCGGCTGTCAGGAGACCAGAAGAGCTGGTAGCGGAATCCCGGCCCGTAGCTCGTGATCTTCCGCTCCGGCGCCGATCCGTCCGCAGGCCGGACGTACAGCTCGTATTCGCCACTCCGGTCGCTCCAGTACGCGATCGTCTTTCCATCGGGCGACCACGCGGGCGAGCGCTCGAAGACGCCGGGACTGTTCGTGAGATCGAGCACCGGCCCGTGCTCCGCCGGCACGGTGAACAGGTCGCCGCGCGCTTCGAACAGCGCCCGCTGGCCCGTCGGTGAAATAGTAGCATTCTGGATATATTTCGCGACCTTCTCCGCCCGCGGACGCAGCGTGATCTCGTCCGTCACCACCGTGACCTTCACCTCGGTGGTCTTCTCCGTGCCGAGGTCCAGCAGATACAGCCGCCCGCCGGCCTGAAACACCATCGCGTCGGGACCGATGGCCGGGAACGTGACGTCGAAGTCCGTGAAATGCGTGACCTCGCGGAATTTCCTGGAATCCAGGTCGTACGCCCAGATGTTGTTCCGCTCCACCGAATCACGGTCCGACAGGAAGTACAGCGTGCGGCCGTGCCACATGGGCTGCGCGTCGTTCCCCGGATCGTGCGTGATGTTCTCGGATGCCAGCGTCTTCAGGTCGAAGAGCCAGATGTCCGGCGCCCACCCGCCGCGATACCGCTTCCACGTGCGAAAGTCGTTCGTCTCCGGCATGTAGGCGAGCGTGGTCCCGTCGGGCGAGATGGCGCCGAACTCCCCGTAGGGAACGGGCAGCTTCTCGGGCATCCCGCCCGTGGCGGGAACGCGGTAGAGCTGATTGAACCGCTGGCTCCCGCTCGCCATGGACGACGCCATGAGCAGCGTCTTGCCATCCGGATACCAGTCCACCAGCCGGTCCTGCAACGGGTGATGCGTCACCCGGAACGGCTCGCCCCCCGCCGTCGGAATCACGTAGATGTCCGTGTTCCCGTCGTACTCGGCCGAGTAGGCAATGCGCGACCCGTCCGGCGAGAAACGCGGGAAGCTCTCCTCGCCCGTGGGAGAGCTGAGCCGCGTGGCGACGCCGCCCTGCCGCGGCACGAGCCAGATGTCGCCCGCGTACACGAACGCGATCTGCGTGGCGGAGACATCGGGATAGCGGAACATCCGCGCGTCCACCTGCGCGGCGAGCGTCGGAGCGACCCACGGGCACAACATGGCTGCTGCCAGAAGAATGCGTCGCATGGGAAACCTGTACGGTGAAGAGAACGAGGTGCGGCGGGGACTGAGAGATAGTACGGTGGAAGGACTACGCCTGGTTTCGGTGGCTTCCCGGCACCTGGTGGACAGGATTTCAGGATTGACAGGATTGACCGGATTGTTGAAAGCCAGGCGACAACACAGCGATTCGTACGCTGGAGAAGAACCAATGCGATTCCTGTTAACGGCGCCGCGTAAATCCTGTCAATCCTGAAATCCTGTCCAGCCGTTTCGGTTTCGGCAGAGCCACCCGCGCCTGACCGCCCCGCCACTCAATATCGCAGCAGAACCCGCTCCCCACTCTCCGCCGACTTCAGGATCGCGTCACACACCACCGCGTTCCGATAGCCATCCTCGAACGTCGCGCCATAGGGCGACACGGCACGATCATTCGCAATGGCATCCAGCAGGTGCGCGATCTCGTGCACGAACGTGTGCTCCCAGCCTATGATGTGCCCGTGCGGCCACCAGTGCTTCCAGAACGGGTGGTACGACTCCGTCACCAGCACGTCGTGGAAGCCCTGCGTCGTGCGGGGCTCGTCGTTCACCCAGTAGACCTGCAGTTCGTTCAGCCGCTCGAGATCGAAGCGAATGCTGCCCAGCTCTCCGTTGATCTCGAAGGCGTTGAAGTTCTTCCGTCCCGGCGCATAGCGCGACGCCTCCACGCTGCCGATCGCGTCGTTCTCGAATTCCACTGCCGCCACGAAGGCGTCGTCCACGTCCACGGTTCCCATGCCGGGGCGATCCTTCCAGCGCCGCTCCGTGGTGAAGGTCCGCGTCAGTGCGCTGACGCTGCGAAATTCCCCGACAAGGAACCGTCCGAGATCAATGATGTGCGCACCCAGATCGCCCAGCGCGCCGCTGCCGGCCTGCCGCCGGTCCAGCCGCCAGGTCATGGGTCCGTTGAACACGGGCAGCAGCCACTCCTGCAGATACGTCGCCCGGAAATGATAGATCCGGCCGAGTGCCCCGCGCTCGATGAGCTCGCGCGCCTGGCGAATGGCGGGGACGAAGCGGTAGTTGAATGCCACGGCGTGCTTGACACCGGCCTTCGTGACCGCCTCGAGCATCGCGGCGGCCTCCTTCGCGTTGCGCCCCAGCGGCTTCTCGCACAACACGTGCTTGCCGGCATGCGCGGCCGCGATGCTCGGCTCGGCGTGCGCGTCGTTCGGGCCACCGTTGTCGAGCAGCTGGATGCGATCGTCCCGGAGCATCTGCCGCCAGTCGGTGTAGGCGCGCTCGTAGCCGTAGCGCCGCGCCGCCTCCTGCACCGCCGCCGCGTTGCGCCCGGCAATCCCGAGCAGCCGCGGAATGGCCGGCGGCGGCTGGATCATGTACGGAATGGTCTTGTATGCGTGCGAGTGCGCCTTCCCCATGAAGGCGTAGCCGAGCATGCCGACACCGATCTCGGGCACGGACACGGGCGCCGGCTGCGCCGCGCCGCCGTCGCCGGCCGCCGCGCCACCATCACCGGCCATCACGTCGCCTCCGCGGCGTGCTGGTGATCGAATGCCGCGTCGAACGCCGCCGACCCCGGCGGGAAATCCAGCCGCCGCACGAATGCGCACGCCTCACGCGCCCCGTGCTCGCGCTGCATCCCGCCGTCCTCCCACTCCACGCTGAGCGGCCCCGTGTAGCCCACGTCGTTGAGCGCGCGGATGATGTCCTCGAACACGATGCGCCCGCGTCCCGGCGACCGGAATTCCCAGTAGCGGCGCGGGTCGCCAAAGTCGAGATGTCCGCCAAACACCCCCGCGTCCGTCGGCCGGGGCGACCAGTAGACGTCCTTCATGTGCACGTGATGAATCCGGCTGCCGAAGCGGCGGATGAAGCGCACGTAGTCCACGCCCTGATAGCCGAAGTGGCTCGGGTCGTAGTTGAAGCCGAACGCTCGGTGCTCCGCTATCGCCGCGAGCGCGGCCTCGGCGCTCGCGATGTCGAAGGCGATCTCGGTAGGGTGGACCTCGAGCGCGAACTTCACACCGGACGCCGCGAACACGTCCAGGATCGGCGTCCACAGTTCGGCGAAAAAGGCGTACCCCCGGCGCACGAGCTCCGCGCCGTTGGGAGGAAAGGAATACAGATATGGCCAGATGGACGAGCCGGTGAATCCGGGCACGACGGTCACCCCGAGCAGCGCCGCCGCGCGCGCCGTGTTCTTCATTTCCTCCACCGCGCGCGCCCGCACGCCATCTTCCTGGCCATCGCCCCACACGCGTGCCGGCAGAATGCTCCGGTGCCGCTCGTCAATGCGATCGCACACCGCCTGCCCCACGAGATGGTTGCTGATCGCGAACGTGGTGATCTCGTGCTTCCGCAGGATGTCCCATCGCGACCGGCAGTACGCGTCCTCGCTCAGCGCACGCTCCACGTCGAAGTGGTCGCCCCAGCAGGCGATCTCCACGCCATCGTAACCGAACGACCGTGCCTTCGCACAGACCACGTCGAACGGGAGATCGGCCCACTGGCCAGTGAACAGCGTAACGGGACGCGGCATGAGAGATGGCGCCTCCGGGAGAGGGCGTGATGGGGTGGGATGGTGCGCTGAAACGTAGCAGCCCGCGGCCGACAGCTCAAACGCCTGGCAACACCGCGCGAGGCTGGGCAGTACCTGGCGACACGGGCCGCGTCACGACCCCGCCGACACGCTGTCGGCGAGGCCGAGCAG
>DASVWN010000142.1:0-9269 GCA_036393195.1 Gemmatimonadaceae bacterium | reverse complement strand
GTCGCTGTAGCCGAACTCCTCGGCGACGTGGTCGTCCGTCGTGCCGCGACCGCCGAGCGACGCATACGACAGGAGCGCCAGGGCGGAGAGCCCGGCAATGCCGAACTTCATGCCGAGCGGAATGTCGCTACGCGGCGAGATCAGCCCTTCGATGGTGCCGGCAAAGATGAGCATGATGACCGAGGCCGCGAGAAGCCGCACCGCGCGCCTCCCCTTCACCACGAGCGCTTCTCTGCGTGTCAGCGCGCCCGGCAGGAGCAGCGCCGAGGCAAGCAGCAGTCCGCCGCCTCCGGCGATGCAGATGGCGCTCAGCTCGAATACGCTGTGCGGCACAACGAACTCGCCGATCTGCGAGAAGATCCCCCTGCTCGCGTAGAGCCCGAGCGCGGCGCCGATGCTCACGCCGTTGTACAGGAGCATGAGCACTGTGAGAATGCCCGCGGTAATGCCGAACGCGAACGCCGCGAACACCACCTGCACGTTGTTCCGGATGATCGAGCTCGCCAACACCGGGCGTTCGAACGACGAGAGCGGAACATAGGCATGATCGCCACGCCGGGCGCGCGCCACGCCCTCGTTGGCGCGGTCGATCATGCCCGCGGGCAGCAGCCGCTCCGCCGTTGACGGGTCAGTCACGACCGCATGGTACGTGACGGCCATGGGACCGAACATGCAGAAAGCCGCGGCCAGCACGTAGCCGAGGGAGCGCCGCAGCTCGCGCGGTACGACAGACAGGAAGAAGGCCGCGCTGGCCCGCGCGGTGAGCGGGCGCCGCCGGTAGAACAGATTGTGTCCGGCTCCGACGAGCCGGCTCAGATAGAACAGCGACTCCACCTCGCGCCCCTGCGAGGCCGTGGTCAGCCGTGCAAGATCCGTCGCGACCTCGCGATACCGGGCCACGAAGTGACTGACCTCGTCTTCCGACATGCTGCGCAGGCCGCGGCGCTGGGCTTCCGCCAGTTCGCTGGCGAAGGCATGCCAGCTTTCCGCGTCTCGCGCAACGATGGCCTGCTGCTCGCGCGCGGCGCCAACCGCGCCGCGTGCCGCGATGCCGCGTGCCCGGGCGGCGGTCTCCCGTGCATCCAGCTCGAGGAGGCGCGCCATATCGGAGCCCTCGATCCCGGCCAGCGCGCGCGTGAATCGCGTGGCCAACTGCTCGCCGAGTCGCCGGCGCAACTCCGGTGCCAGCGTCGTGCGCCGCTCGACGAAGCGGTGCAGAAGGTCGTATTCGTCGGCAGTGAGCGCGGCACTCAGCATGACCGGCGTCGCCGGCTGCGACGCCGGCGGCGCCACTGGCCGGGGGTGACGCGCGACGCGTTCCTGCACCACGAACGTGCCCGCCATCATGTCGCCGAGCCGCTTCCCTGATTTCGACAGTCCCGCGCTCATGATGCCCACACCGTAGGACAGCCCCGGCTGCATGTCCACCAGCCGCGCCAGATTCCGAATGGCGGAGGCGGCGAAACTCACCGAGTAGCCTCCATCCTGCACCACGCGTATGTGCAGTAACCGCTTGCCTGGCGTCTGGCCGTCCCACACTGCCTCGAAGTACACGAAGTACCCCCAGAGGAACGCGAACGAAGTGATGACCAGCAGCGCCACGAGCCAGGCCACCGTGCTTCTGCCCGTGTCCGACGGCGTCGGTGTCCTGCCCCCCACCACCACGTAGAGCCCGAACCAGAAGAGCACTTCGGTGATGGCGATGAGGAGATGGTCCACCAGAGCGGCGGCGCCGCGCGACCCCACACCGGCCACCGAATACGAGAAGACCACCTGCTCGGGCGTCTCGATGGCGACGCGCTGCTCGAGCTCCAGCGGGGTTGCTCCGGGCGCCATCGGCGGCGCGCTCACTGCGCGGGTGCCGTCACGTCGAACGGAGGCTGATCCGCATCGGGACGCGCGCAGGCGTGCGCAAACGGCGTAGTGTCGCTGCGCGTGCCGGGCACGATCTCGTAGGCGCTGTCCACCACGACCACGCTGCCCTGCCGCCGGAGCAGGCCACGCGTGCGCGCGCGCGCGGCAAGATCCACCAATTGCAGCTCCGCCTGCTCGAGCCGGTCGCGCTTCCCCGAGTCATCCGCATCACAGGCGTGCGAGTCCAGGACGAGCGCCGCGAGCGAATCCCGCAGTTGGCGGATCGGTTCGAGCAGCCGCAGCACGGACGCATTGCTGTCCGTAACGACGGGATCGAGCGGCGCCTCCACAATGCGGTCCACCAGCTCGCGCGGTTCCGGCGCGCGCCCGGGACCGAATCGCGACAGGTACCAGGCACGTAGCGAGGGCGCGAGCGGCGAGACGTCGTCCAGAATGTGCACGAGCGCCACGCCCGCATCGCCGCGCGCGTCGGGCGGCGTGACGGAGACGTAGCCGGTGAGTACACCGTCCTGCACGGACGACAGGTAGCCATTGATGCGTCCCTCGTGCGCCAGCGATGCCGCCGTGAGCCAGTCCATGCTGCGCGCGAAGATCTCGGTGGGACGACGACTGGGCGGCAGCGACGATTCCGGATAGGCCGCGGCGCCCGCGCTCGCCGCCGCGAGCCCGCGCATCGACACGGCGAGCAATCCCTGACCGGCATCGCGCACCGCGCGATCCGTCGCATAGTCGCCGCGCACCGCGTCGCGCCGCCGCGCCGCCTGCCAATCGACGTCATGCGCCAGTTCGTGCGCGATCGCGCCGCCGGACGTGGCGGGCGGCAGATACAGTACGCGGCGCCGCGGATCGTGCATGGCGAGCGCCGTGCGGCCCATTGGGCTCTCCCCGAACTGCACGTGCAGCCCCGACACGTCGAGCGACGGCAGCACCCGGCGGAGGTCATCCAGCGCCGACGCGAGCATGCCCCGATAGTACGGCTTCCACGAGTCGGGGAATTCGGGATCGAAGCTGACGGATGCCAGGCCATACCGCTGCACCAGCTCACGGTCAGTGGGGCCCCCGTCGCCGGGGAACCAGGGTGTGGCCTGCGCATAGGCTCGCAAGGCGACGGCGGCCATGAGTGTGGCACGCTCGACGCGGACGCCGGGCGCGCGCCACAACACGAGCGCATGCTGGGCGGCGAGCGACTCTTCGGTGCGCGAACGCGACACGAACTGCTCTCGCGCCGCACGCATGCCGCTGTCGAGCATCGCACTGCCCAGGAGCCGGCCGCCCAGACCAGCCAGCGTCACTACCACCGGCGCCTCCGGTGGCGCATCGGCGCGATCAGCGACAGATGCGAGCGCGATGGCCGAGCGCTCGCTCAGGATTTCGCCGCGCGTGTCCTCCCCGCGATCCTCGCTCTCGCCAAGATGCTCGATGTCCTCCAGCAATCGGGGCACGAGCCGCAACGCGGCGAGCCGCGCGTCACGATCGAGCGTTCCCATGAGCGGCGCTTCCACGGCAAAGCGACGCGCGGTGCGCCAGTGGGGAAGCAGCACGAGCGGATCAACACCGCTCTTCCATGCGGCGCGCAACAGTTCGCGCACGTCAGCCTGCGCCAGGTCCCGATCCCGGATCTGCGCCGCCGCAGCGGCCGCGACGCGCGGCGCATCCGCGCGCAGCAGGTGTTCGGATGCGGCCAGCGTGTACGCCAGCCGCACGGCCAGCTCACCCGCGCGCGGATTGTCCGTCTCGCGCACCGCGTGCTCGATGAGACGGAGGTGCGCCCACCCACCCGCCGGCGCGTTGAAGGCGGACGGCACTCCCAGCGCGTCCAGCGCGAGCGGTGAAACGTCGTTGCCTGCGCCGTCCAGCGTGCGCGCCAGCAGCGCCCAGGCCAGCGGACGCCTGGTGGAGTCGGCCACCCGCGGATCGTTGAGCGCATCATCGATCAGCAGGAACGGGCTGCCCAGGCCGAGGCGCTGCCGCTCGAGGTAGGCCAGCGCGACGACCGTGGCCGTACTATCCGCGGTGATCGTCGTGTCGCGCCCGCGTGCCGTGATGGCGGCGGCGTAATCGCGCCCGCGATGCAGCTCTCCCGCGATCTCCGAGCCCACGGAGATGCGCTCGCAGGATGCCGCGAGCAGCGTGAGTGCACCGAGCGAAAGAAGCCTGCGGAAACGAGCGGACATGCGTGTGAGAATACCCCGGATCGGTACGCGAAGTTGCGCGAGGAACAGCGTCGGCGGCCAGACCCTCCCGGTGAGACGAGCAGCGCCAGCGGCGCGTCATGTCCGGTATACATTAACACGAACCCCGCCGGACGCACTTTGTTGATCGTCACCGTCGACTCGACCCACCCGGAGCCGGACCGCATTGCCCGCGCCGCCGCCATTCTGCGGAGCGGCGGACTGGTCGCCTTCCCCACCGAAACCGTGTACGGGCTGGGGGCCAACGCGCTCGACCCGGCGGCAGTGCAGCGCATCTACGACGCGAAGGGGCGTCCCGCGTTCAATCCGCTCATCGCGCACGTGCATGACCCGGCCGCCGCACGCCGCCTCGTTCGCGACTGGCCGGGCGCCGCAGATCTGCTGGCTCGGCTGTTCTGGCCGGGGCCGCTCACAATGGTGCTGCCGCGCACGGCCAGCGTGCCCGATGCGGTGACCGCCGGGCTGGATACGGTGGCGGTCCGGATCCCGGCGCACCCGGTTGCGCTTGCCCTCATTTGCGCGGCGGACCTGCCCATCGCCGCCCCCAGCGCCAACCGGTTCACCGAGCTCTCGCCGACATGCGCCGCCCACGTGCAGCACGCGCTTGGCGATCGCGTGGACCTCATCCTCGATGGCGGGGCCACGACCGTCGGCATCGAATCCACGGTCGTGGATCTCTCGGGGAGCGAGCCGGTGCTGCTGCGACCGGGACACATCTCCGCGGCGCAGCTTCGCGAGGTGCTCGGCTCGCTCGTGATTCCCGCGAAGGATCCGGACGCCTGCGCGCCGCGCGCCGCGCCGGGAATGCTCGAACGACACTACGCGCCGCGCGCCCGGCTGCGACCGTTCGCCGCCACGGAGCGGGACTTGGCGGCCCGGCTCGCGCGGGAGCTGGCGAGCCACGGAAAGATTGTGGGCGCACTGTTGCTCGGCCCCTTCGACGCGCCCGTGGCCCATCCCGTCAGGATGCCCCCCGACCCAGCCGGCTATGCGCGCGAGCTCTACGCCACGCTCCATGCGCTCGATGCACAGCATTGCGACGTGGTGTTCGTGGAAGAGCCTGACTCCGCGGGCGATGAATGGGCAGCCATCCGCGACCGTTTGCACCGCGGTGCGGGAAAATGACCAAACAGGGGCAGCCCATGGGGCAGCCCATGGGGCTGCCCCTGTTTCCGCCCGTCGCTAGTTTTCCGTCATGCCTTCGACTGACGACCCTGACAACCTCCCGTCCGATGCCGGCTCGACGGACATGGAGGGCCGCGTAACCTGTCCCTACTGCGGTGAGAGCAACACGCTCACGCTCGATCCGAGCAGCGGCACCTCGCAGGACTACATCGAGGACTGCCAGGTGTGTTGCCACTCCATGCGGATCATCGTGAGCTATCTGCCGTCCGGCAACGCGGACGTGCACGCCGAAAGTATTGACGACGAATGATCCGCACGCAGGCCGCCTGCGCGCCGCGATCACCACACCAGTAGCCATGTCCCCTGCTCTTTCGTGGCGCGCCACTGCCTCGCTGGCCGCCCTGATCGTCGCGCTGCCCGCCATGCGTCCGGTACGACTCGCGGCGCAGGACACGACGCGCCTCGCCCCGCCGCCGCTCACCGCGCCCATTCCGGCGGACAGCAGCGTGCGCATCGGCACGCTTCCCAACGGGCTCACCTACTACATTCGCGTCAACCACAAGCCCGAGAAGCGCGCCGAGCTGCGCCTGGTCGTGAATGCCGGATCCATCCTCGAGGACAGCACGCAGCTCGGCCTCGCCCATCTCGTCGAGCACATGGCGTTCGACGGCACGACGCACTTCAAGCGACAGCAGCTCATCAGCTATCTCGAATCCACCGGCGTCCGCTTCGGCGCCGACCTCAACGCCTCCACCGGATTCGACGAGACGGTCTACCAGCTCACGGTTCCGACCGACAGCGCGACGCTGCTCGGCACCGGCGTCGAGATCCTCGCCGACTGGGCGCACGGGCTCACCTTCGATCCCGCCGAGCTCGAGCGCGAACGGAAAGTCGTGGTGGAAGAGTGGCGGCTGGGCCGCGGTGCCGCCCAGCGCATCCGCGACAAGCAGTTCCCCGTCCTCTTCGTCAACTCACGCTACGCCACGCGCCTCCCCATTGGCGACCGGCACACCATAGAAACCGCGTCGCGCGCCGAGCTCGTGCGATTCTATCACGACTGGTACCGGCCGGATCTCATGGCCGTGGTCGCGGTCGGCGATTTCGACGGCGCGCGCGTCGAGCGACTCATTCGCGAGCGCTTCACGCCGCTCACGAATCCGAAGCCTGAGCGGCCGCGCACCGTCTTCCCCGTTCCATCCGACACGCTCACGCGGGTCGCCGTTACCACCGATCCCGAAGCGACCAACTCCACCGTCGCCGAATACTACGAAATGCCCGTGGAACACGAGCGCACCGTGGCCGACTATCGGCGCGAGCTCGTGGAATCGCTCTACAGCGGCATGCTCAATGACCGCCTGGTGGAAATTGCCCAGCGTGCCGGTGCGCCATTCGTCGGTGCCTACTCCGCGCAGGGCGACATTGTGCGCAGCCGCGCCGCGTACGTGCTGAGCGCACTCGTGAAGGATGGCGGCATCGCGCGCGGTCTCGGTGCGGTGCTCACCGAGGCCGAGCGCGTGGAACAGCACGGGTTCACGCCCACGGAATTCGAACGCCAGAAGGCGAACCTGCTGCGCGGCATGGAAAACACGTACGCCGAGCGCGACAAGACCAGCTCGGATGCGTTCGTGCAGACGTACGTGGCGAACTTCCTCGACGGGGATCCGATCCCGAGCATCGCGCAGGATTACCGGCTCACCCGCGCACTGCTCCCCGGCATCGCGCTCAGCGAGGTCAATCGCGTCGCTCACGACTGGCTCTCGCTCCGCGACCGCACCATCGTCGCGAGCGCGCCGTCAAAGGACAGCGCGTCCGTGCCTGGCGACGCCGCGCTGCTCGCCCTCGCCGACAGCATGGACCACGTGCAGGTAGCCGCGTACGTGGACTCCGTCTCGAATGCACCGCTCGTGGCGCGGCAGCCCGAGCCGGGACGCGTCGTCGCCGAAAGCCGCGACGCGAAGGTCGGCGTCACGATGTGGACGCTCTCGAACGGCGCGCACGTGCTGCTCAAGCCCACCACGTTCAAGGACGACGAGCTGCTGTTCCGCGCATACAGCCCCGGCGGCACGTCGCTCGCACCGGATTCCCTCGCCTTCGCGGCGCGCACCGCGAGCGACGCGGTCGAGACGAGCGGCGTGGGAACCTTCAGCGCGTCGGCGCTGCAGAAGGCGCTTGCGGGCAAGTCCGTCGGCATCAGTTCGTCCATCACCCTGTACGAGGACGGTCTGTACGGCGGCGGATCGCCGCTCGACGCGGACGCGCTCTTCCAGCTCATCTATCTGTACTTCACCGCGCCGCGTGCGGACACGGCCGCGTTCAACGCGTTCGGGTCGCGCATGAAGGCGCTGCTCGCCAATCGCGACGCCAGTCCATCCGCGGCCTTCGCCGACACCGTGAGCGCAACGCTCTCACGCCACAACCCGCGCGTGCGCCCGCTCACCGTCGCCGCCTTCGACAGTCTCGACCTCGGCGCGTCGCTGGCGTTCTACCGGGCGCGCTTCGCCGACGCGAGCGCGTTCACGTTCGTGTTTGTCGGCAACATTGACACGACGAAGCTCAGGCCGCTCGTCGAACGCTACATTGCGAGCCTCCCCGCCACGCACCAGGCCGGCCAGTGGCGCGACCTCGGCATCGACTATCCGCGCGGCGTGATCACGCGCGACGTGCGCAAGGGAACTGACCCGAAGAGCCAGACGCGCATCGCCTTCACCGGGCCTTTCGAGTACACGCAGCACGACGTCTATCAGATGGAAGCGCTCGCGGATGTCCTGGAGATCGAGCTGCGCGAGCGGCTGCGCCAGCAGCTCGGCGCGACGTACAGCGTGTCCGTCACGCCGTACCCGGCGCGCATTCCGCGGCCGCGCTTCTATCTCGCGATCGACTTCGGTTCCTCGCCGGCGAATGTGCGGGAGCTGGTGCAGGCGGTGTTCGCGACGATCGACACGCTCAAGACGCGCGGGCCCGCCGCGGCAGACGTCAAGAAGGTGCGCGAGACCGAGCTGCGCCAGCGCGAAACGGCGGTGCGACAGAACGGATTCTGGCTCGCGCACATCGTGTCCTACGAGCAGGCCGGCTGGCCGCTCGACGACATTCTCGATTTCCCGGCGCAGGCCGACAGTCTGAGTGTCGCCTCCCTGCGCGACGCGGCGCGCACGTTCCTCGATACGCGGAACTACGTGCAGGTATCGCTCTATCCGGACTCGACCAAGTAATTGCGCGCGCGGAAGCCGGCGGCGTCAGCAGGCGGCAGTGCCAGCAGGCGGTAGTGCCAGCAGCCGGCAGTGCCAGCAGCCGGCAGTGCCGGGAGCCGGGGGCGCTTCCGGCACCCTCGATACCACGGGTGCCTCCAGCGCCCCCGGCCCCCGGCACTCGTGCCCTGGGCCCACCACGTGTTACTGGCGGCGCGCACAGCCGGCCAAGCGCGAGGCGCAGGCACGGCGCAGGCACGGCGCAGGCACGGCACTGCTGCATAGGCCCGCACAGGCGGGCGAGCCCGAGGCATGTTCGCGGCGCCGGTTCGCGCGCTTGCACAGTACATGTTCGTGACCTGGTGAGTACCGAAGGAGATGCGTACATGGCTGATCGGACAATCAAGCGGACAGGCGGGGCGCTGGAGGCACCCGTGGTACCGAGGGTGCCGGAAGCGCCCCGCCTGTCCGCACGCCGCCAGCCCACATGCTAGCGCCCCGTCTGTCCTCGCGCCGCCCGCGCACATGCTAGCGTCGCGCGCCGTCGTCGCCGCGCTGCTGCTCGGCGCGCCCGCAATCTTACGTGCGCAGGACGACGCGACGCAGGGCGTCGTACACCGCGCGGATATTGTGCGGCAGCTCTCGGCCCTGGCCGATGATTCCATGCAGGGGCGCATGACCGGATCGCGCGGTGCCGTCATGGCGGCGCGCTTCATCGCGCGCGAAATGCGCGCCGCGGGACTTGCTCCGGCGGGGGACAGCGGCTTCCTGCAACGCGTTCCGGTTGGCGCGGCGGACGGAAATGGCCGGCATTCCTGGCTCGTGTTGCTCGACAACTTTTCCACGGCGCCCGACGGCTTTCATCGCGTACCCGCGCTGAACGTCGTCGGCG
>DASVWN010000141.1:0-33563 GCA_036393195.1 Gemmatimonadaceae bacterium | reverse complement strand
TCGGCCACGAACAGCAGCTCGCTCGCCTCGAGCGCCGCCGCAATCGCCGCAGCCGCATCGTCACCATTCACGTTGAGCGCCGCGCCCGTCGGCGAGTCCGCATCGCGCGCGAGTGGCGAGACGACCGGCAGGTAGCCGCCCGCGAGCAGGTGATGCAGCACACGCGCCGTGACGCGCGCCCTCGTCCCCACGCGGCCCAGCGACGCGTCCTCCGCCACGTGCGCGGCAATGAGCGATGCGTCTTCGCCCGACACGCCAACGGCGGCGACGCCCGCCGCATTGAGCCGCGCGACGAGCCGCTTGTTGGCCGACCCCGAGAGCGCCATCCGGATCACGTCCAGATCGCGCTCGCTCGTGATGCGCCGGCCCCGCGAGAACGCAGGCTCCAGCCCCAGCGCACGCTGCAGCGTGGAGATCTCATCGCCGCCACCGTGCACCACGCAGAGCGCGCCGGCGTCCCCGCGCCAGGCCGATGCGACGAGCTCCGGCAGGCGCGCATCGGCCTGCGCCCGGCCACCGATCTTGATGACGCGCGTCATGCCGGCAACCCCGCCGTTTCCTCGAGGCCCAGCAGCAGGTTCGCGTTCTGCACCGCCTGCCCCGCCGCGCCCTTGACCAGATTGTCCAGCACCGCGATCACCGTGAGCGTGGGCCGGCGGACGTCGGCGGCCACGTGCGCGGTGATGCGCACGACGTTCCGGCGCACCACGTCGCGCAGTGACGGTGCACCCTCGGTGATCTCGACGAAAGGCTCGCCCGCATAGTGTTCGCGCCAGATGGCAAGCGGGTCCGCCACCGGCTCGGCCAGCGGCACGGTGATGGTTGCCAGGATGCCCCGCGCCACAGGCAGGAGATGCGGTGTGAAAATCAGGTCGGCATCGCAGCCGAGCGCGCGCATTACCGCCGTCATCTCCGCCAGGTGCCGGTGCGTATTGCCCACGGCATAGGGGCGAAAGTCGTCGGCGACCTCGGCGAACATCAGATCGGCGCGCGGTGTGAAGCCCGCCCCCGTGACGCCGCTCGCCGCCGTCACGGCAATCGTGCCGCCCGGCGCCACGAGCTCCCGCGTGAACAGCGGCAGCAGTGCCAGCAGAATCGCCGTGGGATAGCACCCCGGATTCGCCACCACCGCGGCCCCCCGGACGTCGGCGCGCGCGAATTCCGTGAGTCCGTACGGCACCGGATCGGCGCCGCTTCCCGGCCGCAGGTCCGCCGAGAGATCCACGACTTTCGCGCCCGCCCCGCGCGCCAGCGGCACCCAGCGCGCCGAGGTCCCATGCGGCAGCGCGCTGAACACGAGGGCCGCGCGATCGAGCGTCACATCGTCCGGGGCGACGAAGGTCACCTCTCTCCCGCCCAGGATGGCGCGCTCGCCGCGCCGCTCGTTGGCGGAGGCGAACGCCAGGTCCAGTGCCGGGTGGCGGGCGACAAGCGCGCACAGTTCGCGGCCGGCATAGCCGGATGCGCCCAGGACGCCGATAGGGATTTTATGCACGAATTATGCATAAACAGCCAAGCCGCACGTGTCAATGGCGGATGATGGCGCCGGCCTCTGGCCTTTCCGCCCCCGGGCGCGCTATCCTCCGTCCCATCGGAGGCACCACATGGCCACGAAGCGCGATCGGCAGGCCACGATCCGCGAGCTCATCGAGGAGCGCGCGGTCGAGAGCCAGGAGGATCTCCGCAAGCTGCTCCGGCAGCGCGGCTGGGACGTCACCCAATCCACGCTCTCGCGCGACCTGCGCGAGATGCGCGTCGCGCGCATCCCCGCGCCGGACGGCTCCGCGCGCTATGCCGTCACCACCCAGTCCGAGGACACCCGGCCGCCGCTCGACGCCCTGCTCCCCCACCTCTACACGCACATCGACGGCGTCGGCGAGTTCATCGTCCTGCACACGCTCCCCGGCGGCGCCCAGCCCATTGGGGTCGTCCTCGACTGGGAGGAGTGGCCCGAGATCATCGGCACCATCGCCGGTGACGACACCGTGCTCATCATCTGCCGCTCCCGCGCCGCGCGCGACAAGGCCACCCGCAAGCTCAGGGCCCTCGCGCGGGCGTGATCGCCCCGGCGTCCGTCCGCTGTCCGTCCGCTGTCCGCCCGCTGTCCACCCGCTGTCCGCGCGGCGTCCGCGCGGCGTCCGCGCGGCGTCCGCCCGGCCCCACGCGCCACCGCGTCGCCCCGCCCACCCCGCGCTTGACGCCTGTTTCCCAGCGGGTTAAATATGCAGCGTACTAGCATATTTATTCTATTCGGGGAGCGCCCATGATCCGCACCATCGCCCTCGCCTACTCCGGCGGGCTCGACACCTCCATCATCGTCCCCTGGCTGCGCGAGCACTACGGCGCCCGCGTCGTCTGCGTCGCCGCGGACATCGGACAGGGCGATGAGCTCGACGGCGTGCGCCACAAGGCGCTCGCCTCGGGCGCCGCCGAATGCCACGTCGAGGATCTCCGCGAAGAGTTCGTCGCCGGCTACATCTGGCCCACCCTCCGCGCCGGCGCCGTCTACGGCCGCAAGTACCTCCTCGGCACCTCCATGGCGCGCCCCCTCATCGCGAAGCGCCAGGTCGAGGTCGCGCGCGCCGTCGGCGCCGATGCCCTCGCCCATGGCTGCACCGGCAAGGGGAACGACCAGGTTCGCTTCGAGCTCACCTACGCCGCGTTCGCGCCCGACCTCCCGGTCATCGCGCCCTGGCGGGAATGGGACATCCGGAGCCGCGAGGACGCGCTCGATTTCGCCGCGCGCCACAACGTTCCCGTCTCGGCCACCAAGGCCAAGATCTATTCGCGCGACCGCAATATCTGGCACATCTCGCACGAGGGCGGCGTGCTCGAAGATCCGGCCTCGGTGCCGCCCGACGATCTCTTCATGCTCACGACCTCGCCGGCCGCCGCGCCCGCCGAGCCGGAGGACGTGACCATCGGTTTCGCCAGCGGCACGCCGGTGTCCGTCAACGGCGAATGCATGAGTCCCGTCGCGCTCCTCACCACCCTCAACACCATCGGTGGCCGCCACGGCGTGGGACGCATCGATCTCGTCGAGGATCGCCTCGTGGGCATGAAGTCGCGCGGTGTGTACGAAACACCGGGCGGCACACTGCTCTACACCGCGCACAGCGAGCTCGAACAGCTCGTGCTCGACCGCCGCACGCTCGCCGCCAAGGACATGATCGCGCCGCGCTACGCCGATCTCGTCTACGAGGGCCGCTGGTGGACCACCGAGCGCGAGGGCTACGATGCCTTCGTGAACGTCACGCAGCAGCGCGTCACCGGCTCCATCACGCTGCGCCTGTACAAGGGCACCGTCACCATCGCCGGCCGCTCCAGCGAGCAGGCGCTCTACGACGAGCGCTTCGTCACCTTCGGCGAGGACGACGTCTACCAGCAGAGCGACGCCGCGGGATTCATTCGCCTCTACGGCCTCTCGCAGCGCGTCCGGGCGCTCAAGGACCAGCAGCTCGCCGCCTCCGAGGCGGCCGCCACGGAGGGAGCGCCCCGGAAGACGCTCGCCATCGCGTGACCTCGCTCAAGCTCGTCAGCAGCGAAGCGCAGTCGCACAAGCTCTGGGGCGGCCGCTTCTCGGGCGACACCGCCCCGGCGCTCGACGCGCTCAATCGCTCCATCGGCACCGACTTCCGTCTCTGGCCGTTCGATGTCCGCCTGTCCAAGGCGTGGGCCGTCGCGCTCTGGAGCGCCGGCGTTCTCTCCGTTGATGACAGCACGCGCATCGAGAAAGGACTCGACGCCCTCGCCACCCGTCTCCGGAACGGCGCCCAGCCAGCGCCCGGCGATGAAGACGTCCACACCATGATCGACCGCATGCTCCACGAGGAAATCGGTGATCTCGCCTCGCGCCTGCACACCGGCCGCAGCCGCAACGATCAGGTGGCCACCGCCACGCGCCTCTGGGCCATGGACGCCACCGCTGCCCTCGACGCGGCCGTACGTGCGCTGCAGCAGGTGATGCTCGACCACGCCACCGCGCTCGCGGCAGACGGCGCGCTCATGCCGTCCTACACCCACCTCCAGCGCGCGCAGCCCGTGTCGGCCGCGCACTGGATGCTCTCGCACTTCTGGCCGCTCGACCGCGACCGTGCCCGCATCGGCGCCGTCGCGCACTCGGCCTCCGTGTTGCCGCTCGGCGCCGGCGCGGTGGCCGGATGCGCGTATCCCATCTCGCGTGTTCTGCTCCAGGGCACGCTCGGCTTCGATCGGCTGTCCGCCAACAGCATGGACGCCGTGAGCGACCGCGACTTCGTCGCGGAGTTGCTCTTCGCGCTCACGCTGCTGGGCGCGCACCTCTCGCGCCTGGCCGAAGATCTCATTCTCTTCGGCACCAGCGAGTTCGGCTTCGTGCAGTTCGGCGACGCCTTCAGCACGGGCTCCAGCATGATGCCGCAGAAGCGCAACCCCGACGCGTTTGAGCTCGCGCGCGGGTCCGGCGCCCGCCTGCTCGGCGACCTCACGTCGCTGCTCGCGACGCTCAAGGGACTGCCCACGGGCTATAACAAGGATCTGCAGGACGACAAGCGGGCACTGTTCGACGCCGTGGACACCATTCACCTCGTGCTCCCCGCAGTAGCGGGAGCGCTGGCCGAAATCACTTTCCGGACGGATCGCATGGCCAGCGCGCTGTCGAGCACGATGATGGCGACCGACCTCGCGGACTACCTCGTGCGCAAGGGCGCGACCTTCCGGGAGGCGCACGCGAGCGTAGGCCGCCTGGTGCGTGAAAGCGAGGCGAGCGGGATCGACCTGGCCGCCCTTCCTCTCGATTCGTTCCACCGGGCGCACGCGCTGTTTACCGAGGACGTTCGCGACGCGCTCTCTCCCGCCGCGTCGGTGGCTCGCCGCGATGTGGACGGGGCCACGGGTCCATCAGCCGTGCGTGCGCAGCTCGCGGCGGCGCGGGCCTCGCTGCGCTGAGCACCACCCGGCACACGCTCCACCTCTCCTCATCAATCTGCGCGCGGCCTCTGGCGCCCGCGCGTCTGACGCCCCAACATCCGGCATGCCTCTGACATCGATCGCAACCGAATCAACCGCCGATATCGTTCGCCTGATGCGCGGGGTGCGCGTGCACCCGGTAATCATCCTGGACGACGTCGATCACGCAGTGCCCACAGCCCGCGCCCTGCACGACGGCGGCGTGCCCGTGGCGGAGATCACCATGCGCACGCCCTGCGCCACCGACGGCATCCGCGCCATTGCGGCGGAGTGCCCGGACGTTCTCGTGGGGGCGGGCACCGTGCTGACACTCGCGCAGGCAGCCGACGCGCGCGCGGCGGGCGCCCGGTTCTTCGTCACGCCCGGTCTCAACCCCGCGGTGGTGGAGTACTGCATCGAGCACGCGATTCCGATCTTCCCCGGCATCTGCACGCCAAGCGAGCTCGAGTCCGCCATGCGTCTGGGGCTCTCCGCCGTCAAGTTCTTCCCCGCCGAGCCAATGGGCGGCGCGGCGTTTCTCACGGTGATGGCGTCGCCCTATTCGGGCGTGTGCTTCCTGCCATCGGGCGGCATCACGCCGGACACGCTTCCCGGCTATCTCGCGCTGGACATCGTGGTGTCGTGTGGCTGCAACTGGCTCGCTCCCCGCGACACGATTCGCGCCGGCGATTTTGGCCGCATCACGCAGAACGCGTCGCGCACCATCGCCGTGGCCCGCGGAGTTCGGCGGTAGGAAGTCCGGCCCTTCGATCCGGCGACGACCGCAGCGTCATGCCGGCGCAGGCGGGAATTCATCTCCCTGCAAACAACAACGCCCTCTCGTGCGAGAGGGCGTTGCTGTTTTGCAGGTGAAGTGCCGGCGCTCAGCGCTTGGTGACGTTCTCCGCCGCAGGACCCTTCTGGCCTTCCACGATGTCGAACTCCACTGCCTCGCCCTCGGCCAGCGACTTGAAGCCGTTACCCGAGATCGCGCTGTAGTGCACAAAACAATCCTTGGTGCCGTTGTCCGGGGTGATGAACCCGAAACCCTTGGCATCATTGAACCACTTCACCTTGCCAGTGACACGCATTTCCAGCTCCTGATGGTTTTCTCTTGTCCAGGGAGCGGAACGTGCCGTGCCCTGACAATTCGTATCGAACGCTCGGGCCCCAGTGCCCGGTAGGCGCCCGGCCCACCGCGCTCGTCCACGCGAAAGCCCGGGCGCTATGCCCGGGCTCGGTAGACCAATTGGGTGAAGCCGGGCACGAATATAGGGTTGCCGGTTCCGGCGAGCAATAGGGCGCCAGGGCCAGGAGCTCGGCCCGGAGCGTCCCGCTACGACAGGAACGGGCCGACACCGGGGGGTTTGGCCACTTGCTGGCAACGCCGCAGGAGTGTCGTGACTGTGAGCACCGCCGCCAGCGTGAAGCCGGGCCTCCTGCCAAGCGGCCGCAGCGCGTATCGCAGCGTCCGCAGCGTGGCAAGCGCGCTACTGTGCCTTGTCCGGCTGCACCTGCGTCACGTAATACTCGGTTTCGCCAAAACAGCGGGACGGCACGCCCCGGTGCTCGTCGAAGCTGAGCGACACGCGCCGCCCCATCTGCTGGGTGAGAAGCTGCGCAATGGAGTCGTTCCGCACCGTGAAGTGGAAGATCTCGGGCATCGTCCCCGGCAGATTCGCCATGGCCAGCTCCCCCTCCCACGTCTTGCACAACCATCCCTGTTTCGAAAGCTTCTGCAGATACCCGGCGCGCTCCCCGTGCCCATACGCCACGTGCAGCGCCGACCACGTGTACACCACGAACAGCACGATCGGAACGATGATGACAATCGCCAGTACCCGTTTCCACACGGAGTGCTTCCGCGGCAGCTTCTCCTTCTTCATGCTCTCCACATCCTCCGTGGTGTAGCCCCGCGGCGGTTGCTCGATGTTGTCGGACATGGACGCTCCAGTGAGTGATTCTTCCGGGGGTTCCTCTCGCTCAGGCGCATCGCGCCGCATCCCCTTGCGGCGCGCGTCCTCTTAGCTTTCCCGCATGCCGTTCTCTTCTCGCCGACACACCGTCACCACAGTCGTGGGCAGCGTCCCTGTGGGCGCCGGACACCCCGTGGTGGTGCAGTCCATGACCAACACGGATACGGGTGACGCCGCCGCGACGGCCTCCCAGGTCGTCGCGCTCGCCCGAGCCGGCTCGCAGCTCGTGCGCGTCACGGTCAACAATGAAGCAGCCGCAGCCGCCGTACCGGACATCGTGAAGCGCGTGGCCGACCAGGGTGTGACCGTCCCGATCATCGGCGACTTCCACTACAACGGCCACCTGCTGCTCGCCAGATACCCCGACTGTGCCCGCCTCCTGGCCAAGTACCGCATCAACCCCGGGAATGTCGGCAGCAAGCGGCGCGACGAAAACTTCCGAACGATAGTGCAGATCGCGCTGCAGAACGACAAGCCTGTCCGCATTGGCGTCAACTGGGGTTCGCTCGACCAGGACCTGCTCACCGCGTTCATGGATGAGAACGCCAGGCGTTCCGACCCCCTGCCCGCTCGCGACGTGTACATCGAGGCCATGCTCGAGAGCGCGCTTCGCTCAGCCCTGCTTGCCGAGGACACCGGGCTCGCGCACGACCGCATCATTCTCTCCGCCAAGGTCTCCGGGGTTCAGGACCTGGTGGACGTGTATCGCCGCCTCGCCGCCCGGTGCGATTATCCGCTGCATCTGGGGCTCACCGAGGCTGGGCTGGGCATGAAGGGGATCGTCGCGAGCACGGCTGGTCTTGCCATTCTGCTGGCGGAGGGAATTGGCGACACGATTCGCGTATCGCTCACGCCGCGCCCCAATGGCGACCGGACGGAAGAAGTGCTCGTGTCGCAGCAGATCCTGCAGTCACTGGGCTTGCGCAGCTTCGTGCCGCAGGTCACCGCCTGTCCGGGATGCGGGCGTACGACGTCGACATTCTTCCAGCACATGGCCGAGGACATCCAGCTCTACCTCCGCGAGCGCATGCCGGCATGGCGCGAGCAGCATCCCGGTGTGGAGGAAATGCGCGTGGCCGTCATGGGCTGCGTGGTGAATGGACCCGGGGAATCCAGGCACGCGAATATCGGCATCTCGCTCCCCGGCACGTTCGAGGAGCCCAAGGCGCCCGTCTACGTTGACGGCACGCTCGCCGTGACGCTCAAGGGGGAACGCATCGTGCCGGAATTCCTGGAGATGCTCGAGCAGTACGTGGCACGGACCTATCCAGCCACCCCACAGCTCACTGCCGTGGACTGAGACGCTCAGGCTGCCTGCACCTACGGCGCAAGCTGCTCCAGCGCCGTGACCATTTCGCCCAGCTCCTGCATGATCGGAGCACCGAATCCCGCGCGCACCAACTGGTCGTGCACGCGCCGGAACCACTGGACGGTTTCCGCGCGACCAGCGGGGTGCCGTCCCCACACGCTCTCGGGGAATTCGGTGCGCGACAGATCAGCCAGTAACCGCCCGGCCTCGTGCACCAGATCGGCCGCGATGACCCACAGCGCCCGTTCGTCAGCGTGCTCGAGCCGCTTCAGGAGATCGTCACGCCGTTCGTCCCGCGACAGTTCCGTCCCTTCGTCATCCACGCGGCGCGGCACCACGTCGAGCAGCACTTCGAGCACATCATGGCCGAACTTCTCGCCAATGCGTGCCTCGAGCATCTCCACGGAGTAGCCGTCGCGCACGAAGTCTTCCACGGAATCGTGCAGAATGCCCGTCACCACCGTGGCGTCGTCCCGCTCATAGCGCGTGAGAATGATCGCGATGTTCGGAGCGGGGGTGAGATAGGGCAATCGCGTCCCCCGTCGCACCTGCTGATCGTGGTGCTTCGCCGCGAACGCAAGCGCGTGGTTGATCGGATCGGAGTAACCGGACATGACCGGGAGAACAGGACGCGAGAAGGAGCCAGAGTGCACCGAAGATAGTGCGCGCAGAGAGACAGCGTAATGTCCGCATTCCCGGATTCAAACCAGGTAATTGAACCAGCGCAGAAGTTGTTCGAGCCCGGCGCGATCCTGGTCGGTAAACGCCCCCGGTTGCTCCGAGTCAATGTCCAGCACGGCCACCAGTCGGCCGTGTGCCGCGAACACCGGCACCACGATCTCCGAGCGCGCTCGCGCGTCACACACGATATGATCGGGAAAGGCATTCACGTCCGGCACGATGATCGTATGCTGCGTGACGGCCGCCTGCCCGCACACGCCCCGCCCAAACGCGATCTCGAGACATCCCAGGGTGCCCTGGTACGGGCCGACAAGCAAACGTCGCTCCGGTTCGACCACCCGGTAGAACCCCGTCCACAGATGGCCGAATCCGTGATGGAGCAACGCACTCATTGTGGCCATCGCCGCTATTTCATCATGCACGCCATCGAGGACCGCGCGGACGTGCGCATCGAGCTCTGTGTATGCCCGTGCTCTGGGCATGTCGCGCAGATCAAGTGTGACTTCAGCCATGATGCTCCCGGTTTCCAGTCTCAGCCCGCGAGTCGGTGCAGGAGAATGCCGTCCAGCAGGAGCAGCGCGGCGCCCTGCACGACGATGCCAAGACCGGCACCCAGCGTACCCGGATGGCGCGATACCCGCCACCCGCCCAGTGCCAGTGTCGCGCCGATGACGATGCACACCGCTTCAGCCAGCAGCGCGACTCGCACGAACGCCAGCAGTCGCGTGGTGGCGGCGTAGTCGCGCGGGGCAAGCCCGCGCCACCGGAGCATGGCGACAATCAGCTCCGCCGCTCCCCATGCCGCCATCTGCACCGCAAAGTGCCGCAACAACCCGGCGCGCACTCGCCGTGCGATGAGGTACGCGACCAGGCCTGCCCCGAACAGCACCCCCACACCGCCCCAGAGCGCGAGCCCCAGCAGGTGCGCGCGTTCAATGGCAAGCACGGTTTCCGAAGACATGAGGTGAATAGTAGCGGGTCGTGATGCGCTCGTGGCTCGCTCCAGCGTACCGGCGGCGCGCGAGTCGCGACTACCCGCTCGCTCCCACCACCAACCCCTCCGCCAGCAATTCCGCCACCAGCGCCATCACCGCGCGCCGCGCGTCGGACTCGGCAACATCGTATTCGCCCGCCAGCGTTCGCACGATGTCGTCCAGCTCCGCGTCCTGCTCGAGCAGTCCCCACACGCGGGTGCCGGTCTCGTTGAGGGAGAAATATCGCTTGCTGTACAGGTTGAGCAGTACCGCCCCATCGCTGAGCGTGGCGGTGAGTGCGTCGCCCGAAACGCGATAGCGCATCACCGCGCCTGCTTCAGGAATGTTTCGTGCGCGTGGTGCAACTGATGCGCGCTGTGCACCAGCAGGAATCGTGGCACCTGCATGACCAGCTCCCGGAGCGCGGCGAGATGCGCCGCCGCGCAGGTATCCGACAGCAGTACCGTCGAGGATTGCCGCACCAGCATGGAAAGCGCGACGGTCTCTGGCAGGGGCGTGATGGCATCGTGGCGCGCCCGATTCAGGAAGACGAGCGCCGCAATCGGCGCACGCTGCATCCCCGGAGCCGTGATCGGAACACGGTGGCGCGGATCCGACCAGTCCACCATGGCGCGCTGCGACCGCAGCTCCGGAAAGTACTCCGCCAGCTCGATGCTGACCTGCAGCGTATCGCGCCAGGCATGCGCGATGAGGCAATCGTCCATTCGCTGCAACAGCACACCGTCTTCGCCGAGCACGCGCCAGCCGGCCCGCGTCAGTGCGTACGCAATGGTGGACTTGCCGCAGCCGCTCTCTCCCGCAAGCAGCCAGGCGCGCCCGTCAGGCGCCACCACTCCCGCCGCATGCACGTGGTAGAGCCCGCGCGTGCGCAGCACGAGCTGCGCGCCAAAGCGCGCCAGCTCGCGGCGCGCCGCGGGCGGCGCGGTGGAATAGCCGGCTCCGCGCGCGAGCCGGCCGCGACGTACATGCAACGCAGCGCGGGCCGCTGTGTGGAGGAGAAACGTGCCGTCGTGTCCGGTCGTGGCATCGATGAGCCCATGACGCCAGCAGCGCGCCACGGACTCACTGTTCACCATGTCCGCCGGAGACTGCACCAGCCTCGGCACCGCGAGATCGGGGCGCGACATGAGTTACAGGATGCGCCGATGTCCCCCTGCCCCACCCCCCAGCGCCGGCCCCGCACGACTATTCAATCCGGGAAGACCGGTGCCGCCCGTCGATCCGCCACCCGGGCCTCCAGGGAGACAGTTGGGGCTGCTCGGGGTGATGCTGCATGGGATCTGCAGGAGCGCGAACTGCAACCCAAGGTCGCCCCCCAGAAAGTTCTGTGTGAGGACCGTGAGCGATTCGTGGCGGATCAATCTCGGCGCACTCCATGCGCGCTTTGTCAGGTCCGGCGTCATGTCGTTGTTCACGCTCTGGAGTCCCCGCTACACTGGTGAACCCGCAATGTCGAGTTCAGAGAAACAAAGCCAACGCACACGCGCTGGCTAGGGGGCCATTGGTCCCACAGTCAGCGCACCAATGGTGTATGTCACATGGAACCAGTCGGAGTTCGCCTTTCCGCTAATGCTTCCAGTGCCGAAGATGGCCGTGGAGGTGACTGGCAGCAGTAACGGCGCCGCCGGCAGTGACGCATAGGTCGTGGCGAGCGCGTGCACGCCGTCAACGTAGAGCACCACGCTGTCCGTCCCGAACTTCTGCAACCGATACGTGTGCGGAGAGTCGGAATTGGCTGGCACATGCAGGCTGTTGCTGATGAAACCCCAGGTCGGGAGAAACGACGGCGCGAATGTGACGAACCCGACACTGTTGTGGGACAATCCAACCATGGCCAGCTTGCGCGCGTTGTCCGCAAGTCCGAATACCACTTCCGGCAGGCTCTGGCTTTTCCCGTTCTTGCTCACCTGCATGTTCGCCTCGATCACCGCCGGCGCTGCAGCCGCGAGTGAATCGGACCGGTACAGGTAGATGTTCTGACCGCGGCTTCCACTCAGTGTGAACGCATGCGATCCCCATGTCTCCCCGCCGGCCGATCCACCGGGAAACGCCATGAAGGTTCTCTTCCACGGCGGTTTGCCGTGCAAATCCGGCTCCGAATCCGTGGCGGCGTTGTAATACACACTCCACACCGTCTGCTGCGGCGGCGGCCACGCTGCACCCACAATCATCGTGAAACGAAATCCGGTTACGGACCTCAGCGCCTCGAACGTGAATGGCAGCCGATCTGTGGTCGTGTCCTTCAGGCCACCATGTGCCGTCAGCAGGTCGTGCCAGTACACGTAGCGTTGGTTCGCCGCCGTGAAGACCCCGGTCCCCGAGGCGTTGAACGTGACGGGACACTGACTGGGTACAATGCAGGAGCCGGTTACGGGTGTAGGCCCGTCGATAATGGCGACGTACAGACCGAGCGTGTCAAATGGCGCGAGCCCGCCCTGGTTGGCGCCTATGGGATAAGGCAGGTAGTTCTGGATCCCGACATTGAACGTCCATGTCGTGTTCCTGCCGGCCGTCGTGATGACCGTGGGCGTCGCGTACAACAGCACATTCACTCCCTGCGTGCCGTAGACGCTTGCACTGACGCCAGGCGCCAGCCGCATGCCGGGAACACCGGCCGGCGTGAATGTCACCTTGCCGTTGGCATCCACCTCCCCATCAACCACCCCGAGTACGCCAGGCGGTGCCGCCGACAGCACCGGCACTTCCGGTGCGCTCACATCCGCGCGATCACTGCACGCCACGGCGCCCAGCATCAGCATCACGGCAGCGCCCGCGCGCATCGCTCCACGCCAGCCTCCTCGTCGCAACGACATTGGTACCCCTGTTTGCGCGAAAACCGCAGGAATCCCGCGTGAACAAATCACCCCGCTGACGGGCATGTTCCGCTGGAAGCGAGTCAATCGCGTCACTAGATACGCTCGTGCGGCCCAACGGTCAACCATTCAATCACGGCTGCCGCGGCGCGATCGCAACGGGATCCGGCGGTTCCCACAGCGCCAACCCGCGCAGCACCGCGCCCCGCCGCGCAATCTCGCCCGCCAGATCCCGCAGCACGGAAGCCGGCGTTCGCGCCGTCCGGACACACAGCAGCACCATCGTGGATGTGCGCACCACACGGTGGAGTTCAGCTCCGCGCGAGGCTGGCGCGTTGACCACGATGGTCTCATAACGGCGGCGCAGATGTTCCAGCGTCGCATCCAGCGTTCGTTCCGCCTCTGCCCCAGCCGCGGCATCCGGTCCCATGCTTGCCGCACCAGGCACTCGCGATGCATCCAATGTTCCAGTCGCGAGAACGTCCATGGTGCGCTCCCGTCCCACCACGACGCCAACAATTGCTTCCGGCCACGACAGGCGGCCGCTCACGACATCCGCCAGTCCCTTCCCGCCTGGCGTTCGCGTGACCCAGGTGACCGACTGCGCCACCGCATCCATGTCTACCAGCAATACCGTCCGCATCTGCCGCGCCGCAGCCGCCGCCAGATTCCCAGCGACCGTTGCCGTCGTCAGCGGCTCATCGCCCACTACTACCACAAATGGCAGATTGAAGCTCCGGTCCGCGAGCTGCATGTACAACATGCGGTACGCGTCCACTCCCTGCTCGATCAGCGGCGGCACCTCGCGATCCGCCAGGCGCCGCCGCGCGGTGGCGGGCGGGAAGTCCGCGAGTCGCGCCAGCACCGGCGCCCCCGCGATCAACACCGCCTCCGCGCTGTCCGCCACGTGCGGACGCTGCAGTTCGAACGCGAACGACACCCCAAATCCGACCGCCAGCCCCATTACAATCGCAGCCGCAAGCATCGCGAGCGGCGTTGCGCCGAGCGCTGCAACCCGCCGGGCTCGCTCTTCGCGGGCATCCAATATCGCGTTTGCCTGCCGCGCGTCTGCCAGCTCCCTCTGCAAGGAAGCCGAAACACCGCTCAGTGAATCGCGCATGGCCCGCATCGCGGCCGTATCCATGGTTGAGCTCGGGGGGGGTCGGGGCACCATTCGTGCCGCCTCCTGCCGCAGTTCTCCTGCGCGTTCCGCCGCGACGGCCACCAGCCCCTTGCCGATCTGGGTACCTCGTGACGTCAGCGCCACGAAGATCGGATCCACCTCCCCGGACGGCCCCAGATCCGATCGTGCCTTCTCTATGGCGGCGAGCGAATCCAGCATCCCCTTCACTCTGGGATCCGTGCGCATCTCGCGCGACTCGCCCAGCGCGCGGTACGACGCTGGCAACGGTGCGTTCTCCGCACGCTGAATCAGAGCCGCGAGCGAGGCAATGACGGCGGACAACGAGTCGTGCCGGGCTCGCTCGTCCGGCGAAAGCGTGTCCACCGCCGCCGCCAGCCGGCGGCTGAGCTCGAGCGCCTCCGCCCGACTGCTGTCTGCGATATGCGCCAGTTGCTCGACGGCCTGCAGATGGCGAAGAATTTCGGTGGTGTCGCGCCGCTCACCCAGGTTCGGCGCGAGCGCGCCCGCAACCTGTGCCGCACGTTGCGCCTCGCGAGGAATGAGCAGCAGCACGATGAGCGTGACCATGAACACGCTCACGGCCACCACCCCGAAGAGCAGTGGCCGCCGGTACACATTGCGCGCACGGCGCCCGAGTGTCCCGGACGTAACCTCGCGCCCGTCGTTCATTCAGGGGTCGCCAAAGGGATCGCCGGGCGGCGCTTCGAGTGGCTGCGTCACATGGAGCGGCTCGCGCCGGTCCACCCATCGTGCCAGGTCGCCGGCCATCGCCATCCAGTGCGCCTGACTCATCTCCGGGCCGCGGCGTCGTGCCCGCTCTGCGGCCACCCTGCGGAGCGCCGCGATCTTCAGTTCCGCCATCGCCCGCACGTCGGGTGCAGCCGTCGTATCGGCCGCCAGCATCAGCAAACCATCCCCCACTGCGCGCTGCGTGGCCCGTTGCAACGCCGCCAGCTTCGCGTTCGCGGGAGCTGGCCCGTTCCACGTAACCGCCACGAGTGAATCCATTACCTCGCCCAGCCCGAGCGCGTTGGTTTCGTGGGAGGCGAACTGTGCCACGCGGCCCAGCCGGTCGGGTTGCAGAATCGCCGCCACGACCATTTCAGCCAGCGTGCGCGCCGCGCCGATTTCATCGAAAGCGGGACGCGTCCGGCTGCGGAACAGCTCCTCCGAATTCCCCCACGAGAACGGACGCGGCCCGAGCAGCGTCAGCACCGTATCGGGAATGGCGAGCTCCTCCGGTGCCAGCGCGCCGAGTAATTGATGCAGCGCAGCCCGCTGGCGCGATGCGGCGATCGGCCGCGTCTCCTGCTGCCCGTCGCCATCCACCGCGTTGGCGTATTCCATCCCGCCAATGGTCCGGGCCAGCGAGCTGATCGCGAAGCGGTGCAGAAAATACACCGGCACGAACCGCTCCTGCAGCAGCGCGACAGGCTCGCCGGGGCGAATGTTGCCGAGCCCGAACTGCTTCATCGCTACGCGCCGCACGGCCATCTGATCGGCCAGGAATCGCGATGCGCTCGAATCATCGTCCCACAGATTCACACGCGGATCGCTCGCGAACTCCGGCCGTGCGTCAGCGTCGGAGAGAAAGAGATAGCCGCGGCGTATGCCGTCCCGCATGATGGCGGCAAGTGAATCCGCTTCGGTTCCCCTGGGGAAGATGCCGTAACCCCAGTGAATCGCCCAGATGTCGTACGCGCCGGGGCCCGCGGCGTACGCCTGGCTCACGTCAATGTGCCCAGTGCTATCGAGACGCACACGTGGAGGTGGGTAGTCCATGACGGAGCCGCGGTCGTACGTGGACGCGATGTAATTGTGAGCGAGTCCGAGCGTGTGTCCCACTTCGTGTGCCGCCTTCTGCCGCGCACGGGCCAGCACGAACGCCGTGTCGGCTGCGGAGCGTCCGGCTCCCATCAGACCGGCATAGAGGTTGTAGTCCGTGCGCTCCCGATGCGAATCCAGCCGCGCCATTCCCTTGAGAATCTCTCCCGTGCGTGGATCGCTGAGCGCGCCGCCTATGGACCAGCCGCGCTCGTTGCGGTTCTCCCACTGTACCACGTTGTACCGTGCGTCCATGGGGTCCACCCCCTCGGGGAGGTCTTCGACCTTGAAGGCACCCGGAAGCCCAGCCTTGGTGAACGCCTCGGCCCACCAGTTCACCCCTTCCTTCACCGCCGTCCGAATCGGCTCGGGAATGCCGCGATCCACGTAGTAGATCATCGGATTCCGGATCGCGCTGTGCGGATCATCAGGATTCACGCGCTCCAGCCGGTGGCGCGCGATCCAGCGCTGTTCGAGCGAACCCTGAATCGGCTGCGAATAATCCTTGAACGTCACGCCGAAGAATCCGACGCGCGGATCGAGCGCGCGCGGGTGGTACGCATCGTCCGGGAGCGCGAGCAGCGAGATGTGCTGCCGCAGCGTCAGCGCCCGGGCGTCCGGCAGGATCGTCGACACGATCCGTCCCGGCTGTCCACCCGAGAGAACGTAGGTGAGCGAGACATCCAGCTCGGTATTGCGGGGAAACGCCTTGGTATAGGGCCGGTAGATGCTCGACCGATCGCGTGCCACGGCATAGCTCCCCTGCCCGTTGCGGGAGAGCGTGCCTGACACATTCACCCAGTCTCTGTAGAGGAAGTCGGTCGCGTCCACCAGAACGCGACCATCGTTCGTCGCCAGAATGGGAAGCGAGCCGACCGTGCTGGACGGGAATGATTCGCGGACAGTACGCGCGTGATCCGGATTGCTGCTATCGGCGCCGCGATAGTTCCAGTTTTCGAAGACGACCAGCACGCGATCGCCCACCCGGTCGAATCGCGCCACCTCGGCGGAGATGTCAGCGCCACGATCCAGCCCGATGGGATTGGAGCCCAATCCCGTCGCCAGCGAGAGAAAGTACAGGACCCGCATCGAGTCGTGCGGAATCACGAGGTAGATCTTCTCGCCCTTTGCGTCGAGGTAGATCGGGATGAACCCGTCGCGCTTTTCCATTCCCCTGGTCTTCGCGGCGATGCTCGTATCCTCGCTGGTGCTGGATCGGGGCGGCACCGGCGGAGGCGCGGCACCAGCCATGGCGGATCGCGATGTCGAGGCGCAGCCAGGCATGACAAGCGCGAGAATGGCACCACAGGCGGAGAGTCGGGACATGATGTCGTATCGCGGCAGGAGGTGAATCGGAGGGGGCGAACATGGAGCAACACGAGGCGGGAATAACGTAATGGGGGCGAGGATGCATGGCACCCCCGCCCCCGAAACACGAGCGGCGTGTGAACTGGCGCGCCGCGACTACTGCACGACGATTTCGCCCTTCATGTTCATGGCGAGGTGCGGGATGCAGTGGAAGCCATACGTACCCTTCGGTACGCCCGCGAACGAAATGGTGAGCCCGTCACCCGGGTTCGTGAAGAAGTTGCTCTCCAGCGGCGCCATCTGATTCGGCATGTTGGCCGTCAATTGCGCAGCGGCGCCAGGAGGAATCGTGCTGTCGGCGAACGCCACATCGTGTGGGCCGCCTGACACCATCACGAACTTCACGCCATCACCCTGCTTGATCGTCAACTTGGCCGGATCAAAGCGATAACCCTTCTCGTCACCCATCATCTTCACTTCCCACGTCTTCCCCGTAATCGGCTTGGCCGCCGCCGAACCAGCCGCCGCACCCGCGGCGCTGGTGCTGCCAGCCGGCGTAGCCGCGCTTGACTCCGGCGCCGGTGCGGCAGCCGCAGATGCAGCCGTCGTATCCGCCGTCCCCGCCTTCTTTTCCCCACCAGCGCACGCGCCGAGTACGAATATACCTGCGAGTAGCGCTGTTCCGATGAACCGCATTTCTAGAGGCCTCCAGGTCCGTGCAATCGAAGTTGCGAGAAGCTCCGCGAAAAGAAAATGCGGAGCCTTGTGAAGCTATTCACATGGCATGTGAAATCCAAGCCCATGCCCGGCCCGCAGCAGCGCGAGACGCCCGTGGCAGCAGCAACGCATGCGGCGCGCGGCAGGTCGCCATGACTTCGAGAGCGACTTGGAAATGCGCATTATTGCACGACGACCGTGCCGTTCATGCCAGGGTGAATCGTGCAGTGATAGGTGAAGGTGCCGGCCGTGGGGAAGGTACGATCGACACTCTGGTTGGCGGTGTCGCCGATGTTCTGAGGAGCGCCGGCGACATTGTCAAACGTCACATTGTGCGTCAACGACTGGAAGACCCATGTCACGGTGCCACCGTGCGTGATGGTCACTGTCGCTGGGTCGAACGTCTGGGAGGTGGTGGCCGTAACAGAGGCCGTGCCACCGACCGCCGCGACCGTGATGCTCGCTGTACCGGTTTTCGTGATCCCCGCGCCCGTGGCGGTGGCCGTGATGGCAACCGGCCCGCCAGCGGCTACGCCAGTGACCAGTCCCGAATTGGCATCGACGGAAGCAATCGTGGCATCGGCCGATGACCAGGTTGGCGCACCAATCCCGCTCATTGTGTGGCCGTTCTGGTCCTTGGGCGTCGCGGACAACTGCGTGGTCGCGCCGGGCGCCACGCTCGCGGTAGCGGGCGAGACGGCCAGGCTCGTGAAGACCTGCGTGTTCGTCGAAACTCCGCTGCTGCCGCCACAACCGGCGGCGGCTCCCACCAGCACCAGGAACAGGGCTGCTCGCATATCCTGCCTCCGAAGAGATGATTGATGATGGACCACTGATCAGGAACTGAAACAATTGAAGCTTGAAACAGGCGCCGAAAAAACCAGGAGCTCGACTTGCCATCGAGCTCCGTTGACCTCCACGCGCTCTCCCCGGTGCGCCCCGATCTCTACGCCGTGACCGCCTGTTCTTCCATCGCCACTTCGGCCTCGAGGCTCTCGCGATCGCGAAAGATGCTCGCCACTGCGAGCCGCGTATTGCCGGCATAGTACGAGAGGACACAATCGCGCTTCGCAATGTCACCGGACAGTTCGGTCCGATCCCACTTCTCTGCGTGTCCCACGTAATTGATCTGCACGTCGTAATGGGCACTCCAGAAAAACGGCGCCACGGCAAAAGGTTCCCGGGCGCCCAGCAGATTGCGGGCGGCCACCTGCCCCGCCCTCTCCGCCACCACCCAGTGCTCCACCCGAATGCGCGCGCCCGTTCGCGGCTCGGGCCAGCGCGCAATATCCCCGGCTGCGAAGATGCCGGGCACACTCGTCTCGAGATATTCGTTGACCGCTACTCCGCGGTCCATTGCCAGGCCGGCATGCTCGGCCAGCCCTGTCACAGGCCGAACGCCGACGCCCACGACCACCAGGTCCGCAGCTACCTTCGCACCGTCGGATAGCATCACGAAGCCGGGATGCACGTCCGCGACAGTCCGTTCGAGATGAAAGACGACGCCGTGGTCCTCGTGAAGACTCCGGATGAAGTCGCCCATCTCGGGCCCCAGTACCCGCTCCAGAGGTCGTTTGTCCGGTGCCACGACGTGCACGCCGATGTTCCGTGCCCGGAGCGATGCAGCCACCTCCAATCCGATGAAGCTCGACCCCACGACCACGACCTGCTTCGCCGACGCCAGGCCGGCAATGATCGCCCGGCTGTTCGCCAGCGAGCGGAGATAATGCACGTGCGGTTGGTCCATGCCAGGCGTCGTGAGTCGTACCGGATCGGCACCCGTCGCAATCAGCAGGCGGTCGAAGCCGAGGATGCCGCCTCCCTCGAGTGATACCTGCCGAGTCCGGGCATCGATTGCCGTTGCCCGGGCTCGCACGACTTCGATGCCGTGCTGGGCGGCAAAGTCCGCTGGCCGTAGCGGAATCCATTCCTCCGGTGCGCTGCCGGCCAGATAATCCTTCGACAGATTGGGGCGGTCGTATGGCGCGTCGGGATCCGGGTCCACCACAGTGAGCGCGCCGTCGTACCCTTCCCTGCGCAGCATTTCGGCCGCCGCATTGCCCGCCGCGCCACCCCCGATGATGACCACCGCCCGTGGCGCGGGAGACGCACGTCGCGACGGCGTCGGCGTGGTCGCAAGCGGCGAACGTTCAGTCCGTTTCGTCACGACTATCTTGCCATCGCGTTGCTCAACCTCCCAGCACGGCACCGGATTCAACGCCGGCGCCCGGAGCGCTTCGCCAGTTCGCAGACTGAAACACGCATGATGCCACGGGCAGCGGACCGTCTCGCCCTCCATCAATCCCTCGCCGAGCGGGCCGCCGTAATGGGTGCACGTGGCGCCGATGGCGAATACCTCGTCACCACGCCGCGCCAGAAGCACCGCCTCGCCATCCGCATGACCAGGAAGCATCGCGCCATCCGCCAGATCCGCCAGCGGTATGCCCTTTTTCAGATCGGGACCTGCCAGGGTCGATGTCGACTCAGCCATGATTGCACTCTCCGTTGCGGTTGACGAGGCAAGGTGCCTCTACCCCGGAATGACGGCAATACCGGCGCCAACCTGCGGCTCGTGATGCCGGCGTTACTTCGCCAGTGTGTCCTCGAGGTGCTGCGCGGCCATCATGTGCGCCTGGAATGCCGGCGCGACCTTCACCACCAGCGCCTTGAGCTCCGCATTCTGAATCGCGGGCAGCAGCGTCTGGTTCACGGCATCGATGACCTGCTTGTGAAATGCGACCTCGTGCTCGAGATAGGCCTTGTCGAAATCTGCGCCGTGCTTCGAGCGCAGCATGGCCATCACCTTGGCCTGATCAGCGGCGCTGTTGTCCTTGGGCGGAGTGGGCGTTACGCCCAGCTTCTTGGCGAGATCCCTGCCCTGCTGGCGAACCTGCCGGTGGTCACGCGCGAACATCGCGCCAAGTTGCCGGACCTCCTTCGTGCTGCCACGCTTCGCGGCGAGGTCGCCCGTTTCGATGTCGGCGGTATTGGCCGCATCGAAAATCGCAACGATGGTTGGGTCGTCCAGCTTCTGCTGTGCGGCGGCACGTGCGGCATTCGTGCTGTCGGATGAAGCGGGCCGGGCTGTACTCGGTACAGCGAACGCGCCAAGAATGGCGAGCCCGGCAGCAGGAATGATCAAATGGCGCATGCATCCCTCCATGAAGTGTTTACTCAACGCGCTCGCCAGAGCATCTGGCGGGTAGCCGCAATCGTAGCGGCAATAAGACAAAATGTCAAGAAAAATGTTGATATATTGTGTTTCACTCACGGTTTTATTACCATTCCCCAGAACCCGGGGGGCGAGAGATGGTGCTAAACCGCTGGAGTCAGAAGTTTTACGAGAGCACGCGGGGCAGGATCGTGGCGCTGCTGCGGCGTGCGAGTCTCACCGTCGACCAGATCGCGCGCGCCCTCGGACTCACGGGAAACGCTGTTCGAGCGCACCTCGCCACACTCGAACGCGACGGCATCGTTCTGCAAGGCGTCTCGCGCGGCGGTGGGGTCGGGAAGCCCGCCTACACATATCGCATCGCGCAAGACGCCGAACCGCTCTTTTCAAGCGCCTACATCCCCATTCTTCAGCAGCTCCTCGCCGTCCTGTCCCAGCGACTCTCGCCGGAAGACATCGACGCCGTGATGCGCACCGTGGGCCACCGCCTCGCCGCCAGCGAGACGCCGGGCACCGGCACCACCAGAGAGCGCGCAGAACGCGCCGCGCGAATGCTCAATGACATTGGGGGCGTTGCCGAAGTGGTGGACAATGAGGGCGCGTTGCGCATCCGGGGGTTGAGCTGTCCCGTCGGTGCTGCCGTGCACGAACACCCCGAGGTCTGCGCTGCCGTCGAGACGCTGCTCTCCGATCTCGTCGGCACGCCGGTGCATGAATGCTGTGACCGCAGCGATCGGCCACGCTGCTGTTTCGACGTGCTTGCCGAACCATCCCATTGAATTTCCGCCTGGCTGCGATTAGCATTGCCGCATGCAGATGACCGCTCGCCATTTCGCGCACCACCATCACCACACCCGGACGGGTCGTGGCGGCGTGCGCGTATGCGGGTGATCGGCTAGGCCAGGCACCACGCGATTACGCCGGCGCCAGCGGCGGCCCGTCCACTTCCGGACGGGCCGCCTTTTTTTGTGCTCTGCAATCAGCAGACGCAGAGCAATACCACGAGACACCCGTGCACCGAGCACGGGCGGAGAGAGCAGTCATGAATGACCCACGAGGCGTGTCATGCTGAAGATCGCGCTTCCCAACAAGGGCCGGCTCGCTGACGACGTCCGCGAACTGTTGGCCGACTCCGGGCTCGACGTGCGTGCCCGCAGCGACCGTGCACTCACCGCATCGCTCGGCGGTGAGTTCGAGGCGATTTTCGTGCGGGCACAGGACATCCCTGAATTCGTGGCGGATGGCGCCGCTGCCGCGGGCATTACCGGGTGGGACCTGGTGTGCGAGTCGGAGCGCCAGCTCAGGCAGTTGCTTGATCTCGAGTTCGGCGCATGCCGACTCGTGGTGGCGGCAAGGGAAGGGTCGGGTATTGCCTCGCTGGACGATGTGCATGGTGCACCGCGTGTCGCGACGGTCTTTCCACGGCTCACCCGGCGATTCTTTGAATCAGCGGGACGCAGGGTGACGCTCGTTCCCGTTTCTGGCGCAGCCGAAATCGCCCCGCACCTGGGCATCGCCGACATTGTGGTGGATCTCGTCTCCACCGGATCCACCATGCGTGTGAACAGCCTGCGCGAGATTGGGACGGTCATGGAGTCGAGTGCGCGGCTCATCGCGGCAGCCGGGCCTGATGGCTCGATCCCGGCACCGCTCCAGGAGCTGAGCGATGCGCTGGAGTCCGTGATCCGTGCGCGCGGCAAGCGTTACGTCATGGCGAACGTGCCACGGGCGACGCTTGATCGCGTGCGCGCCGTGCTGCCGGGACTCAACGGCCCCACGGTAATCGATCTGCTCAATGGCGGCACGCACGTAGCCGTGCACGCGGTGGTGCCGCAATGCGCGATCTACCGCACGATCTCGAACCTCCGGGCGCTCGGCGCGGAAGGCGTTCTCGTGACACGGATCGAGCGGTTGATGCCATGAGAAACTCCCCGTTTCGCATGGTCGGCGCGCTTCGCGACGTCGCGGCGGCGTTGCCCGCGCTGCTCGATCGCTCCACCGCCGGCGACGCGGAAGTACAACAGCGAACCGCGGACATCATCGCACGGGTGCGCGGGGAAGGGGATTGCGCCCTCCGCGCCCTCGCCCGTTCTCTGGACGGCGTGGAATTGCAGTCGCTGGAGGTTGATGCCGCGCGCGTGCAGCACGCGTTCGCCAAGCTCGATCCCGCGCTGCGCGCTGCGCTGGAACGTTCGGCGCGTAACATTCGCACGGCGCACGAGGCATTTCTGCCACCTTCTGTTGAAATCGAGACGGAGCCCGGCGTGACGGTCGGGCGACGCGCGGACCCGCTCGGTGCCGTCGGTGTGTATGCGCCCGGCGGACGTGCCGCCTATCCGAGCAGCGTGCTCATGGGAGCCATTCCCGCGCGCGTCGCCGGCGTCCGATCGGTCATCCTCTGCTCCCCACCCGGCGCGGACGGGTTGCCTTCATCTGTCGTGCTCGCGGCCGCGGCCATTGCCGGTGTGGATCGCATTTTTTCAATTGGCGGCGCCGGCGCGATTGCCGCGATGGCCTATGGCACGGCGAGTGTTCCGCGCGTGGACCGTATCGTCGGACCGGGCAACGCGTACGTCACCGAGGCCAAGCTGCAGGTCATGAGAGCCGTAGGCATTGATTCGCCCGCTGGTCCCAGCGAACTGATGGTCATTGCCGATGACAGCGCGGATGCATGCATCATCGCGCGTGAATTGCTCGCACAGGCCGAGCACGATCCGCGCGCCGCTGTTCTGGCGCTGGCTCCGAGCGAGGCGATCGCTCGCGCCATCGTCCAGGCGGTGGAAACCCGCATTGACAGTGAACCACGCGGCTCCACGATTCGCGAGGCGCTTGCCGCGCGCGGCGCCGTGCTCTGGTATGATGCGCCGGCGGATGCGCTGGCGTTCGCCGCGGAGTACGCGCCGGAGCACCTGCTCCTCGCGGTGCGCGAACCCGCCGCCCTGCTCCCGCACGTGCGCAACGCAGGCACCGTGTTCCTCGGCTCGTCCAGTTCCGTGGCGTTCGGAGACTACATGACAGGCGCCAATCACGTGCTGCCGACCGCCGGCGCCGCGCGCATGTACTCCGGCCTCTCCACCGCGGACTTCATGCGCGTCACGTCCTGGCAGCGCATCTCGTCCGATGCAGCGGCGCGCTTTGCGACGGACGTGCCCCTGTTCGCCGCGGCCGAAGGGTTGCCGGCGCACGCCGCGGCCGCCGGCGCGTGGCGCACTGACACCGGCAGCACGGCTGTGTCAGCCGCGGGGCACTGGCGCGGGCGTCCGAGCTATCGCGATATCACCCTCTATGCGCCCGACCGTACGCCGGCTCGTGTCGACCTGAGCGACAACACCAATCTCTGGGGCATGCCGCCCGCCGCCGAGCGCGCCGTGCGCGACGCGGCCCGGGACTCCTTCACGCGCTATCCCGCGCTCTACGCTTCCGATCTGAAGTCAGCGCTCGCCAGCTACCTCGGTGTGCCACCCGACGCGATTGTCACGGGTTGCGGCTCCGACGATGTGCTTGACTCGGCCATTCGCGCATTCGTTGAGCCGGGGCAGGGAATCGCCTGTCCCGATCCATCGTTCCAGATGATTCCCACGTTCGCGCGCATGAACGGACTGCACGCCGTGCCGGTTCCGCTCACCCCGACCTTCGACATGGATGCCGATGCCATGCTCGCGACGCGCGCGCCCGTGATCTACCTCTGCTCGCCCAACAACCCCACCGGCACGGTCGCAACACGCGCCACGGTTGACCGCGTGATTCGTGAGGCACCGGGCGTGGTCATTATCGATGAGGCCTACGCGGAATTCATGGGCGCAGGGCTGGCCCGTGAGGCCCCGCTGTTCGACAACGTGCTCGTGACGCGCACGCTGTCCAAGGCCTTCGGGCTGGCCGGGCTACGCGTGGGCTATGCCGTGGGCAGCCCCGCGCTGGTGGCGGAAGTCGAGAAGTCGCGGGGGCCGTACAAGATCAGCGCCCTCGCCGAACGCGCGGCCGTTGCTGCCCTTCGGGAGGACATGCCGTGGGTCCGCGCTCACGTTGCCGAAGCGATCGAGAATCGGGAACGATTCGCGCAGGCACTGGTCGCGCACGGGCTCGAGCCACTGTCGTCCCGCGCGAACTTCGTGCTCGTTCCGGTTCGCGACGCACGTACGACGTCCCGTCGCATGCGGGAGCGCGGCGTCGCCGTGCGACCATTCGAAGCCCTTCCGTTGGTGGGCGATGCGCTTCGCGTCACCATGGGCCCGTGGCCACTGCTGGAAGCAGCCCTGCAGGCACTCGATGAGGCGCTCCAGTGCACGTGACCATCTTTGACTACGGCGCGGGGAACCTGCACTCGCTGGCGAAGGCGCTCGCGCTGCCGGACGTTCAGTTGCGCGTGGACGATGATCCCGCGCACGCCGTGGTGGACACTGATGTGCTGGTGCTCCCCGGAGTGGGCGCGTTCGGTGCCGCGGCAGCACGCCTGGCTCCCGGCCTGCAGGTCATGCGTGACGCGGTGCGCGATGGCTTGTCCTGTCTGGGCATCTGCCTGGGCATGCAGTTGTTCTTTGACGGAAGTGACGAGGGCACGGGCATCGGTCTCGGCGTCATCGCGGGGCGGGTGCGTCGGCTGCAGGCGCGGCGTATTCCGCACATCGGATGGAATGCGATTGACGGCACGGGTGATCCGCTGCTGCGCACGTCGGCCCTGCAGACGGCGTACTACGCGAACAGCTACATCTGCCAGCCGTCGGACGCAGCCGCGATACGCGCCTGGACAACGCACGAACGCGACCGGTTTCCGGCCCTGGTACGTGCACATCGCGCCGTGGGAGTGCAGTTTCACCCCGAGAAGAGTTCCGCTCCCGGTGTGGCATTCGTCCACGCATTCCTGCAGGAGGCCCGGTCGTGATCGTGATTCCCGCGGTGGATCTGCGTGATGGTGCATGTGTGCAACTCGTCGGTGGCGCGTACGAGCAGGAGCGCGTCCGCATGGATCATCCGGTGGAGGTCGCGCGCGGCTGGGCACGACTGGGATTTCGTCGCCTGCATCTTGTGGATCTGGATGCCGCCACCGAGCGCGGCGACAATGCCGACCTGGTGCTCGACATCCTGCGTGAAGTGGACGCCGGCATTCAGGTGGGCGGTGGCGTGCGTGACATCGCGCACGTGGACCGGCTCGTCATGGCCGGCGCCGAACGCGTCGTGGTGGGAACGCGGGCCATCGAGGATCCGGGCTGGCTGGATGAAGTTGCATCCATATTTCCGGGGCGCATCATTGTGGCCGCCGATGTCCGCGGGCGCCGACTTGCGACGCACGGGTGGTCGCGCACCATGGCGTGGGACATCGCCAGCATCATCGAGTCGCTCAACGACCATGATCTGGCCGGCGTCCTCGTGACCGCAGTGCATCGCGAAGGACGGCTCGCCGGCGCGGATCTCTTTCTCATGGAGGAGGTGGCTGAGCTCTCAGCGCATCCGGTGATTGCGTCGGGCGGAATTGCCTCACTCTACGGGCTGCGCGAGCTCGCCGATCGCGGCGTCGCGGGCGCGGTCGTGGGCATGGCCCTCTACACGGGTGCGCTGGATGGACGTACAGTCGCCGAGGAGTTTGCCGAATGACCAGGGAGCGCCGCGAATGACCGTCGTCGTACGGGAGACCCGGGAAACCAGTGTGCGCATCGAGCTGCAGCCCGGAAGCGGGGCAGTCGCGGTTGCCACCGGCGAAGCGTTTCTCGACCACATGCTGGCAACGCTCGCCCGCTATGCGGGCCTCGATCTTTCGGTGGAAGCGCGCGGCGATCTCCGTCATCATCTCGTCGAAGACGTCGCGATCGCGACGGGCGAGGCGTTGCGCGCGACGGTGCCCGCGCACGCCGCTCGCTACGGCCACGCCGTCATTCCCATGGATGACGCGCTCGTGGACGTCGCGCTCGACCTGGGGGGCCGGCCGTACTATTGCGGCCCGCTTCCCAGTTCGCTCTATGATCACTGGATGCGTTCATTCGCCGATCACGCGGTCGCCACCATGCACCTGCGGGTGCTGCGCGGCCGCGACCGGCACCATGTCGTCGAAGCAGGTTTCAAGGCGCTGGGGCTCGCGCTCCGCGATGCGCTCCGCGAGGGCGAGGCCGTGTTCAGCACCAAGGGGCCGGTGCGCCTGGAGGTGCGTTGATGCTGGCGCGCCGTGTCATTGTCTGTCTCGACGTTCGCGACGGTCGCGTGGTGAAGGGAGTCCGCTTCACGGCGCTGCGCGACATGGGTGATCCCGTCGAGTTGGCCTCGCGGTACGAGGCGGATGGCGCCGACGAGATGGTCTTTCTCGACATCTCGGCCAGCGCCGAGGGGCGCGGCACGTTGCTGGACGTCGCGCGACGCACGGCCGAACGGCTGTTCATCCCGCTCACGATTGGCGGTGGCATGCGCTCGGCGGCGGATGTCGCGCGAGCACTCCGCGCGGGCGCGGACAAGGTGAGTCTCAACACCGCCGCCGTGGAGCGTCCGGCGCTGCTCTCGGAGTGTGCGGATCAGTTTGGCGCGCAGTGTGTCGTGGCGAGTATCGATGCGCAACGTGCGGGCGGGAGCTGGCGCGTCTGCACGTACGGCGGATCGACCTGCACCACGCTCGATGCGGTGGAGTGGGCCGGACAGTGCGTGGCGCACGGGGCGGGGGAGATCCTGCTCACGAGCATCGACCGCGATGGCGCGCGCAGCGGCTATGATGTTGAGCTCACGCGCGCCGTGGCGCGCGCGGTGGACGTTCCCGTGATCGCATCGGGTGGCGCGGGCTCGGCGAGCGACGTCCGGGCCGTCCTGGACGACGGCGAGGCGGACGCCGCGCTGGTGGCGGGCATGGTGCACGATGGGACGACGACGGTACGCGCCATCAAGCATTACCTGGCGTCGAGCGGCGTCGCAATTCGCCGGGTGGCCTGATGCCATCGCTGCTCGACGCGGTGGAGGACGTCGCGCGACTGGCCGGCACGACGGCGCTGGGTCACTTTCGGCCGGGGATCGCCGTGGACGCCAAGGCGGACGGTTCGCCCGTCACCATTGCGGACCGGACCGCGGAAGAGGTTGCGCGTCGCTGGATCGAGGCGCGCTTCCCGGCTGATGGCATCCTGGGCGAAGAGTTCGGGCTCACGCGCGCCGGAGCCGCGCGGCGCTGGCTGATCGATCCGGTCGATGGCACGAAGACCTTCGTCCGCGGCGTACCCCTCTGGGGATCGCTGGTCTGTGTCACGGAGGGTGACACGGTGCTCGCCGCGGCGGCTTTCTATCCGGCGGTGGCCGAAATGCTGGTCGCGGCACCCGGAGAGGGGTGCTGGTGGAACGGTGCGCGTTGCTCCGTATCCGCGGTATCGTCCATCGCGCAGGCGACGGTAGTGACGACCGACGAGCAGTTCCCCCGCAGCGCCTCACAACGCACGGCGTGGCGGCAGCTCGCCGGCCTGGCCGCGATCAGTCGCTCATGGGGCGACTGTTACGGATATCTGCTGGTGGCCACGGGACGCGCGGAGGTCATGGTGGACGGCGTCCTCGGTGTCTGGGACGCCACGCCCTTTCTTCCGATCATCGAGGAAGCAGGTGGCGTGTTCACGGACTGGTACGGGACGCGGACCGGGTCCGGCGGCAGTGCCATTGCGAGTAATCGCGCCCTCGCTGAAGAGATACGCGATATCTTGAATTCCCTGGACCATGAACGTTCGGAGGAGCGGCATGTTTGACCTGTCGCAGCTGGATTTCACAAAGGGCGAGGGGTTGATCACCGTTGTCACGCAGGACGCGTCGAACGGTCAGGTGCTCATGGTGGCACACGCGGACCGTCGCGCCGTGGAGCGCACCCTGGCGAGCGGAGAGATGCACTACTTCTCCCGGGAGCGCGGCCCCTGGCACAAGGGCGCCACCAGCGGCAACACGCAGCGTGTGGTCTCATTGGCGTGCGACTGCGACGGCGATACGCTACTGGCGCGCGTGATTCCCGCGGGGCCCGCATGTCATACTGGATCGATGTCCTGCTTCGTGGGGCCGGATGCCGGCGATGCGCTCTTCGCGCTCGATGCTACGATCGCGGGCCGCGCCGCGGATGCCGTCGAACACACGAGGCCGGCGCCGGCGGGCGCTGATGATCCGAGCTACACGCGACGCCTGCTCGAAGATCGCAACCTGCGCCTCAAGAAGCTGGGCGAGGAAGCCGCCGAGCTCGTGGCCGCATGTGCCGATAACGATCTGCGTCGCGCCACGGAGGAGGTGGCCGACCTCGTGTATCACGCGCTCGTGGCACTGCGCGCGGCGGGTGGATCGTTGGCGGATGTGCAGCGCGTGCTCGCGGGACGCGCGACGCCGGCCGCGCCCATGCCGGCCGTCCCGGCCGGGAAGAGCTGAGCGCGGGCGCGACGTGACTTCGCTGCGCTCCGGTTCCGCCGTCGAGTCGCTCCGTGCAACGCTTGATCCGGCACGCCTGCGCACGTCGATTCCACTCGCGCCATACACCACGTTTCGCATCGGCGGCCCTGCAGATCTCTTCTACGAACCCGAGTCGGGTGACGATCTGGCGAATGCCGTCACAGCTGCGCGTACGATGGGCATTCCGTGGTTCGTGCTGGGACTCGGCGCGAACATTCTCGTCGGAGATCGTGGTTTTCGCGGCCTCGTCATTCACAACGTGTCGTCACACGTCGCGTGGCACGAGACCGGTCGCGTTCGCGCCGAGAGCGGCGTCATCATGCGCGACCTCATTCCGGATGCGGTCAATCGCGGCTGGTCCGGCCTGGAACACTTCGTGGGAATCCCGAGCACGGTGGGCGGCGCCGTCTGGCAGAATCTGCACTTTCTCTCACCCGCGCCCGAGCGGGAACGCACGATGTTCATCGCGGAGGTGTTCGAGTCGTGCGACATCCTGACCGAGCAAGGGGAGCGGCGCACGGTGCATGCCGATTACGTGCACTTCGGCTATGACGACAGCGTCTTTCATCACCGCGCCGATGTCGTGCTCGCCGCGACATTCCAGCTCCAGCGCGGTGACCCCACCATCATGCACCGGATCATGCAGGAGAATCTGAGCTGGCGCGGCTCACGCCATCCCTGGCTCGAGTGGCACCCCAGCGCGGGCTCGATCTTCAAGAAGATCGAGGGTGTGGGCGCGGGCCGGCTCGTGGACCAGTGCGGACTCAAGGGCTTCCGCCACGGGGATGCGCAGATCTCCTGGATCCACGCGAACATCATGGTGAACCTCGGTCACGCGACAGCGAAGGACGTGCGCGAGCTCATCGCCATTGCGCAGCGCGCCGTCAGGGAGAAGTTCGGCTATCAGCTCGAACCGGAGATCGGGTTCATCGGCGAATTCGCCTGACTGGCGGGTGTGGGCAACGGCTGCTGCATGTTTTGCATCGCCCGGTACGCATTTTCCAGGCGGATCCTCATTCCGTTGTTGTCATTCCTTCCCACAACGCGAACGCCGCATCCAGCTCCCGCCGCGCCGTGTCGAGCTCGGCGCCAAGCGCGAGCGCGCGCGTCACGCCGTCAGGCGTCGTGTACAGATCGGGATCTTCGAGTGCTTTCGTGAGAGACGCCACGCGCACGTCGAGCCGCTCGACTCCCGCCTCCGCTTCCTCCAGTGCCTGCTGTCGTGCCCGGGCGCTGGCGTGATCCGGCCGCTGCGTGCGGCGCCCCGCCCGGGTCGTGCGACGCTCCTGCACGCGGCGCCGCTCTTCTTCCGCCGCGGCGGCCACCGTCGCCGCGTGCGCGCGTTCCGCGCTGGCGACCTCCCAGCCCGCAAAGCTTCCGGCGAAATCCGTGATCCGGCCGTCGTGCAGCACCCATACGCGTGTGGTCAGCGCCCGCAGCAACGCGCGGTCGTGACTCACGAGAATCGTGGTTCCATCATAGCGTTCCAGCGCGTCCTCCAGCGCTTCGATACTCTCCACATCGAGATGATTCGTGGGCTCATCAAGCAGCAGCAGATTGGCTCGCGCCAGCATGATCATGGCGAGCGCCACGCGCGCGCGCTCTCCACCGGAGAGTGTCGCCGCATTCCGCTGCACGGCATCGTCCGTGAAGCCGAAGCGCGCGAGATGGCCCAGGATCGCGCCGCGTCCCCACATGGGGCGCAGGTCGCCGATAATGTCGTAGAGCGACCGGTCCATGGGGACCTGCGACAAATCCTGCTCATAGTACGCCGGTACGACCGACCCGCCCGCGCGCAGCGTACCGGCCGCCAGCTCCCGTTCACCCATGAGCGCGCGCAGCAGCGTGGATTTGCCCGAGCCGTTCGGGCCAATGAAACCCACGACGTCGCCCCGCTGCACCGTTGCGGTGAAGTCGGTGATGAGCAAGCGGCTGTCCACGCCAAGTCGCACGCCGTCCGCCACAACCACCTGGTTGCCACCGCGTTCACCGGCTTCGAGGCGCAGCGCCATCGCGTCGTCCTCAGTCGGCAGCGCACTCAGACGCGGCAGCCGTTCCAGTCGCTTGCGGCGGCCCTTCGCCTGGCGGCTGTTCTGCCCTGCGATGTTCCGGCGAATGTAGTCTTCCTCGCGCGCAATGGTCTTCCGCTGCTGTTCGAAGCTGCGCTGCTGGGCCAACTGCCGTTCCGCATGCTGTTGCACGAAGGCGGAGTAGGTCCCGGTGTACGGCGTCGCCGTCGCAGCCTCGAAATGCAGTACATGATCCACTACGTTCTCCAGAAAGGCACGATCGTGGCTCACCACAAGGACTGTCTCGCCACAGTCGCGCAAGTACTGCTCCAGCCACGCCGTTGTCTCCAGGTCCAGATGGTTCGTGGGTTCGTCAAGCAGCAGCACATCGGCGGGCGCCACGAGTTGACGAGCGAGCCCCACACGCCCGCGCTCGCCACCGCTCAACTGCTCGAGTGGACGCGTACGACTCTCGACCGGATCGAAGCCGAGCCCGTGAAGCACGGCATCCACGCGCGGCGCGAACGTGTAGCCACCCTCCCGCTCGAAGCGTTCGAGGTCCCGCGCATAGCGATTCAGATCCTGCTCCGTGGCACGCTCGCTCAACTGGCCGAGTCGTACCGCCTGGGCGCTGAGTGATTCCTCCAGCTCGAGCAACTCCGCGAACTGGCCTGCGGCCGCTTCCCAGACCGTCGCCGCACCGGCGAAATCGCGAGACTGCTCGAGCAGCACCGTGCGCAGCCCCGGCTGTCGCGCGATCACGCCCGTCGTCGGCAACATCTCGCCCGTGATCAGATGGAAGAGCGTGGTCTTGCCGCTGCCGTTCCGGCCGATGATGCCCCAGCGCTCACCTGCGGCGACGGTGAACGTGATGTCGCGAAAGAGCCTCGTCGCGCCGAATTCCACGGCGACACCCGAAACGGAGATCTGTGTCACGACCGGACCCGCGCCGATGAGCCTGAATGCGCCGTCGTCACGCGCTCGCCAGCCAGGATTCCCATTCGGCTTGCGCGCCACCAATGCTCAGCCGGTTCTGCTGGCGTACGAGAGGGATTCTGAGCAGCAGTGGTTCAGCCACGAGGCGTTCGAGCCACCATTCGTCTGAGCGCCCCCCGGCAGAATGGAGCCCAAGGTCGGCATAGCGCCGGGACCCGGTGTCAACGAGCGCGGCCACGCCGAATCGCTGCGCAAAGCGCGTGAGCTCACCACGCGACGCGGCTCGTTCATTGAGGTCCACGAAATGCGTTTTCGTGCGGCGTTCGGCGAAGAAGCGGAGCGCCTTGCGCGTCTCCGGGCTCTTTCGCGTGCCGAAAATCTGGACTTCCATGTGTACGTCGATCGGGATGAAATTCTGAGGTGCCCCAAATCTATCGGATCACCACTCGAGCGGCATTGCGGCGCCCGCGATGCCTGTGACGCCCGCGTCGCCCGTCGCGCATCGGTATCGCGCCGCGTGGTGGATTCCGGGCGCGCATGCGCGTACCCTCTGGGGCAAAGTGGTGCGGCGGCCCTGTGACGCTCTCACGCGCCGCGAACGATGGGAGACGCCTGACGGTGACTTCCTCGAACTCGAGCGACTGGACGCACCGGATGATCGCCCACGATTGATTGTGCTGCACGGACTCGAAGGATCGCCGCGTTCGCATTACGCGCGCGGGTTGTTGCACGAGGCCGCACGCCGGGGCTGGGCAGCAGATGTCCTGATCTTTCGTTCGTGCGGTGTCGAGCTGAATCGCCTGCCGCAGTGCTATCACTCGGGCGACACGCGCGATCTGGACTTCGTCGTGCAAGCGCTGATCCGTGCGCAGCCGAACCGGCCGATCGTACTCGCTGGCGTGTCATTGGGCGGCAATGTCCTGCTCAAGTGGCTGGGCGAGCATGGGCGGACGATTCCGTCGCAGGTGAAGGCGGCCGCGGCTATCTCGGTTCCGTACGACCTCGCGCGCAGTGCCCGCCGAGTAGGACACGGATTCTCGCGTATGTACCAGGCCCATTTTCTGCGCTCGCTGCGGGCGAAAGCGCGCGCCAAGGAGCGGCGTTTTCCGGATGCCATGCTCCGGAATGCCATCGCTCGCGCCCGCTCCCTCCATGATTTCGATGACGGCGTGACGGCGCCGCTGCATGGCTTCCGCGATGCGGCCGATTATTATGGGCAGTGCAGCGCGATCCGATTCATCGCCGGCATCCGCACTCCCACGCTACTGCTCAGTGCGCGCGACGATCCGTTCCTGCCGGTTGACGTGCTGGATGAAGTTTCCTGCATCGCGCGCAGCAATCCTGAGTTGCACATCGAATTCGTGAAACGAGGCGGACATG
>DASVWN010000140.1:0-3603 GCA_036393195.1 Gemmatimonadaceae bacterium | reverse complement strand
CTGAAGTCCGGGCAGTGCGCCCGCGGCTGGATCGAGTTCGCGGTGACATCGGGGCAGACACCGGTCGCGATTCATTACCATGAACGCTCGAAGGACGGGAAGGCGATTGACTGGACGGTGAAGCGGGGGAAGTGAGAGACGGTGACGATCACGACGCACCGGCTCAGCCGGTGTCCACGGATACCAGCTTCATGCGGCCCGACGCGCCGGCTCGAATGCGCACGGCGCTTCGGCGACAGCCGAACTGTCGCGCAATGAGCGTGACGAGCTCCTCGTTGGCTCTTCCGTCCACCGGCGGAGACTTCACGCGCGCGACCCACGAGCCGTCCTGCTCCTGCTCCAGCGACGAGCGCTTCGCGCCCGGCTTCACCTTCACCCGCATGGTGATGGATGGCATCCCGTTACCTCGGCGAGCGAGTGCTCGAACGCATGCCGCCGCTACACGCGGGCATGAACCGCGAGGCGGCTCTCCAGATAACGCCGCGCTCGCACATCCGTCGTGAGCGAAATGGCGCGCTCGTAGGCCTGCACTTCGTCCACCTTGCGCCCCACCTCGGCCAGCAGGTGAGCGCGCACCGCCCACGCCGGCTGAAACCGCTGCACGGCGTCGTCCGTGATCGCGTCGAGCGCCGCGAGTCCGGCCGCCGCGCCCTCCACGCGTCCCACAGCCGCCGCGTGGGCTGTGCGCGCGCCGAGCGTTGGCCGCGCTCTCTCATGCAACTCGGGCGAATGCTACGACCGGCGTAACTCTTCCAGCATGCGCCGATACGTCGCCTCGTCGATCTCGCCGCGCGCGTAGCGCTCTCTCAGGATCGCTTCGGCGTTGTCCTTCCCGCCCGGCATGATGCCACCACCGCGACTCCCAGCTGCACGAGCAATGAGCCAGGCAACTGCAACGATCACAACCAGCCAGAACAACCCGACAAAGATCATGCCCCACCCTCCCGTGCGATATCCGCCGCACATAGGACACCACCATCGGCTCTGGGCAGCTACGACCATCATCATCATCATCTCTCTTCCCCGCTCGCGACCACGCCAGATCGCGACTCTGGCTGCGTCTTGAGGCGAGCGCGCGCGCAGGCAGCGTGTCTGGGCAAGCGCCCTCGAGAATCACGGAGCAAGTGTAAGAACCTATGGGCCTCGCGCAGTCGGAAGATGCCCCACATGCTGTCAGGAAAGACGCCACCCGACGCGAGCCAGCTCTAGATGCGCCACCGGCCTCTTGGCTACGACTCGGCACCGGAGTTTCTCCCACACAGCATGGAGGGCTGCCTGACTTACACCCTGCGGGACTCGCGCTAAGGTTCACCCGGTCCCGGACACAAGGCAGCGTTCGGCGGCGCGGCGACCGCGCTCCATGGCTCACCCATAGTGCCCCTGCAGGCGCAGACCACCTACCTGCTGCCCGTGGGCGGCCGCATGATGGGTGGCGGGAACGAGATGGGAGTCAGGGTGGCAGGGAAGCAATGGGGACTACGGGATGGAGTTCGCGTTTCTCAATCCACGTATGGGCCCGGCATGAAAGGAAGCGACTGGATCGGTGTGATCAGCAGCCTGACCCTGATGCTGACATTTGGCGCTTGCACCAGCGAGCGACAGGATGCCCGCCCGGAAGGCGCTACGGCGCAGCAGACCCCGCAGCCGGGCGGCATGATGGGTGGAGGTGGCATGATGAGAGCAGGCGGCGTGATGCGCGGGCGCGAAGATACGGCAGCGGCACCGCATGCTCGTGCTGCGGCCGGCAGCGCCGCTGGCTGCCCGAATGCCTCAGAGATGCTGGTCGATGAAGGGCGCGAAATCTTCACGGGCCAGGGGAACTGTTATGCCTGCCACGGCGGCAATGCGAAGGGGACACCAGTTGCCCCGGACCTCACGGATTCGACTTGGCTGAATATCGACGGCTCGTACGGCGCCATCGCCAGCCTGGTACATCGGGGCGTACCCCACCCTAAGCAATTCCCGTCCGCCATGCCTGCCATGGGCGGCGCCCAACTCGATTCGCTGCAGGTGTGTGCTGTGGCCGCATACGTGTACTCGTTGTCGCGCTAGCCTTCGCTATCGCCGACGGAAGAAGGCAAGAGCCCGGCATCACCTAACGTGAAGCCGGGCTCTCAGTTGCCCCTCCTGGGCTCGAACCAGGACTCTCCTGATCCAGAGTCAGGCGTGTTGCCAGTTACACCAAGGGGCATTCTTCGGTTGTGGCCGCTCGCGCGGCGAGCACGAAATGTACGGGCCCATTCGGCACTTCTCAACCCCGCACTTCCCTCTGCGCGTGCGCGTTCCAAGATTGCGATCGTGCCCCGTTTCTCGCGCGGTTGCAACGTGCTCCTGCCACTCGCGCTGCCCGCGCTGCCGGTCGCGCTGCTGCTGCTCGCGTCGCTCGCCGGTTGCCACGACGCCACCGTTGCGCTGGGCAGCTCACCAGCCGCCGCGCGCACCAACGCCGCCCAGGTCCTCACCGCGCTCGCGGCCTACTTCGGACCGGTCCAGCGCGACGCACGCCTGGCCGCGATTCGCCCGAAATTCGCCAGGGCCGCGCTCGTTCCGTCACGCGTGTTCAACGACACCACCGCGTGGTCTTCCGCCGACGATGATTCGCGCTCCCTCGAGATCGCGGGAAGTGGGGCGCCCGGCCAGTACCACCTCTCGCTCGTCACCGCGGCGCCCACGCTCGCCAGGCCCGGCGACTATCGCCGCGACCGTCACCTCACGAAGCTCAGCAGCTCCGAGTACGAATGGCTCGCGCACGACGACCTGGCCATTGGCTCGGTGACGTCCGCCGATTTCGCCAACGCGCTCACCGCGCTCTTCACAGCCATCGAACACGCGAACGATTCGTCCTTCCGCGCGGCGTACCGCACGGAGCTGCCCCGCACCACCACGGCGCTCTCGCCGCTCTACACGATGGACACGATCCAGCTCGCGCGCGCGGCGTCCGGCGGCACGGACGTGCACCTCGTCGTTCGCTCACACCCGGATTCGCTCTCGCCGGCCTTCAGTCACTTCGCGACGTATCTGGACAAGTACTCGCGGCCCACCGACGTAGTGCTGGCCGCGTACGATGACGCGGGACGCCAGTGGTGGCACGTCACGAAACAGGACGCGCGCATCACGCTCGACTTCGCGGTGCACGATGGCTCGCTCGCGCCGCTCACCGGCGCCGTCGCACGCATTCCTGATCAGATCCACGTGCGCGTGGATTTCTCCACCAGGGCGTGGATCTTTCGCGTGGGTGCGAGCAACGCCGTAGCGGACGTCCGATTCATTGGTGCGCCGCACGACAAGGGGTTCATCGCGACGTTCACGCACGAACCGGACTGGCAGTTGCCGCCGCTCGTCGAACCCATGCTGCGCACGCCGCTCAAGCGGCCCTTCCAGGAGAGCGGTATCATGCTCGAGGAAGGGGTGCACGACGCGCCCGGCCACGAGACGTCACTCTCCAGCGAGTATCGCTTCGTTCTCGAAGAGAGCAGCATCATGCGCTGGCTCGGCCGGCTCGGCGGTTCGGCCATGAGCGACTTTCAGCAGGGCGCCGAGCACGAGGCGAACGTCTTCATGTACCAGGCGTTCGAGGCAATGCGGCAGGATCTCGATGCGCTG